>JAETOE010000003.1 GCA_021771815.1 Roseburia hominis
AATATTTTATGTAAACTTGGCGCAAAACATCGAAACCCACATAAAATCCAAGCTTGTTATTAAAGTCTTGGAATATCTATGTTTGGGAAAAATGGCTTAACCAAAAAGTTGTAAAGTGGTGTAATTATAAGAATAAACGGTATGCAAGTCAAGAATGTAAACGATTACATATATTTAGAAAAATTATTTTGATTATTCCAAAATGTCAAGTAATATGCTATAATATTAGCTTGTATCAAACTCATTTTATTGGAATACAGAGAAAGGCAGAAACCCTTAAAAATAAAGGATTTCTGAACAGGTGTGAACATATATGAAATTAGGAATCGTTGGCTTACCGAACGTTGGAAAGAGTACGCTGTTTAATTCATTGACAAAGGCAGGGGCGGAGTCGGCGAACTATCCGTTCTGCACGATTGACCCGAATGTGGGAATTGTTGCAGTGCCGGATGCGCGCTTAAAGCAGCTTGGAGATATGTATCATTCGAAGAAGGTGACGCCTGCTGTTATCGAGTTCGTGGATATTGCGGGGCTTGTGAAGGGTGCGAGCAAGGGCGAGGGGCTTGGCAATCAGTTTCTTGCAAATATCCGTGAGGTGGATGCGATCGTTCATGTCGTGCGCTGCTTTGAAGATACAAATGTCGTACATGTGGACGGAAGCGTCGACCCGGCAAGGGATATAGAGACGATCAATCTGGAACTCATTTTTTCCGATATTGAAATCTTAGAGCGAAGAATTGCAAAGGTCGCAAAGCAGGCGCGTATGGACAAGACGCTCGCGAAGGAGTTAGAGCTTCTTGAGGCGGTGAAGGCGCATCTTGAGGCGGGCAATCTTGCGAAGACATTTTCGGTGCCGGAGGATGAGGATGCACAGGGCTGGTTTGATTCCTATAATCTTCTGACAGCAAAGCCGGTCATTTACGCGGCAAATGTCTGTGAGGACGATCTTGCGGATGACGGAGCGAACAATCCGCATGTGGCGTCGGTGCGGGAGAAGGCAGCGGAAGAGAACAGTGAGGTATTCGTCATCTGTGCACAGATCGAGCAGGAGATTGCAGAGCTTGACGATGATGAGAAGCAGATGTTTTTGGAGGATCTCGGCTTAAAGGAATCGGGTCTTGAGAAGCTGATTGCGGCAAGCTACAGCCTGCTTGGTCTGATCAGTTATCTGACAGCCGGCGAGGATGAGACGAGAGCATGGACGATTAAGAAGGGAACGAAAGCGCCGCAGGCAGCAGGAAAGATCCACTCCGATTTTGAGCGCGGCTTTATCCGGGCGGAGGTGGTAAATTATCAGAATCTTCTGGACTGCGGAAGCTTATCGGCGGCGAAGGAGAAGGGCATCGTAGGACTTGAGGGTAAGGAGTATGTCGTAAAGGACGGAGATGTGATTCTGTTCCGGTTTAATGTATAAGATTCCGGCATAAGGAAAGGACGGGACGCATATATTTTTCCAAGGAATTTCTGGGAAAATATATGCGTTTTTGTGAATTGCAGCAAAAGGAAGTTATCAATGTGAACGACTGTAAATGTCTGGGAAATGTGAGAGATCTGGAATTCGATGAGTGCGACGGCTGCATCAGAACCTTGATCGTGCCGGGGCCTGCGAAATGGATGGGCTGTGTGGGACGGGAATTCGAACTTTTCATTCCGTGGTGCAAGATCGTAAAGATCGGACCGGATATCGTTCTGGTCGATATTGACGAGAAGGAATGCAGACGCAAGATAAAATGACAACTTGCGTCGCGCAAGATAAAGAGATGACTTGTGTCGTGCAAGATCAAATGGCGACTCGTGCCGTACAAAAAATGTCAGAAAAAGATAAATTTTACAATTTCATGAAATTATATAAATTTTAGTAGACATAATAGCATAAAATTTGTTGACAATTACGATATGGACAGATATACTACAATATATAGGTATAAGTGTCGCATGGAGGTAGTATATGAAGTGTCCGTTTTGCAGCAGTGAGAATACAAGAGTGATTGATTCTAGACCGGCAGATGACAATAATTCCATCCGCCGCCGCAGACTGTGTGATGATTGCGGAAAGCGCTTTACCACATATGAGAAAGTGGAGACGATCCCCCTGATTGTAATCAAAAAGGACAATACCAGAGAGCAGTATGACCGTTCGAAGATTGAGGGCGGCGTGCTCCGTGCGTGCCATAAGCGTCCGATTTCCGTGAATCAGATCAACCAGTTGGTCGATGAGGTGGAGACGGAGATTTTTAACCGTGAGGAGAAGGAGATACCGAGTTCGATGATCGGCGAGATCGTCATGGATAAGCTCAAGGATCTGGAAGCGGTTGCGTATGTCAGGTTTGCTTCCGTGTACCGGGAGTTCAAAGATGTCAATACCTTTATGAGCGAGCTTAAGAAGATGCTGGATAAATAATTTCGAGAAGATACTAAAGTATACGGACAGCAGTGGAGTGGTTGGATGAATATATCAGGAATTCGTATCAGTGCAGGGTTTTATGATTACAATTCCATAGAGGAACGGCAGACGAAGCAGGCGGTGCAGCCTTTGCCAGAAGAAGAGAAAGGGGCGGTTCAGGCGGCGCAGCCCATGGAGGAACAGGAAGAGCAGACGCCTGCGGCGTCAGTGAGGACGAAGTCGGATTCGGGTGCGGTCGACTATGCAAAGCGTTACCGGCCGGATATGGCTTATGAGATTAAGGGCGTGGACAGTAATATTGCTGCACTGGACGTGGAGTTGGCGCTTTCGGATCTGCGTAAGGATCAGATCTTAGAGCAGTATCAGTCTTTTGTCGGTGAGCAGGACATCGGGATTTCTTCCGGCAGAGAGAACGAGAATTTTTATTTGTAAATGGAGATGAGCGTAGCGCGGACGGCGATATGTACCCTCTTTATCGGGCAGACCGGTAGGGAGGGTATTTTTATATAATAAGAAATTGTTCAGGTTATGGGTAGATATTTCCGAAAAAATGTAGTAACCTATGTGGTGAGATAAAACAGGATGGCAAAATGTCGGCGTCATGTGTTGGCGCGGAAGAAATGGGAGATTATGTTAGAGAGATTTTATCCGGGGGAATATCTGGATTCCACTTATGAGATTGATTTTGACAGACTCTATGAGGAGGGATACCGCGGTATTATTTTTGATATTGACAATACGCTGGTGCCGCACGGCGCGCCGGCGGACAAGCGGGCGTGTGCGTTTTTTGCACATTTAAAGGAGCTGGGGTATCAGTGCATGCTGCTTTCCAACAACAAGGAACCGCGTGTTAAGATGTTTGCCGATGCCGCCGGGGTTTCCTATATTCACAAGGCAGGGAAGCCGAAGCCTGCGAACTACAGACGCGCCATGCAGCAGATGGGAACGGACGGGCAAAATACGCTCTTCGTGGGCGATCAGATTTTTACGGACGTCTACGGTGCGAATCTCGCGGGCATCCGCACGATTCTTGTGAAGCCGATTCATCCCAAGGAAGAGATACAGATTGTGTTAAAACGGTATCTTGAGAAAATCGTGCTTTATTTTTATCGTCGCAAATGCAGGAAGCGCTTTGAAAGACGCAGCGGTAAGTAATCTGGCGGGTGTGTTTGAATCCTGCGCAGAAGAAATCAAAAGGGTGAGGAGAAACAAAATGAAAATAGCAATCGCAAACGATCATGCGGCAACGGAGTTAAAGTTTGTTATCATGGACTATCTGAAGGAGCTTGGACACGAGGTCGTCAATTTCGGAACAGATGACAATGAAAGCTGCCATTACCCGGAGTACGGCGAGAAAGTCGGACGGGCTGTTGTGGCAGGGGAAGCGGACTGCGGCGTACTCATCTGCGGAACGGGCGTCGGCATCTCCATTGCGGCGAATAAGGTGGCGGGCGTGCGCGCGGCGGTGTGCTCGGACACTGCGACAGCAAGGCTTGTGAAGGAGCACAACAATGCGAATATTATTGCATTTGGTGCAAGAATTGTCGGAACGGAGCTTGCGAAGGACATCGTAAAGGCTTATCTTGACGCCCGGTTCTTAGGGGGGCGGCATCAGATGAGAATCGATATGCTCCATGAAATTGAGAAGCGGAATGTGTAGAGGGTATTTGAGGACAGGCTTTTTTTTGCGATTTTGGGCAGGAATAAAAAAAGCTTGAAATGTAGTGCTATTTATTATAAAATAGAGAAATCAGAGAGTCAAAACTCGAGCGTATTTTTAAGGAGGAAGTTTACATGATTTCAGCAGGCGATTTCAGAAATGGTATTACCATTGAGTTAGAGGGTAATATCTATCAGATTATCGAATTCCAGCACGTTAAACCAGGTAAAGGCGCAGCGTTTGTAAGAACAAAGTTAAAGAATATCAAGAGCGGCGGTGTCGTAGAGAAGACATTCCGTCCGACAGAGAAATGTCCGCAGGCACGTATCGACAGAAAGGATTACACATATCTCTATGCAGACGGAGATTTATATAATTTCATGGATGCAGAGACTTATGAGCAGATCGCATTATCCAAGGATGATATCGGCGATGCGCTTAAGTTTGTAAAAGAGAACGAGATGGTGAAGATGTGCTCCCACAACGGAAGCGTATTCGCAGTTGAGCCGCCTCTGTTCGTTGAACTCCAGATCACAGAGACAGAGCCGGGCTTTAAGGGCGATACCGCTACAGGCGCGACGAAGCCGGCTGTTGTCGAGACAGGCGCGACCGTATATGTACCGCTGTTTGTTGAGCAGGGCGATGTGATTAAGATTGATACGCGTACAGGCGAGTACTTGTCCAGAGTATAAGTCCTGGCGGTGTGCGTTTTTGCACATGATATAATGAGCGCAAGCGAGTCAACATGTTTACATGATTGACGAGCGGCGAATGTTGATCATGTGCTGTTTTTGCACATGATATAGTATGAGGGATGCCCCCGGAAGTAATATGCTTCCGGGGTTTTTTGCGTACATGAAATCATCTTTTCAGAAGGCGCACGTTTGTCTTTGAAAATAGGATCACGATGGCAAGCAGCGCGAGTACTGCCTGACTGAGCAGAAGTCCGACCAGATAGCTGCGGATTCCGTACACCGGAATAGCGAAGAGAACGAAGAGAATACGGATGCCGCAGGCAATCAGATTGAGTACAAAAGTAGTGCCGGGGTAGCCAAGTCCGTGCAGTATGCTTGTCAAAGTGGAACCGAGATAGAGGAACGGACAGATAAAGCCCAATGTTGTAATGAAGGTTCCGGCGAGTGCGTTTCCAAAGAGCATATTTCCGAGAAAATCCCCCGTCACAAGGAATCCTGCCGTGCAGAAAAAGCCCCAGAGCAGGCACGTTTTTATTGTTTTGGCGATCGCACGGCGTATCAGCCGTTCGTCTCCGTCAGCTTTTGCCTCTGAGATCGCGGGCAGGAGCAGGACAGAGACAGAATTGGTGATGACGGACGGAAACATGATGATGGACATTGCCATTCCGGTCAGAATGCCGTACACGCCGAGCGCTTCCGAGTTGGTGTAGCCGAACAGCTTCAGGCGGTTTGGGATCATGATATTTTCAAAGCTCGAGAAAAGATTCAACACGATGCGGTTTGCCGTAAGGGGAGTCGCCATCTGAATCAGGTTTCTTGTGCACGCGCCGATGGGAAGCGAATGAGTGGGCGAAGCGGAGGGAAGCTTTGCGATACTGACGGAGAATAAAGTGCTTACAACTTCTCCGATGACAATTCCCCACATCGTGATGGAGAGGGGCGCAGTCAGCCCTTTGCTCAGGTAAATCTGGTAGAGCACATAGACGCTGCCGACGCGCGCGATCTGTTCGATGAGCTGGGTGAGCGCCGGAACGCCCGTCTTTTTTAAGCCGTAGTAATAGCCGTTGATGCAGGCATGAACACAGCTTGGGATAAAGGAGAGTGAGAGTACGGTAAGCAGCGGCGCGCACCGCGCGTCACCGAGCCATGCCGAGGCAATAAAATCCGCATATTTCCAGATGAACAAACCGGTGGCGGCGGAAAGGAACAGGGAGAGTATAAGTCCGATCGTGACATAAAGGCGGACTCCGGTAGAATTTTTTTTTGCGGCTTCCATCGAGACAAAGCGCGAAATCGAGGTCTGGATGCCTGCGGCCGTGAGCGCGAAGCCGAGCGCCGTAACAGGGGAGACGAGCTGGTAAATTCCCAGACCTTCTGCACCAATCAGACGCGACAGGAATATTCTATAGAAGAAACCAATGATTCGTGTGAGGACGCCGGCGGCGGTAAGAAGCAGTGTACCGGTGATCAGAGTTTTTTTGACAGAGGAATGCTGTGATTTTGGCAAGGAAACCTCCAATGGATCGAATCTTTTTAATATATGTGGGGTGTGAGGGAAAAATGAGTAATCAGGTCTATAAAGAGGACGTAGTTTATCTGGATAACGCGGCGACGACGCGGGTGGCGGAAGAAGTCGAGGAAGCAATGAAGCCTTATCTCGGGGAAAAATTTGGAAATGCTTCTACGGCATATGGGTATGGGGAGGAGGCGAGAGAGGCGATCTGGCACGCCAGATGCAGGATTGCGGAATCGTTGGAGGCAAAGCCCTCGGAAATCTATTTTACATCGGGCGGCTCGGAGTCGGATAACTGGGCCATCAAGGGAATTGCGGGAGCGTGCAAGGAAAAGGGAAATCATATTATTACGAGCAGGATCGAGCATCACGCAGTCTTAAATTCCTGCGAGTACTTAGAGCGTCTGGGCTATGAGGTGACATATCTGGATGTGGATGAGAACGGAACCGTTTCGCCCGAGGAGCTTGCCTGCGCGATCCGTCCCGAGACAACGCTTATTTCCGTGATGTTCGGCAACAATGAGATCGGTACGATCGAGCCGATCATGCAGATCGGACGGATTGCGAGAGAGCGGCAGATTTTGTTTCATACGGATGCGGTGCAGGCGTATGCACAGGTGCCGATTTCCGTCCGCAGATATCCGGTGGATCTGCTCAGTGCGAGCGCGCACAAATTCCATGGACCGAAGGGCGTTGGATTTCTCTATGTCAGAGACGGCATTAAGATGCCGTCATTTATTCACGGGGGCAGCCAGGAGCAGGGAAAACGTGCGGGAACGGAGAATGTACCGGGGATTGTAGGTATGGGAAAAGCCGTGGAACTCGCATTTGCCGACATGCGTGCGCGTATGCGCAGGGAGAGTATGCTGCGCAATTATCTGATGGAAAAAGCGGTGCATGAGCTTCCCGACGTCAGAATAAACGGACACAGAGTGAACCGTCTGCCGGGCAATGTGAGCATGAGTTTTCGGGGTGTGGACGGCGCGTCGCTTCTGATTCTGCTTGAGGAGGACGGCATCTGTGCATCGGGAGGTTCTGCCTGCAATACCGGAGAAAGCCGCATTTCGTATGTGATCGATGCAATCGGCGTTCCGGCGGACTATGCGGCGGGCACGGTGCGCATGACGCTTTCGGGTGATACTACAAGAGAAGATATCGACCGGGCAGTGGCATCGTTGAAAAGTAATTTGAGGCGGTTACGAGACTAAAATGAGCCTTTTATTGACATTTTTTTAATGTGACAGGGAGATGAAATCCTCGTAAATACTATGAAAAAACACCAAAATAGAAAATAAAAGCAGCAAGAATGAATGAAAAATGCACAAGAATATTTATGCAATTTTCAGAAAAAGGAAAAAACAGTAATTTTGGTTGGAAAATATCACAAAAAATCTTGGCAAGTATTGGCAGATTGACCGTGAAATGTACTGTTTGTGGAGTTGACGTAAATTTGACAGACGAAAAAAAGTATGCAATAATTGCGCAGAAAAGAGAAGACAACATTTTTTATCTTTGTATTTTAGAAAGGGATGAGTTGTATGATGGAGAGAAAAATCAGATTGTCTGACACAGAAGAGGTAAAGGATTTTGTAAAGGCTGCCGGAAAATGTGATTTTGATATCGATGTCTGTTATAACAGAGCTGTGATTGATGCAAAGTCGCTGCTTGGCATGCTGTATCTTGGCTTGAAGAAGGACTTGACTGTGACATATGGCGGAGAGGATATGGGTTTCGAGAAAACCGTCCAGAAATACGCTGTTTGCTAGAGAATGTAAAAAAAAGACACCCGCGGGAGCGTTAGCAGCCTGTGGGCACCAGGAATCCGGCTTTGCCGGATTCTTTTTTGTTCTGGGGCGTAAGATTTTGTATGAGGTCTCTTCTCTAAAAGAGGAGAGACTGTTATAATAAAAAAAAGAAAAATCGGAGAAGACAGTATGGGCAGGATCGTGAAGAATGAAAAGGGCATTATAAAAATATCTGTGCGTAATCTGGTCGAATTCATTCTGCGCGAGGGCGATATCGACAACCGGCACGGCAGGGCGGCGTCCCCGGAGGCAATGTGGGAGGGCAGCCGCATTCACAAAAGGATTCAAAAGAGCATGGGTGCGAATTACCATCCCGAGGTTCCGCTTCGCATTGATATTGAGGAGGAGGAATATACGCTTGTCATCGAGGGGAGAGCGGACGGTATTCAGATCGACTATGACGACGGGAGAGAACTGACGCAGGCGGAGAATTATAACCACTTAGAGCTTGACGGGCATGCGCAGGTGACGATCGATGAGATCAAGGGCGTGTATCTGAATCTGGAACATCTTGACGCGCCGATCGGCGTGCACCGGGCGCAGGCAATGTGTTATGCGTATATCTATGCCAGCAGACATTCTCTTGCAGAAATTTCCGTGCAGATGACGTACTGCAATCTCGATACTGAGGGGATGGCAAAGTCGGTCTTTCTCTCTAATCTAAAGCGTTTTCGGGAGAAGTTCCGTTATGAGGAATTGGAAGTCTGGTTTTTGCAGTTGGTCGGTGAGTACAAAAAGTGGGCGGATTTTCAGTTTGCATGGAGAAATTTAAGGCAGGAGTCTATTCAGAGGCTTACTTTTCCATATGAATACCGGAGGGGACAGAAGGAATTGGCGGCAGGCGTGTACCGCACGATCGCGCGAGGGAAGACTCTGTTCATTCAGGCGCCGACCGGAGTCGGCAAGACGATTTCCACGGTTTTTCCAGCGGTAAAAGCCGTCGGGGAGGAATTGGGGGAGAAGATTTTTTACCTGACGGCAAAGACGATTACGGGAACGGTCGCGAGGGAGGCGTTCGAGCTTCTGCGCGCACAGGGCTATCAGGCGAAGCTGATACAGATTACGGCGAAGGAGAAGCTCTGCAAGTGCGAGGAGATGGACTGCAACCCGGTGCATTGCCCGTACGCGAAGGGCCATTATGACCGGGTGAATGATGCGGTGTATAATTTGCTGCAGAAGGAGGACGTGTTCACGCGGGAGGTTCTTTTGGAGCAGGCGGAGGAATACATGGTCTGCCCGTTCGAACTTTGTCTCGATACGGCGACGTGGACGGATGACATCATTTGCGACTACAATTATGTGTTTGATCCAAATGTTTACTTAAAGCGTTTTTTCGCGGAAGGCACAAGAGGCGACTATATTTTTCTTGTGGACGAGGCGCACAATCTTGTCGAGCGCAGCAGGGAGATGTACAGCGCTGCTATATATAAGGAAGATTTTCTTGCGGCAAAAAAGCTTTTAAAGCAGTATAAGGGGCAGCGGGAGGCAGAGCGGCTTGCAGAGCGGACGATTTCGCATCTGGAAAAATGCAATAAGCTTCTGCTTGGCTATAAGCGGGAGTGTGAGAAGTATGTGATCTATGATGAAATCGGAACGCTCATGATGGCTTTGATGCGCGCGGCGTCCGATTACGATGAATTTCTGCAGAAAGCGGGGGAGTTCGAAGGACGGAAGGAAGCCGGCGAATTTTATTTTAATCTGCGGAATTTTATGAATATTCACGAACTGGTGGACGAGCGGTATGTCATTTACTCCGAGCACGAGGAGGACGGACGTTTCAAGCTAAAGCTGTTCTGCGTCGACCCGTCGGCGAATCTGCAGGAGCGCATCGACAAGGGAAATGCGACGATTTTCTTCTCGGCGACGCTGCTTCCGATTCAGTATTACAAGAGTCTGCTCTCCACGAAGCAGGATAACTATGCGGTCTACGCGGAGACGGCGTTCTCGGAAAAACAGCGGCTGCTTTTGCTTGCAAGCGATGTGAGCAGTAAATATACGAGGCGGAACGCTGTGGAATTTGAGCGGATCGCGGCGTACATACGGGCAACGGCGCAGGCGAAGAAGGGGAATTATATGGTGTTCTTTCCTTCCTATAAAATGATGCGGCAGGTGTATGAGGTATTTCTGGCGTGCGGCGGGGAGGAACTTACATGTTCCGAAGACGGCAGGAAGCCGGAGCAGGAGAGCCTGTCGGAAGAGGAGAGAGGAGGTATCGCATGCATCATCCAGCGTTCCGGGATGCGGGAGGCGGAGCGTGAAGCATTTCTTGAGGTTTTTTCCGGGGAAGCGTCGGCAGAGAGAGAGGCGTCTCTTGTGGCGTTCTGCGTGCTCGGCGGAATCTTTGGGGAGGGAATCGACCTTAAGAACGAGCAGTTGATCGGCGCGATCATTGTGGGAACGGGATTGCCGCAGGTTGGAAATGAGCGGGAGATTCTGATGAACTATTACGATGCGCGCTCGGGCAGCGGATTTGACTATGCTTATCGTTACCCCGGCATGAACAAGGTTCTTCAGGCGGCGGGGCGCGTAATCCGCACCGCATCCGACGTGGGGGTCATTGAATTGCTGGACGAGCGGTTTTTGCAGAGCGATTACCGCGGGGTGTTTCCGCGGGAGTGGGAGCAGCGGACGGTGTGCAATATAGGAACGGTGGAGGAATGCCTGCGGCAGTTCTGGGAGAGAAAAGGATAGCATCTACACTGTCGGCAGTAATTTCAAAAATTCCTCCGTGGACTGCGCCGCAGGCAGCGTCGGGTTGATGGCGGCTACTATCTGGCGGGACGGCAGTTTTTCCTTCGTGCGCACGATGAAAAGCTCCTTTGACTCCCGGCTGAGGCAGTAATCCGGAACAATGGCGATGCCAAGCCCGATGCGTGCGAGGTCGATTAAGAGGTCGTTGCTGCTCAGTTCGATCTGCGGAATCAGTTCCAACTGGTGCTGCAAAAAGAGGTTGTGCAGAAATTCGCTGGTCGTGCTCTTGCGGTCGAGCATGAGGATCGGGTACTGCCTTAACTCATCAAGCGGAATTTCCTGCTGTTTCAGATTGAAGTAGGCAGGGTTCGCGATGAAGACGTCCGTGAAGCTGCAGACCGTTTTCTGGATGTAGGAGTGGTTCAGGTTCGAATTCGGAAAATTAGCCACGACCAGATCGACTTTGCCCTGCTCTAACAGATCGACACAGCTTAAGGAAGTCGCGTTCGTGACCTTGATCGGCACATTCGGGAACTTCTTGTGAAACTGCTTTAAATAAGGTACGAGAAAATAACGGCAGATCGTGTCGCTCGCGCCGATGTGGAGCTGTCCTAAGCCCAGACTCCCGGAGTCTAAGAGTTGGTTTTCCCCGCGCCGGATCAGGTTCATGGCAGGTTCGATGTGCTTTAAGAGAATCTTGCCTGCGGGCGTGAGCTGCACCTTTTTTGTGCTTCGGATGAAAAGCGGCTGCTCTAACTTCTTTTCCAGAGTTTTGATGGACTGGCTGACCGCAGACTGCGAGATATAGAGCTGCTTGCTTGCCTCCGAGAAGCTCAGGGAGGTCGCGACATAAAAAAATACTTTATATAATTCGTAATTGATATCCATAATTCCTCATTTCTGCGGGAAAACCGCGGTGTCTGACAGGGGAAAGGCAGCAGCAAAAGACCGCATGAAAGCTTTGGCGGAAAGCGCTTGCCGGGTGAAATAATCACATTCCAATTATAAGGGGTGCTTATAATTGTGTCAAATAAATTATGAATTAGCTATGCTAATAAAAGAGATTAAATATATTAATTATGCTTATCTAATATCCTATGTTATACTGCATATAAATAAAAGAGGATAAAATGGAGGAGAGAGCATGAGCAACGTAAGACGTGTCTATGTGGAGAAGAAACCGGCATTTGCGGTGCGGGCCAAGGAACTGCACGCAGAGATCAGGAGTTATCTGGGAATTGGCGGCGTAACGAAGGTTCGCGTTCTGATTCGTTATGATATTGAGAATATTTCGGAGGATACCTATCAGAAGGCGTTGGGGACGGTCTTTTCCGAGCCGCCTGTGGATGATATTTATGAGGAAACATTTGATTTAAACGGGGCGACGGTCTTTTCGGTGGAGTTTCTTCCGGGACAGTTCGACCAGAGAGCCGATTCCGCAGAACAGTGCGTGAAGCTGTTAAATGAGAACGAAGATCCGCTCATCCGCACCGCCGTGACCTATGTGATCGAGGGGACGGCAAGCGATGAGGAGCTTGCGGCGATCAAGAAGCACTGCATCAATCCGGTGGATTCCAGAGAGACCGGCATGGAAAAGCCGGCGACGCTTGTGCAGACGTTCCCGGAGCCGGAGGACGTGCTCATTTTTGAAAATATGACGGAGCGGGAAGATTTCATTGATATGCCGCAGGCAGAATTGAAGGAGCTTTACGATTCTTTAAATCTTGCCATGACCTTCAAGGATTTCCTGCATATCCAGAATTATTTTAAGGGTGAGGAGAAGCGCAATCCGTCCATGACGGAAATCCGTGTGCTCGATACCTATTGGTCAGATCACTGCCGTCATACGACCTTCTCCACAGAACTTAAGGACGTTGCGTTTGACGACGGCTATTACCGCGCGCCGATGGAGGAGACGTATCAGGATTATCTGAACACGCATAAGAACCTGTATGCGGGACGCTCGGACAAGTTCGTCTGCCTGATGGACATTGCGCTGATGGCGATGAAGCGTCTGAAAAAGGAAGGCAAGCTTGCAGATCAGGAGGAGTCCGATGAGATCAACGCATGCTCGATCGTCGTGCCGATCGAGGTGGACGGCGTGACCGAGGAGTGGCTTGTGAATTTCAAGAACGAGACGCACAACCACCCGACCGAGATCGAGCCGTTCGGCGGGGCGGCGACCTGTCTTGGCGGTGCGATCCGCGATCCGTTGTCGGGACGTACTTATGTGTATCAGGCAATGCGCGTGACCGGAGCGGCGGACCCGACCGTTTCCGTAAAGGATACGATCCCGGGCAAGCTTCCGCAGAAGAAGCTGGTGCGCGAGGCGGCGCACGGTTACAGCTCCTACGGAAATCAGATCGGACTGGCAACGGGCTATGTCAAGGAAGTGTATCATCCGAATTACGTGGCGAAGCGTATGGAGATCGGTGCGGTCTTAGGCGCAGCGCCGAGACGTGCGGTACAGAGGCTGACCTCCGATCCGGGCGATATCATTATTCTGCTTGGCGGGCGCACAGGACGCGACGGTATCGGCGGTGCGACAGGTTCTTCTAAGGCGCACAATACGGAGTCTACGGCTGTCTGCGGCGCGGAGGTACAGAAGGGTAATCCGCCGACGGAGCGCAAGATTCAAAGGTTGTTCCGCCGCGAGGAGGTTGCGCATGTCATTAAGAAGTGCAACGATTTCGGCGCGGGCGGCGTGTCGGTAGCCATCGGCGAGCTTGCAGACGGACTTCGCGTAAATCTCGATAAAGTTCCGAAGAAATACGCGGGACTTGACGGAACGGAGCTTGCAATTTCCGAATCTCAGGAGCGTATGGCAGTTGTCGTAGCGCCGGAAGATGTAGAGAAGTTCCTCGGCTTTGCGAAGGAGGAGAATCTTGAGGCGGTCGAGGTTGCGGTTGTGACCGAAGAGCCGAGGCTCGTGTTGACATGGAGAGGCAAAGAGGTCGTCAATCTTTCCCGTGCGTTCCTCGATACGAACGGCGCGCATCAGGAGACAAATGTTGCGGTCGATATGCCGGACCCAAAGAAGAATTATCTGAAAAAGATCAGTCTGCCGAAGGTCGCGGAGGCGGTTGCGGCAGGCGATATGAAGAAGGCGTGGCTCACGGAGCTTGCCGACTTGAATGTGTGCTCCCAGAAGGGGCTTGTCGAGATGTTCGACGGTTCCATCGGAGCGGGCAGCGTCTACATGCCGTTCGGCGGAAAATATCAGTTGACTGAGACACAGTCTATGGTCGCTAAGATTCCGGTCGCAAACGGCAAATCGGATGCGGTGACGATGATGGCATACGGTTTCGATCCGTACCTGTCGTCCTGGAGCCCGTATCACGGAGCGGTCTACGCGGTGCTCGAATCGTTATCGAGAATCGTTGCGGCAGGCGGCGATTACAGCAAGGTTCGTTTCACGTTCCAGGAATATTTCCGCAGAATGAGCGAGGAGCCGAAGCGCTGGAGCCAGCCGTTCGTTGCGCTGCTCGGTGCGTACAATGCGCAGATCGGGTTCGGTCTGCCGTCCATCGGCGGTAAGGACTCCATGTCGGGAAGCTTCAACGAGATCGATGTTCCGCCGACGCTGGTTTCTTTTGCAGTCGATGTTGCAAAGGAAAAGGATATTATCACGCCGGAGCTCAAGGCAGCCGGGAATCAGCTCGTACTTTTCTCCGTGGAGAAAGATGCTTACGATCTTCCGGTCTATGCGCAGATCATGAAGCTGTATACCGTACTGCATGAACTGATCCAGAAGGGTGTGATCGTGTCTGCTTACGCGCTGGATGGCAAGGGTCTTGCGGCGGCGTTAAGCAAGATGGCATTCGGAAATAAGCTTGGCGTGACGGTCGAGAGCGAAGTGACAGCAGACACCTTGTTTGGACCGGGCTTTGGTAACATTGTGGCGGAGGTTCCGGCAGAGAAGGCGGCAACCGTAAAGGATGTTCTTGGTGCGGCAGGGCTTACAGACTGCGAGACGATTGTCGGTTGTGTCAACGGCGAGCAGAGCATTTGTTATGGCGATATGAAGCTTCCGGTTGACGAGGCGGTCGAGGCGTGGTGCGGTACCCTTGAGAAGGTATTCCCGACACGTGCGACCGAGAACCGCGAGGAGCTTTCCACCGGAATCTATGAGACGGATAGCATTTATGTATGCAAGAATAAGGTGGCAAAGCCGACCGTATTCATTCCGGTATTTCCGGGTACGAACTGCGAGTATGACAGCGCACGCGCATTTGAACGCGCAGGCGCAGACACCATTGTAAAGGTATTTAAGAATCTGAATGCAGAGGACATCCGCGATTCTGTCGATGAATTTGTAAAGGCAATCGACCAGGCGCAGATCATCATGTTCCCGGGCGGATTCTCCGCGGGCGACGAACCGGAAGGCTCTGCGAAGTTCTTTGCGACAGCGTTCCGCAATGAGAAGATGACGGAAGCAGTCATGAAGCTTCTAAACGAGCGCGACGGACTGGCGCTCGGTATCTGCAACGGTTTCCAGGCGCTGATTAAGCTCGGTCTTGTTCCGTATGGCGAGATTCGTCCGCAGACAGCAGATTCACCGACGCTGACCTATAACACGATCGGCCGTCATATCAGCAAGATGGTATACACGAAGGTCGTAACCAACAAGTCTCCGTGGCTTGCACAGGCGAAAACCGGAGAGGTATACTGCAACCCAGCATCCCACGGCGAAGGACGTTTCGTTGCGCCGAAGGAGTGGCTGGATAAGCTCTTTGCGAATGGCCAGGTAGCGACGCAGTACGTCAATGAGGCGGGTGTGCCGACGATGGACGAGGAGTGGAACATCAACGGTTCCTATATGGCGATCGAGGGTATCACAAGCCCGGACGGAAGAGTGCTCGGCAAGATGGCGCACTCCGAGAGACGCGACAGAAGCGTTGCGATGAATATCTACGGAGAGCAGGACTTAAAGCTGTTTGAGTCGGGTGTGGCGTACTTCAAATAGAATTGCACAAATAGCATCGGGCAGACCGGAAAGGATCACTTTGTATCGTTTCCGGTCTGTATTATGTATAGAAGAGAGGCGGATACGCAAGCCTGGCGACCTGCGGAAAGAGAGAATGAAGGAGAGGAAGAGATGTTTTTACAGAAAAAAGAAAACTCCCTTGGCATCGACTGGGGTGCATTTTATAAAGGTGTGTTTGCACTTGTCATCCCAATGGCGCTGCAGAATCTGATCAATGTCGGAGTGACGGCGGCGGATGTCATTATGCTGGGGAGGGTCGGGGAGAAGGTGCTCTCCGGTGCATCCCTTGCAGGTCAGGTGCAGTATATCATGACCTTGTTCCTCTTCGGGCTGACGTCCGGTGCGACCGTGCTGACGGCGCAGTACTGGGGGAAGGGCGATAAGAATACGATTGAGAAGATTTTAGGGCTTGGACTTCGCGCAGCGATCCTTGTGACTGCAATTTTTACGGTGGCGGCGCTTGCCATACCGGGGCAGTTGATGCGGATTTTTACGAGTGATCCAGAGGTTATTGCGGAGGGAATCAAATACTTGCGGATTGTGGCGTTTTCCTATGTGGCAATGGGAATCACGCAGACGTATCTTTATATTATGCGGAGCGTGGAGCGGGTCGTTGTCGCGACCGTTGTCTATCTGTTATCACTGATTTGTAACGTAATATTAAATGCAGTTTTTATTTTTGGACTATTGGGCTTTCCTGCAATGGGAATCATGGGAGCGGCGCTTGCAACACTGATCGCCCGTTTCCTCGAAGTGGCGCTGGTATTCGGTTACGCGCGTCTGTTCAACCGGGATATCAAGTTCCGTATGGGCTATCTGCTTTGCACGGAAAAGCTGCTGGCACAGGATTTCTTTCGCTATGCGATTCCGGTCATTGTAAATGAGGTGATGTGGGGGCTTGGAACGGCGGCGAACACGGCGATACTCGGGCATATGGGAAGCGCTGCGGTGGCGGCGAACTCGGTCGCGCAGGTTGCAAGGCAGCTCGCGACGGTCGTTGCATTCGGGCTTTCCAGTGCGACGGCGATTTACCTTGGAAAGACCATCGGGGAGCGAAAGCTGGAGGAGGCGAAGGCGTATGCGAAGCGTTTTCTGGTTCTTTCGATTGTGATGGGAGCCATCGGCGGCGCAATTATTCTCGCGGCGATACCGATGGCAACGGCGGCATTGACCTTAACGTCTGCGGCGAAGGAATATCTTGCGGTGATGTTTGGCGTGATGTCCTATTTTGTAATCGGGCAGTCGTACAATTCGACAATGGTGGTCGGCGTGTTCCGCTCCGGGGGCGATACGAGATTCGGACTGCTTCTCGACGTATCGACGATGTGGTGTTGTTCGATCCTGATCGGATTTCTCGCGGCGTTCGTATTTCATTGCAGTGTGCCCGTCGTTTATGTGTGTTTGATGAGCGATGAGATCATCAAGCTTCCGATTACGACATGGCGGTACACGCGCTACAAATGGCTGAAAAATGTGACAAGAGAGAACTTGGGATAGGGAGAGTGAAAATAGTTCAAGACCTTATAGAGAGAAATGATTCTTATCTATAAGGTCTTTTGCTTGTGAAGAAATGGGGGAGGAAAAGAAGATGGCAAATATAAATGGTAGAAAATAGGAAGAAAGTATAGTATATTAAAAACATAATATGAATGAAGCGTTGGTAATAATGGGGAAAACTTATTGTATGTGTTTTGAAATGAGTATGTGACAATAACAATATGCGGGAGAGATTGGGATATGGAAGAATTGAATGAATTGGATTCAACATGTGGTGTTTCTGACGATGAGTTAACAAGACGTTTTCAAGAAGCAGTAAGAATTGAAAATGAAATTAAAAAGATTAAGGGGTTGCCAATTTCGAAATATGATTTTGAAAGAAAAACTCCATATATTGAATACCCGGATGGGAGAAGAGAATATGCAGAAAAAACCTGAGATAATTGTATTTGCAGGTCCAAATGGGAGTGGAAAAAGTACTATTACACGATTGGCAAATATTATCGAACCATATGTTAATGCGGATGACATAAAAAGGGCAAATCACTGTTCGGATATAGAAGCAGCGGAAAGGGCAGATAATATGAGAAATAGTCTGCTTGACAAAGGGGAGAGTTTCACGTTTGAGACGGTGCTTTCAACGAGTCGAAATTTGGAATTGCTTAAGAAAGCAAAAGAAAAAGGGTATTTTATTCGATGCATTTACGTTTTGACAGCTGATGCAAGTATCAATGTGGATAGAGTAAAAGTAAGAGCCGCATCTGGAGGACATAATGTTCCCAAAGAAAAAATTGTTAGTAGATATGAGAAAGCTTTGAAGTTAATTCCGCAACTATTGGATATATGTGATGTTTGTCATATATATGATAACTCAAACCAACCATTTCGAATCTTTAAGAAAAGAAAAAACGAATTGTTTTGGTGGGAAAATGAATTTTGGAATGAAGAACAGATAAAGAATTTAACAAATATGGAGAAAAAAGATAAGACTTGTTGAGAGTATGCGTAAAGATATTCCATAGGAAGTCCATTGCTTGAATTTGCGCATATCTGAGATTAATAAGTTGATTATTATGAAGTTTTTCTGGAGACTTGAGTGAAAATAAAAGAGTTCATAAAAAAGGATATAGGAATTGTATTTTGTATCGTTTTTTTTCGATATTTATGGTTATTTCATATATATTATGAAACGGAACTGCCCGAAGTCGTTTGGTTTATGTGCTCATTTCATTTGTGATTTTGGGGATAGTTCATGCGATAGAATGTGATACATTATCGGTTGCTGTCTACAGATTTATAACAACAGGAATATGGGGATAATCCTCGTGGCTGCTATTTACTTTTTGCAGAAAGAACCTAAAGAAACCGGATTTGGTTCCGCTAACAGGGAAATTTTGAATATTACAGAAAGCGATAATTGATGAACTTATCAACAGGAGGATGAAAAGCAGGATGAATGTTTTAGTGATTGGAGGAACTCGTTTTTTCGGAAAACATCTGGTGTGGGAATTATTGGGCAGAGGGCATGAGGTGACGATTGCGACGCGCGGAAAGACACCCGATCCGTTTGGCGGCAGGGTAAAGCGGCTGACCGTCGACCGGACGGACGTGGAGGAGATGAAGCGGGTGTTCGCCTACAAATATTATGACGTGGTGTATGACGATATCGCCTACTGTGCCGGGGACGTGCGGAATGCGATGGAGGCGATCGGGCATCGGCGTTACGTCATGGTATCTACGATCTCCGTGTATAATGAACTGCATTTTCAGACGGTGGAATCCGACTTTGTGCCGGAGCGGAAGCAGCTCATCTGGTACGAAAAAAGGGATGAAGCCGGCTATGACGCGTTAAAGCGGAGCGCAGAGTGCACGCTCGCGCAGAAATACGCGGCACGAAATACGGTGGTTGCACGTTTTCCATTTGTGATTGGGGAGGATGATTATACAGAGCGCTTATATTTTTATGTGGAACATGCGGTAAGGAAAATACCGATGTGGGTAGATAATCTTGATGCGCAGATGAGTTTTATTTCGGCGGACGACGCCGGAAAGCTGCTGGCATATCTCGGGGAGGATGAGGTGCGCGGAGCGGTAAACGGCGCGAGCCGCGGAACAGTCAGCATACGTGAGGTGCTTTCCTACGTGGAGAAAAAGACAGGATGCGCCGCCGTTATTTCCCCGGATGCGGAGTGCGCGCCTTACAACGGAGCGCCGAATTACAGCATCAATACAGGACGGGCTGAGCGGATCGGATTTCATTTTTCGAGTCTCAAGGACTGGATTTACGAACTGATCGATACATATATTGCGCGGGCGCAGGGTGCTTTGGAGTAGAGAGGAAAGCAAAGCGTGGCGGGAAAAGTGAAAAAGGGTTGCTGCATCACATCAGGTGCGGCAATTTTTTTTGTGAAAATATAACCTTTTTAGGAGCGGGTGCGTCTAATCTATGAAAGCGAAATTACCGCGGAATTTCGCTATATGAAAAAAACGATTGGAGGAGTGACAGTGGATGAAATTAAACTGGTGAAGCGGGCAATACACGGAAATGTGCATGCCTACGGCGAACTGATGGAGCAGTATAAGGAGTTTCTATATCGAACCGCATTCGCACATGTGAAACAGGAGGCACTCGCCCTTGATCTGGTATCAGAAACGATTGTGCGGGGATATGAGCATGTGGGAAAACTCAGGGAACCGAAATATTTTAAAAGCTGGCTGATACGGATTCTGCTGAATGTGATCAATGATTATTATCGGAGAAATAAGCGGGTCGTGAGCATGGAGACGGCGGATGTGGAGCTGGCGGCAGAAACCGCCGCATGGCAGGATGGCGCGCGGCAGGATCACGGAGCCGCAGTGGAGGAGAAGTTAGATCTCCTCGCCGCAGTGGAGAGACTTCCCGAGAAGGAGAAATCCATTATTGTCCTAAAATACTATGACGATTTAAAAATCAGCGAAATTGCCGATGCGCTTGAGATACCGGAGGGAACGGTCAAGGCATATCTGCACAAAGCAAAGGAGAAGTTGAAAAATTTATTAAAGGAGGATTATATTTATGGATAATTTCAAAAAAGATATACCAATCCCGGCAGAACTTGACAGGGTGGTCGCAGATGGGATGAAACAGGTGAAACGGATACATGAGAGACGTGTGGTGCGCAAATCACTGGGGATGGCGGCGGGGATGCTGCTGTTTTGCGGAGGCTTCGTCGTATGGGGCTGCCACAATCCGGTACTCGCTTCACAGATACCGATTATCGGAAATATTTTCAAACAGAACGAGGACAAGATGACATATTCTGGCGATTACAGCGAAAAGGCGCAGGTACTTGACAAGGCGGGAGCGCTGGAGGATGGCTATGTATATACTGCGTCCGATCAGGATTATACTTTTACGGCAGAGGAGATATACTGTGACGGCGAGGCGGTGTATCTCGGGCTTACCTTAAAAAATGAGAATGGACTGGGGAAAATGCAGGCGTATCCGGTCAATATCAGCGGCAGTGAAGCGGAGGTCAAAGCGGCGTATGAGGCAGCGGAGCGAGGAGAAGGCGAAAGGATGCAGGAGGTCACAGTGTGGGGGCTTACCGCGCAGATCGGGGATACTTCGGTCGTGATACCGGACGCGGAGATAGAGGGAACACAGACGGCGGAGGACACGTTCGAGGGAGTGGTGCGCATCAGTCTGGCGGATGCCGGAATCGGTGCGGCGGATGCCGGGATCGGTGCGGCAGATGGTGTGAGTGACGCAGATGGCAGTCATACATCAGATCGTTTTGATGTGCGGATAACGATCACAAGCCTGTCCTATGCGGATGAGGATCTGCTTGAGAGGGCAAGGGAGAATTACGAGGAACATGTGCTGCGGGATGAGGACGGAAATGAACTTTATAATGAAGACGGAAGCGTGCAGATGGATGATTCCTACGAGTATATTTCCGATAAACGGAGCGCGGAGGGAAAATGGGAGCTTTTTCTTCCGGTCAGCGTGGACGCGGGGGAGCATCATACTTATGAAATCAATGATTCAGCGGGTGGTTACGGTATTGCGTCTGTGGCTGTCACGGCTACGGAAATCCGCGTGGAGAGTATTTTGCCGCCGCTGTATGCAGACAGAGAGGAGCTTCTTGCCGCGAAGCGCGCATTTCTCGAGGAAGTCGGAGAGAACGATGCAGAACTGACAGATGCGTGGGTCGATGAGTATGTCTCGCTTGCCATGTTCGGTGATTATGGCATTGCGGTATTTGACCAGAACGGAGAGAGAATCGAGCAAAAGCAGTCGGTGGAAACGGCGCAGGGACTTTCCACCAGCCTTCCGGTCGCAGGAAGAGAAATTACGGAACTTCATATTTATGTGGGAGAAGATGCGATCGGATGTGCAAAAGAGACAGACGAGCAGGACATGGCAGAGCGCGCGCTCTACCATGTGGATGTGCCGCTGCCCTGAGGCGTCAGAGCGGATAAAACTCGGGCTTTCGCTCCTTAAATACGGTAAAATAGCGAAAGCCCGCCGCCTTTAGGATGTCTGGAACTTTTTCAAAGTCAAAGGCGATGTGCTCCGGTTTGTGGGCGTCCGCGCCGACGGTGATGATCTCGCCGCCGAGCTCGCGGTAGCGTGCGATGATTTCTTCGGTCGGATTCGGATGACCGAGTCCGTATTTAAAGCCTCCGGTGTTGATTTCGATTCCCTTGCCTTTTGCAATCAGAAGCGTCAGGATGGCGTCGATGACGTCCTTATATTTTTCATAGGTATAGTTCTTATTTTTTGTAGGACCGTAGCGCACGACATAGTCGATGTGCCCGTAGACGTCAAATCCGTCGAAAGCACGGATATTTTCCAAAGCCGATTCAAAATATTCCAGATAGCATTCCTCCTCGGCACGCCCCTCGTAAAACTTCGGGTAGTAAGGGTCGAAGCCGTGTACGACATGGGAGGAGCCGATGACGAAATCGAACGGGTACTGCGAGAGGATGTCCTCATGCAGCGCCGCAAGATGAGGCTGCAGACCCAGTTCAATGCCAAGGCGTACTGATAGCCTGTCCCTATATTTTTCCTGCAGCGCATATACTGAGGAAGTGTAGTTCGGCAGATCGAGGAGAAACGCCTCCGGAGCGCCGGGATAATCAATGTCGAGATGGTCGGTAAAGCAGACGCCGCCAAGCTCCTTTGTAATCGCTGTCTGTATCATATCCTCCTGCGGCGTATCACTGTCGCCGGAGTACTGGCTGTGCATATGTGTGTCCCATAACATAGTAGAAATTCCTTTCCGCTCGTAAAAGCCCAAATGTATTGCTGATAAGCAGAGATCCGGTGAAGCATTGCGCATTTATACGCCCAGACGGTAGAATATCGATTCTTTTTTCTGGTTTTTCATCGTGTTTACGACCGTAGGAATGGCGCCGATGAGAACGAAGACGTATACCATGACGAGGTTCGCCCAGTATGAAGCGGCGTCGATGATTTCTTCCTCTATCAAAAGCGGCACGGAGCGGAACGCGGTAGCGATATCGACCTCAAATCCCTGCGCAACGGAGATTGCCCAGTCGAGCCGGTTGCCCGTGTATGTCATGACGAGCATGATGACGGCGCAGATGATCACGCCTATCGTGGAAAGCTTTCCTCCAAGCAGATCGTAGCCCTTCATCGTGCAGACTGCCATGATGACGCCGGAAAGGGCTGCCACATAGCCAAGCTGTCCGAGAAGAACGATGCAGGCAGCGCCGAGAAGGGAACCGATCAGTGCGCCGACGATTCCGCCGACAATATTTTCTTTTTTCTTTTGCTTCTCACTGCTGTTGACCGCCTGATTCTGCTGTAGGTTCACAAAACAGTTGTAGCAGAGCTGCATGCAGCTGCCTCCTGCTACGCAGGCTTCGGTCGGATTCGTGCTGCCGCAGGTCTCGCAGCAGTTTTGAAAACCGTTTGCGTGCAGAAAAGAGGTAAAAGCATTTAAGCTTTCCGTCAGGTTTGCCGCAAGCTTTTCCTGGTTGGCCATCTGTCCCAGCGTAATTTTAACCCGGTAACCATCCTGCCGCATAGAATTTATGGGCTTATGTTCCTTGGAAAAGGCTTTGCCCTCTGCTTTGGAAAGCGGGCTGCCCGGACGGTTTGCCGAGACCGATGCGGTAAGAATATAGGGATAATTTTCATTTTCGGGATAGACAAGCACTTTATAGCCGTTGTACAGACCGAAAATTGCTCCGCTTTGTGCCTCGAACCGCAGACCGGTACGTGACGCAAGCTGCGCGTAGTTTTGCAATACCTTTTTATTCATTTCGTAGTTCTCCTTGTCTTTTCTTTTTGTAAAGCCAGACCGCACTGCCCGTATTGCGCCGGTCGGCTGCGGCGGTCTAAAATGCGACAGGATGATTTTACCATAAGGAAGGTGTTGCTGACAATGAAAAGCGGCTCCCTGACCGCAAAAAGCCATCCGCGTCTTGGATAATTGGTGATTTTGTACAATTTTCCAGAAATAAGAAGAAAAAAGATTCATATAGTGAAAAATTTAACAAAGTGGGAATAAAGTGGTGAAAAAGGGTTGAACTTTCAATGGAAATTAGTTAAAATATAGGAAGCATGAAACCTAGGTGCGGAGACGCCGGTTTCCGGGCATTGTGCCCAGCGAATTACATTTACAAATTCTAGGAGGAATTAAAAATGGCAGTAAGAGTAGCAATCAATGGTTTTGGCCGTATCGGTCGTCTTGCTTTCAGACAGATGTTTGGAGCAGAAGGATATGAGGTTGTAGCAATCAACGATTTGACAAGCCCGAAGATGTTGGCACATCTGTTAAAGTATGACTCATCTCAGGGTAGATACGAGCATGCTGACGAGGTATCTGCAACAGAGGATTCCATCATCGTATGCGGCAAGGAGATCAAAATCTATGCATTCCCGGATGCAAACAACTGCCCATGGGGTGACCTGAAGGTAGACGTTGTATTAGAGTGCTCCGGCTTCTATACATCTAAGGACAAGGCTCAGGCTCATATCAACGCAGGCGCTAGAAAAGTTGTTATCTCTGCTCCGGCTGGTAATGACCTTCCTACTATCGTATACAACACCAACCACAATACATTAAAGGCTTCTGATACCATCATCTCCGCAGCTTCCTGTACAACAAACTGCCTGGCACCGATGGCGGACGCTCTGAACAAGTACGCACCGATCCAGTCCGGTATCATGGTAACCATCCATGCTTACACAGGCGATCAGATGACTCTTGACGGCCCGCAGAGAAAGGGTGACTTAAGAAGATCCCGTGCGGCTGCAGTGAACATTGTTCCGAACAGCACAGGCGCTGCAAAGGCAATCGGTCTGGTTATTCCGGAACTGAACGGCAAGCTGATCGGTTCTGCACAGCGTGTACCGACCCCGACAGGTTCTACCACGATCTTAACAGCAGTTGTTAATAAGGCAGACGTTACCGTTGAGGGTATCAACGCAGCTATGAAGGCAGCAGCGAACGAGTCCTTCGGTTATAACGAGGACGAGATCGTATCTTCCGATATCGTAGGAATGAGATTCGGTTCTCTGTTCGACGCTACGCAGACTATGGTAAGCAAGATCTCTGACGATCAGTATGAGGTTCAGGTTGTTTCATGGTATGACAACGAGAACTCCTACACATCTCAGATGGTACGCACAATTAAGTACTTCAGCGAGCTTGCTTAATTGGGTGCAGATTGACGTGGTGTGAATGCAAGCTCGCTCGAGTTTAGCATAATTCGCTTGAACTTTGTATAATGACTGCACGGATGACTACTTTTTTAAGCGACAGGCATCCAGAGTGCAGATAAGACTCAGAAAGGGGTCCGGTCTTTTGAGGACCGGACCTTCTTTCGTTTAAAAATAAAAAGGGGGACATAACGAATGTCATTAAACAAGAAATCCGTTGATGATATCAACACAAAGGGAAAAAGAGTACTCGTAAGATGCGATTTTAACGTACCGCTTAAGGACGGCGTGATTACAGACGAGACACGTATCGTAGCGGCGCTTCCGACGATCCAGAAGTTAATGAAGGACGGCGGCAAGGTAATCCTCTGCTCCCATCTCGGCAAGGTAAAGAACGGACCGAACGAGGGAGAGTCTTTAGCTCCGGTTGCAAAGAGACTTTCCGAGAAGCTTGGCAAGGAAGTTGTATTCGTATCTGATTACAACGTAACAGGCGAGGCCGCAACAAAGGCTGTTGAGGCAATGAACGAGGGTGATGTTGTTCTTCTTCAGAATACACGTTTCCGCGGTGCGGAGGAGACAAAGAACGGCGAGGAGTTCAGCAAAGAGCTTGCTGATCTTGCAGATATCTATGTATGCGACGCTTTTGGTTCTTCCCACAGAGCGCATGCTTCCGTAGCAGGCGTTACCAAGTTTATCAGCGCTAAGGGCGGCGAGAATGTAGTCGGTTACTTAATGCAGAAGGAAATCGATTTCCTTGGCAATGCCGTTGAGAATCCGGTAAGACCGTTCGTTGCGATCCTTGGCGGTGCGAAGGTTGCAGACAAGTTAAACGTTATCTCTAATTTACTTGAGAAATGCGATACATTAATTATCGGCGGCGGTATGGCTTACACCTTCTTAAAGGCACAGGGCTTTGAGATCGGTAAGTCCTTAGTAGACGACACCAAGCTTGATTACTGCAAGGAGATGATGGCAAAGGCAGAGAAGCTCGGAAAGAAGCTGTTACTTCCGGTAGACTCTGTTACCATCGCTGATTTCCCGAACCCGATCGACGCTCCGGTGGAGGTTGAGGTATATGATGTAAGCGATATGCCGGCTGACAGAGAGGGCTGTGATATCGGACCTAAGACAGCAGAGATGTATGCTGATGCAGTGAAGTCTGCAAAGACCGTTGTATGGAACGGACCGATGGGTGTATTCGAGAACCCGACACTTGCAGCAGGTACGATCGCAGTTGCAAAGGCACTGGCTGAGACAGATGCTACCACGATCATCGGCGGCGGTGATTCCGCAGCAGCAGTAAACCAGCTTGGATTTGGTGATAAGATGAGCCACATTTCCACAGGCGGCGGAGCTTCCTTAGAGTTCTTAGAGGGGAAGGAACTGCCGGGCGTTGTTGCCGCAGACGATAAGTAAAAGCAGTCGAGGCATAGGGCGCGGCAACAACGCCTTGGTTGCTTGCCGCAGACGATAAATAAGAATATAAGGGAAGGAATTATAATCATGTCAAGAAAGAAAATCGTAGCCGGCAACTGGAAGATGAACATGACTCCGAGTCAGGCAGTAAAGTTAGTAGAAGAGTTAAAGCCGCTTGTAGCAAGCGATGAGGTAGAGGTTGTCTACTGTGTTCCCGCAATCGACATTGTTCCGGTTGTAGAGGCAGTAAAGGGAACCAATGTAGTAGTTGGTGCAGAGAATATGTACTACGAGGAGAAGGGTGCATACACCGGAGAGATTTCTCCTGAGATGCTCGTAGACGCAGGCGTTAAGTACGTTATCATCGGTCATTCCGAGAGACGTGATTACTTCAAAGAGTGCGACTGCATGCTCAACAAGAAGGTAAAGAAGGCATTCGAGCACAATCTCGTTCCGATTCTTTGCTGCGGCGAGTCCTTAGAGCAGAGAGAGATGGGTGTAACGCTTGACTGGATCCGTTTCCAGATCAAGTCCGACTTAAAGGATATCACGGCAGAGCAGGTTGCTTCCATGGTAATCGCTTACGAGCCGATCTGGGCAATTGGAACAGGCAAGACCGCTACCACAGAGCAGGCACAGGAAGTCTGCAAGGCAATCCGCGAGTGCATCGCTGAGGTATATGGCACAGATACCGCCGAGAAGGTTCGTATCCAGTACGGCGGCTCTGTAAACGCAGGCAATGCGGCAGAGTTATTTGCACAGCCCGATATCGACGGCGGACTTGTCGGCGGAGCTTCTTTAAAGGCGGACTTCGGCAAGATCGTAAACTATAAGTAAGAATTCAGAATTGTCTATCATTAACAGATAAAATGATCTGAAACATTATAAAAGACTATTCGACCGGTAAAATTACCGGATGGAATAGTCTTTTATTTGGTTTGACATCTACGATTGATATTTTGAGGTAAGGGGAAAAAGGATGTTCTGGAATGCGAAAAACGGACGTGTCAGCATCGGAGATACCGATATGGATTATATCTCTTTTGGAAAGGGGGAGGATATCCTCATTATGATTCCCGGGTTGGGAGACGGCTTGACCACGGTGAAGGGAATGGCAGTGCCGATGGCTTTGACCTATCGGATGTATGCCGGGAATTATAAGGTATATATGTTCAGCAGAAAAAATCATCTGGATGCGGGCTATTCCACAAGGGATATGGCGGCAGATCAAGCCAGAGCTATGAGAATACTTGGTATTTCCAAGGCTAAGGTCTTAGGAATTTCACAGGGAGGAATGATTGCGCAGTACCTTGCCATAGATTACCCTGAGTTAGTAGAAAAACTGGTGTTGGCAGTTACGTCGCCGCGGCAGAACGGGACGATACGCGCAGCCGCCGGAAACTGGATGAAACTGGCAGAGCAGGGAGATTATAAGGGATTGATGATTGATACGGCGGAAAAGTCTTATTCCATGAATTACCTGAAAAAATATCGCAGGCTTTACCCTTTACTTGGGAAAATAGGCAAGCCGAAGGATTTCAAACGCTTTCTCATACAGGCGGCTTCCTGTATGGAACATGATGCATATGCCGAATTGGAGCGTATCACATGTCCTACACTGATAATCGGCGGTGGCGCTGATGAAATCGTCGGTCAGACTTCCTCTCATGAATTGGCGGATAAAATCAAAAACAGCGAATTGTTTGTATATGAAGGTCTTGGACATGCGTTGTATGAAGAGGCAGGAGATTTTAACGACAGGGTTTGCGCTTTTTTAGCAAAATAAAGGGCAATTTTTATTAAGACGGGTCAACATGCGGTATGGTATAATCAATCAAAATTGTAAAGGAGCGGTCTGATATGGGCGGTACAGCAGTTACGAAAAAAGTTTTATCATATATAGAGAAGCATTTGGGGGAAGACCTGTCGCTTGAAAAAATTGCGGAAGCGTTAAATTATTCAAAGTTTTATATAGCTAGGACTTTCAAGGAAAATACAGGATATACTCTATACAAATATGTCAGGAACAGAAGACTTGAGGAAGCGGCAAAGAAGCTCGCCGAAACAACGCAGCCCATTGTTGAGATAGCGTTTGAGGCGGGATACGGTTCACAGCAGGCGTTTACGGCGGCGTTTCGGTATGTGTATCTATGTACACCGCAGGAGTATCGCAGAATCGGAAGAATTATACCGAAACAAAATGCAATTCGCAGGAATATGAGCAAAATGGTTACATCTGTTTCCTGCGTATGTAAAGGAGGTCGGATGGCGGCATGAGTTTCATACCTTATGTGATTGAGCAGAACAGCAGGGGAGAAAGAAGCTATGATATTTATTCCAGGCTTCTCTCGGATCGGATTATATTTCTAGGAGAAGAAGTCACGGATCAGTCTGCGAGCGTGACGGTTGCACAAATGCTCTTTCTGGAGGCGCAGGACCCCAAGAAGGATATCTGTCTTTATATCAATAGTCCGGGAGGCTCCATATCGGCAGGCTTTGCGATTTATGATACCATGTCGTACATCAAGTGCGATGTTTCTACGATATGCATAGGAATGGCTGCCAGTTTTGGTGCGTTCCTGCTGGCAGGCGGGACGAAAGGAAAGCGCATGGCTCTTCCGAATGCAGAAATCATGATACATCAGCCGGCAATCCACGGAAACGGCATCCAGGGACAGGCGACCGACATCTGTCTTGTGTCTGAACATATTCAGAAAAGCAAAGAGAGATTAAATCGGATATTAGCTGAAAACACAGGCAAAACGATTGAAGAAATTGAGGAGGCGACGGAAAGAGATCACTATCTGTCTGCGCAGGAGGCGCTTGATTTCGGACTGATTGATAGAATTATTTCCAAAAACGGATAAAAAACGGTTGAATTTCGGATATTCTCGATTGACGTTTTCCTTTTCTAAGACTATACTGTAATCAGAAACAGGGTGTATGTCATGATTGGGAGGGGTTTTTATGACGATTGAGGAGATGAGGCGCAGGAAGCAGGAGCGTGGATATACCTATGCACAGATGGCTGAGTTATCAGGCGTACCGCTTGGAACGATCCAGAAGATTTTTTCCGGGGAGACGGTAAGTCCGCGCTATGACACGCTGCAGGCGTTAGAGCGGCTGTTTACAGATGTATCTATGGTGTATGAGGGGAGTGCATATCGTGTAGATACCGGGCATTATCAGGGCGGCTATACGATCGAGGACTACCGGGCGCTGCCGGAGGACCAGCGTGTGGAGCTGATTGACGGGTTCTTCTATGACATGGCGTCTCCGACGTTTCTGCATCAGAGGATCAGCGGTGAGATTCACCGGCAGATCGCGAATTTTATTATGGACAGAGGCGGCGACTGTCAGCCGCTTATTGCGTCGATTGATATTCAGCTTGATTGTGATGAGAGGACGATGGTTCAGCCGGATGTGGCGGTCTTGTGCGGGAAGGATAAGGCGAAGCGCTGGGGCGTCTACGGCGCGCCTGATTTTGTGCTGGAAGTGATTTCTCCGTCTACAAGGCGCAAGGATTGTACGAAGAAGCTGATGAAGTATATGGATGCGGGCGTCAGGGAGTACTGGATTTTAGACCCGTATCAGCAGAAGCTGATTGTGTACTTTTTTGAGAGCGAGGTCTGTCCTGCGATTTACGGGCTGGATAAGCCGGTTCCGGTCGGGATTTATGACGGAGAGCTTATGATTTCATTTTCACACATTGCGGAGTGGATCGCAGACGAGGAGGACTAAGAGAGACATGTTAACGGCGGTGCGGCTGTGTGATCCTTGAGAAAGAAGAGTCAGTTGACCGGGTACAAAAAATGGGATATAATGAGCGCAAGCGAGTCAACGTGTTTACACGATTGAGGAGCGGCGAATGCTGATCGTGTGCCGCTTTTGCACACGATATAATGCTATCGGTAGAAACGCAATTTCTTAGAGTTTACGGCGGAGAAGATTTATGTCCAAAAGGTGCAGGAGGATAAAATACGCACTTGTAGTAATGGCATATACTGTTCTTTTGTGCGGTGCGGGCTATGATGAATGTTTCTCGGCGCCCCGCGCGGACGCCGGGGAGCGACGGGCAGCTATGCAGGTGACGGCGGACAGTGTGCAGATTGCAGTGCAGACAGCCGCACAGATGGCGGCGGACAGTATGCAGATTGCAGTGCAGACAGCCGCACAGATGGCGGCGGACGGTATGCAGATTGCAGCGCAGACATCGGGAATGACGGACTTGACAGACGCGTTTTCTGTGATATTACAAGGTGCGACAAAGGAGTTTATCGCGGGCTATGCGGTAGACGAGTCGTTTTTGATGTGGCTCGACACCCGGTTTGGGGATGAGGTCGTCATGGCGCTTGCAGATGATGTGAGCGAGGGCAGGCTGGACCCGCAGATCTGGTATGAGAAGACCGGCAGCTCGATTCATGTGCTCTGGCTTATGTATTGCAGGGACAGCGGGTTTCAGGAATACCGGCTTGCAAATGTATACTGGAAGGAAGCGGCAGACCCCTCGCAGATTGTTCTGGGCTTTACCGGGGATTTCAATTTTGCGGATGACTGGTGTACGATGGAGTATCTCAAGCGGCAGTCCGGCGGAATCTATGACTGCTTTTCGGAGGATTTGCTGGAAGAAATGCGTGGTGTGGATGTTATGCTCCTGAACAATGAGTTCACCTATGCGAAGGAGGGCACGGTCGAACCGCTGTCCGGGAAAGCCTATACTTTCCGCGCAGACCCGATGACGGTTCCGCTTCTTGAAGCATTTGGAACGGACGCGGTGACATTGGCGAACAACCATGTCTACGATTACGGGAAAGAAGGGCTGCTCGATACCATGCGCTATCTGAGGGAGGCGGATGTGCCTTATCTCGGAGCGGGCGAGGACATCGAGGAGGCGTCGAAGATCCTTTACTATGTGGTGAACGGCAGGAAGATTGCGATTGTCTCGGCGACGCAGATCGAGCGCGTCACGAAGTATACAAAGGAAGCGACGGAGACGGAGCCGGGTGTTTTAAAGACGCTGGATCCGAAATATTTTCTACAGTTGATCCGCAAGGCGGATGTGAACAGCGATTATGTGATCGCCGTGGTGCACTGGGGCACGGAGGGTAGCCTGACGCCGGAGCATTCGCAGCGCGTTCTGGCGCAGAAATATGCGGATGCGGGCGCAGACGCAGTGATCGGCGGTCACCCGCACAGGCTTCAGGGCGCGGCGTTTGTGGACGGCGTTCCGGTCGCGTACAGTCTGGGAAATTTCTGGTTCTCGGACGGGACATTGTATACGACGCTGGCGAAGGTCGTCATAGACAGTGACGGAAGCCTGACGCTTCGTTACATGCCCTGCGAACAGAGAAACCTAGTTACGGGTATTCTTACAGAGCAGGAAGATGTAGATGGATTTTATCATTACCTTGCAGCAATATCTACAGATGTCGGAATGGATGCGCAGGGAAATGTTTATGATAAAATGGCGGCGGATTACCCCGCAGAGCAGATTGTGTACGATTCTGACACAAGCACGACTGAGGTTCGGGGCGCAGTCGATAACGAAGGAAATGCCATCGATATCGTTGGCAACCGAAAATAAAGAAGAGAGGGAAGAAAAATGAGTAAAAAACCTACAGTATTAATGATTTTAGATGGATTCGGACTGAATGATAAGACAGAGGGCAATGCGGTCGCGAAGGCGAATACGCCGAATATTGACGCGCTGATGAAGGATTGTCCGTATGTGAAAGGATATGCGAGCGGACTTGCCGTGGGACTTCCGGACGGACAGATGGGCAATTCCGAAGTCGGGCACCTCAATATGGGTGCGGGAAGAATCGTGTACCAGGAGCTTACCAGAATCACAAAGGAGATCGAGGACGGCGATTTCTTCGCAAACGAAGCGCTTCTTTCGGGTATTGAGAATGTAAAGAAGAACAATTCCAGCCTGCATCTTTACGGTCTGCTTTCGGACGGCGGCGTGCACAGCCACATTACGCATCTTTATGGTCTGCTTGAGCTTGCCAAGAGACAGGGGATCGAGAAGGTATATGTACACTGTTTCTTAGACGGACGTGACACGGCTCCGACCTCCGGCAAGGGCTTTGTTGAGGCACTTGAGGCGAAGATGGCAGAGATCGGCGTAGGAAAGATCGCGTCGATTTCGGGGCGCTACTATGCGATGGACCGTGATAACCGTTGGGATCGCGTACAGAAGGCATACGATGTGCTGACAAAGGGCGAGGGAGAGCATGCCAGAAGTGCAGTGGAAGCGATGGAAGCTTCCTACGCAAAGGATGTCACGGACGAGTTCTTCGTACCGACGGCGATTACAGAGAACGGCGCGCCGATTGCGACGATTCAGGATAATGATACCGTGATTTTCTTCAACTTCCGTCCGGACCGTGCCAGAGAGATTACCAGAACGTTCTGCGCGGATGAGTTCGACGGATTTGACAGGGGCGCAAGAAAGAATGTGACTTATATCTGCTTTACCGAGTACGACGTGACGATCCCGAACAAGGAAGTTGCGTTCAAGAAGGTAGAGCTTAAGAATACGTTCGGGGAGTACCTTGCGGCACACGGCAAGACGCAGGCGAGAATCGCGGAGACGGAGAAATATGCGCATGTAACGTTTTTCTTCAACGGCGGAGTGGAAGAGCCGAACGTAGGCGAGGATCGTATTCTTGTGAAGTCCCCGAAGGTTGCGACCTATGATTTGCAGCCAGAGATGAGCGCGCCGGAGGTATGCGATAAGCTTTGTGATGCAATCCGTTCACAGAAGTACGACGTCATCATTATCAACTTCGCGAACCCGGATATGGTCGGACATACCGGAATCCTCGAGGCGGCGGTGAAGGCAGTGGAGACTGTGGATACCTGTGTAGGAAAAGCAGTCGCGGCGCTCAAGGAGGTGGACGGACAGATGTTCCTCTGCGCAGATCACGGTAATGCAGAGCAGCTTGTGGATTATGAGACGGGCGCGCCGTTCACAGCGCATACCACGAATCCGGTGCCGTTCATTCTGATCAACGCAGATCCGGCATATACGCTGCGTGAGAACGGATGCCTTGCAGACATTATCCCGACGATGATCGAGCTGATGGGTATGGAGCAGCCGGCAGAGATGACAGGAAAATCACTTTTGATTAAGAAATAAAGAAAAAACGAGAAGCCGTTCCGGGGGAGGAACGGCTTCTCTCATGTTAGGACTCAGAAAACGGGGGAAACCGTTTTCTGGGAAATCTGCCCGTCGGCAGATAAAGAGGAGTTATATGAAATAAGATAATTGCAAAAATAGTGCTTTTGTCCTATCTCCGTGATTTATTATACATCTAGTACTAAAGTACGTCAAGAGATAATTTTTTTGTATTAAGAAAATTTTGAAATCGAATTAGAGAGTGTAAATAGATTTATAAGATATACTCATAAATCGATGAAAGTGTACAAAAATTCTAATAAAAAGACTTTTTTTTTCTATAGGGCGAAAAGGCGCAGGAAGCGGTAAAATCATTGACTTTCCGAAAGCCGCTGTATTATAATTTTGAGGTACAGTGCAGAATTGTCTGCGGAAGTCAATGAAGCTGTAAATCAGACTGTTGTTCGCGTAACGAGCGGCAGGAAAATTAAGAAAGGTGCGCCGTGTGCCGCCGGAAAAGAGGATAAAATGCAGGAATATAAGCCAGTCAAAGAAGGAAAAGTTCGTGAGGTCTATGATAACGGAGACAGTCTTATCATCGTTGCGACAGACAGAATTTCAGCTTTTGATCACATCTTAAAGAACAAGATTACGAAAAAGGGTGCGATTCTTACCCAGATGTCAAAGTTCTGGTTTGATTTTACCAAAGATATCGTACCAAATCATATGATTTCCGTGGACGTTAAGGATATGCCGGAATTTTTCCGGAACGAGAGATTTGACGGAAACAGCATGATGTGCAGGAAGCTCGAAATGCTTCCGATCGAGTGTATCGTGCGCGGTTATATTACAGGAAGCGGTTGGGCGAGCTATCAGGAGAACGGCACGGTCTGCGGCATAAAGCTGCCGGAGGGTCTGGTCGAGTCCGACAAGCTGCCGGAGCCGATCTACACACCGAGTACCAAGGCGGAGATCGGTCTGCATGACGAGAATATTTCCTATGAGGAGAGCGTTAAGGTGCTTGAGAAGATTTACCCGGGCAAGGGTGCGGACTATGCGGCGCAGATTCGTGACAAGACGATCGCGCTTTACAGGAAATGTGCGGACTATGCGCTTGGCAAGGGAATTATCATTGCGGACACGAAGTTCGAGTTCGGTCTTGACGAGGACGGAAATGTCGTACTCGGGGATGAGATGCTTACGCCGGACAGCTCGAGATTCTGGCCGTTGGAGGGCTATGAGGCAGGCAAGTCGCAGCCGTCCTTCGACAAACAGTTCGTCAGAGACTGGTTGAAGGCAAACCCGGACAACGATCTTTTACTCCCGGACGAGGTGGTAGAGAAGACGGTCGACAAGTATAAGGAAGCATTCGAGTTACTCACCGGAAAGGCATTTGAGGCTTAAACCGAATAACAAGCAGATTTGCATAGATGAGGAAATCAATGAACGAAGAAAATATCACAAGAATGGAAGCGGCGGATGAACTTCACGAGGAGTGCGGCGTCTTTGGAATGTATGATTTTGACGGCGGGGATGTAGCTTCCACGATTTATTATGGATTGTTCGCTCTCCAGCACAGAGGGCAGGAGAGCTGCGGTATCGCTGTCAGCGAGACGAACGGACCGAAGGGAAAGGTTACTTCCTACAAGGGGATGGGACTGGTCAACGAGGTTTTCGCGCAGGAGAATCTGGAAACGCTGCGCGGCGATATCGGTGTGGGACATGTACGCTATTCGACGGCGGGCGCGTCCACCAGAGAGAATGCGCAGCCGCTTGTACTGAATTATGTAAAAGGTACGCTGGCGCTGGCGCACAACGGGAATCTGATCAATGCGACCGAGCTTCGCAAGGATTTGGAGTACACCGGAGCCATTTTCCAGACGACTATTGACTCGGAAGTTATCGCGTATCATATCGCGCGTGAGCGTTTGAAATCAAAGACGGTAGAGGAAGCGGTGGGACGTGCCTGCCGCAAGATCAAGGGTGCGTACTCACTTGTAGTTATGAGTCCCCGCAAATTGATTGGGGCGCGCGACCCCTACGGTTTTAAGCCGTTGTGCATCGGAAAGCGCGACAATGCGTATATCCTTGCATCGGAGACTTGCGCCCTGGACACGATCGGCGCGGAGTATGTGCGGGATGTACTGCCGGGAGAGACGGTCACGATCACGCCTGAGAACGGTATCGTATCCGATTTGTCGCGTGCGCTGCCGAAAGAGCAGGAAGCGCGGTGCATTTTTGAGTACATTTATTTTGCAAGACCGGACAGCCATATGGACGGAGTGAGTGTCTATGCATCCAGAATCAAGGCGGGACGCTTCCTCGCAATGGATTCGCCGGTGGACGCCGATCTCGTCGTGGGCGTGCCGGAGTCGGGAAATGCAGCGGCGCTCGGCTATTCGCTGCAGTCCGGGATCCCGTACGGAACGGCTTTTGTCAAGAACAGCTATGTCGGACGCACGTTTATCAAGCCGAAGCAGAGCAGCCGCGAGTCCAGCGTCCGGGTGAAGCTAAATGTTTTAAAGGAAGCCGTGGACGGCAAACGCATCATCATGATCGATGATTCGATTGTCCGCGGGACGACCTCGGATCGTATTGTGAAGATGCTGCGCGACGCAGGCGCGACGGAGGTGCATGTGCGCATCAGTTCTCCGCCTTTTCTGTGGCCGTGCTATTTCGGAACGGATATCCCGGAGCGGGAGCAGTTGATCGCCTACAACCGTACGATAGAGGATATCCGTGATATCATCGGGGCGGATTCGCTCGGATATCTTGGTATTGAACGTCTCGGAGAGATGGTCGACGGGCTTCCAATCTGTAAGGGCTGTTTTAATGGGGAATATCCGATGAAACCGCCGACAGAGGATATCAGGGGAGATTATGAACGCTAACACGGCAAGGAGTAGTACTAAGGCATGAAAGTACCATGCCAAGTACTACTGGACCTTGCCAGGAAGAACGCAAAGGCGGCGTTCTTCCGCGAATGGGCGAAGCATAAGCGCGTTCATGCTGCATGAGAAAGCACTTATGTGAGGAAATTTAAGGGTGCAACGAACAGCGAGCAGATGGAATCTGCGAGCCCGTGAGGGGCACGCGGTCTGCGGAGCAGATATATTTTTAGGAGGAAAAGATGGGTACAGACAGATATACAAGTCCGTTATCGGAGCGTTACGCGAGCAAGGAGATGCAGTACATTTTTTCACAGGATATGAAGTTCTCGACGTGGAGAAAGCTGTGGATCGCGCTTGCGGAGACGGAGATGGAGTTAGGGCTTTCCGAGAACGGGAAGCCTGTCATTACGCAGGAACAGATCGACGAGATGAAGGAGCATATCACCGATATCAATTACGATGTGGCAAAGGAGCGCGAGAAGCTGGTGCGTCACGACGTTATGAGCCATGTCTACGCATACGGACAGCAGTGTCCGAAGGCAGCGGGCATTATCCACCTCGGCGCGACCTCCTGCTATGTCGGCGATAACACGGATATCATCATTATGAATGAGGCGCTGAAGCTGGTACATAAGAAGCTTGTAAATGTGATTGCAGAACTTGCGAAGTTTGCAGATACCTACAAGAATCTGCCGACGCTGGCGTTTACGCATTTCCAGCCGGCGCAGCCGACAACTGTCGGAAAACGTGCGACACTCTGGACACAGGAATTTCTGATGGATTTAGAGGATCTCGAGTATGTGATGAGCACTTTAAAGCTGCTCGGCTCGAAGGGAACGACGGGAACGCAGGCAAGCTTTCTGGAGTTATTCAACGGAGATCAGGAAACGATCGACAAGATCGACCCGATGATTGCGGCAAAGATGGGCTTTAAGGAGTGTTATGCGGTATCCGGTCAGACCTATTCGAGAAAGGTCGATACCAGAGTGGCGAATATCCTTGCAGGCATTGCGGCAAGCGCGCACAAGATGTCAAATGATATCCGTCTGCTGCAGCATTTAAAGGAAGTGGAGGAGCCGTTCGAGAAGAATCAGATCGGGTCGTCCGCGATGGCGTACAAACGTAACCCGATGCGCTCCGAGCGTATAGCGTCTCTTTCCCGCTATGTGATGATCGACGCCTTAAACCCGGCGATCACCTCGGCGACACAGTGGTTTGAGCGCACACTTGACGATTCCGCGAATAAGCGTATCTCGATTGCCGAGGGATTCCTTGCAATCGACGGAATCCTCGATCTGTGCTTAAATGTCGTGGACGGACTGGTAGTATACGACAAGGTCATCACAAAGCATCTGATGGCAGAGCTTCCGTTCATGGCAACGGAGAATATCATGATGGATGCGGTAAAGAACGGTGGAAACCGTCAGGAGCTGCACGAGAAGATCCGTACGCTGTCCATGCAGGCAGGAAAGACGGTCAAGGAGGAGGGCAGGGACAACAACCTGCTGGAACTGATCGCGCAGGATGCAGAATTTAACCTGACATTAGAGGAGCTTGAGGCGACGATGGAGCCGTCGAAGTATGTAGGGCGTGCGCCGATTCAGGTTGAGAAGTTCCTCGCTGATGTGGTAAATCCGGTATTGGAGAAGAATAAAGCGGAGCTTGGCGTGAAAGCGGAGATCAACGTATAAAGTAAACGGAAAAAGCCATGTGCTGACATGTTTGTCGGCACATGGCTTTTTTGCGGAATTATTCAGATAAAACGCAGGTATAAACGCGCCGTGCAAGCAAGACAGTCCCCACAGAAAACACTGCAATAGCAAGCTCTGTGACAGCCAGCGGCAGAGAACCGAACTGATAGAATGCTGCAAAGAGATCTATCGCTGTGTGCAACAGTATTGCAAGAGAGAATAAATAAAATTTACCCTTAACTTTTACAGATGCAAATACGAGCACTGACATGGAAATATGGAAAATCAGGGTAAAAAAGCGTTCCCAGATGCTCCAGAGAAACATGCCGGGACCTGCGGTCGTAAGCGTGACGACGACGGATTCATAGACCGCAGCCTGGTCTGCCGGAAGCCCGTTTGTGAGCAAATCGATCGTTCCGTTGTTGATGGCAAAGGCAAGCATCAGGTTTGAAAGCATTCCAAAGCCAATCAAAAGCACGCATTCGATGCCGCCGTGTCCGATGCCGTAGGAAATGGCATCTTTCCGTGCCGAATGCTTCTTCAAGAAAAAGCGCATGGTAACGTACCTGCCGCATTCCTCGAAAACGCCCGCTAAGAGCGCGCCCATGAGACTATATGCCCAGCTATGGGATAAAATGTAGCCGGAGACGGCATTCTTATCGGCGAAGAGAAAGTATTTTGGAATACTTTCCAGTACCAGCGCCGCGATAATAAAGGTCAGCGCGCCCGCCAGCGCCGGAAGCAGACTGCATTTCTTTTTGACTTTCCATATGATCAGCAGAATGACCGGTCCAAACAGGGTGACGATCATGGAAAGGATCATTCCTGCGATGGCGGAAGCGGATACAAATTCAGTCGTTGTGTTCATACGAAACTCCTTTTTATAAATATTAATTCTAGTTTAAAATTTTGACGGCAGTCCCGTAAGCGACTACTTCCGCGGCGCTCTGCATCATAGAGGACGACGCGAAACGGATGTTTAAGACAGCGTCCGCGCCAAGGGATTCGGCCTCGTCAACCATGCGCTTTATGGCAATCTGTCTTGCTTCATTTAACATTTCGGTGTAATCTTTGATTTCACCGCCGACGAGCGTTTTCATGCCCGCCATAAAATCTTTTCCGAAATTCTTGGACTGCACGACCGTGCCTTTTACGATACCGAGAGCCTCGATTTCTTTTCCGGGAATGTAATCAATATTTAGTAGCTTCATTTTCTTCTCCTCCTTCTATTTCGTGGAAGCGTTCCCGCAATGCAGCGAGTACGCCGATGATAATGGCAGCCGGAATCAGCATGATGATAAGCCAGAGGGCGAGCGGAAGCGGATCGGTAAGCTCTGCCCATATGAGCAGCCACATCAATGCGAGCATGAACAGAATCATGACGACTGCGGCGATGAGCGGTCCGTATTTCTTTTTCCGTCTATCTGTTTTTCCGATATCCATAAAGCGTATTCCTCCTTCCTCGAGCATCTGCATTTTTGACAGATAATCCGGAGCGTCCAGCGTATGGAGGCTCTCTTCCGTCCTCGATAACTCATCGCACATTTCTTGAATCAGGTTTAAACTTTTTATCTCATGATTCAGATAAATCTTGTGGCGATCCATACAGTCGCGCAGTGACAGACAATTCGTCTGAAGCTTTCGGATTTCTTCGATGGGAACGGAAAGCTTTCTTAAAAGCTTGATCTTAAAAAGAATCGCTACATCCTCCTCGGAATATTCCCGATACCCGTTGTCGCGGTTACGGGAGGGAGAGAGAAGTCCCTGTTCCTCGTAGAAACGGATATTCTTTTTGCTGATGCCGACCGTCTGCTCAACCTGATTGATTCGCATGGTGTCATCCTTTCCGGCGAAAGAGCCATTACCTGTAAGCCGTCCGTTGTACCGGATGCTCTATAATTGGAATTTACACCTTCCACCAGATGGAAGGTCAAGAGAAATTGCAAAAAAAGTGAAAAAAGGATGGGGAATATGAAGATCCCCATCCGATGAAACGAAAATCAGCGGTAATCGCCCATGTAGAAGAGCGCGACGACACCGGGACCGGTATGCGCGCCGATGGTTGGCCCGACATAGTTGATTAAGAAACTGTCATAGCCGAACTGCTCCTTAATCCGGTTGGCTACGAACTGTGCATCTTCAATACAATCGCCGTGACTGATGAATACGACGTCATTTTGATCGCGCCAGCTTCCGAGCTGCTTTTCCATGGCGTCGACGAGTGCGATCAGGGATTTCTTGCGTCCGCGTACCTTGGAAAGCGGAATCAGATGTCCTTCGTTGTCTACGTGAAGAATCGGCTTTAAACTGATCATCGTTCCGACGAAGGCTGCGGTCTTAGAGACGCGTCCGCCGCGGTAGAGATGGAACAGGTCGTTCACCGTAAAATTATGCACGAGATGCAGCTTGTTCTCCTCCAGCCAGTCCGCGGTTTCAGTCAGGGTATGCCCCTGTTCCTGCATGGTGACCGCCTTGTGTACAAGAAGCCCCTCGCCGAGGGAGGCGCACAGAGAATCAATGACGATGATACGGCGGTCGGGGTACTTCTCCTGAAGTTCTGACGCAGCTATTCTCGCGCTGTTGTAGCTTCCGCTGAGTCCTGAGGAAAATGCAATGTGCAGGATGTCCGCATTCTGTTCGGTCAAAAGTTTCTCGAACAGGGCGGCAGCTTCCGAAGGATTTGCCTGTGAGGTAGTGGGAAGGGAGCCCTCCCGCATGCAGTCGTAGAAATCCTTTACAGGGAGCGGATTTTCCCAGGTGTACGTCGAGTCGTTGATCGTGTATGAAAGAGAGAGCATGCCGATATGATGCTCGTTTACATAGTCTGCCGGTAAATCGGAAGTGGTATCCGTTGTAATAATAAAATTGTTCATAAGACCTCCTGTTAAAACACATTCATAAAGTCATTATAATAGAACGGCGGCAAAAAGAAAAGTTAAAGCGTCTATTTTGTAAAAAAAGCATAAAATATAAAAAGGGTATTTACAACCGTAAAAAACGGTAGTATGATATGAGCATCTTTTATCAAATACGTTGGATTATCAATCCACATTTCTAGGAATCATAGTTTTAATCATTATGCTTTATGGAGGCAGAATCATCCATATTTCCTATTTTTCAGAAGCTAAAGAAGAGCTAAGGAGTTACAGGTGAAAGGGTACGAATGAATATTGTGTTTTGGGGAGAAGCGCGTCAGTGCGGTACGACAGCCAATCTGATTGCAACTGTAGGAGTGCTGTCTGCAATTTGCCCGCACAGAACGTCCGGCATCGGCAGAGGGGCAGAGACGGCTATGGACAAGTATGAATTTCATTTCTATGACGGCGGTTCTGCTCTTACGGAACGCAAGCGGCGGATGCTTAGGCGGGCGGATCTTGTCGTAGTGAACTTAAGGGAGGAGACGTCGTGTCTGGAACGTTATGTCTGCATGGACTGGCATCTGGCAAGGCGGACGCTGATTCTGCTCGGCAGTTATTGTGGGGATGTGAAAGTGAGCAAGGCTTATCTTGAGAGAGTATACCGCATTCCAAAGGAGCAGGTAATTGTAATCCCTTATAACAATGAATTTCATCATGCAATGTTGAAAAATCGCGGCAGAACTTTTGTGGAACACGAGGCTGTTGCTCCGGCGAATCAGAAGAATGAGCGGTTCGTAGAAGCATTCAAAGAAACGGTGCATTTCATCTTAAGAACAGAGCGGCAGATTGCCGCAGAGAAGGAGAGGAAGGCGTATCTGGTAAAAGAGGTACAGACAACTGTAAGGAGACAAAGGAGGAAGGAACTATGGAACAGGTAATGAAACACTACGGAAACGCAATCTTGGCGATTGTAGTATTATTGGCCCTGGGGGCGATCGTGATTGCTGCACTCTCGGCGGACGGGTATGTGGCGACTGCGTTTAAGGATGCGCTGACGGGCTTTTTTAGCAGCATGAATGCCTTGGCGTCGTAGGTAGGAGGAGCACATGGGGGAAATGCTTAACTATGAGCCGACCGAGGCGCAGTTTGGGGTGTTCTGGAAATATCTTATGCAGCCCGGCGTGACGGATGTGGATTACAACGGAAAGGAATTGTGGATCACAGATTTAAAGAGAGGGCGCTATCGTGCGAAAGAACGGCTGTCCGAGCAGTTCATCAGCGCATTTACACACAATATCTCAAATTGCGTCAACAAGCAGTTCAACAATGCAAATAAAATATTGGAGGCGGATACAAGAGAATTGAGAATCAGCATTATACATGATTCGGTCGCGGCTTCGGGAATCAGTATCTGTATCCGCAAATCCCCCTGTATCGTCAGGTGCAGCATAAGGCGGCTGCTTGCGGAGGGGTACTGCCCGGAATGTGTGCTGCATCTGTTGATGAATTGCGTTCGGGCGGGCATGAATTTTGTGTTCGGCGGGGAACCGGGGGCGGGCAAGACGGAGAGTGCAAAGTTTTTTATGCAGTTCATCCCCAGGGAGGAACGTGTCATCACGATCGAGGATTCGCTTGAAATCCACTATGCAGACATTAATCCGGGGGCAGATGCGGTAGAACTTCGTGTAGGAGCAGGCTTTACCTATACGGATGCGATCAAGGCGAGCCTCAGACAGAACCCCAAATGGCTTGTTCTCTCGGAGGCGCGTTCCGTTGAGGTGACGTCGCTTTTGGAACAGTGGAGTACGGGGGTGAGCGGATTTACGACCATTCATCTGGATGATGTGAGAAAATTGCCGGACCGCATTCAGAATATGATGAGCGACACGCGTGATGCCGAGCGGATGGAGAACCGTATCTACCGCTATGTGAATGTCGGTATTCTGATCCGGTGCCTAAAGCTTGCGGACGGAAGATTGAAGCGTTATATCGACCAGCTCTGCTTTTATAGCAGAGAGGGCAGGCAGAACCGCATTCACATGGTGATAGAAGATGGGGAACTGGCGTCAAAGGAACTGCCGCCTGAAATTGCCAAGCGGCTTGCACAGGCGGGGATTGCAGATCCATTTTGCTGTGTGGATTGGGAGAAATATATAAGAGAGGGGAAATAGATGGCAGAGAAGAAGAGACTTTTGGGGAATTTCAAATTGCTGCATCCAAAGAATCTGGAGAAGGAAGTGCATGTGTACGGTTACCATTTTTCGTGGAAATCGAATATGGTGTGGATGATCGGAGCAATGCTTGGTATCAGTGCGGTCGGGATTTTGTTTCAGCTTCGATGGCTGTACTTTATGATCGTGGCTGCAGCGGTGGTGCTTGTGGTTCCGGTTCTGGTGTTGGACATGTATCGGAGAATGTATGAACAGAAGCGTTTTTCAGATGTCTGCGCTTATATGGAGCAGATGCTCTATGCATTTCAGAAGACGGGAAAAGTGGTAAGCGCGCTAAAGGAGACGCGGGAAGTTTTTGGGGAAGGACAGATGCGCCGCTGCATCGAGGAAGCAATTCTACATACAGAATTTGGCAGAGCGAAAAGCGAAGGAGGAATCTTAAGGGAAAGTCTGCAGATTATAGAAAACTGTTATATGTGCGGAAAACTGGGGCTGGTACATAAGCTGCTGCTTGACACGGAGGAGTACGGAGGGGAGGCGGAAGAGTCCATAGTGCTTGTGCTCGAGGATATTGAGCGTTTTCGGAAAAGAGGGTATTCTCTGCAGGCAAAGAAGAAAAGATGCCATACGGACAATATGATTTCTATCGTGGTGGCAACATTTTTGTGTGCGGTGGCGCTATATGTGCTGGATGCGATGAAAGATATGTTTGCGGCGGGGAGTGCCGTGGATATCTTTAAGCTTCCGGTCATTCAGGTATCTTCCACGGTATTTATCCTGCTATTGCTTCAGATCTATGTGAAAAGCGCAAGGCGTCTGACGGAGGACTGGCTTGCAGAAAAGGAGCTGCATGACCCTGCATATATCCTGCGAAGCTATGATATGATCGTATGTTACGATGCGGGGAAGGAGAAGAAGAGGGGAATGATTTTTGCGGGGATCTGGATGATTTCGGCGGCGGCGTTTCTCGTTATAGGAAAAAGAATTCCCGGAATGGCGTGCCTGCTTGCGTCAGCGTTCTTTCTGCTGCAGCCCGGAGCGTCGTATCGTTTAGCGAACCGTGATGTCACGGCGGAACTGTATCAGGCGCTGCCGCAGTGGTTATTCGAGATGCTTTTGTTGCTGCAGAACAACAATGTACAGGTCGCGCTTGCAAAGTCCGCAGAGGGGGCGCATGCTGTGCTGACGAGAGAACTTGTCATGCTTCAGGAGCGGATTGCGGAAAGACCGGACAGCCTGAAATCTTACGTTGATTTCTGCGGCAAATTTGATTTGCCGGAGATGACAAGCTGTATGAAGATGCTGCACGCGTTTTCGGAAAGCGGTACAGGAAATATCCGTGTGCAGATGAATCATTTGCTGGAACGCGTCGTGGAGATGCAGGAGAGCGCGGATGAAATGCAAAATGACAGCATTGCGTTTCGGATGAAGCTGATATTTTCTTATCCGGTCGCGGCGGCAACGGTAAAGCTGTTGATCGATCTTTCCGTGGGAATGATCGTTATGATGCAGATATTAGGAAATATGGGAGGAATGTAGGTGAAGTATATTGTCGAGGCATTTGGGGTCATGGTGGTATTGGTGTGCAGTCTCTTTTTGTGCGTTGGAGTGATCGGGGTAAGCGCGGACGTCGCCGCGGCAAGGGAATATAAGGCGGATGTAATTGCGGAGATCGAGAACAGCAACTTTAATCCGAATGTGATTGCAGCATGCAGGCAGCAGGCGGCGCAGGCGGGGTATGAGCTGAATGTTTCATCCTATTATTATGATGTGCAAAGCGACAGGCGGATTGCGGAGGTGGAACTGACGTATGCCTATGAGATACCGCTGCTTAAGATCTCACAGCAGAAGGTAACGCGCGGGATCGCGAGATAGTAAGAGGAAAGAGAAAAGCAGTGCGCTTGGTGTGCAGGACCTGGTGCAAAGGAGGAGAAAAGCGGCAAATTTAAAGAGCGGGAAAGGAGGAGATGCGGTGAGCCTTGAGTTTGTGATCGGGGAATTGGGAAGTACGCTGTTTGTCCTGCTTGCAGGGGCGGCGGGAATCGGTATGGCGTATGAGGTGTTAGAGTATGTGTCTGTGCTGTTGTAGAGATGAAAAGGAAAATCTGTAATTGAGGAAAGGAGGAGAACGGAATTGGAGGATATCATTGAAGTCTATGGAGGAAGCCTGCTGCAGGTATTGGGAGGCATATGTGCCATGTCGTTGTTTGCCGCCCTGTATGCGGATGGAGGCATGATTTTTTATATTGTGCAGCAGTATATGACCGGAATTTGTGGATAGGGGGAAACCGGGAAAATGGAACAGATTATCAGACAATATGGAAAGTTTTTGTTTGAAGCAGCGGTTCTTGCGGCACTGACATGGCTCTTATTTACAGGACTTTTGGACGCGCAGGGGAACAGGGGTGTTTTGGCGATTGCGGGAGCGGGGCTTGCAGAGGAAGAGACGGTTTTGCAGCGCGAAGATATAAGGTGCTATGAGAGAGAATGTGAGAAGAGTGCGCCGACCATTTCTTATGTGGCAGACGGTATATTGTATACAGGCGATTATGCAGTAGAGGAAATTTTGTATGCTTCGGACAACATGGGAAGTCCGGTGGCTGTTCGCATAGAATCCGTAAGCAGTCCACGGGGAAGCGTGCAGACGTATACTGTCAGTATAGAGAATATTACGTTCGGCGAGCGCGGCGTTTATACATTATGCGCTTCCGCCGTGGACGCATCAAACAGGAAAGCGGTCTACAGGTTTACAATACCCGTAAACGGATGGAGGTGACGGGGTGAAGCATGCAATGATGATATTTGTCGGTGGAATGCTTGGGATTCTTACGTTGGCGGTGATACTGACAATCGGGAGCGCTATGAACAGGAGAAATGAGCTGCAGAGCAGCCTTTCCAATGCAATGGAAGAAACGGTAGGATGGATCGCAGCGGATACGGAGCACGAGGATAAAGATATGATGGCAGTGGCAGCATGTGCGGAGGCTTTGGCATTTGCGGCGGACACAGACTCTGGCATTACGGTGAAGGTGTATCAGGCGGATATGCAAAAGGGGGTATTGACAATGAAAGTGCTTGAGAATTTCTGTCATCCGAACGGGAAAAGAGGTACGGCGGAGTGGGAGAGGACTGTGATTTATAATCGAAGGAAGGCAGATGAGCCGGAAACGTATGAGGTACGTTTTTATCAGAACAGGGAGATGATGGTCAGAGAAGAAAACTGTTATAAGACGTGTGAGGTGCTTGGTGGAGAGCATATTATACCGCCCGCAGAGCCAAAGGCGGAGGGGCGGGTATTCGGCGGTTGGATAGATACCAATGGGTATATGGCAGATTTTTCACAGCCGGTCGAGCAGAATCTTATTTACTATGCTTCATGGGAATAGTGCGCGGAGTCGGAAGCAGCTATTCATCTGCATCCGACTCATCACGAACAGAAGTTTCCGGCTTTTTGATATAAATTTTCTCAATACGATTCTTGTCCATCTGTTCGACGCGAAGCAGGACATCGTCATCCGTAATGATAATCTCATTTCTTTCGGGAAGGTGATCCAATAAACCGATCAGATAACCGCCGATCGTATCGTAATCCTCGGAGGTGAAGCTTAAACCGATTTCTTCACACAGATCTTCCAGGTTTGTAGAGCCGAGTACAATGTATTCGCGCTCGTTTAGCTGGATAATCGGATCTTCCTCATCCGTATCGTATTCGTCGCGAATTTCACCGACAATTTCTTCAAGCAGATCTTCCAACGTAATCAGCCCCGCAGTAGCGCCGTATTCATCCAGTACGACTGCAAGAGAGATGGAGGACTTGCGCATTTCCATAAAAAGTTCCGCGGTATTTTTGTGCTCGTAAGTAAAATACGGTTCGCGCATTACGGAGCGGACGGAAAAATGTTCCTTGTCTTTGTACAGCAGCAGATCCTTCATATTCAGAATACCGATGACGTTGTCGGTCGTGTCTTCGTAGACGGGAAGCCTTGTGAACTTGTCCTCCTGAAAAATCTGAATCAATTCGTCATAGGAACTGTCAATATGGGCAAATGTCATATCGATGCGCGGCACCATGACTTCTTTTGCCTGTGCGTCGCCGAAATCAAAAAGATTGTTGATCATCGTGTGCTCTTCGGATTCGATGACGCCGGATTCTTTGCTGACGTCCACGATCGTGCGGAGCTCCTCCTCTGTCATCTGCTGTGCGCCGGCGTTCGGGTCGACGCGAAGCAGCATCAGAAAGCCCAGGGAGAGTTTATTAATAATGAAGATGACCGGAGTCAGAACCTTCATTAAAAATGAGATGATGCCGGAATAAGCGAGCGATATCTTCTCAGAATGAATGGTGGCAAGCGTTTTCGGTGAGATCTCACCGAAAATCAGAATCAGAATTGTCAATATACCTGTAGCAATACCAGCACCTACACTGCCCCAGAGCTTGATGGCAAGGGAGGTAGCAATGGAAGATGCAGACAGATTAACAATATTATTCCCGATCAGAATAGCGGAAAGCATCTTGCCGGAATCGTCTGTGATCCGAAGTACGGCAGCGGCACGCTTGTCACCGTCTTCCGCCAGAGTACGCATGCGGATGCGGTTGGCTGTGGTCAAAGCAGTCTCTGCCGAAGAGAAGAATGCAGATAATAAGAGTAAGATTACTAAAAATACAATTTGAAATATGGCGCCTGAGTCCAAAAAAATTCACCTCAACTAATAATTAATAGTATTCCGGCACATAATGCAGTGCCGGAATGAAAAATGTGTAATATGAGATTCATTATATAAAGAAAACGCTTATTCGTCAATACTGTAGTTCGGAGCTTCCTTTGTGATATGAATGTCATGCGGATGACTTTCACGCAGGGCGGCAGCGGAAATCTTGACAAATTTGCTCTTTTCCTTGAGATCCTCGATGGTAGGACATCCACAGTAGCCCATACCGGAGCGGATGCCTCCGACAAGCTGGAATACCGTGTCCTCCACATTGCCCTTGTATGCGACACGTCCTTCCACACCTTCCGGCACAAGCTTCTTTGCGCCTTCCTGGAAGTAGCGGTCTTTGCTGCCGTTTTCCATAGCGGCAAGGGAACCCATACCGCGGTATACTTTGTACTTTCTTCCCTGATACAGTTCGAAGGTACCCGGAGCTTCGTCGCATCCGGCAAAGATGCTTCCCATCATGCAGACATTTGCGCCTGCGGCGAGAGCCTTGGTCATATCGCCGGAGTACTTGATGCCGCCGTCGGCGATGATCGGGATGCCGGCTTCTTTTGCAACCTTGTAGCAGTCCATGATGGCGGTAATCTGCGGAACACCGATACCGGCTACGATACGGGTGGTACAGATGGAACCAGGGCCAATGCCGACCTTGACTGCGTCAGCGCCTGCGGCAATCAGATCGCGGGTCGCTTCCCCGGTCGCGACGTTCCCGGCAATGACCTGCAAATCAGGATAAGCCGCTTTGATCTTTTTCACAGCCTCAAGGATATTTCTGGAATGCCCGTGTGCAGAGTCTACAACGATGACATCAACATGGGCCTTCACGAGAGCATCGACACGCTCCATCATATTCCCGGTAATGCCGACGCCTGCGCCGCAGAGCAGACGTCCCTGTCCGTCCTTTGCGGACAGCGGGTATTTAATCTGTTTTTCAATGTCTTTGATGGTAATGAGTCCCTTTAAGTGGAAATCCTTGTCCACGATCGGAAGCTTTTCTTTTCTTGCCTTGGCGAGAATCTGCTTTGCCTCGTCGAGTGTGATCCCTTCCTGTGCGGTGATGAGACCTTCGGAGGTCATGCTTTCACTGATTTTTTTGGAATAGTCCGTCTCGAACTTTAAGTCACGGTTGGTGATGATACCGACCAGTTTGTTGTTTTCGCAGATTGGTACGCCGGAGATGCGGAATTTGCGCATTAAATCTTCTGCATCCTGTAATGTATGGCTTGGAGAAAGGAAAAATGGGTCCGTAATTACGCCATTCTCGGAACGTTTGACTTTGTCAACTTCATCGGCCTGAGCCTGAATTGACATATTTTTGTGAATGATACCGATACCACCCTGTCTTGCCATGGCGATTGCCATTCTGTGCTCTGTGACGGTATCCATTGCAGCACTCATCATAGGGATATTAAGGACAACCTTTTTGGTAAGGTGTGTCGTCAAATTAATCATGTTCGGAGTTACTTCTGAATACTGTGGAACTAAGAGCACATCATCAAAAGTAATTCCCTCACCGATAATTGTTCCCATTTTATTTTCCTCGCTTTCCTCTTATTAAATTGTATAAAAAAAGATATTAGTTTTTGTATAATAGCAAAAAAAAAAGGCTGTGTCAATGTCGTATAAGTGACGATTTATAAAAAATAAAATCTTATTAGAATAACTAATAAAACAAACAGAAAAACCTTATAGAAATGGTTATTCACAAACGCGGGGATGTGTGTTATGATGACAGTAGGCGACGGGGCCACTGTAGAGGGGGAACGTCGCCTATTTTTATATCTGGGAGGCGGCAATGGAATTTCGTCCATGCATTGATATCCATAATGGAAAAGTAAAGCAGATTGTAGGTGGGAGCCTTAAGGACGCCGGAAATCAGGCGGTGGAGAACTATGTGGCAGAGCAGGACGCAGCGTATTTTGCGCGGATGTATAAGGATGCCGGAATTTCCGGCGGGCATATTATATTGCTGAATGCGAAGGACAGCGAGTATTACGGGGCGACAAAGGAACAGGCGAAGCTGGCGCTTTTGGAATATCCCGGAGGGCTTCAGGTAGGAGGCGGGATCACGGCGGAGAACGCGGCGGAATTTCTGGATGCCGGAGCAAGCCATGTGATTGTGACCTCCTATGTGTTTCGGGAGGGCAGGATCGATTATAAACGTCTGGGCGAATTGCGCCATGCGGTGGGAAAAGAACGTCTTGTGCTCGACTTAAGCTGCAGGAGACGAAACGATGCTTATTACATTGTGACAGACCGCTGGCAGATGTTCACGGATGAACAGGTAACAGAAGAACTTTTGAAAGAACTGGCGGGCTTTTGCGATGAATTTCTCATCCATGCGGTCGATGTGGAGGGAAAGGCGGGCGGAATCGAACGGGATCTGGCGGCGATGCTGGGCGCATGGGGAGAGATTCCCATTACCTACGCGGGAGGCGTCGGGAACTTTGAAGATTTAAGGCTGCTTGGCGAGCTTGGAGGGGGGCGGCTCAATGTGACGATTGGGAGCGCGTTGGATTTATTCGGGGGAAGTATGGCGTTTGATGAGGTATTAGAATATTGCGGCAAAGTGTTGTAGAGGGCAGTCGCCGGGAGACAGTGCGGACGGAAATGCCGTTTGCGGTATGAAAATTTTTCCGACGACGGGAAGAACAGATGGAGGTTATGACATGAGTAAATACACAAAGCAGGATATTATCAGAATCGTGGAGGAGGAGGATGTCGAGTTCATCCGGCTGCAGTTTACGGATATGTTCGGCACATTGAAGAATGTGGCGATCACATCGAGCCAGCTTGAAAAGGCGCTGAACAACGAATGCATGTTCGACGGCTCTTCCATAGAAGGGTTTGTGCGGATCGAGGAGTCGGATATGTATCTGTACCCGGATCTGGATACCTTTGTGATCTTTCCGTGGCGTCCGCAGCAGGGAAAGGTGGCAAGAATCATCTGTGATATCTATACATCGGAGAGAAAGCCGTTTGAGGGCGATCCGCGCTACATATTAAAGAAAGCGGTTGCGGATGCGGAGTCGTTAGGCTATCGTTTTGACGTAGGACCGGAGTGCGAGTTCTTCCTGTTTAATCAGGATGAGGATGGACAGCCGACGACGATCAGCACGGAGCGCGCAGGCTATTTCGATCTGGGTCCGGTGGATCTCGGCGAGAATGCGAGAAGAGACATGGTGCTGACGTTAGAAGATATGGGCTATGAGATCGAGGCGTCGCATCATGAGGTCGCGCCTGCGCAGCATGAGATTGATTTTCGGTATGACGAGGCGCTTAAGACGGCAGACAATATCATGACCTTTAAGCTTGCGGTCAAGACGATCGCGAAGCGGCATGGTTTGTTTGCGAGCTTCATGCCGAAGCCGAAACACGGGGTCAATGGTTCGGGAATGCATGTCAATATGTCGCTTTCCAAGGACGGAAGGAATATTTTCGACGATCCGGACGGCGAGCAGGGCTTAAGCAAGGAGGCATACTGGTTCATCGGAGGAATCATCCGGCATATGAAGGCGATGACGGTTATCACGAATCCGCTTGTGAATTCTTATAAGCGCCTGGTGCCGGGGTACGAAGCCCCGATTTATATTGCATGGTCGATGACGAACCGCAGTCCGCTGATCCGTATTCCGGTGTCGAGGGGAAGCAGGACGAGAGTGGAACTGCGCTGCCCGGATTCGGCGGCAAATCCATATCTGACGCTTGCGGTGTGCCTGGAGGCAGGGCTTGACGGTATTCGCGGCAGGATCGCCCCCCCGGCGGCAGTGGTGGAGAATGTGTTCGAGATGCGCCGCGCGCAGAAGCATGAACTGGGAATCGAATCGCTTCCGGCGGATTTGGGAGAGGCGTTGGAGGAGTTCGAAAAGGACGAATATATCAGGGAAGTCCTGGGCAGACACATCAGTGAGAAGTATTGCGAGGCAAAGCATGCGGAATGGGTGGATTATCGTGCACAGGTAACGGAGTGGGAGATCGATAATTACCTATATAAAATCTGAGCCGGACAGGTAAAAGAGGAAACGATTTGATGAATATCATTGTTGCATTTCCCAAACAGGACAATGCCCGAAATATTAAGAAGATATTAGTGCAGAACGGTTATCATGTGGCTTCGGTCTGCGCCACGGGCGCGCAGGTGCTGCAGAGCGCGGGCGAACTGGGGGGCGGCATTGTCGTGTGTGGTTACCGTTTCGTGGATATGATGTACACGGAACTGTACGAATATCTGCCTGACCAATTTGAGATGCTGCTTGTGGCATCTCCCGTAAATTGCGTGAGCCGTGATGTGGAAAATCTGGTCTGTCTGTCAACGCCGCTTAAGGTAAATGAACTGCTTCAGACTGTGGAAATGATGGAGTACACCATCACCAGGCGCAGAAAAAAGACAAGAAATGTACAAAAGGAGCGGACGGAGGAGGAAAATAACCTGATTCAGGAGGCGAAGGCGCTTTTGATGGAGCGGAACAATCTTTCGGAGGAGGAAGCGCACCGCTATATGCAGAAGCGGAGCATGGATAACGGAACCTGCCTGACCGAGACGGCACAGATGATTTTGAGTTTGATGTCATGAAACGGAAATAATTTTGATTCCTGGTAAACAAAAAGTGCTTGCGGTGCAGGAGAAGGAATGCTATACTGTAGCCATCATCAGCGAAAAGAAGGAGAGTACATATGTATAAAATTAATGACAATTACCAGAAGCTGCCGGGAAGCTATCTTTTCAGCACGATCGGCAAGAAGGTAAACGCTTACTCTGCGGCAAATCCGGATAAGAAGATTATCCGTCTCGGTATCGGCGACGTGACGCAGCCGCTTGCTCCGGCGATCATAGAGGCGATGCATAAGGCGGTCGATGAGATGGGCTGCGCGGAGACCTTTCACGGTTACGCGCCGGATCTTGGATATGATTTTCTCAGAAATGCGATCGTGAAGAATGATTATCAGGCAAGAGGCTGCGATATCACAGCGGATGAGATTTTCGTGTCGGATGGTGCGAAGAGCGACTCCGGTAATATTCAGGAGATTTTCGCCGAGAATAACCGCATTGCAGTCTGCGACCCGGTCTATCCGGTTTATGTGGATTCGAATGTCATGGCGGGAAGAACCGGCACTTACGATCCGAAGACGGAGATGTGGAGCGATGTGATCTATATGCCGTGCACGATGGAGAATAACTTCGTGCCGGAGTTCCCGAAGGAGACGCCGGATATGATTTATCTGTGCCTGCCGAATAATCCGACCGGAACCACAATCACCAGGGCGCAGCTTCAGAGCTGGGTGGATTATGCAAATAAGGTCGGAGCGGTCATCATCTATGACGCAGCGTATGAAGCATATATTTCCGAGGAGAATGTCGCGCATTCCATCTATGAGTGCGAGGGAGCCAGGACCTGTGCGATCGAGCTTAAGAGCTTTTCCAAGAATGCCGGATTTACGGGCGTCCGCTTAGGCTACACGGTCGTTCCGAAAGAACTTAAGTGCGGCGGCGTTTCCCTGAATGCGATGTGGGCGAGACGCCACGGCACGAAGTTCAACGGTGCGCCGTATATTGTGCAGCGCGCGGGCGAGGCAGTGTACTCCGACGCGGGAAAAGCGCAGCTTAAGGAGCAGGTTGCTTACTATATGAAGAATGCAGCGACGATCAAGGACGGGCTGGCGAAAGCGGGCTACACGGTATTCGGCGGAGTGAACGCACCGTACATCTGGCTGAAGACGCCGGATCAGATGACTTCATGGGAATTTTTCGATTATCTGCTTGAGAACGCAAATATAGTCGGAACACCGGGTTCGGGCTTTGGACCGAGCGGCGAAGGGTATTTCAGACTGACGGCATTCGGCAGTTACGAGAATACGCTTGCGGCGCTGGAACGTATTCAGAAGCTGTAGGCACGAGGGCTGCCGTATGGGAAATCCGTAGGGTTCACATCATAGGAGTATGTGAAAAGGACGGGATTTTCCATGCGGCGGCCTTTTTGCATGCAACATATGTTGCGTGCAAATATACGGGAAAAATCTGCAATATGACGATTTAGGGATGAAAACTGTTTGAAAATGCGGCGGTTGTGTTTGAAAAGTGTGATTATAGGGTTTCGTGTATTTACAATCATGATTCCGCTGTGTTAAAATAAAGGCGTTTTGACGAAGAAAAAGTGTGAGGAGAGAAACGGTGCTTTTTAATTCATTTAGTTTTCTGATATTTTTCCCGGTTGTTCTGGGCGTTTATTTTATTATTCCAAAGAAGGCAAAGCAGTTCTGGCTTCTGGTTGCAAGCTATTTCTTCTATATGAACTGGAATGCCGTCTATGCGGTTCTGATTCTGGGAATCACGGTGATCGGTTACGCGGGAGGTATCCTTTTGGAGCGCGCCGATGCAGGGGGAACAGCGGAGCAGGCGGCCGTGCAGAGAAAGCGGAAGTTCTATATGCTGGTCGCTGCCGTGTTGAGTCTTGGCATTTTGTTTACGTTTAAGTATCTCAATTTTGCGATCGAGAATATCAATAGGCTGTTTGCGATGACAGGCAGTTCGTTTGCGGTTACGGCGGTCGATATCGTGCTTCCGGTCGGAATTTCGTTCTATACCTTTCAGGCGCTTGGCTATGTGATCGATGTATACCGTAGGGATGTCGCGGCGGAGAAGAACTTTCTGCGCTATGCGCTGTTCGTATCGTTCTTCCCGCAGCTTGTGGCAGGACCGATCGAGCGAAGCAGAAATCTCTTACAGCAGCTTAAGGAGCCGGCAAAGTTCGACTACGATGCGGCAAAGAATGGTCTGTTACTGATGTTGTGGGGCTATTTTGAGAAAATGTGGGTGGCGGACAGGCTTGCCATCCTTGTCGATACGGTGTACAACGATTACGGAAATTATTCTGCCGGAATGATCGTTTTGGCGACAATGCTGTTCTCTGTCCAGATTTATTGTGATTTCGGGGGCTACAGTCATATCGCGATCGGAGCGGCGCAGGTGCTTGGAATACGTTTGATGGATAACTTCAGACAGCCTTATCTTGCGACGAGTATCAAGGACTTCTGGAATCGCTGGCATATCAGTCTCTCCACGTGGTTCCGTGATTATCTGTATTTTCCGCTTGGCGGAAGCCGCTGTTCGAAACCCAGGGCATACCGCAACCTAATGATCACATTTCTCGTCAGCGGTCTGTGGCACGGCGCGAGCTGGCATTATGTCGTGTGGGGCGGGTTGAATGGATTTTATCAGATTGTCGGCAGGATGACGAAGCAGATGAGGGAAAAGCTGCGCGCGAAGCTGCATATCCGCGAGGACGGTATGCCGCTTCGGATCTTCCAGACGGTCGCGACATTTCTTCTGGCAAGCTTTGCATGGCTGTTTTTCCGGGCGGACGGTCTGGGAAATGCATATGGAATGCTTCAGCGGACGCTGACAAACGGCGTCTGGTTTGAGCAGCTTTTCAATGGAACGATTTTTATGATGGGACTTAGCAGGCTCGGCGTATATCAGTTGATTTTTGCAATCATTGTACTTGTGGCGGTGGATATCTGCCATGAGCGGGGCGTGAGCTTCCGCAAGTGGATTGCAGCGCGCCCGATTGTGGTGCGATGGGGAATTTATATGGTAACGCTTCTGGCATTTCTGGTGCTTGTCATCCAGAATTACGGACGTCCGGCGGCGGAGTTTATTTATTTCCAGTTTTAGACAGGGGGCATGGTTATTATATGAAAAGATTTGTTGGAAAATTGGTTGTATTTTTATGTCTTTTCGGCGTGATCGTCCTCGGGCTGGATGTTCTGTCGGCGCAGGAGCCGTTTCGTGAGGGGTTTGCATATGTGACCGAGAGCAGCGATTACTGGGCGGGGGAGAACGATGATATCGCGATTTATATCAGTCAGGTGCGCGAGCAGGGAGAATATACGAAGCTTGTCGTCGGCGACTCCGTGTGCCACCAGCTCACGAACGGGCTGCGGGATGTGAATGCTGATTATTCCCTGGTCGGAAATAACCGGGCGCTTTCTATTGCGGGGGAATACCTGCTCACGCGCGAATTTCTGGAGACACATGAGGGAATTACAGACGTCTATCTGATCGTCGGGCTTGATTCGCTGCAGACGAACATTGACGTGATGTATGGATATCAGTATGTGGCAATTCCGTTTCTGCGGGAGGACATGCTGCAGAATCTGGATGAGAAGACGCTTGAGGAAATGAACGATACCTTCGGAACATTTTTTATGCAAAAGTCCGTGTCGAGGATGGTCGCGTGCTCGTCGGTCAACCGCAAGCTGTATCTGAATTATATCAAAGAGCATAAGGGAGTGCTTGACCCGAATCCGGGAGGCGGCATTGTGATGTCCGAGGTGGCGGCGGAGTATCTTGTGAAGATTTATGAGCTGTGCGAAGAATACGGGGTGACGATGCATCTGCTGCCGGACCCGCTGGCGGATAACCAGTACAGAAGGGACCAGGCGGATGGGCTGCGGCAGGATTTTGCGGCGCGCGGGCTCGACGAGCTGTTTCCGAATTATTTCGATGAAATCATGTACTACCCGGAGGAGCAGTTCGGCGACGGTATACATTTTAGCGAGCCTTACAATACACAGGAGGAGTTCAATCAGAAACTGACGGAGCTGTATCTGGATAAGGGATATCTGGAAGGATTGGTGCTCGAACCGTAGAGGATAGGTGTCCAAGCTGTATCGTTTGGTGCCTGAAACATAGATAAGACTTGACAAACATCAGAATCCATGTATAATACAAAATGCAAATGAGTTGCAAATGCAAAAGAAGTGCAAATGCGATTCACTTGCATTTTTTGCTGTCATTCAGGAAATAACAGTGTGTAGAAGCACAAATTTGTTGTATAAAGAAGGTGGAACCATGGCTGATATATTGACGGATACATTACTCGACGGCGCAAAACTGCTTCCGTTTTTGTTTCTTACTTATTTACTGATGGAGACATTGGAGCATCACACGGCGGGCAGGCTGCAGGAGAAAATACGCACTGCCGGAACATGGGGGCCGGTGTGGGGCGGACTGCTCGGCGTTATTCCACAGTGCGGCTTTTCGGCGGCGGCTTCAAGCCTTTTTGCCGGAAGGGTCATCACGGTGGGAACGCTGCTTGCAATCTATCTGTCGACCTCGGATGAAATGCTTCCGATTCTGATTTCCGAGGCGGTGCCGGCACAGGCGATCGCGAAAATTCTTGCCGTGAAGGTTGTCATTGCAATGCTGTCGGGACTTTTGGTGGAACTTATCTACACAAAGGTCATGAAGCGGCAGGAGAAGGAAATGGACATTCATGTGGTGTGCGAGGAAGAGCACTGCCACTGTGAGGATGGGATTTTAATTTCTGCACTGAAGCACACGGTGCGGATTTTCGTATATATCCTTCTGATTTCGCTGGCGCTCAATCTGGTGCTTGGCTTCGTCGGGGAGGAGGCACTTGCCGGGCTCTTTTGGGGTACGCCGTTTGTCGGGGAACTGATTGCGGCACTTGTAGGATTGATTCCGAACTGTGCGTCGTCGGTGGTGATCACGCAGCTCTATCTTGACGGGATCATCGGTGCGGGCGCGATGATGTCGGGACTGCTTGTGAACGCGGGCGTCGGCGTGCTGGTGCTTTTTAGGCTGAACCGTGATTACAGGCAGAACGCGGCGATTGTCGGGAGCCTGTATGCGCTGGGCGTGTTCTGGGGCGTTGTCATTGAACTGTGTGGAATTGTATTTTAGGAACAGGAGAGAATAAGATGGCGGGAAACGGTTATGCAACGACGAGCAGAAAGAAAATACTGGAATTTCTAAAGAGCAACTGTGACAGGACGGTTACGGCGTCGGATATTGACACATATCTGCGGCGAAATGGGGATGCGGTCAATATTACCACGATCTACCGTTATCTGGATAAGCTTGCGAACGACGGAACGGTCATGAAATATGTTGCGGAATGCGGCGGGAAAGCCGTGTACCAGTATATTGAGCTGGGGCAGCACTGTGAGGAGCATTTGCATTTGAAGTGTGTAAAATGCGGCTGTATTATTCATCTGGACTGTGCGTTCATGGACGAGATTGCGGAGCATATCCGAAGGGACCATGGATTTGCGTTGCAGTGCAGGAATTCGATTCTCTATGGGTTATGTAAAGATTGCAGACAGGAATAGTCCGCAGTCTTTTTTTATATAATGAAGAGAATAAACGGATTGCGGCAGGAATATGGGAATAGATGACAGGAAAAAAGACCGGTGCGGCATACTAAGAGCGGCGATTGTGCTGGAAGCGGCGCTGCTTTTGGCAATCGGTGTGATTTTCGCCGGAGAAGGAAGATTTTCCGGTCAGACGGCGATTGAGACGACAAGCGACGGCTATATCAAATGGGTGGATTTCAATGTGTCTTACGAGGCGCTCTGCCGTGCGTATGACTATGACGTGACGACGTACGGACAGAAGATCCATCTGGACTGGATCGATCTTCTCGCCTATGTAGGGGCGAAAAATGGAGGCGATTTCGGACCGGGCGCCACGGAGGACATCCGGACGATCGCAGAGAAAATTTTGTCCGGCGAGACGACGATGAAAGCGGCGACTGAGGATATGAAATATTTTTCGTATTACCGGGAAGCGTATGGCGCCGTGCTCGGCGGGCTGGTCGGGGAATATGAGATTCAGGAGAAGGAGGGCGGTTCCTATGTGAAACAATACGGGTTGAAAGGATTTTCTCCGATCGCGAAGGGGTTTGAGTACAGTGATTACGATGATTTCGGCGTGTCGAGAAGCTACGGCTACCGCAGACAGCATTTAGGGCACGATATGATGGGACAGGTGGGTACGCCGATCGTTGCGGTGGAGTCAGGCTATGTGGAAGCGCTTGGCTGGAACCAGTACGGCGGCTGGCGTATCGGCATTCGCAGCTTTGACGGAAAGCGCTACTATTACTATGCGCATTTGAGACAGAATTACCCGTATCAGGAAAAGCTTAAGGCGGGCGACGTGGTCACTGCGGGCGAGGTCGTTGGTTACATGGGGCATACCGGTTACAGCACGAAGGAGAACGTTAACAATATCGATCAGGTGCATCTGCATTTCGGGCTGCAGTTAATCTTTGACGAATCGCAGAAGGAGGGAAACAATGAAATATGGGTGGATTGCTATGATCTGACGCGTTTTCTGTACAAGAACCGCTGTGAGGTACATAAAGTGGAAGGCAAAAAGGAGTGGAAGCGGACGATCGACATGAAAGATCCTGCGGCAGCGCAGTATCTTGAAAGAGTAACAGAACCGGAAGAGATGGACGACAAGGGGAAAACGACAGAGAAAGAGGAAGCGACAGAGATAGAGAAAACAACAGAGAAAGAGGAAACGACAGGAAAGGAGAAAGCGCCGTAACAAAAAATAAGGCAGCCGACAGACATTTCTCTGGTTTGTCAGGATAAAATATCTGTGGACTGCCATTTGGCTGTCGGAATACCGTGAGGATTTATTTCTTCATATTCGCACGTTTTCTTAAGGTAGGGTCGAGAATCCGCTTACGGATACGCAGGCTCTCCGGCGTTACCTCGAGAAGCTCGTCGACGTCAATGAAATCGAGCGCCTGCTCAAGACTTAAGATTCTCGGCGGAACAAGCGTCAGCGCTTCGTCAGCGGAGGAAGAACGCGTGTTGGTCAGATGCTTCTTCTTGCATACGTTCAGTTCGATATCCTCTGCTCTCGAAGAAGAACCGATGACCATTCCCGCGTAGACCTTCTGTCCCGGTCCGATGAAGAGCGTACCGCGGTCCTGAGCGGAGAACAGACCGTAAGTAACGGATTCACCCGTCTCAAAAGCAATCAGGGAGCCGAGCTTACGGTAAGCGATCTCGCCCTTATACGGCGCATAGCCGTTGAAGATCGTATTGATGATACCGTTTCCCTTGGTATCTGTCATAAATTCGCCGCGATAGCCGATCAGACCACGGGAAGGAATGTTGAACTCGAGTCTGGTGTAGCCTCCGGTAATCGGCTTCATGTTGAGCAGCTCGCCCTTGCGTTGGCTTAACTTCTCGATGACCGCTCCGGTAAACTCGTCCGGGACGTCGACATAAGCAAGCTCCATCGGCTCCAATTTCTTGCCGTTTTCATCGGTGTGATAGAGCACCTCCGCCTTGCTGACTGCGAACTCATATCCCTCGCGGCGCATGTTTTCGATCAGAACGGACAGATGCAGCTCGCCGCGTCCCGATACCTTGTAGGAATCAGGGCTGTCAGTCTCTTCGACGCGCAGCGACACATCGGTGTTCAGTTCGCGGAAAAGACGATCCCTGATATGGCGGGAGGTAACGAACTTTCCTTCCTGTCCGGCGAACGGGCTGTCGTTTACGATGAAATTCATGGAGAGCGTCGGCTCGGAAATCTTCTGGAACGGGATGGCAGCCGGTTCCTCCGGGGAACAGATCGTATCGCCGATATGGATATCCGCAATGCCGGAAACCGCTACGATAGAGCCGACTCCTGCCTCTGTGACCTCCACTTTGTTCAAGCCGTCAAACTCATAAAGCTTACTGATGCGGACCTTTTTCTGCTTGTCCGGCTCATGATGGTTGACTACAACGGCGTCCTGGTTGACACGGAGAAAGCCGTTGTCCACCTTTCCGATGCCGATACGTCCGACGTACTCGTTGTAGTCGATCGTGCTGATGAGCATCTGCGTATTGGCGTCAGGATCGCCTTCCGGCGCCGGGATATAGTCGATGATCGTCTCGAACAACGGAGTCATATCCTTGCGGTTGTTGATGAGATCGCCGATTTCGCGAACCGCGTAGCCGTCTCTTGCGGAGGCGAAGAGGAACGGGCAGTCGAGCTGCTCGTCGGAAGCGTCGAGATCCATGAAAAGCTCGAGAACCTCGTCGACAACTTCATTCGGACGCGCTTCCGGGCGGTCGACTTTATTTACGCACACAACGACCGGAAGAGCAAGTTCAAGCGCTTTCATGAGAACGAACTTGGTCTGGGGCATAACGCCCTCGAACGCGTCGACGACAAGGATAACGCCGTTTACCATCTTGAGCACACGCTCGACCTCGCCGCCGAAATCTGCGTGTCCCGGGGTGTCGATGACGTTGATCTTCACGCCCTTGTAGGTGATCGCCGTGTTCTTGGATAGAATCGTGATGCCGCGCTCCCTCTCGATATCATTCGAGTCCATGACACGTTCCTGAACCTCCTGATTCTCGCGGAACACGCCGCTCTGCTTTAAAAGCTCGTCCACGAGCGTCGTCTTGCCGTGGTCAACATGGGCGATGATTGCTATGTTACGGACATCTTCACGTTTTATTTTCATATTTAAAACCAATACCTTTCTATAAAAAATCAACTTAATTATTCTAACATATTTGCAGAAATGTGCAAGTATTTGTTATAATAGAAAGGTTGGTATCTGTAAAGAAGCAAACAGATGCGAAAATCGGGGAAAGAGGTCAGGGAAAATCTTTAGTGACAAAATATGTCATTTCATTCTTTTTCTTATCGACATATTTTATGAAAATTCTGTGCCGGGGCGTGATACAAATATTGTGTCAGGCAGATCATACCGGCAGAACGGAAACAAAGAAAAGGAACAAATCAAATAAGCGTATGATCTTAAGAAGGGAGAAAGATTCATGGCAGATAAAATTTTTGAAAACAACCAGGTGTCGATTGTGGGAGAGATTGTATCCGATTTTCGGTTCAGTCACGAAGTGTACGGAGAAGGATTCTATATGGTGGATGTGGCAGTGAACCGCCTGAGCAATTATCTTGACTACATACCACTCATGATTTCGGAGCGTCTGATCGACGTGACCGCAAATTACATAGGGCAGAACATTTATGTGACGGGACAGTTCCGCTCCTTTAACCGGCATGAGGAAAAGAAAAACAGACTGGTGTTGTCCGTGTTCGTAAGAGAACTGGAATTTTTGGAGGAAATGCAGGAGGATATCAAGAGCAACCAGATTTTTCTGGACGGTTACATTTGTAAGGAACCGATTTACCGCAAGACGCCGCTTGGCAGGGAAATCGCAGATCTTTTGATCGCGGTTAACCGCTCTTACGGGAAATCCGATTACATACCGTGCATCTGCTGGGGCAGAAACGCGCGTTTTGCATCCGGCTTCGAGGTCGGCGGGCATGTGCAGGTCTGGGGCAGAATCCAGAGCCGCGAGTATGTCAAGAAGCTCTCCGAGACAGAGACGGAGAAGCGGATCGCTTATGAGGTATCAGTCAGCAAAGTAGATTTTTTGGAGGATTAAAGCAGAGCTGGGAATAGATTAAAAAAAGGGATGTTTCGCCGGACGGCGGGCGTCCCTTTTTTCGGCAGACACATCGTTCCCTGTTGACAATGCAGCGCGATAGTGCTATGGTAAATTCAACAATATGATACATATTTTGATAGAGGTTGCATGCTTTAAGAGTAGCTTTGCGGATGTGGCAGGCACAGTGGAAACGAGCGAAAGGAAAGTGTGCCGAAAGGGCAGGAAGCCTTGTATCCTGTTCCTTGGGCATAAGGTTAAGAGCCTTATGACTGTCATCTTCACAGATGGGGCGCTATCGGTTCTATAGAATGACATGCCAGATGCAGGCAGAAGAATCAGACCGGCTCCAGAGAGCCGTTTTTTTTATGCAATAGACACAAGCATCGGGTATGAGATGGATTGTAATAGCACACAAAGATGTACCATACGCATATATTATTTTCAGGAGGATTCGTAATGGCAATTTTTAAAGGTGCAGGTGTGGCGATCGTCACGCCGATGAAAGACAATGAAGATGTAAACTATGACAAATTAGAGGAATTGATCGAGTGGCAGATTGAGCAGGGAACGGACTGCATCATTATCGCCGGGACTACCGGAGAAAGCTCGACGCTCACTACGGAGGAGCATTCCAAGGTCATAAAAGAGGCAGTGCGCATGGTAAATCACCGCATTCCGGTCGTGGCAGGGACCGGCTCGAACTGCACGAGAGAGGCGGTGCATCTGTCGAAAGAGGCGGAGGAAGCAGGCGTGGACGGACTTCTCGCCGTGACGCCGTACTACAATAAGGCGACGCAGGGTGGACTGATCCGTTACTACACGGAGATCGCGGAGGCGGTAAAGCTTCCGATTATTATGTACAATGTGCCGGGAAGAACCGGCTGTAACATTCTTCCGGAGACAGCAGCGACCCTGTTTCGTGATGTGGAGAATATCGTCGGGATCAAAGAGGCGACCGGGAGCGTGGCGCAGGCGTCAAAGCTGATGTATTTGACGGACGGCAGGATCGACCTGTATTCGGGGGAGGACGGCATCGTCGTTCCGCTGATGGCGATCGGCGCGGTCGGCGTGATTTCCGTATGGTCGAATATTGCGCCGAAGGATGTGCATGATATGTGCGCGGCGTTTGCGGCAGGCGACGTTGCGGCGGCGCGGGCGATTCAGCTTAAGGCACAGCCGCTTGTGGATGCACTGTTTTCCGAGGTCAACCCGATTCCTGTCAAGAAGGCACTAAATCTTATGGGTCGGGAAGTGGGAACACTTCGTTCCCCGCTCACAGAGATGACGGAGGAAAATGCGGCAAAGCTGGCAGAGGCGATGAAAAATTACGGAATCAGTCTTGCATAAGGCGGGGAAGCCGGGCGGTGGAGAAAGTCGCTGCCCGGCGTTTTGCTACTTTATCAGGTTAAAATGTGAAAGAAGAGAGGATAAAGAAAGATGATCAAGGCAATCATGCATGGATGCAACGGCAAGATGGGACAGGTTATCACGGGAATCTGCAGGGAGGATTCCCAGATTGAGATCGTGGCGGGAATCGACGTGTACGACGGGGTGACAAATGATTACCCGGTATTTCCGAATATCTCGGTCTGCGACGTGAAGGCGGACGTCATCATTGATTTCTCGAATGCGAAAGCGGTGGATGATCTTCTGGTGTACAGTGTCGACAAGAAAATCCCCGTCGTTTTATGTACGACGGGACTTACGGAGGAACAGCTTGTCCGCGTGCGGGAGGTGTCAGAGCAGGTCGCCGTCTTAAAATCCGCCAATATGTCGCTGGGAATCAACATGTTGATGGAACTGTTAAAGCAGGCGGCAGTGATCCTGGCTCCGGCGGGGTTTGATATGGAGATCGTGGAGAAGCATCACAATCAGAAACTGGATGCGCCCAGCGGTACGGCGCTCGCACTCGCGGATTCCATGAATGAAGCGTTGGGAAATGCATATGAATATAAGTATGACAGGAGCGGAGAACGTAAAAAGAGAGACGTGCACGAAATCGGTATCTCGGCAGTGCGCGGAGGCAGCATTGTCGGGGAACACGAGATAATTTTTGCTGGACTTGACGAGGTGATTACCTTTGAACATACGGCGTATTCCAGAAGTGTGTTCGGCAAAGGGGCGGTTGAGGCGGCGAAGTTTCTGGCCGGAAAGCCGGCAGGCTATTACGGAATGCCGGATGTGATCAAGGAGACGACGCGGCAGGCGTAAATGTCTCAAAGGGGCATGGGAGGAAGCCTGTTGCGGGAAGCGTTTTGTACGAGGGAGAAGGGGAAGAAAACGATGGAGAAAACGGATTTAAGGTATTTAAAAAGTTTGGCGAACCAGTATCCGACGGTCGCGGCGGCGGCGACGGAAATTATTAATCTGCAGGCGATTTTAAGTCTTCCGAAGGGGACGGAGCATTTTATAACGGATATACATGGGGAATACGATCAGTTCCAGCATGTGATCCGCAACGGTTCCGGCGCGATCAAGCGGAAGATCGAGGAGGAATTCGGCAACGCGATCGGCGCGGCGGAGAAGAAGGCGATCGCGACGTTAATTTACTATCCGGAGCAGAAGATGGAGCAGGTCTTAAAGACGGAGGATAATATAGAGGATTGGTACAAGGTGTCTTTGTACCGCCTGATTCGAATCTGTAAGAGCGCTTCCTCGAAATATACCAGATCGAAGGTCAGGAAAGCACTGCCGAAGGATTTCGCCTATGTCATTGAGGAACTTTTGACCGGAAGACCGGATGTTTCCGATCAGGAAGCATATTATAATGAAATTATCAATTCCGTGATCCGCACGGGAAGAGCGACGGAACTTATCATCGCCTTTTGTAATCTGATAAGGCGGCTGGTCGTGGATCATCTGCATGTGGTCGGAGATATTTTTGACAGGGGACCTTATCCGAATCTCATCATGGATACGCTCATGCAGCATCACTCGGTGGATATCCAGTGGGGCAATCACGATATTTACTGGATGGGGGCGGCGGCGGGAAGCCAGGCGTGTATCTGCAATGCCATCCGCATTTCCGCGAAATACGGCAACCTCAATCTCTTAGAGGACGGTTACGGTATCAATCTTGTGCCGCTTGCGCGTCTTGCAATGAGTAAATACGATAACGATCCGTGCACATGCTTTAAGCTGGATTATCGTGAGGATGAGTACGATGTCAGGGACGCGATGCTCGATGAGAAGATGCACAAGGCGATTGCGGTCATTCAGTTCAAGCTGGAAGGACAACTGATTGGGCGCAACCCCGATTTCGGGATGGAGAGCCGCCTGCTTTTGGACAAGATCGATATCGAAAAGGGAACGGTGCGCGTGGAGGGAAAGGAATACCCGATGAAGGATCTGAATTTCCCGACGATCGACTGGGAAAATCCTTATGAGCTGTCCGCGGAGGAGGCGGACGTCATGGAGCGCATCACAATGGCGTTTGTGAATTGTGAGAAGCTTCAGCGCCACGTCCGTTTCCTCTTTACGCAGGGAAGTCTCTATAAGGTGCACAACGGCAATCTGCTTTATCACGGCTGTGTTCCGCTGAATGAGGACGGAAGTTTTACCCGCGTCAAGGTCTATGGAAAGGAATATGCCGGCAAAGCGCTTTATGACGTACTCGAGAATTATGCCAGAAAGGGGTATTACGCCATTGATCCCGAGGAGAAGAAAAAAGGGCTTGATATCCTGTGGTTCATTTGGGAGAACCAGAATTCTCCGGTGTTCGGAAAGGCGAAGATGACCACGTTTGAGCGGTATTTTATCGCGGATAAGAGCACGCATCAGGAACCGAAGAATCCGTATTACAGCCTGCTTGAGAACGAGGAAATCGTGAACCGGATTCTGGCGGAGTTCGGGCTGGAAGGACCGGAAGCGCATATCATCAACGGGCATATCCCGGTCGAGGCGAAGCGCGGTGAATCTCCGGTCAAATGCGGCGGCAAGCTGCTCATTATTGACGGCGGTTTTTCCAAGGCATACCATTCGAAGACGGGAATTGCGGGTTATACATTGATCTATAACTCTTACGGGTTGGTACTCGCGGCGCATGAGCCGTTTGAATCGGTGGAGAAGGCGGTGCAGGAAGGAAGCGATATCGCATCCCACACAATTCTTGTACAGCATGTGGTGCGCCGCAAGACGGTGGCGGACACTGATATAGGAAAGGAATTAAGGGCGTCTATCGAGGATCTGGAAGCGCTTCTGGATGCATACAGAGACGGCGTGCTGGTGGAGAAAATTAACAGAGAGGAATAAGATATGCTGATCGGAAATCATCTTTCGGCGTCGAAGGGATATGCTGCAATGGGAAGGGCGGCAATCGCGCTGGGAGCAAATACATTTGCGTTTTTTACGAGAAATCCGCGCGGGGGAAAAGCGAAGGAAGTCAACCCGGAGGATGTGAAGAAGCTGCTTTTGCTTATGGAGGAACATAGATTCGGGAAGCTGGTCGCACATGCGCCCTACACGATGAATCTTTGCGCGGCGAAGGAAGATATCAGACAGTTCTCAAAGGGTATGATTGCGGACGATCTGGCGCGGATGGAGTATACGCCGGGCAACTATTATAATTTTCATCCGGGTTCCCATGTGGGACAGGGAGCCGAATGCGGAATAGAACTGATTGCAGAGGCGTTAAATGCGGTGCTTACGGAAGAACAGACGACGACGGTCCTCTTAGAGACGATGGCGGGAAAGGGAAGCGAAGTCGGACGAAGCTTTGAGGAGCTGCGCGATATTCTTTTGCGCGTTACATTAAAGGATAAGATGGGGGTCTGTTTTGACACCTGTCATGTATGGGATGCAGGATATGATATCGTAAATGATCTCGACGGCGTGTTAAAGGAGTTTGACGGGATCATCGGGCTGAACCGTCTTATGGCGGTGCACTTTAACGACAGCATGAATCCGTGCGGCGCGCACAAGGATCGTCATGCAAGGATCGGCGAGGGATGCATCGGGGCGGAAGCGCTTCGCCGTGTGGCTACGCACCCGCTGCTTGCAGGGAAGCCGTTTATACTGGAAACGCCAAATGACGATGAAGGGTACAAACGGGAAATCAACATGATTCGCGAATGGGCGAAGGAATGATGCGGATTTCCCGCGGAAATCGCCTTGACTCGTGAATGGGCGGAGGAGTGATGCGGATTTCCCGCGGAAATCGCTCTGGTGCGCGCGTGGGCGGAAATGGAATTATCTTGACATTTTTATGGTAACAAAGTAACATGAAATTATAAAAAATGTCAGAAAACAGGAGTAAAATACATAGGAAAACAGTATGCTTATTTCTTTTGTCGTTGAAATCTGTAGCAATGTTGACATTACGAGGAGATAGACATGAAATATGGAAGGTACAGAGCAGCTTGTGCTGTGATGGCAATGAGTATGGCGTTTGCCGGCTGCGGAGAAAAGAGTCTGCTTGATGCGAAGAATCCGGTCACAATCGAGATATGGAATTACTATAACGGAGATCAGCTTACTGCCTTCGACAGCCTGGTGGAAGAGTTCAACGCGACCGTTGGGAAAGAGGAGGGCATTATTGTAGAGAGCAAGAGTCAGGGGTCGGTCAATGATCTGGAGACAAATGTACTTGCGGCGCTTAGAGAAGAGGTGGGCGCTGCGGAGCTGCCGAATATTTTTATGGCGTATGCGGATACGGCATATACCGCCGACGAACTGGGCGGCATCGTGGATTTGAGAGGATATCTGACGGATGAGGAGGTTGCACTCTATATCGACAGTTACATACAAGAGGGGGATTTTGATGGAAACGGCGAGATCAAGATCTTCCCGACGGCGAAGTCCACCGAGGTGCTCGTACTTAACAAGACGGACTGGGATGCTTTCGCTTCCGAAACAGGTGCAAGCTATGAGGATCTTGCGAATATCGAAGGACTTGTCGCAACGGCGGAGCGCTATTATGAGTGGACGGATGCCAAGACACCGGATGTGCCTAACGACGGAAAGGCGTTCTATGGAAGAGATGCCATGGCGAATTATATGCTTGTCGGAAGTATGCAGCTTGGCACAGAGATTTTTTCGGTGTCGGACGGTGAGATGACGCTTCATTTTGACAAGAAAACCGTCCGGAAATTGTGGGATTACTATTATATTCCGTTTATCAAAGGATATTTTGCAGCGACAGGACGGTTTCGCAGTGACGATATCAAGACGGGAAATATCATCTCCTATGTGGGAGCTTCGTCGGGAGCTTCGTTTTTCCCGGATGTTGTCAGCATAAGCGACGAGGAAAGCTATCCGATCGAGATGGAAGTGCTTCCATGCCCGCAGTTTGCGGACAGCGAGGCTTATGCGGTGCAGCAGGGAGCGGGGATGGTCGTGACATGTGGCAGTGAGGCGGAGATTTACGCATCAGTAGAGTTCCTGAAATGGTTTTCCGCGGATGAGAGAAATATTTCATTTTCCGTACAGTCGGGTTATATGCCGGTCACGAAGACGGCGAACGATAAGGATGCTATTTTGAACAGCGGCGCCGACATCAGTGCAGGGATGGAGAAGATGCTTTCCGTGGCGGTAGATACGGTCAATGAGAACGAGCTGTATTCCACAAAGGCATTTGAGGGAGGAACGGAGGCGCGCAGCGTTTTAGAATATGCGATGAACGACAGAGCTGCGGCGGACCGTGAGACGGTAGTGGAACGGTTAAATGAGGGGCAGAGTCTGGAAGAGGCGACTGCGGATTTTAGTTCTGACACGTATTTTGATGAATGGTATGAGACTGTTTTAGAACAACTGCAGGCATTTGAGAGTAAATAAATGCGAGGTGGATTACGTGTCTGAGAAGAAAAAGGACAGAACAATTTTCCGCGTGATTTTATTTCCGCTGTTCAGCGTGCTTGCGTTTGAGGTGCTGTTCATGATGGCTGCCATTGTGTTCGGTGGTGTTATTGGACAGCTAAATCAGAATGCAAAGGATATGCTGGCCAAGCAGACGGAGAACAGGGAACATTACCTGGAAGAGGAGATGATCGATAACTGGTCCAATCTAGATATGCTCTCAGCGGGAATCAATGATAACGTATGGGAACGGTTGGAGCGGCAGCAGTTATCGCTTGCGGATTTGAATAGTAACAACACAGAATGCGTGGAGCTGCTTAAGGACATCTATCCTGATTTGATCAGTACGATGTACAATAAGCAGGTGTCAGGCATCTTTGTTGTGTTCAATACTAAGAATCTGGATGAAGCTGGCGGTATTGAGGCGCTGCCTGGCATTTATTTGCGGGACTTGGATCCTACGGCAACGCCGTCGGAGCGGAATGCGGATCTTTTGCTTGAACGTGCTCCGGCCGCGTTGGTGCAGTCCGGCCGCATTGCAACGGATTCGGGATGGCAGCCGGCATTTTCCAGAGAAGACAGTGTGGAGCAGGCATTCTTTTACAATCCGTTTCAGGCGGCATATCTCGACGACCGGATGCTTGAGGCGAAGAATTACGGTTATTGGACGGCGGAGACGTACAGCCTGTCAGGAACGGGGCGTACCTCCATCGCCTATTCGATTCCGCTGATTTTAGAGGATGGAACGGTCTACGGCGTACTTGGCATCGAACTGCTGACTGATTATGTGCAGTCATTGCTGCCGTATTCAGAGCTTTCGGGGAGCGATCACGGGGCGTATCTGCTCGCGACGACTTCCGGGGAGGAGACATTCTTAAATCCGGTCGTTCTTTCGAGCGACATACTTCGGTCGTCTGATGTAAATGAGAAGAAGTTCGTGATGTCCGGGAACGGCGAGGTCACGGATGAGAATGGGGAGTATTACGGAGCGGCAAGGAGGCTGGTCGTCTACAATAATCATGCGCCGTTTGATTCAGACAAGTGGTATCTGGTCGGAATAAGTTCCAAAGAAAGCTTGTTTGCTTTTTCCAGACAAATACAGGCGCTCCTGGTTTTTTCGGTCGTTATGACGTTTGCAATCGGTCTGGTGGGAATTCTTCTGGTGAGTTACCGGCTCTCGAGACCGATTCGCCGATTGTCGGTGGAAGTGGAGAAGGCGCAGAAGACTAACAATCTGCCGGAACTGTCGCCGACCGGTATTCGTGAGATCGACCAGTTTGCGAGTTCCATTTCCTATCTTGGCAGGGAGGTCGTGGAGGCTTCTACGCGTTTCCTGGGCATTATGGATCTGGTAAGTGTGGATCTTGCCGGATACGACGTGCAGGAGAGTGCGAAAAGCGTTTACGTGACGGACAATTATTTCCCGCTTTTGGGGATGGAGGACGTTGACGCCAGCAGTCTGACGCCGGAAACGTTTGTGAAACTGCAGAAGGAGATTCATGAGAAGTATTTTTACTCCGTATCTGAGGACGGAAGCACCATCTACAGCGTGCCGCAGGCTGGCGGTACGGTGCGGTATCTTCGTTCTGAATACAAGGAGCAGGACGGGCGCCTTGTCGGTGTGATTGAGGATATTACGGCGTCGGCGCTTGAGAAGATGAGGATCGAGCGTGAGAGGGACTGTGACAATCTGACGAAGCTATACGCGAGAAGAGGCTTCCGAAGAGAAGCGGATGCGCTCTTCTTAAAGCCGGAAATTTTAAAGCATGCGGCCTTATTGATGATCGATCTGGACAATCTTAAGTCTACGAACGACAGGTTCGGTCACAATTTCGGTGATCTGTACATTCAGACGGCAGGAAGATGTTTTGTAGAAAATACACCGGGCAATACCCTGTGCGCCCGTATGTCGGGTGATGAGTTCATCGTGCTGTTCTACGGATATGACAGCAGGGAAGAGATACGGGAAAAGATCGATGCGCTTTACCAGGCGATCGGCAAGGTTTCCTTCGTCCTTCCGAATGGAGAAAATATGGGACTCAGCGCTTCGGGGGGCGTCGCATGGTTCCCCGAGGACAGCACAAATCTGTCCGAACTGATGAAGTACGCAGACTTCGCGATGTATCAGGTAAAGCGTTCCAAGAAAGGAACGCACAGGGAATTTGACGCTGAGGTTTACAGCGGGCAGATGCTTGCCAATCAGTGCAAACTGGAACTGCATCAGATGTTGGAAATAAAGAACGTCAATTATCATTTTCAGCCGATTTTCGAGAGCAGGGAAGGAAAGGCATATGCATATGAGGCATTGATGCGCGTGCCGTACCCGGCGCTTGGTTCGCCTGAGACGGTGCTCCGTCTGGCGCGTGAAGAAGGTCGTATGCATGATGTCGAGTGTCTTACGATTTTCCGTTCGTCGGAATGTTACATGGCGCTGCTGGAACGGGGCGCTGTGGAGAAGGATGCGCTGCTGTTCATCAATTCTATCGCAAATGAGTCTATGACCGAGGAGGAGGAACAGCGGTATCACGAGGAATACGCGGTGCTGCAGCAGCGTGTCGTCATCGAAATCACGGAAGCGGATCATATGGATATGGAGCTAGTGCATAAAAAAAGCAGAGTCGAAGGATTCTCCGGTATATTCGCCCTGGATGATTACGGAAGCGGTTACAACAGCGAAATCAATCTGTTGGAGCTGCATCCGCGCTTTGTCAAGGTGGATATCAGTATCGTGCGGGGGGTTGATTCCGATCATAACAAGCAGCAGATCGTGAACAATATCGTAGATTATGCGCACAAGCGGGATATGCTTGTCGTTGCGGAAGGATTGGAGACGGCGGAGGAACTTCGGATGGCGCTGGAACTCGACGTTGATCTGCTACAGGGATTTTTCCTTGCGCGTCCGGGGGAAGTGCCGCCTGCGATCAGTGAGGAGGCGCTTCGGATTATCCGGGAACACCGGAGCGCGCAACAGCAGTAAAGCCGTATAAAGGTGATTTATGTTAGCGGCGGGAATGCGGTCAAAATGTAATTGCATTTTTGTGCGCGGTGTGTTATACTTCAAATCACATGAATGCGAAACTGTTTTCATGCAAATATTTGCCCACCAAGTGATTTGGTTAAGCCCATACGGACAGGCGGGGCAGCTGCCGATTGTGGAGCGATCCACGTTATTGATTGAGTTAGGAGCTCAAATTTTATAAGTTGATGACAACTGCGGTGTGATGCCGTGGCTGCCTGCGAATCGTATGCGATAGAGATATCACTTGTGAAACGGTCAATAAGAGTAGTAAAAGCAAATATTTGCTGGCGAAGGCGCCAATTTTGACTCTGAATATAGTTTTTGCAGCATGTAGGACAGATGTACATAAAGTATGACTATGAAAATATGACAAAGACAGGTGATGTATTCGCCTGTCTTTTTTTGCGCGAATAAGCAGGGGAAAGGATGAAGATCTCATGGAATCAAGATCCCAGATGCGCGCTCCGGTCTATGAGGCGCTGGAAAAGTTAAAAAAGCGGAGAGTCGTTCCGTTTGATGTGCCGGGGCACAAGAGAGGGCGGGGGAACCCTGAACTGGTGGAGCTTCTCGGGGAGAAGTGCGTCAGTCTGGACGTCAATTCCATGAAGCCGCTCGACAACCTGTGCCATCCGGTATCGGTCATCAAGGAGGCGGAGGAGCTTGCGGCGGAAGCATTTCGCGCGGAGCATGCCTTTTTTATGGTGGGAGGCACGACGTCCTCTGTACAGAGCATGGTGCTCTCGGTCTGCCGTGCGGGGGATAAGATCATTCTGCCGCGAAATGTGCACAAGAGCGTCATCAATGCGCTGGTACTCTGCGGTGCGATTCCGGTCTATGTGAATCCCGAGGTGGATAAGAAGCTTGGAATTTCGCTTGGTATGGAGATTTCGGAGGTGGAGCGGGCGATTCTCGACAATCCGGGAGCGGTGGCGGTGTTGGTCAATAATCCGACGTACTATGGAATCTGTTCCGATCTGCGCTCTATCGTAAAGCTGGCGCATGAGCATGAGATGTTGGTGCTTGTGGATGAGGCGCACGGGACACATCTTTACTTCGGAGAAAATCTTCCGGTCTGTGCGATGGATGCGGGAGCGGATATGGCGTCTGTCTCTATGCACAAATCAGGCGGAAGTCTGACGCAGAGTTCACTGCTTCTTACGGGAAAGAATGTCAACTGGGAGTATGTGAGCCAGATCATCAATCTTATGCAGACGACAAGCGCATCATATCTTCTGATGTCAAGTCTTGATATCTCAAGGAGAAATCTTGCGCTGCGCGGGCGGGAGTCGTTTGCTAAGGTGGCGCAGATGGCGGAGTACGCGCGTGAGGAGATCAATGCGATCGGCGGATATTACGCGTACGGCAAGGATCTGGTGAACGGCGGAAGCGTCTACGATTTTGACGTGACGAAGCTGTCGGTATACACAAGGGATATCGGGCTTGCAGGCATTGAGGTCTACGACCTTCTGCGCGACGAGTACGATATTCAGATCGAGCTTGGCGATATTGCCAATATTCTCGCCTACATCTCAATCGGCGACCGCATACAGGACATAGAACGGCTTGTGGGGGCACTTTCGGATGTGAAGCGTCTGTATTCGAAAGATCCTGCTCAAATGTTAAATACAGAATATATTAATCCAACAGTCCTCGTGTCACCGCAGACGGCGTTTTATTCGGAAAAGAATTGTATGCCGATCCGCAGGACGGCAGGGAAAATCTGCGGGGAGTTTGTCATGTGCTATCCTCCGGGAATTCCGATTCTTGCGCCGGGCGAGATGATTACGCGGGAGATTATCGAATATATTATCTATGCGAAGGAGAAGGGATGCTCCATGCAGGGAACAGAGGATCCGAACGTGGAATATCTGAATGTGCTTGTGGATGAGCGTCAGGTGTGGAAATAAAAAGAAAGAGGTAGCAGCCAGTGGAACTTTGGTTTTCAGATTATCAGACAGATCAGGTAAAGGTCTCGGTCAAGGTGGAGAAGCAGCTTTTCGGGGAGCAGACGGATTTCCAGAGGATCGATGTGTTCGACTCGAAAGAGTTCGGGCGTTTCTTAAGCTCGGACGGAAGCATCGTTTTTTCGGAAAAGGATGAGTTCGTCTACGATGAGATGATCGTTCATGTGCCGATGGCGGTGCATCCGCATGTGAGAAAGGTCTTAGTCATCGGCGGAGGCGACGGGGGTGTGGCAAGAGAGCTGTCCTATTATGGGGAGATTGAGCAGATTGATGTGGTCGAGCCGGATCGGACGTTTGTTGACGTCTGCAGGGAATTTTTCCCGGACAATGCGTGCGGGCTTGAGGATAAGCGGGTGCAGATTTATTACGAGGACGGACTTCGGTTTCTCCGCACGAAGCATGAGGAATACGATTTAATCATCAACGATGCGATCGACCCGCTCGGGCATACCGCGGGACTATTTACCAAGGAATTCTACGGGAACTGTTACCGTGCGCTGAATGATGAGGGAATCATGGTCTATCAGCACGGAAGCCCGTTCTATGACGAAGACGAGGAGTCCTGCCGCGTGATGCACCGCAAGGCGAGCCACAGCTTCCCGATCAGCCGCGTCTATCAGGCGCATATTCCGACCTGTTCATCGGGTTACTGGCTGTTTGGATTTGCATCGAAGAAATATCATCCGCTGACCGATCTGGACGCCGTACGTTGGAAGACGAGAGGCATCAAGACATGGTATTATACGACGAATCTGCATAAAGGGGCGTTCATGCTGCCGAAGTATGTGGAGGATATGCTGGAAGAGGAAGAGGACCGGAAAGTTAAAGAGTAAAGACGGGCAAAAGAAATGCGGGAGTTAAAAGAGTAAAAATGTAAAGGTGGGAAAAAGAAACAACCGGGGGTAAAAAGTAAAGGCGGGAAAAAGAAACAGCAGAAAGTAAAAAAGTAGAGATTGGAAAAATAATAGAAAGTAAGAAGTTGAAAGATGATATAATAAAATGGAGGAAGAGAAAATGGGAAGACTATTGATTATCGGGTGCGGAGGCGTGGCTGGGGTCGCGATTCACAAATGCTGTCAGAACAGCGGCACATTTTCGGAGATCTGTATTGCGAGCCGCACAAAGGAGAAATGCGATGCATTAAAGGATAAGCTATCAGGAACGACCGACACGGTGATTACAACGGCGAAGGTGGATGCGGACAATGTGGATGAACTGATCGCACTGATTCAGGATTATAAGCCGGATGCCGTGCTCAATGTCGCGCTGCCATATCAGGATCTAACAATCATGGACGCCTGTCTTGCCTGTAAAGTAGACTATATCGACACGGCAAACTATGAGCCGGAGGATACCGACGATCCGAAGTGGCGCGAGATTTACGAGAAGCGCTGTAAGGAAGCAGGATTTACGGCATATTTTGATTACTCCTGGCAGTGGGCATATCAGGAGCGGTTCAGGGAGGCGAAAATTACGGCGCTGCTCGGCAGCGGCTTTGATCCGGGCGTCACGAGCGTATTTACCGCATATGCACTGAAGCATTACTTTGATGAGATCGAGTACATTGATATATTAGACTGCAACGGCGGCGATCATGGCTATCCGTTTGCGACGAATTTCAATCCGGAAATCAATCTGCGTGAGGTTTCCGCGAATGGTTCTTACTGGGAGAACGGTCACTGGGTAGAGACAGAACCAATGGAAATTAAAAGAGAATATAATTTTCCACAGGTGGGCGAAAAGGATATGTATCTGCTTCATCATGAAGAAATTGAATCTCTGGCAAAGAATGTGCCGGGTGTGAAACGGATTCGCTTCTTTATGACCTTTGGACAGAGCTATCTGACGCATATGAAATGTCTGGAAAATGTGGGAATGCTCCAGACGTCCCCAATTCTGTATGAGGGCAGGGAAATCGTGCCGATTCAGTTCTTAAAGGCGCTTCTGCCGGATCCGGCATCCTTGGGTCCGCGTACCGTCGGCAAGACGAATATCGGATGCATCTTTACCGGAAAGAAGGATGGGAAAGAGAAGACGATTTATATTTATAATGTCTGCGACCATCAGGAGTGCTACAAGGAGGTCGGTTCGCAGGCGATTTCCTACACGACGGGAGTTCCGGCGATGATCGGCGCGGCGCTTGTGGTGGACAAGGTGTGGGATAAGGACGGCGTATTCAATATCGAGGAGTTCGATCCCGACCCGTTCATGGATATGTTAAATCAGTACGGGCTGCCGTGGGTGGTGGACGAGAATCCGCAGATTGTGGAGTAGACATAATTTATGATATCTGCTGCGGCGTATGCCGCGGTATGGATATCGGTAAGTAGGCAGAAGGAAGCACTGTAGAGGGAAAACGCCAGAAGGAGAGCGCGATCAAATGGATTGGAACGAATTTCCGACGCCATGCTATATTGTGGATGAGAAAAAGTTAAAAGAAAATTTAATGATTTTACGGCAACTGGAGCAGGATACCGGATGTCACATTCTTCTGGCGCAGAAAGCGTTCTCCATGTATGCGCTCTATCCGCTGATCGGGAACTATATCAGCGGCACGACGGCGAGCGGACTCTTTGAGGCGAGACTTGGGCATGAGGAGATGGGGAAGGAGAATCATGTCTTTGCGCCTGCGTACAAGGAAAAAGATATGGCGGAGCTGGTGAAGCTCTGCGACCATATTATTTTTAACTCCTTTGCGCAGTATGAAAAGCACAGGAAGACAGTTGCGGCATGGAACAGCGGGGCGGAGCCGGTTCGCATATCGGAGCGCGGCAGTGCACCAGGAAAGGACGCCGGGGCAGGCGCAAAGGTCAGCGTCGGCATCCGCATTAATCCCGAATGTTCCACGCAGGAGGGACATTCCATTTACGATCCGTGCGCGCCCGGTTCAAGACTCGGAGTGACTTTTGCGGAATTTGAAAAGGGACTGGCGGCACTCGGCATGGAGAGAGGAACGGACGGTGCGTTCGAGCTTCCGGCAGATATCGAGGGGCTTCATTTTCACACGCTCTGCGAGCAGGACGCGGATGACCTTTTGACGACTTTTTCTGCGTTTGAAGAAAAGTTTAAACTGTATTTAGGAAAAGTAAAGTGGTTGAATATGGGCGGCGGCCATCATATTACGCGTCCGGGCTATCAGATAGACCGGTTAAAGGAGCTGATCTGTTATGTCCGTGATACATATCAGCTTGAGGTCTACTTAGAGCCGGGAGAGGCGATTGCGCTGAATGCCGGATATCTGGTGACAGAGGTCTGTGATATCGTCCACAACGGGACGGATATTCTGATTCTCGATGCATCGGCGGCGTGCCATATGCCGGATGTGCTTGAAATGCCGTATCGTCCGCCGCTTCGCGGCGGTTATCCGGCGGGGGAAAAGCCGTATACCTATCGTCTTTCTTCGTTGACTTGTCTTGCGGGGGACGTGATCGGTGATTACAGCTTTGAGCGGGAGGTTCACATCGGCGACCGTCTGGTATTTGAGGATATGGCGATCTATTCGATGGTGAAGAATAATACCTTTAACGGGATTCCCCTTCCGGGTATTATGCTGCTCACAGAGGACGGAACGCTGCATATGGTAAAGGAATTCGGATATGAAGATTTTAAAGGGCGATTATCTTAAATCAGAAATTAATAATAATGACATAGCAAAGGACGCATCCGTGGCTGCCGGAATTCCGGCAGCGGACGGTTTTTTTATGCCGGGGGAGTTCGAGCCGCATGCGGGCTGTATTATGATCTGGCCGGATCGTCCGGGTTCATGGATTTATGGGGCAGGGGCGGCGCGCCGGGCATTTGCCGACGTGATCGCGGCGATTGCAAAGAGCGAGAAGGTCTACGTTGCGGCAGGAAAAAGCTGCCTTGCATCGGCACTTGAAACTATATTTGAGGGCAAAACAAAACCGGGAGAGCGGGAAGGAACATTTGTCTGGGATGAGACGGCGGATAGTAAGGACAAAGAGGAAAACAATCATCCGGCAGTGAGCGCGAAGGAAGCGGCGGACACGGACGGTGTACCAGATGGTGAGATCAGGCATACCGGACCACTTTGGCGCAGGAATGTGGAAATCTTTACCGCAGAGACGGACGATGCGTGGGCGAGGGATATTGCACCGACATTTGTTGTGAAGCAGTCGCGGCGGGAGGATGCTCCGAAGGGAAATACGCCGCTGCGCGGGGAAGATGCGGCGTCGCCTGATAAATCCGCACGGTTGGTGCGTGCAGTGAACTGGGAATTCAACGCATGGGGCGGTGCGGTGGACGGGCTTTATGCGTCGTGGGAGAAGGATAATGCGTTCGCGAAGTACTTCTGCGAAAAATATGGTTATGAGGTATATGATGCCGCGCCGTTCGTGCTGGAAGGCGGTTCCGTTCACAGCGACGGTGAGGGAACGGTTCTGGTGACGGCGGCGTGTCTGCTCAGTGCGGGAAGGAATCCGTCTCTGACAAAGGAGCAGATTGAGGAGCGGCTAAAGCGGTATCTGGGGGCAAAGAAGGTTCTGTGGCTTCCGGGTGGAATCTATCAGGATGAGACGAACGAACACGTGGATAACGTGTGTGCTTTCCTGCGTCCGGGAGAAGTGGTATTGGCGTGGACGGACAATGAAGATGATCCGCAGTACCCGCTTTCTGCGGCATGTCTGGATTATCTGGCGCGAGAGACTGATGCGAGGGGACGAAAGCTTGTGGTGCATAAGCTTCCGATCCCGGATGTCCCAATTTGTATTACAGATGAAGAACTTAAAGGATATCGTTTTGAGGAAGGCGAGGATGTGCGCGAGGCAGGAGAGCGTCTTGCCGCGTCTTATGTCAATTTCTATTTTTCCAACAACGCGGTAGTCATGCCCGTGTTTGGCGGAGAGAACGAGGAGAGCGACAGACGTGCGGTCGCTCTGATGGAGCAGTGGAATCCCGGGCGGAAGGTCGTTCCGGTCGCGGCGCGGGATATTTTGGTCGGCGGCGGGAATATCCACTGCATTACGCAGCAGATTCCGGCGGGAAAGCCGCAGGGCAATGAAGCGCGGCAAAGCAGCAGCGCAATGACACGCGGGGAAGCCGCAGGGCAATGAAGCGCGGCAAAGCCGGGATAACAGGAGCATGAGAGACAGGGAGGAAGAGAATGAGCAGTATAAAAGTAGCGGCAATTCAGATGCGTTGTGTAAAGTCACCGGAAGAAAATTTAAAAAATGCGGAAGCGAAGGTGCGCAAAGCGGCGTCGGAGGGCGCGGACATCATCCTGCTCCCGGAACTTTTTGAACGGGAATATTTTTGCCAGCAGCGTCAGTATGGATTCTACCATTACGCGAAGCCCGTGCTCGAAAATGAGGCGGTGCAGATGGGAATGCGGCTTGCAAAGGAGCTTGGCGTCGTTCTTCCCATCAGCTTTTATGAGCGGGAGATCAATCATCTGTACAATTCCGTCGCCTGCATTGACGCGGACGGCAGTCTGCTCGGGGTATACCGCAAGACGCATATTCCGGACGATCACTATTATCAGGAGAAATTTTATTTTATGCCGGGAGATACCGGGTTTCAGGTATTTCAGACGAAATACGGTACGATCGGCGTCGGTATCTGCTGGGATCAGTGGTTCCCGGAGACGGCGCGGTGCATGGCGTTAAAGGGGGCGGAACTTTTGCTTTATCCGACGGCAATCGGTTCCGAGCCGATTTTGGAGTGCGACAGTATGCCTCATTGGAGACGCTGTATGCAGGGACATGCCGCCGCGAATCTGATGCCGGTGATCGCCGCGAACCGGATCGGAACGGAGACGGTAGAACCATGTGAGGAGAATGGCGGTCAGAAGTCGGCGCTGAATTTTTACGGTTCTTCCTTTCTGACGGATGAGACGGGTGAACTGCTTTTGGGTGCAGGAAGAGAGGAAGAGGAGATTCTTGTGCAGGAATATGATCTTACAAAGCTTGCCGCAAAGAGGCTCGAGTGGGGATTGTTCCGGGACCGCAGACCGGAGTGCTACGGTGCAATCGCTAAGTCATTTCCGATTTCGTTTTAAATATTGTTGACAGGGAAACAAAAATAGAGTACATTAGATATGTCCGAAAAAATGAGGATGTAAGAAGGAAGGGACAGGATGAGACGGCAGGAACAGTTATTAAAGGAAATTTCCCTGATGCTGGAGCGGCAGGACATGCTTTCCAAATTGACGGAGAACCAGTGCCTGGATGAATATGGCTATTCGGAGACGCACTGCATCGATTATATCGGAAGACTGGAACTGCCCAATGTCACGAAGGTGGCGGAGCACATGGGGATGACCCGCGGGGCGATCAGCAAGATGACGAAAAAGCTGCTTGCGAAAGGTCTGATCGAAAAGTATACGTTAGAGACGAACAAGAAAGAAATCTATTTTCGTCTGACCGGACAGGGGCAGCTTCTCTTTGACGAGCATGAGAAGCGCCATAAGCGCTGGGAGAAGCGAGATATGGAATTTCTGTCGCGGTATTCTTCGGAGGAAGTGGAGACGGTATATAAATTCATGCAGGAGTTCAACGTATATCTTGAAACGCAGATTGAAGCTATTGCAGAATAGGGAGACGGGCAGAAAAAAGCCCGGGAAATCCCGGGCATGGAAAACGCTTAGTATGTCTTTTAAGATAAAAGCCTCTGCTGCTTAAGCAACGGCATTGTCTGTGGAATCTGTGGGAACTTCGGAGTTATCCGTAGAATCCGTCGCAGGAACCTCGGAATTATCCGTAGAATCTGTCGCAGGAGCTTCGGAGTTATCCGTGGAATCTGTCGGTATACTGCCTGTGGAATCCGTCGGAGCGCTGCCGGAAGAATCCGTAACCGTGTCTGTGCCTGCATCGGAATCCGTCGGAGCGTTTGTCACGGAGCCTGTCGAATCCCCGGAATTGCCAGCGGAGTTCGTCGGAGCCGTTGTGCTGCCTGTAGTGTCGGTCGAGGTTCCGGAGTTGCTTGCGGAATCAGTCGAGGCTCCGGAATTGCTTGTGGAATCAGTTGAGGCTCCGGAATCGTTCACAGAATCAGTCGGGGTTTTGGAGTTGTTTGCGGAATCTGTTGAAGCCTGTGAGCTGTCGGAAGAATCCGTACCTGTGTCGGCGGAAGGCGTTGACGCCGTGCCGTCTGTCGTGTCATTAGCCGGCGCATCCGAAGAAATCGTGCCTGCATCCGTGGAAGGCGTATTCAAGACATTGCCGGAAAGATCAGCCGAACCGGAATCTGCGTTTCCTGTATTGCCGGTGCCGGAAGCGGATGTTCCTGCAGGATTTACAATATGGGAACCGTCAACGACGGTGGCGGTCATGGTGTTCTGTGTCTGGGTGGCAGCCGCATCGGAAGAAGTTGTCTCATCTTTCACAAGATTGATAAGAGAGACAAGCAGATCGACCGTCTCGCTGCTCACATTGTTGGACGCGAGGAAGTTCGAGATCGTATCGGATACGGAGCTCTTTACCTCAGCATTCATATAGGAGAGAACCTTCTTGACATAGTTCTGCGTCTCGGTAAAAGGCGGAATGCCGCCGTACTTGTCCACGTTGCCGCTGCCTGCGTTATAGGCGGCGAGAGCGAGAGAAGTATTGCCGTTATATTTGCTTAAGAGCTGGGAAATCAGTTTCGCGCCGCCCATGATATTTTCCCTTGGGTCGTAGGAATTGGAAACACCGAGAGAAGCGGCGGTCGCAGGCATAAGCTGCATGATGCCGACCGCGCCCGCGTGGCTTACCGCGTTCGGATTGAAATTCGACTCGGCGCGTGCGATAGACTTAAGGAGGTTCACGGAGACGCCGAAGGTGGAAGCCGCCTCCTCAAAGATACTGTTTAAATCTGCGGAACAGTCAGTGAGTGTAAGGTTTTCCGATGCGTAGGTCCGGGACGCCTCATCCAGTGTGGAAGAGAAATCACTGTCCGCAGCGCTGGAAGCTTTCTTTGCAGCCGCGCGTTCGGCAGCCTGCGCGTTTATCTGATCGATCAGTGCCTGATCATGATAGTTCAAAATCGTAATGCTCATTTGTGACTCCTTCATAGCGAAATAGATTGAAAATCGTACATACAACCAGTAAAAGTATAGCATAATTTGTAGAAATAGGAAAGAATAAAATGAAAACAATACAGGATGAAAAAAAAGGAAACCGCATACGCGCGTTTCGTGCAGCGTTTCCATATACGATACCTGTGCTCACCGGATATCTTTTTATCGGGATGGCATTCGGGGTGATGATACAGGAAAAGGGATACAATTTTCTGTGGGCAATGCTTATGAGTCTCTTGATTTATGCGGGAAGTGGACAGTATCTTGCAGTCAATTTCTTTGCTCCCGGCGTGAGCCTTTTCCATGTCATTTTTATGGAATTTATGCTGAATATCCGCCATATTTTTTACGGTCTGTCGCTGCTTGAACGTTTCAGCAAAATGGGGAAAAAGCGGCTTTACATGATCTTTTCCCTGACGGATGAGACATATTCCCTCTTTTTCGTGACAAAGGTGCCGCCGGATGTGCGGGAGGAACAATTTCTTTTTGCGATCGCTCTGCTCGACCAGTCTTATTGGATCATCGGGTCGGGAATCGGCGCGCTGCTTGGAAACGTTCTGCCGTTTTCCACGGAGGGAATCGATTTCGCAATGACAGCGCTGTTTGTAGTTATCATGACGGAGCAGTGGATGGAGCGGCAGAACCGTGGGAGTGTTATCATAGGATTGTTTTGCGGACTGCTTTGTCTTATTATTTTCGGGGCGGATAATTTTATCCTGCCGACAATGATCTGTATTATGGCGATTCTGCTCGCCGGAAAGCGCGTCCTGATGGCGCAGTCGGACGCACAGTGTGTAGGCGGGAATGTCAAACCGGAGAACGATGCCAGGAAAATTGCCGGGTCGGAGAATGGCGAACCGGGAAATGTCGGATTCGTGAGTTCCGGGTCAAAGAATAGAGAATCGGGAAATATCGGATTTGTAGGTTCCGGGGCGGAAAACGGGAATGAGCGGGAGGTGAATCAGAATGCCGGTTAGTGTGGGAAGGTCGCTTGCGATTATAGCGGCGGTGGGCGGCACCGTATTTTTTACAAGGCTGATTCCCTTTTTGTTTTTCCCAAAGGGGAAGGAGATACCTCCGATGATACAGTACCTTGGCAAAGTATTACCGCCTGCGGTCATCGGAATGCTGGTAATCTATTGCCTGAAGTCGGTCAACGTGCTTGCGGCGCCGTTTGGTCTGCCGGAGCTTATCGCCGTTGCGGCAGTAATCCTGCTTCATGTGTGGAAGCGCAATAATCTGCTCAGTATCGGTGCAGGCACGGTACTTTATATGTTTTTGATACAGGTAGTATTTTGATTTGTTTAGGAGGAAATGAAAATGAAGAAGAAACCGTTTGTAACCAAAGAACAGCTTGAGAAAATCGTAAAGGAATACCCGACCCCGTTCCACCTTTATGATGAGAAGGGCATCCGTGAGAATGCAAAGGCGGTAAAGGAAGCATTTGCGTGGAATCCGGGCTTCCGCGAGTATTTTGCGGTAAAGGCGACGCCGAATCCGTACATCCTTGATATTTTAAAGGAATATGACTGCGGCTGCGATTGTGCGTCCTTAACGGAGCTGATGTTGGCCGATTCGCAGGGGTTTGACGGAAATCATATTATGTTTTCCTCGAACGATACGCCTGCGGAGGAGTTTGCGTTCGCGAATGAGCTTGGTGCGATCATCAATCTGGATGATTTTACGCATATTGATTTTCTGGAAAAGACGATCGGTAAAATACCGGAGACAATCAGTTGCCGCTATAATCCGGGCGGCGTGTTCAAGATGAGCAACGGCATTATGGATAACCCGGGAGACGCGAAATACGGTTTTACGCATGAGCAGATCATCGAAGGCTTTAAGATCTTAAAGGAAAAGGGCGCGAAGTATTTCGGCGTGCACGCGTTTCTTGCGAGCAACACGGTCACGAACGAGTATTATCCGAAGCTTGCGAGACAGCTCTTTGAGCTTGTGGTGGAGCTTAAGGAGAAGACAGGCTGCGACATCCGTTTTATCAACCTCTCGGGCGGCGTCGGTATTCCTTATACGCCGGATCAGACCCCGAACGATATCCGCGTGATCGGAGAGGGCGTGCGGGAAGCGTTCGAGGAGATTCTTGTCCCCGCCGGGATGGGCGACGTATCGATTTATACGGAGATGGGACGTTTTATGTTAGGTCCGTACGGTCATCTTGTGACGACTGCGATTCACGAGAAGCACACGCACAAGGAGTATATCGGCGTGGATGCGTGCGCGGTCAACCTGATGCGTCCGGCAATTTACGGCGCTTATCATCACATTACGGTGATGGGAAAAGAGGACGCGCCGTGCGACCACAAGTATGATGTGACGGGATCGCTCTGTGAGAACTGCGATAAATTCGCGATTGACCGTATACTGCCGGAAATTGAGATCGGCGACCTGCTCGTCATTCATGACACGGGAGCGCACGGTTTCTCCATGGGTTACAATTACAACGGAAAGCTGCGTTCTGCCGAGGTATTGTTGAAGGAGGACGGTTCGACACAGCTTATCCGCCGCGCGGAGACACCGGAGGATTATTTCAGGACCTTTGACTGCTTTGATATCTTAAAGGATATGAAGCAACCGAAAAGAAAATAGAACATGATCTGCGAATGCTGCGGAGAACGGAGTAAACAGTAACATTCACAGATTCTTCAGAAAGTCTTAATGTGGCGGTCAATGTCATGTTAAGACTTTTTTGGTATAATCAGAAAAAAGTTTGTGGGGAGGAAACGCAGATGTATCGGTTTTTAGCGATTTTTATTGATGTTGCCTGCGCGGGTGTGATTTTTGTCCCGGTATTTTTGATCGTTCGAGGCAGAGACTTACGGCGGGAAAATAAGCTGCGGGTGTGCCTTCTGTTAGGCATCGGACTGTATTTTGCAGCCGTTTTTTCTGTGACAGGAATACCGGATATATGTTCGCTTGTTTTTGAACCAAACTTTCATTTCCTGCCGTTTACCGACATTGTAAATAGTCCTCTTTCTTATGTGCGGAATTGTCTATTGAATGTCGTGCTGTTTGTGCCTTTGGGTATGATAGCGCCAATACTTTGGGAGAAATTTCGCAGCCTGCGGGGAATTGCCCTTTTGGGATTTGGTGTGTCGCTTTTCATTGAAGTGAGTCAGATTTTTACATTTCGCCTGACGGATATTGACGATCTTGTTATGAATACGGCAGGAGCAGCGCTTGGGTTTTTATTGTTGGACGCTTTTGGTAAGAAGGGCAGCAAAATGCCGCCGGAGGAAAACCAAAATGGGAAGGGGAAAAAGGAATTTGAAATTATGTTTGGAGCGGTGTTTTTGCTGATGTTTTTGGTGACACCGTTTCTCTCGGGAATCATATGGGAAATGATTTTGTAAGAACTTGATAAGAAGCCGCGTGGCAGCCAAAGAGGATAGTGCACCCTATCGCTTTTCTGTGATTGGAAATGAGTGGATGCGTCCTCTTCGGCTGCCATCTGTTATGATAGCACAGGAAGTCTATAAAAAGAGCACTCTTGTATATGAGGAGTCAGTATTCTTCCTGTCCGATGTTAAATTCCACTAAAAGTTTGTCACAGTAGACGGGATCTGCCGCAATCTTTGGGATGTCGTCAGTCCGGTCTGCTTCGGTGAGAAGCCGTATGAGCTGGCAGATATCACTGTGTCCTTCGGATTTTCCTTCTGTTTTCCCTTCGTTTCGAATATATGCTTCACGTTCCCAGGATTTCATATAGTTAATCCCCACCTCCTGATTTTGCTTGACCTTGCGGACGAGGCGGTGAACCGCTTCGATGTCCTGATTGGTCACATTGTCGTCTGTCGTTTCCTGCATATAGTTTAACATATCACGCAGGGCTTTACCAGAACCTTTTCCCTTGGTGTACAGAAAAATTTTTGTTGTGCCATCGTTGTAGGCGACGGAGGAGTCCTCCGTACATTGCATTTTAAATGTGTAGAGCATCCGGTTCTGACCAAAAGGATCGTAGGGCAGGATAATGATCGTTGTAACATTAGGAAGCCTGCCGTAATCGATTCCCTTTTCGAGAAGCTGTGCGTCGATCAGGGAGTGGTAGTAGCGCGTCCGTCTGGGGAGAGTTTTCTTTTCGTAGGTGTTGTTCGGTTCGATGTCGTAGATGTCTGAGACGACTCTGGCGTCGGACATATGGACGCCGGGTAAGGTCTCTTCCTCCGACAAATCTTCGATGTAGGCGTCGATGCGTATACCGTGAAGGTTCGTGTTTGGGCCCGGAATGCTTTTCTGCGGAATGACTTTGACGCGGCGAAACGGTCTGCCAAGGATGGTGCTAAGCAGAATGCGGCAGAATTCTTCACCGATATCTTCCTGCATGAGCATTTCCTGAAAGAGAAAATCGTCCATCAGGTTTAAATCTTCCAGTCTGCGGGGCGGAAGCTTGGGGATAAAATGGTTTGGCTGCTTTGTCATAGGCATAGTTCTCCTTTTTGAAAAATAAGTGCGATAATTCGTGGCGAAAAGCCGGATTCTGCAAACTGATTGCAATATGCAGAATAGTGATGCGGCATAGCTGCCGCTAAGAAAAATGCAGGAATGAAATCCTACAGATGTATAATGACACTATACTCTTTTTGGAAGAAGAATGCAAGAGAAAGATAGAGAGCCTTTGTATATTTTGTGTGGAGAGCTTTTGCAGATCTTGCCTTTTATGGCAATGCCGAACAACGTGAGGTGGAAATCACTATCTATCTATGATACAATGAGCGCAAGCGAGAAGAGCATGCCTGTATGTTCGGGGAAGGAAAATAAAATGAAGTCCGTTGAATTTCAGATAAGAAAGCTAGAAGGAATATACGGATGAATTTGGAGAGCCCCGGACGTATGAAGACTGGTGTGTAGACATGATAAAAGCTGTGTGAGGAACTACAATGTGTATTGATACAGAACGTTTTGAACAGGCGAAAAACAGAGTCATAGGGTTGAACAGACAGCGGCAGGGCATCGGCACGCTTTCGGAAAAGACAGTCCATGCGGTTCTTAAGAATTATTACGCGCCGGACACCGATATGCATGAGATACCGATTGAAAATTTTGTCGCGGACATTTACACCGGAACGGAAATCATCGAGATTCAGACACGGTCCTTTAACAATATGCGCAGAAAGCTTGCGGCGTTTCTGCCGCTTTATCCTGTCACGATCGTCTATCCGATTCCGCATGTGAAATGGCTGTCATGGATAGACGAGGAATCGGGGGAGACTTCGCCCAAGCGGAAATCCCCGAAGAGGGGAAATCCTTATCAGGCATTCATCGAACTCTACAAGATCAGGCCGTTTTTGCCGGATGAAAACCTGCATCTTCGGTTGGATCTGATCGACATGGAGGAATACCGTCTGTTAAACGGATGGAGCCGTGATAAGAAAAAGGGCAGCGACCGCTACGACCGTATTCCGACCGCGTTTGTTGAGGAGGTCGCAATCGACTGCAGGGAGGACTATATGCAGTTCATTCCCTATGACATCCCGGAGTCGTTCACGACAAAGGATTTTGCAAAATGTGCCAAAATTCCCGTGCGGCTCGCGCAGACAACGCTTTTGATCCTGCATGACCTCGCGATTGTCGAGCGGGTGGGGAAGCAGGGAAACAGTTATCTTTATCAGATACGGGAAGTATGATTTGCAACTTGGCGCATTTTGTGCTAGTATGTCTCAGGATTATGTGTGCCTGCATGCATTCTATATGCGAGACAGTGTGAATGGCGGCAGCGGAAGGACGGTATTTTTGCTTGTACATAAAACGGCGGGCGGTTTATTTGGATGCTGCAGACAGAGAGAAAGGTACGGTTGATTGCTATGAAATGGAATAAGTATACGATAGAGACAACGACGGCTGCGGAGGATTACATGAGCGCGATGCTTGCCGATCTCGGCATCGAGGGCGTGGAGATCGAGGACAATATTCCGCTCTCGAAGGAGGATCAGGCGGATATGTTCATCGACTTTCTGCCGGAGCTGCCGCCGGATGACGGCGTGAGCCATGTCAGCTTTTACCTTGAGGATAACGGGGAGGATTACACCGACCTGCTCAGACAGGTAAAGCTTGCACTCGAGGATCTGAGAAAAATCGTTGACGTCGGCAGCGGCGTCATCACTTCGGATCAGACCGAGGATCTGGATTGGATCAATAACTGGAAAAAGTTTTTCAGTTCGTTCTATATAGAGGATATCTTAATCAAACCGACCTGGGAGGAGTTAAAACCGGAGGATGCGGACAAGTTCCTCATCGAGATCGATCCGGGCGTATCGTTCGGAACGGGAAAGCATGAGACGACGCAGCTGTGCATCCGTCAGCTCTTAAAGTATATCCGCGGCAATGATGATTATCAGCCGGAAAATAAAGCGCCGAAGGTATTGGACGTTGGATGCGGCAGCGGTATCCTCTCGATCGTGGCGTTAAAGCTCGGAGCGTCCACGGTAGTCGGGACGGATTTAGACCCGGACTGTATGGCGTCCACGCGCGAGAATATGGAAGTGAACCATCTTAGCGAGGCGCTTGGAACATTTTATGTCGGAAATCTGATTGACGATACGGCGCTCCAGGAGAAGGTCGGCGCAGAGGAGTACGATATCGTCGTGGCAAATATCCTTGCAGATGTGATTATTCCGATGGCTCCGGTGATCCCGGCGCGCTTAAAGTCCGGCGGCTATTTTATCACCTCCGGTATCATCGACTTCAAGGAAAATGAAGTGAAGGATGCAATCGAAGCGGCAGGCTTAGAGATTGTGGAAATTAACCATCAGGGCGAGTGGGTCAATATCACGGCGAGAAAGGCAGTGAATTGAAAAACGCGTCATGGAGGATGAAGGATGTATCAGTTTTTTGTGGAAGACGCGCAGATTTCAAACGGCATTGTGACAATCGAGAACGAGGACGTGAACCATATCAAGAACGTGCTCCGCTTGAAATGCGGTGAAAAGGTACGTATCAGCAGTAATTCAGGGGAGAATTATTTCGGAGAGATCGACGCGCTTGCCGACCGGATGGTGCTGGTGCGCATTTTAGAGGAACATGCCGCGGATACCGAGCTTCCAAATAAGATTTATCTGTTCCAGGGGCTTCCAAAGAGCGATAAGTTAGAACTTATCATCCAGAAAGCAGTCGAGCTTGGCGCCTGTGAAATTATTCCGGTCGCGATGAAGAACTGTGTCGTAAAGCTGGATGAGAAAAAGGCGTCGGCAAAGCAGACGCGCTGGCAGGAGATTGCAAAGAGTGCTGCAAAGCAGTCCAAGCGCAGCATCATACCTACCGTGCGAAAACCGTTGAGCTATAGGGAAGCGCTCGAAGCGGCGGCAGCCTTTGACGTGCGGCTTGTTCCCTATGAGAATGAGCGTGGTATGGCGGCGACTAAAGAGGCGGTCGAGGCGGTTCGTCCGGGACAGAGCATCGGTATTTTTATCGGGCCGGAGGGCGGCTTTGCGGAGGATGAGATTGCCCTTGCAAAAGAGCGCGGAATGCAGCTTGTTTCCCTCGGAAGAAGGATTTTGCGGACGGAGACGGCAGGGCTTGCCATGCTCTCGATTCTGATGTATTATATCGAGAGTGCCGGTGAGGCAGACAGTGAATGATGCGAATGAACCATCGGCAAAGCCGGGAAAAATGAGCCAAGGCATCGAATTGATAGGAAGATGCCGGGAAAAATGAGCCAAGGCATCGAATTGATAGGGAGATGCCGGATAAATGAGCGAAGGCGTTGAATCAACAGGAAGATGCCGGGGCGCTGTGAGGGCGCGAAGTGAGTGCGTCATGCGCAGTATAATGACGGAAAGGCATGGAATTAAGAAATCATGGAAGCATATTTGGATAATTCTGCGACCACGCGCTGCAGTGAGCGCGCGAAAGATCTCATGGTGCAGATACTGACGGAGGACTTTGGAAATCCGTCTTCCCTGCATAACAAGGGAAAGGAAGCGGAGGACTATATCAAGGAGGCGAAGAGCCGTATCGCAAAGACATTGAGGGTGGATGAGAAGGAGATTGTATTCACCTCGGGCGGCACGGAGTCGAACAATATGGCATTAATCGGTGCGGCGCTTGCGAACAAGCGGCAGGGGATGCATATTATCACGACGGAGATCGAGCATGCGTCCGTCCATGCGCCGCTTGCTTATCTGGCGGAGCTTGGATTTGAAATTACTTATCTGGGCGTGGATGCGGACGGGCTGATTTCACTTACCGAACTGCGGGATGCGGTGCGTGAGGACACGGTCCTGGTTTCTGTTATGATGGTAAATAACGAGATCGGTGCGGTCGAACCGATCGAGGAGGCGGCGCGCATCGTCAAAGAGAAGAATCCGAATACTCTGTTCCATGTGGACGCGATTCAGGCATACGGTAAATTTCACATTTATCCGAAGCGCGCCGGAATCGATCTGTTGTCCGTGAGCGGTCACAAGATCCATGCACCCAAAGGAACCGGATTTCTCTATATCAGGGATAAGGTAAAAGTAAAGCCGATTATTTACGGCGGAGGGCAGCAGAAAGGGATGCGGTCCGGCACAGAGAATGTACCGGGGGCGGCGGCGCTCGGCGAGGCGGCGGCAGAGATCTACGAGGACTTTGATGCGAAGGTTGCGCATATGTACGCGTTAAAGGAGCGGTTCATCGAGGGCATAACGCAGATTCCCGGCGTGACCGTAAACGGCAGGACGGGGCGTGATTCGGCGCCGCAGATCGTGAGCATCACCGTCGACGATGTGCCGAGCGAGGTTATGTTGCATTCGCTGGAAGAGTACGGCATCTATGTGTCGGCGGGGAGCGCCTGTTCGTCCAATAAGCCTGCGCCGAGCCGTACCCTGCAGGGGATCGGGCTTTCGCCGAAAAAGCTGGGAGCCACGATCCGCATCAGCTTTAGTGTGTATACCACGGAGAAGGAAGTGGATTACGTGGTGGAGAAGATGAAGGAAATCATACCGTTCCGCCGGAAATTTATCAGGAAATAAATCGCACAGACCATATACCAAAGCCTGTGCAAAAATCGCACAGACCATATACCAAAGCCTGTGCGATTCGGAGAATGCAAAAAGCAGCATTCTTCCAGGATATGAAAGGATAACATACATGTATAAGTCATTTTTGATAAAATATGCGGAGATTGCGATCAAGGGCAAGAACCGCTACCTGTTCGAAGACGCGCTGGTGAGCCAGATCAATCACGCGTTAAAGAAGGTAGACGGCGAATTTCTTGTGCGCAAGGAGCAGGGAAGAATCTATGTAGATACCAAAGGAGAATACGATTACGACGAGACGGTCGGGGCGTTAAAATGCGTCTTTGGCATCGTGGGAATCTGCCCGGTCATTCTGGTGGAGGATGAGGGTTTTGATAAGCTCTGTGAGGATGTCATTGCGCATATCAAACAGGAATATCCGGATAAGCGTTTTACATTCAAGGTCGATGCGAGACGTGCGAGAAAGAATTATCCGCTGCAGTCGATGGAGATTAATGCAAATGTAGGAGAACGTGTTCTCGAAGCGTTCCCGGAGACAAGTGTGGATGTGCATCATCCGCAGGTGATGATTCATATCGAGATTCGCAGCCAGATCAATATCTACTCCAAGATTATTCCGGGTCCGGGCGGTATGCCGGTCGGCACGAACGGCAAGGCGATGCTGCTTTTGTCCGGCGGAATCGACAGCCCGGTGGCAGGCTATATGATCGCAAAGCGCGGCGTAACGATCGACGCGACTTATTTTCATGCGCCGCCTTACACTTCGGAGCGCGCGAAGCAGAAGGTCATAGATCTTGCGAAGATCGTGGCGAAGTATTCCGGTCCGATCAATCTCCATGTGGTGAATTTTACGGATATCCAGCTCTACATTTACGAACAGTGCCCGCATGAGGAACTGACGATCATCATGCGCCGTTATATGATGAAGCTGGCTGAGCATTTTGCAAAGGAGAATAAGTGTCTCGGGCTGATCACAGGGGAGAGCATCGGACAGGTGGCGAGCCAGACGATGCAGTCGCTCGCGGCGACGAACGAGGTGTGTACGATGCCGGTCTATCGTCCGTTGATCGGCTTTGACAAGCAGGAAATCGTAGAGATATCCGAGAAGATCGACGCCTATGAGACATCGATTCTGCCGTATGAGGACTGCTGTACGATTTTCGTGGCGAAGCATCCGGTGACGAAGCCGAGCCTTAACGTCATTCACAATGACGAGAAGAAACTCGCGGAGAAAATCGACGCGCTGATGCAGGAGGCGATCGATACGGTAGAGGTCATCCGTATCGAGGCATAGAAAGCTGCGCATTTGTGCACGCGGTATCTTTGCACAACGGGGTGCAAGTTCCTATTGCACAAAAAAGCCGCAGGAAATTTCCTGCGGCTTATGCCCCTGCTTATGCGATTAGATAAGGTACGGCTTTAATGTCTCCATAACCTCGTCCATGTTGCTCTCAGCGTGGATAGCAAGATCGATCGGTTTGGATAAATCTAAACTGAAGATACCCATGATGGACTTTGCATCGATGACGTATCTGCCAGAGATCAAATCAAAATCATACTCATACTGTGTAATCGCATTGACGAAGGACTTAACCTTGTCGATGGAGTTAAGGGAAATCTGTACTGTTTTCATGATAAAAAACCTCCTTAAGATTAACTGTTTCAAGATAGTTTTATAGTAATAGTTTTTATTGGAAAAGTCAACACAAAAAGCAGGCGAAATACAAGAAAGCGAGAAAAACGGGAAAAATGAAAAAAGCGGCACTGCATAATTTGGGATGTAAAGTAAATGCATATGAGACGGAGGCGATGCAGCAGATTTTGGAGGAAGCGGGATATGAGATCGTACCGTTTACGCAGGCGGCGGATGTTTACGTGATAAACACCTGTTCCGTTACCAATATGGCGGACCGCAAATCCAGACAGATGCTGCACCGTGCCAGAAAATTAAATCCGCAGTCCATCGTGGTCGGCGCAGGCTGCTACGTGCAGACGAAGGAGGCGCAGGCGCTTTTAGACGAGGCAATCGACATTGTGATCGGGAACAACCGGAAGCACGAAATTGTAAAGCTTTTGGAAGAATACGAAAAGAACCGCACGAAGACGAAGAGCATTGCGGATATCAACCATGAAAAGCAGGAATATGAGGAGTTGTCGCTTAAGAAGACGGCGGAGCATACAAGAGCATTCTTAAAGGTGCAGGACGGCTGCAACCAGTTCTGTACTTACTGTATTATACCGTTTGCAAGAGGACGTGTCAGAAGCCGCGCGGCGTCCGATGTGGTGGCGGAGGTAGAGCGGCTTGCCGCGCGCGGCTACAAGGAGGTCGTGCTCACCGGGATTCATTTAAGCTCCTATGGAATCGATACGGGAGAAAATCTGCTCTCTTTGATCAGGCAGGTGCACGCGGTGGAGGAAATCGAACGCATCCGGCTCGGCAGCTTAGAACCCCGGATCGTGACAGAGGAATTTGTAAAGGAACTTTCCTCCATGGAAAAAATCTGCCCGCATTTTCACCTGTCCTTACAGAGCGGCTGCGATACCGTACTTGCCCGCATGAACCGCCGTTATGACACGGCGGAGTACGAGGAGGGCTGTGTGCTTCTGCGGAAATATTTTGCGCATCCGGCGATTACGACCGATGTGATTGTAGGATTCCCGGGGGAGAGCAGGGAGGAATTTGCGATTACGAAAGCTTATCTGGAACGTATTCATTTTTATGAGATGCACATTTTCAAATATTCCAGACGGGAGGGTACAAAAGCGGCTGCGATGTCCGCGCAGGTGCCGGAGTCGGTCAAGACAGAAAGAAGCGCCGTACTGCTTGAACTGGAAAAACAGATGTCTAAGGAGTTCCGTGAATATTATCTGGGCAGGCAGGTTACGGCGCTTATGGAGGAAGTATCTGTCATAAATGGCAGAAAATATTTTACGGGTTACACGAAAGAATATGTAAAAGTGGCGGTGGAGACGGAAGAAGACCTGACGAACCGCTTTGTGACGGGAACGTTAAAAGAGCAATTAACAGAAGACGTCTATCTTTTGGTTGAATTTTAGGACAAACTATATTAGAATAAAAACAGCAATGCTTTTTTGACAGGAGAACAGAGGAAAGCATCTTTTTCCTGTCGGGCAGATATAAGGGCGTGACAAGTATGCAGGATATCAATAACACACAATATTTTAGAGTGGAAAAGGAACCGGAGCTTAAGGTGAGCGACGTACTCACGATTGTTTATCGTGCGCTCAGCGAGAAGGGCTATAACCCGGTGAATCAGATTGTTGGATATATTATGTCGGGGGATCCTACTTATATCACCAGTCATAATAATGCAAGAAGCCTGATTATGAAAGTGGAACGTGATGAGCTGGTAGAGGAAGTGCTCAGGGCTTACATCAGGAACAATAACTGGGAATAGAGTATGCGGATATTAGGATTAGATTTCGGCTCTAAGACTGTCGGTGTAGCGGTCAGCGATGAGCTTATGATGACGGCGCAGGGACTGGAGATTGTCAGAAGACAGTCCCCTAATAAGCTGCGTCAGTCTTTGGCGAGAATCGAACAGATCATAGAAGAATATCATGTGGAGCGCATTGTGCTGGGTTATCCGAAGAATATGAATAACACAGAGGGAGAGCGTTGCGAGAAGACAAAGGAGTTTAAGGGGATGCTGGAGCGTCGTACGGGACTTCCCGTCATTCTTTGGGATGAACGACTTACGACTGTAGCGGCGGACCGCCTTATGATGGAGACGGGAGTGCGCAGGGAGAACCGGAAACAGTACGTAGATGAGATTGCGGCGGTATTTATACTGCAGGGCTATCTGGATTCCCTCGCATTTCAGAAGTAAGAAATGGAGATTATTTATGGAGAAAGTAAAATTTGTCGATCCCGATACAAAAGAGGAAATCGAATTTTTTGTTGTGGAAGAGACGAAGGTAAACGGTACGCGATACCTGTTTGTGACAGAGGAGGAAGAGGACGACTGTGAAGCCTATATCTTAAGAGAGGTGGAAGCGAAAGACGAGGAGGTCATCTACGAGATGGTGGAGGATGACACGGAGCTTGCCGCTGTCGGAAAGGTATTTGCCGAACTGATCGAGGATGCGGATATTGCGTTTTGAGAAATACAGGTGAACGAAACAAATTAAATTTATGGAGGTAATATTTTGAAGAAAGAAAAAACTGCAAAGCTTAGAATCATTCCGTTAGGAGGGTTAGAGCAGATCGGAATGAACATTACTGCCTTTGAGTACGAAGACAGTATTATTGTTGTGGACTGCGGACTGTCATTCCCGGAGGACGACATGTACGGAATCGATCTCGTCATCCCGGATATCACATATCTGAAGGACAATATTGACAAGGTGAAGGGATTTTTTATCACGCACGGTCACGAGGATCACATCGGTGCGATCCCTTACGTGCTAAGAGAGATCAACGTGCCGATTTACTCCACGAAGCTGACGAACGGTATTATCGAGCACAAGCTCAGAGAGCACAACATGCTGACGAAGGTAAAGCGCAAGGTCGTAAAATACGGACAGCATATTAATCTGGGCTGTTTCCGCGTGGAGTTCATTAAGACGAACCACAGTATTCAGGACGCGGCGGCGCTCGCGATCTATTCCCCGGCGGGAATCGTGGTGCACACCGGAGACTTCAAGGTGGACTACACGCCGGTATTCGGCGACGCGATCGATCTACAGCGTTTCGGTGAGATCGGAAGAAAAGGCGTGCTCGCGCTTATGTGCGACAGTACGAACGCAGAACGCCCGGGCTTTACGATGTCGGAGAAGACGGTCGGCAGAACGTTCGATGAAATTTTTTCCGACAATAAGAACCATAGGATCATTATCGCGACGTTCGCGTCGAATGTAGACCGTGTACAGCAGATTATCAATACCGCGTATAAGAACGGGCGCAAGGTAGTCGTAGAGGGACGAAGCATGGTCAATATCATCGGTATCGCTTCGGAGCTTGGCTATATCAGCATACCGGACAACACGCTCATCGATATCGAGGAGTTGAAGCATTACCCGGACGAGCAGACGGTACTGATTACGACAGGAAGCCAGGGTGAGGCGATGGCGGCGCTCTCCCGTATGGCGAGCGGCATGCACAAGAAGGTGACGATCAAGCCGAACGACACGATCGTCTTAAGCTCGAACCCGATCCCGGGAAATGAAAAGGCGGTATCGCGTATCATCAACGAGCTTTCGATGAAGGGTGCGAACGTTATATTTCAGGATGTACATGTATCCGGTCACGCCTGCCAGGAGGAAATCAAGCTGATCTATTCTCTGGTAAAGCCGAAGTACTCCATTCCGGTGCACGGCGAGTACCGTCATCTGATCGCGCAGGCGAAGGTGGCGGAGGAGCTTGGCATTCCGAAAGAAAATATTTTCCTGCTGTCTTCCGGTGATGTGTTGGAACTGGACGATGAGAGCGCGGCGGTAAACGGAAGAGTACACACGGGCGCGATCATGGTGGACGGGCTCGGCGTCGGGGATGTCGGCAATATCGTTTTAAGAGATCGCCAGCATCTGGCAGAGGACGGCATTATCATTGTAGTATTGACGCTGGAGGGCGGTTCCGGACAGGTGCTTGCAGGACCGGACATCGTTTCCAGGGGATTTGTTTACGTCAGAGGAGCAGAGGGTCTGATGGACGATGCGAGACATCTTCTGGAGGACACGATGCAGCATTGTATGGATAAAGGTATCACAGACTGGGGCAAGATCAAGACGGAAATCAAGGATTCCTTAAGCGACTTTGTATGGAAAGAGACAAAGAGACGCCCGATGATCATGCCGATCATTATGGAAGTGTAGAAGAACATGAAGCTAAACAAAGTAGTTTTCAAATTTGTCAGTATCAGCTTTTCAATATTGGTATTGCTGCTCGTCGTGGTAGGTCTGGTGGAACTTGGCAGTTATTGCTATGATTTCGGGTACCGGGTCTTTACGGAGTCCGCGGTGGACGAGGCGCCGGGCAGGGATGTCGTTGTTTCCGTGACGTCGGATATGTCGGAGTATGATATCGGAAAGATGTTAAAAGACGAAGGTCTTGTCCGCGACGAGAAGCTTTTTTTCGCGCAGCTTAAGCTGTCCGCCTATTCCGGGAAGTTAAAGCCCGGTATTTACACGCTCAATACATCCATGGTGACCAGAGATATGCTGGTCGTGATGGCGGCGGAAGAGGAAGAGGACACGGAAACGGAGGCTGCACCGTGATCGTAGACGAGAGGCTGGTTACTTATATTAATTCTCTTGACATGGGAAATACCGCACTTCTGGATCAGATTGAAAAGGAAGCGACGGAACAATATGTGCCGATCATCCGCAAGGAAATGCAGACGTTTCTAAAGTTGCTGCTTGCCATGAAGAAGCCGGCGCGTATTTTGGAAGTGGGAACCGCAGTCGGGTTTTCCGCACTTTTGATGGCGGAATATAATCCCGTTCCCTGTCAGATCACGACGATTGAGAACTACGAAAAGCGTATCCCCATTGCGCGGGAGAATTTCCGCAGAGCGGGAAGGGAAGCGCAGATCACGCTGCATGCCGGCGATGCGGCGGACGTGTTAAAGACGCTTCACGAGCCGTATGATTTCATTTTCATGGACGCGGCGAAGGGGCAGTACATTCATTTTATGCCGGATATTTTAAGACTTCTGGAGGAGGAGGGCGTGCTCGTCTCCGATAATGTGCTGCAGGACGGAGATATTATCGAGTCACGCTTTGCGGTGACGCGAAGGAACCGCACGATCCACAAACGGATGCGCGACTATCTGTATGAACTGACGCACAGCGACGAATTGGTGACGGCAGTGCTCCCTGTGGGAGACGGCGTGACGGTGAGCACGCGAAAGAGACGGACGGAGAGGTAGAAAAGTATGAGAAGACCGGAACTGTTGATACCGGCGAGCAGTTTGGAAGTATTGAAGATAGCAGTCATTTACGGAGCGGACGCCGTCTATATCGGCGGTGAGGCGTTCGGGCTGCGCGCGAAGGCGAAGAATTTCTCCATGGAGGAGATTAAGGAGGGCATTGCATTTGCGCACGCGCATGATGTGAAGGTCTATATCACGGCGAATATCCTGGCGCACAACGGCGATCTTGACAGCGTGCGGGAGTACTTTGCCGAACTCCGCGGGATAAAGCCGGATGCGCTGATTATTTCCGATCCGGGCGTGTACATGATCGCAAAGGAGGTCTGTCCCGAGATCGAGCGTCATATCAGTACGCAGGCCAATAATACGAATTACGGTACTTACCGTTTCTGGTACGAGCAGGGTGCGAAGCGCGTTGTGTCTGCAAGGGAGCTTTCCCTCGCGGAGATTAAAGAAATCCGGGCAAATATCCCAGAGGATCTGGAGATTGAGACGTTTATCCACGGGGCGATGTGCATTTCCTATTCGGGGCGGTGTCTGCTCTCGAATTATTTTACCGGGCGGGATGCCAACGGCGGAGCCTGTACGCATCCGTGCAGATGGAAGTACGCGATTGTGGAGGAGAAGCGTCCGGGCGAGTATCTGCCTGTCTATGAAAATGAGCGCGGGACCTATATTTTTAATTCCAAGGATCTTTGTATGATTGAGCATATTCCGGAATTAATGGAGTCGGGTATTGACAGTTTCAAAATAGAGGGTAGAATGAAGACAGCACTATATGTTGCGACGGTGGCGAGAACCTACCGGAGGGCGATCGATGACTATAAGCAGTCGCCGGAGCTTTATGCGAAGAATCTGCCGTGGTATCAGGATCAGATATCGAACTGTACCTACCGGCAGTTCACGACAGGCTTTTTCTTTGGCAAGCCGTCCGAGGAAGCGCAGATATATGATAATAACACCTATGTCAGGGAGTATACGTATCTGGGAATCGTCGGAGAGCAGAACGAAGAAGGACTGTACCGTATCGAGCAGCGCAATAAGTTTTCTGTGGGAGAAGAAATCGAGGTCATGAAGCCGGACGGTACAAATCAGACGGTTGTGGTAAGACGCATTGTGGATGCGGACGGGGAGGAGATGGAATCCGCGCCGCATCCGAAGCAGGTACTCTATATCGATCTGGGAGAGCCGCTTGCAATGTATGATATATTACGAAGAAAAGAATAGGATGGTGGAAGACGATGAAACAGGACAAGTATGTTGCATATGTAGGTACTTATACCCATGAGAACAGCGTAGGCATCCATATCTATGACGTTGATGTCGAGGAGGGACGTATGCAGGAGCGCAAGGTCGTTCCGATCAATAATCCGTCCGATCTGGTCGTATCCAAGGATCGCAAATTTCTGTATTCTATCGCAGATGAGGGCGTCGAGTCGTTTAAGATCGAGCCGGACGGTGACCTCATACCGATCAATCAGCAGTGGATCGGCGGTATGCGAGGCTGCTATGTGGAGGTGGATGACGAGAATCGTTATCTGTTCGTCGGCGGACATCATGACGGACGTGTCAGCATGATGCGTCTGATGCCGGACGGCAGTATCGGAGGAATCGCGGACGGCGTGTTCCACAAGGGTATGGGAAGGAGCATTGCACAGCGCAATTTCATTCCGCATGTGGATTGCGTAAAGCTGACCCCGGATCAGAAGTTTTTGTGTGCGGTTGACAACGGATTGGATCAGGTCAAGATTTATCGTGTGGATTATGAGTACGGCAAGTTAAAGCTCATTGACATCATCCGCGGACCGCTCGAGTCTGCGCCGCGTATGATCCGTTTCTCGAGGGACGGGCGGTATGCGTATATTCTCTATGAACTGATGAATATGGTCGAGGTGTATCATTATCAGCTGGTGGACGATCAGCCTGTATTTGAGAAGATTCAGACGGTCAGCACTGTGACGCACAAGGAAGAGGATCTCTGCGCGGCTTCCGGTATGGAGATTTCATCGAGCGGCAGGTATCTGTTCTGCAGTAATGCAGGCGTGAACTCCGTCGTCTGCTACGAGATCGATAAGGAGACAGGAATGCTCGACGAGCGTTTCATCACGAAGGTCAACAGCGATTATCCGAAGGTGCTTGCAGTCTATCCGGATGAAAAGCATTATCTGACGCTCAACAACAATTCGAACGATATCTTTACGTATACGATCGATTTTGAACACGGTTATTCGTTGCAGCGGTGCGCGAGCGTTAAGATCGATAAACCAAACTGTATCTATATGTTAAAATTGCAGGATGCGTAAGACGAGGGCAGCGAAAAGCGCTGCGCGGGTCTTTACAGAGCCGTGCCGGGAGTTCCCGGCACGGTTTTTTTTGCGCAATAGGAAATTTCGGGGCATCAGGCAGGCGACGATAATCCCGAAAAACCATATATGAAAAAATAGGGAAAATCAACGTATGATATAAAGGGGGATGGATATAGTTAATAATAGAAAAGAGTGAAAAGAGGGCAGGCATGGATAAGGAAGAACGCTTAAGGCGGCAGCGGGAATTTTTAATAAAATTTGCATATTGGGCGGTATGGGTCTGTATCGCCCTTTTTTTGATTAAACTCGTAGGTCCGGTGCTTCTGCCGTTTGTCGCGGCGTTTCTGATCGCGTGGCTTTTATCCGTTCCGGTGAGGTTTGCGTCGGAACGGATGCACATAAAACGGAGTCTTGCGGCGGTCGTCATCGTATTTTTATTCTATGGACTTGTCGCGGTGCTCTTATATTTTCTCGGGAACAGGGTCGTGCTGCTGATTCAGGGGATTGGCGGGGAATTGACGGAATTTCTGTCGAATACCATCTTTCCGATGGTTCAGAATTTCTGCGGGTGGCTTTCCAGTCTTACGGGGGACGGGGCGATATTTTCCGATGCGGCGGGAAATGCCGCGGTGCGCGCTGCCGGGCAGGAATCCGCACAGGCGATTTCGCACGCGGGGCAGATGGTGTCCGGCGTTTCGGGGACGGTCATCGACGCTGTTTCGGGGGTTGCGGCAGGGATTCCGGGGGTGTGCATGAACGTGCTGCTCGCAGTCATTGCAACGGTATTCATGGAACTTGATTTCCCGGGGATTCTGCAGTTTTTGAGAAAGCAGGTGCCCAAGAAATGGCAGAATACGGTCTTTGGAATCAAGGATTATGTGATGGGAACGATGGGAAAGTGCGTGCTTTCCTATGTGCTGATTTTTATCATGACGTTTGCAGAACTCTCAGTCGGATTTCTGGTGCTGCAAATCGACGGGGCGTTTGCAATCGCGTTCATCGTCTCTATCCTTGATATTCTTCCAGTGCTCGGGACGGGGACAGTGCTGATTCCGTGGGCTGTTATCGCGTTTGCAGGCGGCAACTTCAAGATGGGGATCGGCGTGATGGGACTTTATCTTATCATAACTGTAGTTCGAAATATTGTAGAGCCGAAGCTGGTCGGAGAGCAGATGGGACTTTCTCCGGTCGTCATGCTGCCCTGTATGATCCTGGGACTGAACTTTTTTGGCATCGTGGGATTGTTCGGCGTGCCGCTTGCCGTGGCGTTTTTAAAGGATTTGAATGACCGCGGCGTGATTCATATTTTTAAATGTTGAAGCTCTCCGGCAAAACGTGTATAATAAGCAAAGACAATGCACGCGGTACACGGGGAGGCGAATAGATTCGTTTCCTGTTTAGATTGGAGAGAGAAATGGCAGAGAAGATTATTTTGACAGGCGACCGTCCTACCGGGAAGCTTCATGTGGGACATTATGTAGGTTCGTTAAAGAGAAGAGTGGAACTCCAGAATTCCGGGGAGTTTGATAAGATATTTATCATGATCGCGGACGCGCAGGCGCTGACCGACAATGCGGACAATCCGGCGAAGGTGCGCGACAATATCATGGAAGTGGCGCTTGATTACCTTTCGGTGGGCTTAGATCCGGCGAAGTCAAATATTTTTATCCAGTCCTATGTGACGGAACTGACGGAACTGACCTTTTATTACATGAATCTGGTGACAGTGTCCAGATTACAGCGCAATCCGACCGTGAAGTCCGAGATTCAGATGCGCAACTTCGAGGCGAGCATCCCGGTCGGGTTCTTCAATTACCCGATCAGTCAGGCGGCGGACATCACCGCATTTCACGCGACGACGGTTCCGGTGGGCGAGGATCAGATGCCGATGATCGAGCAGACCAAAGAGATCGTGCACAAGTTCAACTTTGTCTACGGCGATACGCTGACCGACCCCCAGATTCTTCTGCCGGACAATAAGGCATGCTTAAGGCTTCCGGGAACGGACGGCAAGGCGAAGATGAGCAAGTCGCTCGGGAATTGTATCTATCTCTCGGAGTCCGAGGAGGACGTCAGAAAGAAGGTCATGTCCATGTTCACAGACCCGGATCATATCCGCATCGAAGACCCGGGCAAGCTGGAAGGGAATACCGTATTTACTTATCTCGACGCGTTCTGCAATGACGCGCATTTTGCAGAATATCTTCCCGAGTACGCGAACCTTGATGAGTTGAAAGCGCATTATCAGAGAGGCGGGCTTGGCGACGTGAAGGTGAAGAAGTTCCTGAACAACGTGATGCAGGAGGAACTTTCCCCGATTCGCGCGCGCAGAAAAGAATACGAGCAGAGGATCGGCGATGTGTACGATATCTTAAAGGAAGGAAGCAAAGTAGCGCGGGAAGAGGCGGCGAAGACGCTTGCCGAGGTAAAGCATGCAATGAAGATCGATTATTTCGAGACGCCGGAGTTTTTGGAGGAGCAGCTTGCGAAGTATACAGGGTAGACGGTGAAACGAAAACGTAAAACAAAAAGTATTTCATAGGGTGCAGGAATTGACAGCGACAAATGTAACTGGCGATTCCTGCATTTTTGTATTATGATACGCAGAACGAATCAGTCAGAGAAAATAGTCCGGCTTATTCGCGCGGCAGCACCACCGAGAAGCATGCCCCGCCCTCCGGCGCATCGGTGACAAAGATCTTTCCGCGGTGCGCGGTCACGATCTCCTTTGCAATGCAGAGCCCGAGCCCGTAGTGATCTTTGCTCGTATGGGACTGCTCGGCGCGGTAGAAACGATCGAAGATCCGCGTCTTATCATCGTCCGGCACGCCGCAGCCGCTGTCTGACACCGTAAAGCGGATATACTTTGCGGCAGAATGCGCTGTTTGGCCGTTTGCCGCATCATAGGAGAGCGAGAGCGTCACCGTACCGCCTGCCGGGGTGTAGGAGAGCGCGTTGTCGAGCAGGACGGACAGTACCTGTCCGATGCGGTCCGCGTCCAGGGAACAGGTTGGGGAAGCGTCGTCCGGCAGCGTGATTTTCAGGGAAATGTCCTTGTCTGCGGCGAGTAGTTCGTATTTCTCGTAGGCGGCAAGCAGCAGTTCGTCCGGCTGGCAGGGTGTCTCGTGAAGGGAGAGCGAGCGGGCGTCGGAGTTCGTGAGGATGAGCATGTCGGAGACGAGCCGCTGCATACGGAGATTTTCCTGCATCAGAATGGACATAAAATGTGCGCGGTCGGCGTCGCCACTCGCCTTTTGGAGCGCTTCGATTCCAGAGCGCATCACGGCGAGCGGCGTGCGCAGCTCATGAGATGCCGAGGCGACAAACGCGGACTGCCGTTTTACGTTCTCTTCCAACGGGCGCAGCATATACCCGGTGAACTGCCAAGAAAATGCCGTGAGCAAAAGCAGGGCGAGCAGGTCGGCGAAAAAGAAGGCAAGCCGCTGGAAGAGAAGCTGTCCATTCTGCGCCGTGCGCGGGTAAAAGAGCAGGAAGGAGAGTGTGCCGTGCGCTTTTGAAACCGTTCCGGCGGAGACATAATAGGAAGTACCCGAGGCGCCGGAGAGCGTAAATTCGGCATGCTGCGCAAGCTGTCTGCCCGAAGATGAGAAGATGTTAAGCCCGAAGGAATCGGCGGCTGTCTGGACGGCAAGGCGCACATCCTCCCCTGTGGCGGTGCGGTGTGCTCCGCCGAGCTGCTGCAGATAGAGCGGGGAGCCGTTGTCATAGAGCAGCAGTTCGAAATGGTTCTTTTCCGCGAGCTGGTTCACCCACTGCAGCGAGATAACGTCCTGCAGCTGCAGATGCGTGAGAACGGAATTTGTCTCGTTTTGGAAGGAGGCGTAATGATTTTTCTCCAGGCTTTGTTCTGAAATCCAAAGGCAGAGCAGTGTCAAAAGAATAAGAATCATTCCTGTGACTGCCGCACAGAAAAACGTCATTTGACGGTGTAATTTATGAAACATCTGGTATCTCCAATCGGTAGCCTACGCCGCGGATCGTAGAGAGCGTCAGAATGCTGCCTACGGTGTGAAGCCGCTTGCGCAGAAAGTGAATGTAGGTGTCGAGATTGCTCTCCTCCACGGCGGCGTCCGCGCCCCAGACGCGTGAGAGCAGGACCATGCGCCGCAGCACGGCGTCCGGCTCCCTTAAGAAGACTTCGAGCAGCCGTCCTTCGCGCCCGGAGAGGAGCAGGCTTCCCGCAGGACCGAAAAGTTCGCGCATGCCGGGATCGTAGGAAATATCGCCGTAAGAAAGTGTTTCGTGTGTCTCCCATTTGCCGCTGCGGCGTCCGAGCGAGCGGATGCGCGCCATAAGCTCCTCAAAGGCAAAGGGCTTCGTCAGATAATCGTCCGCGCCCGTGTCCAGTCCTTCGATGCGGTCATAAAGCTCGCCGAGCGCGGTGATCATGATCACGGGGGTATGTACGCCTGCGTTTCTTGCCTTCTTTAACACGAGGAGCCCGTTCATTGTGGGGAGCATCCGGTCTAAGAGGATGAGGTCGTAGGCGTCCTGTATGAAAAGGTCAAGCCCGTCTCTGCCGTCGTGGCAGAGCTCCACCTCATGTCCTTCGCGCTTTAGCTGAAAGCTAAGCGTATCGCAGAGATTCATGTCGTCTTCAATCAGTAAAATTCTCATGTCCTGTCTCCGTTTTGATAGAATGTATAGCCATATGGCCCATCATGTATTTTCCCATGTATCTTATCACAATTATCTTAAAAAAATCTTTAAGAGAAACAAAAAATTAAAGAGAGCGTTAAAGAAAAATTAAAGGAACTCCTGTTATGATAAGACTGTAGACAAAAAGAAATGTTTAAGACGGGAGATGCAAATATGAGGATTCATAGGAGAAAAAAACAAATCGGGATTTTGCTTGCCGCCACATTGCTGCTTGGAATCATAAGCGGCTGTGGGGAGAACGGGGCGTCCGGGAGCGCGGTGTCCGGACAGACGGAGGACGTTGGCGCAGGGACAGGCAAAGACGCCGGGAAGGACTCCGCCGGAAGAGGGCGTTTTATGGAGTCGGAGGTGACGCTTCCGGAAGGCGTTTCTAATATTATGGCGGTTGAGCAGCTTGTGGACGGCAGCATCGCGCTCTTCGGGAGCGATGAGGAGCGGATGCAGTTTTTGACGGCGAAGACAGACGATCTCGGTGAGAACTGGGAGGTACAGAAAATTACAGACGATTCGCTTGATACGGCGGGTTATATCGACAGCTGCGCCATGGACAAAGACGGAACGGCGGCGCTGCTTATCACTTCCTCGAACGGCGCGGGAGGAATAAGCAGCCGGATCTGTTATGTGGGGGCGGATGGAGCCGTAAGCTGGCAGGAACTGACGTGGTCAGAGGAGCAGGCGCCCTATCTGTGGGAATTGAGATTTGACGCGGCGGGAGATTTGCTCGGTCAGAGCACAGTCGGAACGATCTACAAGATAGACCGCGGGACAGGAACCTGCACCCCGCACTGTGATACGGAAGGCGCATATTCTTATTACTTCGGAGTGGCGGGAAATCTGGTGTTTGTAGTGGCAGGGGCGGAGGGCGTGCTCTGCTATGACGCGGCGGACGGAAGTCTGGTGGAAGAGAACGGAGCGTTAAATGAAATTCTTCTCTCAGACGGTTCTCTTTCCGACGGCTCGGTAGAGTATATGTCGATCGTATTCCACGAAGGAACCAAAGAAGGACAGACCATATATGCCAACCATGACGGAATCTTTTCTTATATGCAGGGCGGCAGCGTAAGCGAGCAGCTTGTAAACGGCGCATTGACGACGCTCGGAGATACGACGGGAGCTTTCACCGCAGTGCTGATGCCGGACGAGGAACATTTTCTTGCTGCGGTCACAGACGGCAGAGGCGAGCATAAGCTTTTGAAATATTCTTACGATAAGGACGCGCTTTCCATGCCGGAAAAGGAACTAAAGGTCTATGCGCTTAACGATTCGGCATATCTGCGCCAGGTGATCTCAAGCTATCAGCGTGCGAATCAGGATGTGTATGTCAATCTGCAGATCGGGATGACGGGTGAGGACGGCGTGACGGCGGAAGATGCGCTGCGTGCGCTGAATACGGATATTCTTGCGGGAAACGGGCCGGATGTACTGATTCTGGACGGTATGCCGGCAGACAGTTACATCGAGAAAGGGATGCTGGCAGATCTTACGCCGCTTGTGGAGGAGCTTCGCGCCGGGGACGGCGTTTTTGAAAATGTCATCGCTCCCTATGAGCAGGATGGAAAAATTTATCAGATTCCGGCGCGCTTTTATTTATCGGTAATCATAGGAGAACAGGAGGCGGTGGAATCCGGCGCGACGCTTTCCGGACTCTGTGACTATGCAAAGATGCTTAAGGAGAGAGGCGCAAAAAGAATTTTTGGCGGACAGTCAGCCGAAAGCTTACTTGAGAGCCTTTATGCGGTGGATGCGGCAAAGCTGTTCGACGGAAGCGGTGCGGTGGACAGTGAGGCGCTTTTGACATGGCTTGGGACGGCAAAGCAGTTGTACGATCTGGAGGAACACATAGAGGATGGAGTCGTGGTTTCTTATGTCGGCTATGGAATTTCGCTGCATGATTCGGAAAATGCGTTTGGCATTCTGATGGGAGAGTGCGAACTCAGTATGGGAACGCTGACGAGTCTGGCAATGCTGCCTACCATGCTTGCCGCCGTTCATGAGGCGGGTGTGACTTACGATCTTCTGGACCGGGATGCAGTCAGAAGCTTTGTCCCATATCAGAAAGTGGGAATCGTAAGCGGTACGTCTTATATGGAAGAGGCCAAAGGTTTTGTGCGCACTATGCTTGGCAGTGAATGCGGCCAGTCGACGGAAAACGGTTTTTCGGTAAACCGCGCGGCATACAGCGCGGCAAGTGAAGCGCTGCAGGAGGTGTATGGCGACGGAGCGGGCGTTGCGGTATCGACCGACGACGGAATCAGTCTGGAAGTGGCGCTTAACCCGCCGACGAACGAGGAGATGACGGCATTTACCGATTTGCTCGAGAGCCTTGATACGCCGTCAGATACGGATTCGGTGATAGAAGAACTGATTATGGAGCAGGCGAAGAGCGCTCTTGCGGGAGAGAAATCGGTGGAGGATGCGTGTGCGGAAATTGAAAAAAAAGTCAGCCTGTACCTGGCGGAGTAAGCGCGGATGCAGAAAATTAACCGGATTGTTGTTCGTGCTGCCGCATCTGACCGGAGTGCTTTTGTTTTACCTCATTCCGTTTCTGGATGTGGTACGGCGTTCCTTCGCGCGGTTTGACGGAAGCTTTTTCGGACTGGGAAATTACCGGAATGTACTGTCAAACGAAGCGTTTCGGCTTGCCGCGCGAAATACGTTCCGTTTTACGGCGGTCTGTATTCCGCTGCTGTTTGCGCTCGCGTTCGCGCTCGCCCTGCTGCTTCGGCGGGCGGGGACACGCGCAGGGCGCTATAAGAGCGCGCTTCTGCTCCCGTTTGCGGTTCCCGCGGCAAGCGTAGTCCTGCTCTGGCGCGTCCTCTTTGACACGAAGGGGCTGCTAAACGGTTTACTTGATGCGCTTGGCGCGGCAGGCTGCGATTGGATGAATACGGGAAGCGCGTTCTATGTGCTTGTGGGAAGCTATCTCTGGAAAAATACAGGCTATGTTGTGATTTTGTTTCTGGCGGCGCTTTCCCAGGTCCCGGAGACGCTCTACGAGGCGGCGCGCATGGACGGCGCGGGACGGCGGGCGATTTTTTTGTACATAACGCTTCCTTGTATCCGCAATGCTTCGTATACAATCTTTGTGCTTTCTCTTTTGAATTCCTTTGAGGTATTCCGTGAGGCGTACCTCGTTGCGGGAAGCTACCCGCAGGAAGATATCTATCTGCTGCAGCATGTGTTCAATAACTGGTTCTTAAATATGGACGTCGATAAGATGGCGGCGGGTGCGGTATTGCTTGCGCTTGTCGTAAGCGCAGGAACCGGAGCGTTGGAGCGCGTGTGGCAGGATGAGGGGGTGTGAAAGCGTGACGAACATATCGACAGGAGAAAAAAGCGGGAAAAGGCGCGGCGGGAAAATTCTGACAGAGCTTTGCCTTGCCGTCGCAGCGATTATTATGGTAAGCCCGGTATTTTTTCTTGTGACGGGCAGTCTGATGGGAACGGCGGAAGCGAAGGAGTATCTCGGTCCGGTGCTGTCAGATGCGAAAGGGTTTGCGGTGTGGCGGCTGATCCCGCGCTATCCGACTCTGGGAAATGTGGTCGCTCTGTTCTTTGATTCCCCGGAATTTTTTAAAATGTTCTGGAACACGATGCTTCTTGCGGCAGGAACGCTTGCGGGACAGCTCCTGTTTGCCGTGCCGGGAGCGTGGGGGCTTGCGCGCTACCCGTTTCCCGGGAGAGGCGTCATCTACAGGCTCTATATTCTTTTGATGATGATGCCGTTCCAGGTGCTTATGCTCCCGGAATATGTGGTGTTAGATGATATGGGGCTTTTTGATACGCCGTGGTCCGTGCTGCTGCCGGCTGTTTTTTCCACGTTTTCGGTGTTTCTGATGTACCGCTTTTTTTCGGAAATACCGGAGGAGATCATCGAGGCGGCGCGCATGGACGGCGCGGGCGAGGTACAGATTTTTCTGCGGATCGGGCTTCCGCTCGGCATATCCGGCATTTTTTCTGCGCTTTTGCTGCAGTTTCTGGAATGCTGCAATATGATCGAACAGCCGCTTGCGTTTTTGAAGGACAAATCGTTGTGGCCGCTTGCACTGTATCTGCCGGAGATTGATGCGTCGCGGATCGGGCTGGCGTTTGCAGCGTCTCTTGTGGCGCTGCTTCCGGCGCTGCTGCTCTTTTTGATCGGGCAGGACTATCTGGAAGAGGGTATTGCGGCGTCAGCGTTAAAAGAATAGACGGAGGATGCGATGAGTAGGAAGGAAGAAACGAACGGCAGGGGAGAGACGAACGGTGAAAAAGAGATGAATAGCAGGGAAGAGACGAACCGTGGGAAGGAGATGAACGGCAGGAAAGAGACGGGCATCAACCGAAAAGCGGCGAGGTATTTTGCAGTCTTCATGGTCGTCATGCTGGCTTTTACGGTAATCTCGCGGGCGGCGGATTCCCTTTTGGTGCCGCAGGTCGCGACAGAAGCGCCTTCCGCGAAGGTGATCGAGCATACGGTAAAGATGGAAGCCGTGGTGGAAGCATCGGCGGAGACGCCTGTTTTTGCCGAGGAGGGAATTCTCGTAGAAAGCGTGTTTGTTAAGGAGGGCAGCCAGGTGGAGGCGGGCGACGTTCTGGCGGAGGTACTGCCGGAGTCGCTTGCGGAGAAAATCGATGTGCTGTCTGATGAGATCGCCGCGCTAAAGCTCACCAACGAGGCGCTTGCGGCAAATGAGGCGGCGCGGGAGAAGAATGCGGCGCGGGCGAGCGAGGATTATGACCGCACCGTGCAGCAGCAGATGAATGACGTCGCGCTCGCGAAATCAGGGATGGACGCGGCGGAAAATGCGATTCATGAGATGGAAGCGCAGGATATGGCGGGCGCGTTTGCGGGGATGGACGAGCAGGAGAAAAAGCAGAAATCCGACGCGCTCTGGACGGATTTCTTCGCGAAGAAGGCGGCGTATGAGGCGGCGGTGCAAAACGCGCAGGCAGCCGCAGATATTGCAGAGCGCGCCGTGGAAGATGCAAGGGAACAGACAACTGTAGACAATACGCAGGAAATCAACGCTCTTTCCATTGCGAGGAAGGAGACGGAACTTAAAGCACTTGTGGCGCTGCAGGAGAACGGCGGGAAGATCACTGTGCCTGTCGGCGGAACCGTCACGGGGGTGTTTGCCGCGACGGGGCAGCGGACGCCGGATACCGCGTCGTTTCTCGTGGCGCAGGCGGGGGAGAACATCCGCCTTACCGCGCAGATTTCGAAAGATGACGTAAAGTATGTAAGTGTGGGGGACGAGGCGGCAGTGCAGAAGGGTACGGAAATGCAGGATGGCTACAGGGTGAGCGCAGTGCAGCAGAAGCAGGACGGAAGCTATGAGGTTTCCATTGTCTGTGAGGAAAATGCAAAAGATACCGGAGAAAAAGCGGAGAACTGGAACCTTGGCGGTACGGTGGAAGTTACCGTGACAAAGCAGTCCAGGCGGTATTCTGTGGCGGTTCCAACCGCGGCGCTCCATGTGGAGCAGAACGGGACGTATGTCTATGTGGTGGATAAGCGCGACAGCGTGCTGGGTACTGAACTTTTTGCGAGGAAGGTACAGGTGAGCGTTTTGGAGAAGAACAGCCAGTACGCCGCGGTAGCGGAAGGGTTGCTTGGCGGGGAAGATCAGGTCATCGTTGATTCGGACCGTTATGTGGAGGAAGGCGGCAGGGTGCGCCTTGCGGAACAATGAGGCGGCGGGATGGGGCGGATGCGCTTCTTAGGACAATGAGTCGGCTGTGTGTGCTGCTCGCTGCGGTATGCTTCCTTGTCTATGGTCTGACCGCCATACGGACGGCGGACGCGCGCTCCGGCGGCGTGCTGCTCGCTGCGGCGGAGCGGGAAAATGTGCCGGATGCGGCGGGCGTAGAGCGGATGCGGGAAGAGGAGGCACAATGTGAGGAACCGCTTGGCTTTACGGCATGGTCGCAGCGGGAAGAGACGGTTATGGCGCTGGATGGCTGCCGTAGGACACAGGCGGCTGTCGTTAGAATCTGCGGTTCTTCCGAATATCTGATTCCTTATGGAAAAATTTTGCAGGAGGGGGATGAAGAAGGCTGTCTGATCGGAAGAAAAACAGCGGAAACGTTGTTTAAAAGCCATAACGTCACGGGGCTTTCCGTCTCGTGCGGCGGTCGGGAGTACGTTGTGCGCGGCGTGCTGTCCGCACCGGAGGAGCTTCTTGTGATAGCAGGGGAGGAGACGGAAGCCTACGATCATATTACACTGGATATACGCGGCGGCAATGAGAGGACTGCGGCGGAAAAGTTTCTTGCGCGGCACGGACTGTCGATGCAGTGCATGAACCGGGCGGGCTTTCGGAAGACCTTTTCCCTGACGGAGCTGCTGCCCGGAAGCTGGTCGGATTTTGCAGGCTGGAAACAGAACTTTGCGGCGTGGAGGGAGGGCGTCAGGCAGCAGGAGAAAATAGTGCCAAGCGTCTTTGAACTGGAAGCAGAGGAAAAGAAAAATATGGCGGTCGGTGCGTTTGCGACGGGAGCGCTGCTGTTTATCTATTCGTCTTTGGGTTTGGGCTTTAGATTTTTTAAAATCTGACCGATATATAACATGATAAAAGGAATTATCATATGGTCACGGACGCAGCGAAATGCGTCTGTCAGAGAAGAAAGGACAGGGATGTAGAGATGGGACAGTTGAGCAGCAACAGCGCCGTTGGAACCTACGCGGCGGATTATCAGTACCGTGCAAACAAGGCGGAGACAGATAAGACGAAGGAGAGCGGCAGCGCGGAGAAGAAGAGCCGCGTGTACGGAAGGACGATCGGCACGCCGGAGCTTTCCGAGAAGGCAAAGAAATATTATGACAAGCTCAAGGCGAAGTTCTCCAACATGGATTTTATTCTGGTATCGCCGGACAAGAAGGAAGAAGCGGAACGCAACAAGGGCATGTATTCAAGCTCAAAAGAGCTTTTGGTGCTCATCGATTCCGACAAGATCGAGAAGATGGCGGAGGATGAGGCGTACCGTTCCAAATATGAAGGAATCTTAAGCATGGCGTCGGCGCAGGTCGGTCAGATGAAGCAGGAGCTTGGCGCAAGGGGAAATGCGGTCAACTCAGTCGGTATGACATTTGACGATCATGGAAACGCATCGTTTTTTGCAGTTGTAGATAAGTCTCTGGCAAAGCAGCGCGAGCGTATCGATGAGAAGCGCGCCGAGGCGAGAGAGGACAAGAAGGAAGCTGCGAAGAAGGCGGAGGAGAAAGCAAAGAAGGAAAATGGTGCAGACAAGAGCGACGCGGTGACAGTCACAGCGTCTTCGTGGGAGGAGCTTTTGCACAAGATCGACCGCGTGCTCTATGACGATCGCGCCGATTCCGTGATGACGGATGCGGAGAAGAAGATCGGTCAGTCCTTCGATTATACAATTTAAAACGACGGTACATAAAGGGGCGTCGGGAATGCACGAGCTGCATCTCCCGGGAGCCCCTTTTTTCGCGGAAATTCTTAAGAAAAATTAAGAAATTTGTCAATAAAAAAATAACAAAATAATTTTATATATGGTATAATGTGCGCGTACGCAATGAGCAGTGCCATAGCAAGGAAAGAGGAAAATAGATTGGAACATGTGTTGGAATATTTCGAGCAGACAGCCGCGCGCTGCGGCGGCAGGACTGCGGTGGACGATGGGGAGCGCTGTTATTCATGGGGGGAACTTCTTGATACGGCGCAGAGAATTGCATCGTCTTTTGTAGAGCGGCGGGACTGGCGCAATCAGCCGGTCGGTATTGTGATGGACAAGAGTATAGACGCGATTGCGGCGTTCCTCGGCTGTATGTATGCCGGAGCATTCTATGTATTGGTCAATCCGGAGTATCCGAATGTGCGGATTGAGAAGATTTTAGATACGCTCGGAGCAGATTTGCTTATTATGGACGCAAAATACAAGGACAAGATCAGGGAATGCGGATATCGGGGAACTCTGCTGGATATAGAAGAGGCGAAACGAGGGGAAGTGCGTGGGGAAGCGCTCGCGGCGGTGCGGCGCGGTGCGACGGACACGGATCTTTTGTACGGTATTTTTACCTCAGGCTCGACGGGGACGCCGAAATGTGTGGTTGCAAACCATCGGGCGGTCTGCGATTTTATCGGACAGTTCGTCGGGTTGTTCGGGTTCACGGAACAGGACATCATTGGCAATCAGGCGCCGTTAGATTTTGACGTGTCGGTCAAGGATCTCTATACGGCGTTTTTTACCGGAGCGACGCTCGTGCTGATTCCGAAGCATATGTTTTCGATGCCGCCGTCGCTTTTGGATTTCCTGTGCGAAAAGCATGTGACCTCCCTGACGTGGGCAGTCTCGGCGCTGTGTATCGTGACGACCCTAAGAGGGTTCGAGTACCGGATTCCGAATGAGGTGCGGCGTGTATTGTTCAGCGGCGAGGTGATGCCGTATAAACACCTTGCGGCCTGGAGGGAGGCGCTGCCGGACGCCGTGTTCGTGAATCTGTACGGACCGACGGAGATTATCTGCAACTGTACCTATTATCGGGTGACGGGGAAGGAGCCGGAAGATATGCCGCTTCCGATTGGCGGGGCGTTTCCTAACCGGCGTGTATTTCTTTTGGATGAGAACGGAAACGAGGTGAGGGAAGCGGGAAAACCGGGAGAAATCTGCGCTGCGGGTACTTCTCTGGCATCGGGATATTACAATAACCCCGAGGCGACGGAAAAAGGCTTTACCCAGAATCCGCTCAATCCGTATTATCCCGAACGGATTTACCGCACGGGAGATATCGGCTCTTACAATGAGGCGGGCGTTCTCTGCTTTTCGGGGCGGAAGGATTTTCAGGTGAAACGCATGGGACACCGCATCGAGCTTGAGGAAATACAACTCACGCTTGAGAAGGCGGACGGTGTGGAACGCGTCTGCGCCGTGTACGGTGAGCAGGAGGGGAAGCTCGTGGCATTCTATGTCGGCGCCGCCGATAAGAAGGAACTGCGCCGGGCGGCGAGAGAGCAGATGCCGGGTTTTATGATACCGGATATGATTATGCAGGTGGAGCAGATGCCGCTGACCAAGAACGGCAAGATTGACAGGGCTGCGCTTTGGAGCCGCTATAAGGAGGAAAAGAAGAAACGATGACACAGGAGCAGGCAGAACACATGACACAGGAACAGGCAGAATGCGTAACGGCAGAATTTGGCACGCCGTTGTATCTGTTCAATCTCGATGTGCTTCGGGAAGATATCGCGGCAATGAAAGCGGTGCTGCAGAATGAAGTATCACTTTGCTTTGCAATGAAAGCAAATCCGTTCCTTGTAAATGAAATGGCGGATCAGGTCGATCGTATTGAGGTGTGTTCCCCGGGGGAACTGCGTATCTGTATCGAGCAGGAGATTCCGATGGCTAAGGTAGTGCTTTCGGGAGTGTTAAAGGAAGAGAGCGACATAGAGGAGCTTCTTTCCGTCAGGGAGCTTCCGCTCTTTACAGCGGAGTCAAAGGTACAGTCGGCGATGCTTCGCCGTATGGCGGAAACCGGAAAACGTGAAATAGAGGTTCTCCTCCGGCTCACGAGCGGCGATCAGTTCGGAATGGATGAGGCGCAGCTTCTTGAAACAGCAGAGGAACTTTCGGACAGCGCGTTTGTTGCGGTGCGCGGTATTCACTTTTTCTCTGGAACGCAGAAGCGCAAGAGCGAGCAGATCAGAAAAGAACTGCTGATGCTGGACGGGGTCTGCGCCCGTTTTAAGGAGCGCACGGGAAATGCGGTTTCGCATCTGGAATACGGACCGGGATTTGGTATAGAGTACTTTCAGGGAACGAAGACGTGGGGGAGGGCGGAAGCGCTTGGCGCGCTCCGTGACGCGTACGAGTGTGCAAAAGCCCTCACGTTTGGCGGTACGGTCACGTTCGAGATGGGGAGATTTCTCACAGCGATGTGCGGAAGTTTTGTGACCCGCGTGCGCGAGGTGAAGGAGAACGGCGGCACACACTACTGTCTGGTGGATGGCGGAATGCACCACATTCATTATGACGGGCAGGTCATGGCGATGAAGACGCCGTACTGTGCGCAGATTCCGGCAAGAGCGGACGAGGAGGAAGTGGATTACTGTATCTGCGGGGCATTGTGTTCGGTAAATGATATCCTGATCCGCAAATATCCGCTGCGCGGCATCTGTCCCGGCGATCTGCTGGTATTTGAGCGGACGGGGGCGTATTCCATGACGGAGGGAATGTCGCTGTTTTTAAGCCGTGACCTTCCGGCGGTGGTATGTTACAGTAAGGACGGCGGCTATGAACTGCTGCGGAGACAGACGTCCGGCTATCCGCTCAATATGCGGATGCCAAAGAATAAAGCAGATGCAGGGAAACTGTAAGACAAAATAAAGTTACAATAAAAAAGTTAAAAAGAGGGAGATTAAGATTATGGAAGAATTACTTGAGATTTTAGAGGAAATTAACCCTGATGTGGATTATGAGACATGCACGACATTGATAGACGATCATATTCTGGACTCGTTCGCAATTCTGTCGCTTGTGTCCGAGCTTGAGGATGCGTTTGACGTACAGGTATCGCCGGGCGATATGGTCGCGGAGAATTTCAATTCGGCGGAGGCGATCTGGAAGATGGTACAGAGACTGGAGGAAGAGGGCTGACATGGCTTATCACACATTATTGTATCTGCTGGTCTTTCTTCCGCTGGTGCTGATTCTCTATCAGTTCGTGCCCGGGAAGTTCCGTCCGGCGGTACTGCTTGCCGCCGGGTATGTATTCTTTTTTTCGTTCAGCAGGCTGTTGTTTTTCTATCTGATCGGTGCGACGGTGGTCATGTATACGGCGGGACTTTGGATCGACGGAATGCAGCAGCGCTTTAAGGAGCAGAAAAAGGGGATGGAGCGCGTTGAGGTAAAGGCGCTGAAAAAGCGGGTGACAGCAAGAGAGCGATGGATCGTGGCAGGGGGCGTCGTGCTGCTTGTCGGAGTGCTTGCGGTAGTCAAATATTATAATTTCTTCGCGCAGAATCTGACGGAACTTTTGCATCTGTTCTCCGTACAGGGAGGGTTAAAGACAATTACGTTCCTGCAGCCGATCGGGATATCTTTCTATACGCTTCAGGCGGTAAGCTATATAGTGGACGTCTACGAGGGAAAGATACGGGCGGAGCGCAATTTCGGAAGGGCTGCGCTTTATATGGCGTTTTTTCCGCAGATTATGGAAGGCCCGATCGCGAGATACGAGCAGACGGCTGCCGCGCTCTGGCAGGGAGCGCCGCTTTCCTACCGGAATCTGTCGATGGGAGCACAGCGCATTCTATGGGGACTGTTTAAGAAAATTGTGATTGCAGACCGCCTCAACGTGGTGGTGTCTGATATTTTTACGTATTATCAGAACTATGACGGCGCAATTCTGGCGCTTGGTGCGGTCGCATATACGACGCAGCTTTACAACGAGTTTTCCGGTTGTATGGATATCGTCATCGGAACGGCGGAGATGTTTGGCATTGTATTGCCGGAGAATTTCAGACAGCCGTTTTTGTCAAAGAACGTATCGGAGTTCTGGCGCAGATGGCATATGACGCTGGGTGCGTGGCTTAAGGATTACATTTTTTACCCGATCTCACTTTCCGGCTGGGTGAAAAAGCTTGGAAACCGCACGAAGGAGCGGTTCGGAAAACATGGTGCGAAAATTGTAGTTTCAGTCGCGGCGCTTTTTCCGGTGTGGCTGACGAACGGTCTGTGGCACGGACCGCAGTGGAGCTATATTTTCTTTGGAATGTACTATTTTGTGCTGATTATGGCAAGTATCGCAGTGGAACCGCTGACAGCCCGTTTTCATGGACGGTATCAGGGGCTGTCCTCACATCCGGGGTATCAGGTATTTCAGATCGTCCGCACGACGTTTCTGGTCATTATCGGAGAATTGATTTTCCGCTCGCCCGGTCCGACACAGGCGCTTGCGATGCTAAAACAGATTTTTACGAATTTCCATATCAGTGCGCTCTTTAGCGCGCCGATGGCGGAGCTTGGACTGGATCTGCAGGATACGGCGCTTATTTTTGTGGGAGTCGGGATCGTGTTCGTTGTCGGACTGCTCCACGAGAGGGGAATCCATATCAGGGAGCGTGTAGAAAAGCTGCCGACGCCGCTTCGCTGGCTCAGCTATTATGCGCTGATTCTGGGGAGTCTGATCTTCGGCGCATACGGGGACGGCTATCTGGAAGTCGACCTGATCTATGCGAATTTTTAGCGCGGCAACGAGCCAGGCAGCCGCATTTTCCTTCGGAAAACAGGGAGGATTGAGATGAAAAGGGAAAGTAAATTAATAAGATGCTTCTTATTTTACGGTATTTTTGCAGGGATACTTGCGGTACTTTCCGTACTGTTCTATCCCAAGAGCAATACGATTGAGGCGGGGGTCCCGGAACGCGACATAAAGCTGTCCGGTATTTTTGGCGCGCCGGAGAATTCTGTGGACGTTGTTTTTCTGGGGGACAGTGTGACTTACACTTCGGTCGCTCCGCTGCAGATGTGGGATGAACAGGGAATTGCCTCCTATGTCTGTGCGCAGTCCGGGCAGAAAGTGACGGAAGCCTACTATTGGCTCAAGAAGATTTATGAGAAGCAGACACCGGAGATTCTGGTGCTTGAGGCAAATATTCTTTATAATTACGAGCGCTTCGAGGAGGAGACAAATGCTGCACTGGAAACGCATCTCGGTTATTATATACCGATTTTTAAGTATCATAACCGCTGGAAGAACCTGAACGCGGATGACTTTCTTCTGAAGTTTGAGAAGGTGGGAAGGGATTTTGCGCGGGGTTATGTCGAAAAGACCGGAGCACAGGCATATTCCGGCGGTTCCTATATGAAGCAGGGACGCAAGGTCGATGAAATCGATGAGGTAGCGGAATTTTATCTTGATGGGATCAGAAAGCTCTGTGAGGAAAACGGGACCACACTTGTGATTGTGAGCGTTCCGTCTCCGCGCAACTGGAATTATGCCCGACATAATGGAGTGGAGGCTTATGCGAAGGAGCAGAACCTTCACTATCTGGACATGAACCTGCACACAAAGGAGATGGGAATTGACTGGCGGATTGATACGCTGGACGCCGGAGATCACATGAACGAGGTGGGTGCAGAGAAGGTGACCGGATATCTGGGTGAATATCTGAAAGAGGAATTTGCGCTTGTAGATCACCGCGCAGACCCTAAATATGAGATATGGAATGAAAATGCGGACGATTTTGAGGAGCAGTGAGGGCTGATTTTTCAAATCCAAAATTATTTCTTAACAAATAAAGGCAATTCATGTTATATTATACTTGCACCTTGCGGGTGTATCATGTATGATATTCCATGAGTTGCTTTCTTTATTTACCGGGAAGCAGGAGAATGCGGCAGCCGTTTTGTCCGCATTGTGATTGAGGAGGACACGGGCATTATGGAAAATGAGAATGTCTCAAAGAATTTTATTGAACAGATCATTGACAAGGACATAGAGGAGGGGCATTGTAAAGTCGTTCACACCAGATTCCCACCGGAACCGAATGGTTATCTGCACATTGGACATGCGAAGTCGATTCTTTTGAATTACGGGCTGGCACAGAAGTATGGTGGAAAGTTCAATCTCAGATTCGACGATACGAACCCGACGAAGGAGAAGACGGAATTCGTCGAAGCCATTACCGAGGATATCAAGTGGCTCGGAGCAGACTGGGAGGACAGGCTCTTTTTTGCATCGGACTATTTCGACCAGATGTATGAGGGAGCGGTAAAACTGATACAAAAAGGCAAGGCGTACGTGTCCGATCTCTCTGCGGATGAGATCAGGGAGTACCGCGGAACACTGACCGAGCCGGGAAAAGAAGATCCTTACAGCACGCGGAGCGTCACGGAGAATTTAAAGCTTTTTGAAGAGATGAGGGAAGGAAAATATGCGGACGGTGAGAAGGTGCTTCGCGCCAGAATCGACATGTCGTCCTCCAACATCAATATGAGAGATCCGGTCATCTACCGCGTGGCGCATATGGCGCATCACAGAACCGGAGATAAATGGTGCATTTACCCGATGTACGATTACGCGCACCCGATCGAGGATGCGATCGAGGGCATTACGCATTCGATCTGTACGCTGGAGTTTGAGGATCACAGACCGCTCTACGACTGGGTGATCGCCGAGGTCGGTGCGGATATGCGCCCGGATAAGGAGGATATGGCTCCGAGACAGATTGAGTTTGCAAAGCTTTATCTCACGAACGTAGTAACAGGGAAACGTTATATCAAGCGTCTGGTCGAGGAGGGCATCGTGGACGGCTGGGATGACCCGCGTCTGGTGTCGATCGCGGCGCTTCGGAGAAGGGGATTTACGCCGGAGTCGCTCAAGCTGTTTGTGGATCTGTGCGGTATTTCCAAGGCGAACAGTTCCGTGGATTATGCGATGTTGGAGTATTGCATCCGTGAGGATCTCAAGATGAAGAAGCCGCGTATGATGGCAGTGCTCGATCCGGTGAAGGTCGTCATTGACAATTACCCCGAGGGGCAGACGGAGTATCTTCCGGTCGTCAACAACCTTGAGAATGAGGCGCTCGGCTCGCGTGAGGTTTCGTTTTCCAGAGAGCTTTACATCGAGAGAGAAGATTTTATGGAGGAGCCGCCGAAGAAGTATTTCCGTATGTTCCCGGGCAATGAAGTGCGCCTGATGAATGCATATTTTGTGACCTGCAACAGCTTTGAGAAGGATGAAAACGGCAGGGTGACGGTCATTCATTGTACCTACGATCCGGCGTCGAAGGGCGGCAACAGTCCGGATGGCAGAAAGGTAAAGGGTACGATTCACTGGGTGGACGCGGCTCATGCGGTGAATGCGACCGTGCGGCTGTATGAGAATATCGTGGATGAGGAGAAAGGCGTGTACAACGAGGATGGCAGCCTGAATCTGAACCCGAATTCCCTTACGGTATTGGAAAACTGCATGGTGGAGGAGAAGCTTGCGGGTGCGAAGGCGTACGACAGCTTCCAGTTTGTGAGACAGGGCTTCTTTAACGTGGACGTAAAGGATTCTTCGCCGGAGCATCTGGTGTTTAACCGGATTGTGTCGCTGAAGAGTTCATTTAAACTGCCGACAGCATAAGCTGTTTATACATGATAGTGTCAAATGATCTATGAAAAACTGGGCAAAGAAAAAAGGCTCAGATGAACCTTGAAAATTGCAGATATTTTAGTCTGAGGTAAGTTATCGCCACCCTTGACAGCACGAAAA
>JAETOE010000049.1 GCA_021771815.1 Roseburia hominis
GCGCCGCATTTTTCGATGGATTTGTCAAGAGTTTCGGGCAAAAAAGTGGGGGGATTTTATAAAAAATGGAATCTGAAAGCCTTGATTTTACTGGGCCGAAGATTCCGAGAGATTATAAATGAAAGAGGAGGTAAAAAATGGCGACAGGAACTAAGGCATACACGAAGGAGCAGCTTATGGAGTCAAGGCGCTATGCGGACAAACGTGATCTGCTGTCAGCGCTCCTTAACGGAAGCAAAAAGTACTCTTTGAGTGATGTGGACAAAATGATTGAAAAATACATGAAAGGAATGGTGGGAGTATGTTAGGAGGAGGAACATTTACCAGTCAGAACAAGGTTCTGCCCGGTGCGTACATTAATTTTATTTCTGCGGCGAGGGCGGCAGCAGCGCTTGGCGGGCGTGGAGTGGCAACGATGCCGCTCGCGTTGGACTGGGGACCGGATCACATGATTTTTACCGTGGAGCAGGAGGATTTTCTTAAGGACACGGTAGCCGTTTTCGGATATCCGTATTCGGCAGAGCAGATGCAGCCGCTGCGGGAGCTTTTCCGTCATGCGACAAAGGCATATCTGTACAAGCTGACGTCGGGAGGTGAAAAGGCGTCGAACCTTTTTGCGACGGCGCGGTATTCCGGCACGCGTGGAAATGCGCTGCGCATCGTGATCGGCGACAGTATCGACCTCGAGGGCGGCTATGACGTGAAGGTCTATATGGAGAATATACTTGTAGACGCACAGACCGTCGCAAGCGCAGCGGAGCTTACAGACAACGAATTTGTTATCTGGAAAAGGGATGCGGAACTTTCGGCAACTGCCGGAACAGCGCTCACCGGAGGCACGAACGGAACCGTCACGGGGGCGTCTCATCAGGCATATCTGGATGTGCTTGAGCCGTACAGCTTCAATGCAATGGGCGTGTGCACGGATGACGCCACAACGAAGGCACTGTACGCGGCATATGCAAAGCGTATGCGCGATAAGGTCGGCACGAAATTTCAGTGCGTGCTCTATGGCTGCGACGCGGACAGCGAGAGTGTCATTAATGTCAAAAACGGCATGGAAATCATTCCGTGGCTCACAGGCATGGAAGCCGCGTGCGCGGTGAATGCGTCCTGCACGAACGCGGTGTATGACGGCGAGCTTTCCGTAAATACGTCCTACACGCAGATGCAGCTTGAAAAGGCGCTCGCAGCGGGCGAACTCGTACTTCATGCGGTCGGTACGGAGGTCCGCATTCTGGAAGATATCAATTCACTCGTGACTGTAACCGAGGATAAGAACGAGCTTTTCCAGAGTAACCAGACCATCCGTGTCCTTGATCAGATTGCGATGGATATCGCAGCGCTGTTCAATGAAAAGTATCATGGAAAGATTCAGAACAATGAAGCAGGGCGCGTGAGTCTTTGGAGCGATATTGTGCGCCATCATAAGGAGCTTGAAAAGCTCGGTGCAATCGAAGGCTTTTCGGAGGAGGATGTTGTCGTGACGGCGGGAAGCGAGAAACGGGGTGTATCCGTGGAGGATAAAGTCACGATCGTGGGCGCAATGTCACAGCTTTATATGACCGTAGTGGTTCAGTAGGGGGTGGAGAAAATGTTGAATACATATATGAATGAACAGGACGTGCCAAGCGCAAAAGAGGCGGAGTGCTTTGTCACGATAGGCGGACGGCGCTATACGGCGCTTCACGCGAAAAATTTTGAGGCGAAGGCGAGCATCAGCACGGAGGAAATTCCGGTGCTCGGTAAAATCATTTCCGGCAGGAAGCCGACAGGCATGGTGATTCAGGGAAAGATGACCGTGTATAAGTGCACGGAAATGTTTGACCGCGTGGTGACGGAGTACAAGAACACAGGCAAGCTTCCGGTGTTCGAAATCCAGACTACAAATAACGACGCGTCGACCTGTATGGGGCGCAGCACCAAGGTATACACCGATTGTGTGCTTGACGGGGATGTGCTTCTGTCGATGTTCGACGCCGAGGGCGGATTCATCGAGCAGGAAATCAATTTTTATGCGGCGGATTACACCAGCCCGGAATCCTATACGGAGCCGTCTTATCTGTAAAGGGCGGACGGAGGCGGCAAAGGCCGCCTGCCGTTTGCTTAAGAATTGTTGGAAGACAAAAGAAATAGAACTTTAGAAACATTGCATTCAGAAAAGAAAAAGGCTGTAGAAATTCTGACAAACGATTTGTGTCGACATCAATTTGTACAGCCTTGGAATGGAGGAAAAAATGAGTAATTTGAAGGCATTTTTAAAGACAAATAAGAAAGAGAAGAAAACGGTTCAGTTTCCGGTGACAAGATCGCTGTGTGATGAAAAAGGCAATCCGCTGTTGTGGACAATCCGTGCGATCACGACAAAGGAGTCCGAAGCAATCCGCGAGGAGTGCACGACGGAGGTGCAGGTGACCGGGAAGCCGGGCATGTACCGACAGAAGGTGGACAGCCATAAGCTTTTGACAAAGATGATCTGTGCGGCGGTGGTGGAGCCGGATCTCAACAGCAAAGAATTGCAGGATTCCTATGGGGTGCTCAGCGCGGAGGCACTGATCGCCGAGATGGTGGACAACCCGGAGGAATTCGGTGAACTGGCGACCTTTGTGCAGCAGTACAGCGGTCTGGATGAGACGATGCCGGAGAAGATCGCTGAAGCAAAAAACTGATCGACGGCGGCGACAGTGAAGCTGCGTATGCGCATTATTGTTTACAGAAGTTTCACTGGCTGCCGTCATTTTTTGCAGGGCTGGATGCAAACGAGAAAGCGTTTGTCATTGCGTCGATCGATCTTCGTGTGGAGGAGGAGAAGCGCAGGGCGAAGAAAATTTCAAAAAGGTAGGAGGTGAGAACTATGTCAAGTATGGAGACGGCGATAGCGCTGACGGACCATGCATCTGCACCGCTTTATCAGATCAGTACGGCAGTCCAGATCGTGACAAGGGAGCTGGAGCTGCTGCGGGTTGTGTCAGGGAATGCATTTAATACGTCAGCCTTTGAGGCGGCGCGTGTAAAGCTGACTGAGCAGCTGGTGCCGATTGAGCAGATCGCAAGCGCGACTGATGAAGCGGCAAAAAAGCAGGAGGAGCACAACGACAAAATGGAGAAAGGCACATCCCTTGCAGGGAAGCTAGCGGACAAAGTCAAGGAGTTTGTAGGAAAATACGTAAATCTTTCCAAGGTAAAAGATGTTCTTGGAACGTCAGATGAACTGACACAGACGATGACACATCTTGATATGATGGTTGCCCGTTATAATGAAATGAACGGTACGATGCAGACAACAACGGATTTGTCCCGGATGATTTATCAGACGGCGCAGAGTTCCAGAACATCGTATCTCGGCGCGGCGGAAGCCGTAGCCGAACTCGGCAATTACGCGCAGAATGCGTTTTCTTCCACAGACGAGCTGGTCGGTTTTGCGGAGCTTGTCAACAAGCAGTTCGCAATCGCGGGATTATCAGCGGACGAATCGTCCGCTGCATTTTCGCAGTTGTCTGAGGCGATGGGGGATGGCGTCTTAAGCGGCAACGAGTTAAGCGGTATTTTTAAACAGGCGCCAAATCTTGTGCAGACGCTGGCGGACTATATGGGTGTCCCGACCGAGCAGATCAGTGAGTTGGCGTCGCAGGGGCAGATTACCGCGGACATTATGAAAAATGCAATGTTTGCGGCGCAGGATGAGATCAATGCACGGTTCGAGAGCATGCCTCTGACGTGGGGGCAGGTGTGGACGATGTTTCAGAATCAGGCGCTTATGGTGTTTCAGCCTGTTTTGCAGCGGATAAATGAGCTTGCGAATAGCGGAGAACTGCAAACCTGTGTCACTGGTGTCATGAATGCTTTGTCCGGTGTGGCGACGATTGCGCTTGGAGTAGTGGATACGTTGGCGGCAGGCGGAGCATGGATCGTGGATAATTGGTCGATGATTGCGCCGGTTATTGGGGGAGTTGTGGCGGCGCTGGGAATGTATACGATAGCGCTTGGAGCATATAACATCGCGCAAACGACTAGTAATATTACAAAGGGGATTGCGGAAGTACAAGAATATGCACATGCAAAAGCGATTTTGGCAAATACAGCGGCACATACAGAAGAGGAGATTGCAACGGCAAAGGCAACGGTAACGCAGGCTGGGTTCAATACGACATTGCTCGCTTGTCCGCTGACATGGATTGTAATTGCAATTATTGCGGTGGTAGCAGCAATTTATATGATTGTAGCGGCAATCAATAAGGTACAGGGTACATCATACTCTGCGACCGGAATTATTTGCGGATGCATTAATGTTGTAATTCAGTTTTTTAAGAATCTGGGGTTATCCATAGCCAATATTGTTCTTGGAATTATCAGTGCGGTAAAGGCGGTAGGATATAATATCCAGGCGGCATTCCATAACGCAATATTTTCAGTGATTGCGTGGTGGTATGATATGCTGGCTACAGCGCTTGAAGTCGTAGAGAAGATATGCGTGGCATTGAATAAATTACCGTTTGTTGAGATTGATTATTCGGGAATTACGTCAATGGCAGATGATTATGCTGCAAAATCGGCAGAAGTTGCCGGTAATAAAATGGAGTACAAGGATATAGGAGAGGAGTTTGATAAAGGCAACTCAACATTTGATGCTTTTGAGGATGGATGGGTTTCAAACGCTTACAATTCTGGTTATGACTGGGGACAGGGTGTGGAAGATTCCATATCTAATTTCTTTGGCGGAGAAGACGCATTTGGTGGTATTCAGAATTTAGCGAATAATGCAACCGGATTTTTGGGAACAGATAATGGCGGCTATGGAGCATCCCCGGATGTAGCAGATAATATCGCAGGAATAGCGGGTGATACCGCAAATATATCGGACTCTCTGGATATCTCACAGGAGAATCTTAAGTATTTGCTCGACCTTGCGGAACAGGAAGCCATCAATCGTTTTACGACAGCCGAAATCAAGGTGGATATGTCTGGTATGCAGAATATGGTGAATAACACGAATGATTTAGATGGCATCGTAGATGGTTTGACCATGCGAGTGATTGAATCCATGGAAGTTGTCAAGGAAGGGGCGTAACAATAAAATTTGCTGACATTTGGAGTAGAATGTTGTATAATAGATTTCACAAATGTTGAGGAGGGATAAGCAATGGGATTGTTTACGAAAAAAGAGCCGTGTTGTATATGTGGGAGCGCTCAAGTGAAGGAAAAATTGGCTGACGGATGGATTTGTCAGAACTGTATAAACAATAGCGGAGGATTTCTTTCGGGCGGAGAGAAATTTAAAGATGTACCAAAGGCGAGAGTACTGCAGTGTACGGAAAATCACAAGAAAAATATGGAGTTATTAGTGCAGTTTTCAGCCACAAGGAAGGTAAAGAAATATCTGTACATAGATGAGAACAAAAGACAATGGATAGTGCCCAATGACATTAAAGATCCGATTGTGATGTCTTATGATGATATTGTCAGCGTAGATGTTATACAAAATGGAAACAGTGTCATAAGCGGCGGAACAGCAAGCGCATTGGCGGGCGGAGCATTATTTGGCGCAGCAGGAGCAATCGCAGGAGCCACCGTTGGGAAAAAGAGCGTGAAGGAGGAGATAACTTCACTTATGATAATGATATCAACGAAGAACCCCAACATGCGCAAGGAGTACATTTTTCTGCTGTCGAACGGAAAAGTGCAGGAAGGGAGTACGACCTATAATTTTTTGAAATTGGATGTGCAGAATATTTTATCTGAGTTTAAGATTATGATGGCAGACGCGGAAGAGAAAAAAGCACAGAACAGATACGGGACAACTTCCGGGGCCGATGAGATCGCAAAGTACAAAAAGCTGTGCGATGATGGCGTAATCACGAAGGAAGAGTTTGAAGCAAAAAAGAAACAGTTGTTAGGGATATAAAACCAACCCGCTTACATAACGTAAGCGGGATTTTTATATCCATTTTTAAGATTCATCTAAAGTATCTGCTTGATCTCACGGAACAGGAAGCCATCAATCGTTTCACGACAGCCGAAATCAAGGAGGATATGTCCGGGATGCAAAACATGGTAAATAACGCAAATGACCTGGATGGTATCGTGGACGGTCTAACTGCAAGAGTGATTGAGTCTATGGAGGTTGTGAAGGAAGGAGTATAACAATAAAATTTGCTGACATTTGGAGTAGAATATTGTATAATAGGTTTTACAAATGTTGAGGAGGAATACATATTATGGCAAAAGCAAAAAACATGGTTATTGCAGGAGATTATCAGGGAAAGGCAGTGATGAGCGGAGCAAAACCGGCAATCGTAATGAAGATTTTTCGCCCGTTGTATTTAGATAGCACGACAGTTGAATCCTATGAAGTAATTACAGATGAACATCGCAAGAGCGCGGCATCCGGGGTCGCCAGAGGTTTGGTAGGAGGTGCGTTGCTTGGACCGGTCGGCATGGTGGCAGGTGGTTTATCTGCAAAGGATAAGGGGATTTATCAGATTGCAATTCAGTTCAAGGACGGTAAAAAATCGCTAATAGAAGTGGATGATGCAACATATAAAGGCATTGTAGCAATGTGCTTTTAGATAGGGCATTGATGGCACAGAACAATATATCATTAACAAGAACCCGTCTATAACCTGTTCTTACTGGCTATAAACTTATTACGCGAAGGAGTAGTTAACTATGCAGGAAAAGAAGAGAGGTATGTGCGGTGTTCCGCTAGTGGTGTGGATTATTAGTTCCGTAATCCTGACAGTGATTTTCAGTTTAATAAATGAAACCGGTCAGAGCATGGCAAGTATAATAGTTACATCATGTGTAATAGGTGCAATGATTGGGTTGGCAGCGTTTTGTATTGATATGATAATCGGTACTAGCCGTAATAAGAAGATAGCGCGTCAGCAAGCACAAAGCGATCGGATGAGCGGAATCAGCAGATACAGTTCTATTATTCATGTTGGAGGACTTGGCGCACCGGAGAATATAAAGTGTGATGTAGTTTTAGGCCCCGTAGAGCTAAAGCTTCTGTGCGGTGGAAATGAATTTGCATTGCCGATAGATAAAATTCGGAATGTGGATTTTCAGCTCGATATTGACGAGAAGCAGTATTTGAAAACAAGTACAGCCAAAGGTGTCATAGGCGCGGCAGCATTTGGTGTGTCCGGAGCAGTCATCGGATCAGCGCCGAAGACAAAAACTAAGCGTGAAGTGAAGTGCTACGCAATTATTTCATTTGATGGGACAGATGGTGAATATAAGACAATCGTGCTTCGAGACGCAGTGCCGAATATTCAGATGTGTTCCAGATTGGTAGACACATTAAGACCAATGATAAATCAGCATGTGAATAAAGTACAGTTATAAATCATACAAGAATTTCCCGCTTACATCACGTAAGCGGGATTTTTATACCCATTTTTAAGAAAAAACAAGATACAAAAGGAGGAAAAACATGTCATACAGATTATATCTCGATGGAATTTTATTTCCCGTTGCGCCATCGAAGATCACGGTAAAGGTCAACGGGAACAATGAGAAGGTCACACTGATCGACGAGGGGGAGGCAACGATTTTAAAAAGTCCAGGGCTCACGGATATTGAGTTTGAATTGCTGCTGCCTCATGCCGCGTATTCCTTTGCGGTATACCCGGATGAATTTCGTGAGCCGAAGTTTTATATGGATAAGCTACAGGAACTGATGCTTGCAAAGCAGCCGTTTCAATATGTAGTCACAAGGACGGATGCGAAAAATAAAAAGCTGTTCGATAGTAACATGACCGTGTGTCTGGACGACTATTCGATTGTGGAGGACGCGGGCGAAGGGTTTGACATTACGGTAAAGGTCAGTCTGAAGCAATACCGTGCATTTACGACAAAGACCTGCACGATGGATATATCACTGCCAAGACCACAGGCGGAAATGCAGACGCAGAGGGAAGTATCGCAAAATGCGCCGTCCGGCGGTACATACACGGTCAAAAAGGGCGACTGCCTGTGGAATATTGCAAAGCAGTATTACGGAAAGGGTACGGACTGGAATACGATTTATAATGCGAATAAATCGGTGGTCGGCGGCAATCCGAATTTGATTTATCCGGGGCAGGTACTCACGATTCCGTAAAACGTATTTTTCATAACAGACAGAGAGGAGGAAACCATGTACGAATTACTAATTCAAAATGAGGGCACAGCGTATATGCCCCCGGTCGAGGAGAACGTCAAAGTTACGACCGAGCGGCAGATTGTTCCGGGGGTTCTGGAATTTAGCTTTGTGGACACAGGCATCCATATTGCAAACGGGAATCCGGTGCGTTTTAAGGACAGTAACGGCGCAGAGGTGTTCTACGGATTTATTTTTCGAATCAAGCGCGATCGCAGCAGCATTGTGACAGTGACTGCGTATGACCAGATCAGATACCTGAAAAATAAGGACACGATCGCCTATACAGACATGACGGCGGCAGGGCTTGTGCGGCTGATTGGAAACAAATACGGATTTGGGCTCGGCACGGTTGCAGAAACCGGATGGAAGATTGCTTCCAGAGTGGAGGACAACGTGTCGCTGCTTGACATGATCGCAAATGCGCTGAATTTCACGCTGCAGAATACCGGAGATTTGTATCTGCTGTACGATGCGTTTGGAAAATTGAACCTGTCTTTTCTCGGCGACATGTATGTGCCGATTGTCATAGACGCGGAGACAGGGCAGAACTTTGATTACGAGACGACGATAGACTCCGATACTTACAACTGTATCAAACTTGCATATGACAATGAGAAGCAGGGGGAAAGAGAAATTTACATGGCGAGAGATTCCGGCAACATCAACCGTTGGGGGCTTTTGCAGTATTTTGATAAGCTGCAGGAGGGAGAGAACGGGGAGGCGAAAGCGGCGGCATTGCTTACGCTTTACAACAAGGAGACGAAGTCGCTCACGATCAAGGATGCCTGCGGAGATTCCAGAGTGCGCGGCGGTTCGCTGATCGTGGTGCAGCTTGATCTTGGTGATACGAAACTGCAAAATCTCATGCTTGTGGAAAAATGCGTGCACAAATACGGCGAGAGCGAACACACAATGGACTTGACGGTATCGGGAGGTGATTTTTGTGTATGACACAAATGATTTGGTGAGAGCAATGCAGCAGATGTCCGTCGGTGCGAGTCAGGCTTCCTATCCGGCGGACGTGATGTCGGGAACAATTCTTTCCGTAAAACCGCTTAAGGTGCAGGTGGAGCAGCGTTTTACGATAAGCGGCGATATGTTGGTCGTGCCCGAGCATCTGACGGAGCATGAAATCAAGGTGACAGTAGAATCTGCGGACACGAAGGAGGCAGGCGAACCGGCACATCTGCACGAATATGGAGGTGAACTTACCGTGAAGGTACACAGCCCCTTAAAAAGGGGCGACCACGTGCAGCTAATCAGGCAGCACGGCGGACAGAAATTTTTATTGGTGGGAAAGGTGGTGTAGAATATGATACCTGTTACAAATCAGCTTAAAGAGGTCGATGTTATAACGATTCCGTCAAGGGATTTCCGCATGGAAACAGGCGGAGAACATGTGACCGGAATCTGCGAGGAACTTGAGGAGCTTCGGCAGACCATTTTCTGTATCTTAAATACGGAACGGTACAGATATCCGGTCTACTCGTGGAATTACGGGATCGACCTGATTGACCTTTACGGAAAGCCGGCGGACTATGTGATGTCGGAATTGAAGCGGCGTATTACAGAGGCGTTAAAACAGGATGACCGTATTACGGCGGTGGAAGAGTTTGAATTTGAAGTGACGGGGAAACAAATCCTTGTCACTTTTTGCGTGCGCACGATTTACGGCGGCACGACAGAAGAAATGAGGTGGAACATTAATGTATGAAGAAATGACGTATGAAAACATTATGGATGCAATGTTTAAACGTTTGCCCCGGAATCTGGACAAACGGGAAGGCAGCATCATCTATGACGCGACCGCAGCAGTCGCCTACCATCTGGCAATGGCGTATTTTAAGCTTGGCAATTTCCCGGAGCTTGTGATGCCGGACACATCTGCGGGGGAGTATTTGAGCAGGATGGTAAAGGAATTTGGATTGGAGCGCAAGCCTGCTACAAGAGCAATCCGCGAGGGAAGATTTGACAAGGAACTGCCGGAAGGCAGCCGTTTTTCGACGAGCGGGGATGCGGCGCTATTTTTTGCAGCGGGAAAGCTGCTGCGCATGGATGGGGAAACTTACATCTATGAAATGGAGTGTGAGACGCCGGGGAAAACCGGAAACGAGTATATCGGTGCGTTGCTCCCGGTCGAGTACATAAGCGGGCTTGGCGCGGCGGAGCTGGTGGGAATTTTGTCGCCAGGTGTGGACGAGGAATCCGATGAGGCATTGCGGGAGCGCTTATTTGCAAAGGTGCAAAGACCGTCAACGAGCGGTAATGCAAATGACTATTATAACTGGGCAATGTCCTGCGCCGGAATCGGAGCGGCAAAGATTTTCCCGCTTGCAGACGGACCCGGAACGGTCAAGGTGGTCGTAGCGAGTGAGAATAAGACCGCCGCGGATGAGACGCTTATCGCAAAGGCCGCGGCATACATTGAACAGATGCGGCCAATCGGAGCAGTAGTCACAGTCGTTTCCGCGCGGGAGCTTACCGTCAACGTCAGCGCAAAGGTAAAACTGACGGGGGAAACAACACTGGGTACTGCGCAGAACGCGTTTTATGAGATGGTGGATGCGTATTTGCAGAGCAATGCATTTGACGCGGAATATATCAGCCTTGCACGGATGGGCAGTCTGCTGATGGAAGTGGCGGGCGTGGAAGATTTTGCGGAAATGAAGCTGAACGGCGATAGTGCAAATATTTTACTGGCACAGGAAGAAATTGCAGTGTGCGGAGCGGTGCGTCTGGAGGTGATGTGATGGAAGTGGGCAGATTTTCGGAGAAATTAAACAAAATTGACGGCGTGGTCTATGTGATCGAGGAGAAGGTTTCCGTCACGAACGGCGTGTATGAGGCGGAACTGCGGCATGACAACATAGCGGAGGGCACGCTTGCAATTTACACGGGTTCCAAGCTTACCGGAGAACGGATCACAAACTATGCACTGTCCACACCGAGCAATGCGCCGTGGAAGCGCATCATTCGAATTTATGCGGACGTTCCAACGGTGTATATCACCTACGAGACGCCGGGAGATACGGTCGAGGCGGATGATATCAACCGCGTGCAGATTTCTATTTTGACGACGCAGGAGGCGGTAAATGCGGAGGAAGAACGCGCCCGGGCAGCAGAGGCAGAACTGCACGGTATCATAGAGGCAAACAAGCCGATGTGGGATGATAAGTATACAAGAAATGAGGTGGATAATAAGTTCTCTGTTTTTGAGACGGCAATCGACTGGAAAGAGGCGGTAGGAACTTATGATGATCTTGCGGCGGCATACCCGACGCCGGAGGATGGGTGGACTGTGAATGTCAAGGATACGGATTATACTTACCGCTGGAATGGGAGCGAATGGGTAGTAATCTCCGCGAATGCGATACCGAAGGCGACGCAGGCGATTGACGGTCTTTTAAGTCACGAGGATAAGGCGGCATACGATGATGCAAATTTAAAAAAGCATACGCATGATAATAAGACCGTTCTGGATGCCGTCACGCAGGATGATATGGATAAACTCGACAGTATCGCCAAAGGCGCGCAGGTCAATGTGCAGCCGGACTGGAACGTGACCGACACTGCATCGGACGCCTTTATCCGAAATAAGCCGTCGACGCTTTGGGCAGACGGAGGAAATGCAGATACCGTAAACATGCACACGGTCGAGGCGGACGTTCCTTCGGATGCGGTGTTTACCGACACGACGTACGCTGCGTTTTCCGGCGCGACTGCGGAACACGCAGGGGAGGATGGGCTTGTCCCGGCCCCCGCTGCGGGTATGCAGGAAAAATATCTCTGCGCGGACGGTACATGGAAGGAACCGCCGTCTGCGGGCGGAGACTTGGTGAGAAAAGCTCCGACGTGGGATGAACTGATGGGGAGGTGATAAGCGTGTACGGACAGAATCAGTACGGAACAAAACGCTATGCGGCGGGAACGTCAGACAGGGAGCGGGAGGAGTATTATGTGAATTTGTTTCCGCTCGTTCCGGCATTCGTCGCCGAAAAAAAGGAAATGCACGCCCTGTACGATACACAGGGCTATGAGGTCGGATATCTGGAACATGCTCTGGAAGATGTGATAGACCAGTGCTTTATCACATCGGCAACCTGGGGCTTGACGAGATGGGAGAAATTTCTAAAAGTAGACACGAATCTCCTGCTGACCTACGAACAGCGGCGGGAATTACTTTTTGCAAAGCTGCGCGGACAGGGAACAACGACGGTAGAAATGATAAAGAACACGGCGGAAGCGTTTTCCGGGATCGAGGTGGAGGTAATCGAGGACGCTCCTCATTACAGGTTTACGGTGCGGTTTGTCGGGAAGAAAGGAATCCCGCAGAATATGCAGGGATTTGTCACGATGCTTGAAACAATCAAGCCCGCGCATCTGGCATATGATTTTGAATACCGCTTTACGACATGGCAGGAGGCGGTAAATTACACATGGGAGGAAGCGCAGCGCTATAGCTGGGAAGAATTTCGAATTTTGGAGGAGGAAAAAACATGTTATTAACAGGAAACTATGGATTGAGAAAGCCGGAACTTGGCGAGCCCGTAGATGTGCGGGATTTTAATTACAATGCGGATATCATCGACGCGGAGTTAAAAAGAAGACCGACCGCGGACGGAGGCGCGAGTGGTCTGACTGTTGAATTTGAGGAAGCGAAGCAGCTTACGGAGCTTACAAGCGGCGACTCCCTGCGGGGATTATTCGGCAAATTGAAGCTTGCGGTAAGGAAGCTTTTGGAGCTGATGCGGGAGATGGAAAACGTAAAAAAATCTGTCAGTGATGGCAAAACACTTGTCGCCGGAGCTATCACTGGACAGGGAGTGAAAACGGCGGCAGACGCAGCATTTTCCGTGATGGCGGACAATATTACGGCGGTGGGAAATAAGAAATACGGCGAAGGAGTTGCCGCCGCAGACGGCAGGGAGAATCCATCGTCAGCAAATTATATGGCGGGCTATCATGCCGGAGTGATCGCAGGCGGAGCAGGAAAGACAAAGATTTATACCGGATCGGAGACGGTCTATATTCAGGGTGGAGCACATGAATATCAGTTTGCGCATCCATATGCTACAAACGGAATCGGAATTGTGTGCTGGGATGCGAACTCGGATTATAACGTCTGGGTAAAATCAAACGATGCAACAACGGCGTGCCTTGGAACACTTGGAGCATATGGACATTCCGGTACAGTCCGGGTAGATTGGGTCGTATGGTAGGGAGGTGAAGCAAATGATATTGACAAGTAATTATGGCTTAAAAAAGCCTGAGGGCGCAGACCTTATAAATGTGGAGGATTTCAATACAAATGCGGACATGCTTGACGAAAAGCTTGCTGCAGTCGAAGCGGAGATGGCAGACGTAAAAAAATCTGTCAGTGATGGCAAGAAACTTGTCGCCGACGCCATCACTGCACAGGGAACGGCGACGGCGGCAGGCGCGGCATTTGAAACAATAGCGGCAAATGTGACGGCGGCAGGAACTGCAAGGTATAATGCCGGAGTAACCGCAGCAAAAAAGGGAAATGCGAGCACAGGGCATGTATTGAGTGGAAGAACATTTACAAGCGCAAAAGGGATCAACTTGACCGGAACGATGGCGAACCGTGGAGCGTGGACGGCGGCGACATCTGGCAGCGGAAACGTAGGGATTCCCGCCGGGTATCATAATGGTTCGGGGTATGTATCAGGTGCGGGGGCGTACAATGCCGGAGTCGCAGCGGCGGATGCCAGAGCAAACGCAAATTCCACAAATTATAAGACCGGGTACAATAACGGTTACAATGCCGGGGTTGCAGCGGCGGATGCCAGAGCGAATGCCGACAGTGCCAATTATAAGGCGGGCTATGATGCCGGATACAGCAAAGGGCTGGACGACGGGTATTGGAATGGATATCATGCCGGATATAACGATGGGAAGTATGCGTAGGAGAAAGAGAGGAAAATATGAATAACAATGTGATTAAAGCAATCATAACTGCGGCGACAGGTTTCCTGTCGTCGGTGTTGGGAATCCTGTATATTCCGGTGCTGCTTATGGTGGCGTGCAATCTGATTGATTACATAACCGGGCTTGTGGCGGCAAAGTACCGGACAGACGGTGGAATCAGCTCGTACAGGAGTATGAAAGGCATTACCAAGAAGGTCATGATGTGGCTCTTGGTAGTGGTCGGAGCGATTATTGACGAGGTGTTAGCCTATACGTCGGTCACGCTGGGGATTGCGATGCCGTTTACATTCCTGGTCGCCTGCATTGTAGCGATCTGGATTATCTGCAATGAGATTATCAGCATACTGGAAAATATGCTTGATATCGGTGTGGATATTCCGGCATTTTTACTGCCGATGATGAAAAATATCAAGCGGCAGGCAGAGGGCGTGACCGGGATAGAAGAGGATAAGGAGGAGTAATTATGGCAAGAACAATCGGACAGGCAGGCTTAGAGCTTATCATGCAGTTTGAAGGCTGCCGCCTTAAAGCATATCAGTGTGCCGCTGGGGTTTGGACAATCGGCTACGGGCACACCGCAGGCGTAAGTGCAGGGCAGGCAATCACACAGGTGCAGGCGGAGGAGTACTTGCGTCAGGATTGCCGGAAGTTCGAGCGGTGTGTCAACGATGCCGCATACGTGCCGATCACGGCGCAGCTCAACCAGAATCAGTTTGATGCCCTGGTGTCATTTGCATTTAACTGCGGGGCAGGAAACTTAAAAAAGCTTTGCGCAGGCAGGAACGCAGCGCAGATTGCAGCGGCAATGCCGCAATACTGCAAGGCGGCAGGCAAGACACTTGCCGGACTTGTGAAAAGAAGGGCAGCGGAAACTGCTCTGTTTCAGACGGCTTTCATTGAGGAAAACAGTGCACAGAAAAGCGGAACAGCCGGGCAGATGAACAGTGGAGAGGAGACAGAAACATCACAGAAGAAAGATGTAGAAGAGAAGGAGGACTACAGCATGGCGACAATCAGGAGAGGAAGTAAGGGGAATGCCGTTGAGGTGTGGCAGATCATCGTCGGGGCAACGCCGGACGGAATCTTTGGCAGCGGAACAGAGAGCGCGACAAAAAACTGGCAGGCAAGCCACGGGCTTGTAGCGGATGGAATCGTTGGAGCGAAGAGTTGGAAAGCAGGGTTGAAATCGCTGTAGAATCGCGGTAGGAAGGATGCTGCTATGGAGAAATCATTGGCGGCATATCGTCAGAAGAGTAAATAAGAACCCCCGATAAAATCAAGACCTTCTTGAAATTACCGGGGGCTATGACAGAGCGGACAACGGGAATCGAACCCGCCTCCTCAGCTTGGGAAGCTGATATACTACCGATGTACTATGTCCGCATATATACTATTATACATCGAATAAAAAAGATTGCAAGAGATTTTTTGGGAATGATTAACGAATGCCTTATTTTATGGCATTTGCATGATGCAAAGTGATTGTTTTACATCAAAGATACATCAAATATTAGTATTATGATGTAACGATATGTAGTAATATGTAAAAGTGGATATTTATAGTAGGCTGATTGTTGACGAAGCTGCTTAACAAGGTCAGGACATTTCCGAGTGTGGAGATGTCCTTTTTATTTTGTTTTGAATGGAGGTGGGAGTGAAAAATGGAAGCAAAAGAATTCTATGATAAATTCAGGAGCAATATGAATGAAATAAACCATGCGACTGGCGTGTGTCGAAAATCACTGGCGGGGTTGCCATCCGAAAATATAAGAAAAGACACAGCAGAGGTTGTGTTAGATTATTTGGAGAGGAAAAGTATTAAAGAATACCAAGAGACTATAACAAATTGTCGTGGCGACATATTGGCAGCATTGTTAAAAGTCAAGGAGGCGTGGGATATTTATCTGGCAAGAGACAAGCTAATATCCTTGTATCGTAAAAAATACGGAATTAGTTCAAAGGAAACATTAGTTAGGCGAGTGAAAGCGAGTGAGGTGTTAAAAGAAGTATTAAAAGAAATTTAAACGAGAAGAAGCAAACTTTACATGCTCTGCTAAAAGATACCCACATACTGTAAATATGCGGTTTCTATCCCAATCCTTAAGTTATGAAATAACTCAATACTGGATTGATAAAAGAACAAGCACATAAAATTTGCCCCGCAAGAACTTTATAACATAGATATAAAACGAAGTACAAGGGAAAAGCAGAAAGAATTACAAAAAAAAATAGAATATGTAACTAATAAAAGGAAAGATTTTCAGAGAAGATGAAAAGGAGAAAAAATATGTCAAAAGTAATTTCAATCATTAACAATAAGGGTGGCGTAGGTAAAACAACTAGCACAGGAATTCTGGCAGAACTGTTAGCTTTTTTGGAATGCCGGGTATTATGTGTTGATTTGGATGAATCAAGCAATCTGTCCATGTTGTTCAACCGCTATGTGCAGGATTCACCGGCTGTGCTCAACTGGAGGGACAAGCCGGAGCAGGAAAATATTACAGAACTATTCCGCTACAGGTACAGGACAAGAGAAGAAGTGATGCCGTTAGTACAAAGTACTCATATTAAGAATTTGTATATTATTCCCAGCAGTAAGCGGCACAAGAGGACGCCTGATCAGGTGGCTTCAGAGCGGTTATCGAATAATAACACAATATTAAAAAAAGCGTTGGTAACAATAAAGGACGACTTTGATTATATACTCATAGATAATGCACCGGCTTCGAATATACTGACGGTGAACAGCATGTTTGCTTCAGATTATATTTTAACGCCGGTAAGAATAGAAGGGTTTTCGTACAGTGGTCTGAAGGAAACATTGGACACGATTGCTTATATAAAAGAAGAGCATGATGTGGAGAACGCGAATTTTTTGGGAACATATATTACACAGGCGGAGAGACAAACCAATCTGTACAAAGATTTGAAGGAATCATACACAGGTGAACTCGGCGGGCAATTTTTCCAGACGTCAATAAGAAAGGATATTCGTGTCGGAGAGATTGAAACTGTTTATAAGCCTATACTCGAATATGCGCCGAATACGAATGTTATTTACGATTATTCGAAGCTGCTTCTGGAAATGGGGATTTTGCCGGAGGACAAGCAGAGAATACTGGAATATGCGATTGGAGAAAGCGAGGTAATTTAAGATGGCAGAAAGAAAAAAGTACAATTTTGGGAATGCAGCGAAGATCCTTACAAATACAGCGACAGATGACAGGGCGGTAAAAGGAGAAAATCAGCCGATGGAAGAACCGGGAACAGACAAAGAAGTAACTGCGGGGAAAAGACCCGTACAGGAGCAATTAAAGCGGCTTGATGCCCGACCGGGCAGTGCAAAGGCATTTAATTTTAAATATATTCCGAGGGAAAAGCTGGTATTCCATAGTGACAACCATTATCCAATGGAGGAGATAAAAAAACTCGGAGAAACAATATTGCGTTTTGGGCTGATACACAATCTGGAAGTCTTGTATGATGAGGAGACTGATACATATATCATTGAATCCGGAGAACGTCGAACCAGGGCAATCGATGAATTGGTTGAGCGCTTTAAGGATGCGTCAGATTCTGATCCAGATTATCAGATGTATTTGATGAATGTAAAACAATACGTGGATGAAGGATATCCGTGTAATGTGAAGCGGCAGAATCCTTTGGCAAGTGAGAAGATGACGGAAAAGGAAGCGTTAATATCGCAAATTGAGTCGAAAATAAGATTACGTCTTGCAAATGAGGAGGTGAGGAATCAGAATCCGGCGAGAACCCAGGCGGCAGTTATGGAACTGGCAGATTTGTATTCACAGCTTAATGAACTCCTTATGCGGAAAGATAAGATAAATGTAAATGAAATGGTTGCAAAGGAGATGGGGCTATCTAAAAGCCAGGTAAAAAATTATAAGGCGGCAGAGCAGTTAATTCCGGAATTGAAAGAACTTTTTGAAAACAAAGGAATTACTCTAAAGGAAAGCGTGAGTTATGCGAAATTGCCGGAAGAGGATCAGCTGCAGATCGTGAGACTCATACAGGAAGGTGGGAATAAGGAAGAACTGAAACTCCTGTCTCAAAAATTGACTGATATGGAGGCGGAGGTACGGAAAAAAGAGTCGGAGCTACAGGAGTTGGAAAACGAGAAAGCGGGCGCTTTAAGAAGGGCAGAAGAGCAAAAGAAGAATGCATTGGAGCTGGAAGAGAAGATACGATTAGAAATGCGGAATGAAGCAGATGAAAAAGGAAAAGCGGATAGAAAAGCTATCGAAGAGCTGCAGGGACAATTGGAGGCTGCACATCAAAATATTAGGCAATATGAGCAGGAGCACAAGAGAATCGAGGAACTGCAGGCGCAGAAGGTAGCTGAACTGGAAGAAAAGCTAGCGAAAAAAGGTGAGACTAAGAATGTGATGTCATCTGTTATGAAGGTATCACTGCAATTAGAGAATATCTTAAATGCGATTGCTGGCTACATGGAGCAATTTGAAAAGACATTGGACGAGTACGAGCACATTTATGATATTTCTTCCGGAGAACCGACGCCGGAAGATTATAAACGCAAGATGGAGCAGATATTAAAAAAATGTTATTCCAATGAAGAAAGAATTAATACGGATAAAGAAAATCAACAGTTAAGCGGTCAGATGGATATTGAGGACTATCCAGAAGTATTGCCGAAAAATAAATAATAAGGGAGAAGGAGTAGATTATGACAGAAGTAAGAAAATTACCGGAGAGTGAAGAACTGGTGATGATGGTTGTGTGGGATGCGACAGAAGCCCCTGATCTGGAAGAAACAATGATAAAGGTAAACGAGCGTTATGGAAAATCATGGAGACCACAGACAGTATCAACGTTTCTGGCGCGGCTCAGAAAGAAGGGCTTCCTGTCGGCATACAAGAAAGGCAGATACACATATTACGTGCCGGAAGTCCCGAAACAGGAATACCGAAAGATGGTTGCTCGCAGGCTTGTAAGCGGTATATATGCAGGAGACTCCGCGGAGCTTATTGAGGATTTGACGCAGATAATGGAAGAATGAATATATGGGGTGGATATGGCTGTGAGTTGAATCCGGATTATTATTGAGATGGAGTCGGATATTTGCAGATACTTGGCTAAATTAGACTTTAAGGAGATTGATATGTCAAAACATAAAGCAATTCCAAAGAAAACAAGAATTGCATTGTATGAAAAATATAACCATAGATGTGCTTATTGCGGGTGTTCTCTTGAATATAAGGATATGCAGGTGGACCATATACAATCAGTATATGTCCACACAGATGCGCATCATAACATGACCGAAGAAGAAATGTATAGTGAAGAAAATCTTCTTCCGGCTTGTAGACAATGCAATTTTTATAAATCCACTATGTCACTGGAAGATTTTAGAAAAAGAATCAGAATTGCAATGTGGAGCAATTTGCGAAAAGATTTCGGCTATAGATTAGCTTTGAAATACGGATTAATTGAGGAGAAACCAAAGGATATAGTGTTTTATTTCGAAACGTTAAACTGAAATTTAGTAGGATGTTGCCGGTTCGGATCGGGTAGCCATCGATAAAAAAGAGGAGAGAGGAGGGAAATATAGTTGCAGAAAATAAAAAACAGCATAGTTGACCGGATGATCGAACAGAAATGCACAGCAAACGAAATAGCTTTTCTGCTCTATATTTCCATGTTCCAGGATCTCACCGGCAGGGTAACAGGAGTGCATTACAAAGATGTTTGTGATGCAACAAATATGAGCATACAGGGATATTATGACGTAAAGGAATCACTGGAAAGCAAAGGGTTCATAAAGTGTGAGAAGAATGATTATAGTGATTGCGATATCACAATCGTAGGAAATGCATACAACGGTGAAGAATATAACCGTGCGGGTTACATTAACACAAACCATAATATATTTTTCTGCAAAGAATTTAAGGAACTGAAGGCAGGAGCGAAGCTTTTGGCGATGAAGCTTATGATCATCACCTTTTCCGGAAAAGGCTACTTTGAAATTGGTGTGAAAAAATTCTATGATAAGGAAAATGGATATCAGAAACGCTTTGACGTCAGCAGCCGGGTAATGCGGTCTTATCTGATTGTTAGACGGCACATTGTGGGAGGGGCAAACCGCACTTTGATTTCGGCAATAACATCTCTCCGATCGTGCGGTATCGGCACTTGCCGCAGACTCTCATCGGGATGACCGTAGATT
>JAETOE010000050.1 GCA_021771815.1 Roseburia hominis
ATCTACGGTCATCCCGATGAGAGTCTGCAGCAAGTGCCGATACCGCACGATCGGAGAGATGTTATTGCCGAAATCAAAGTGCGGTTTGCCCCTCCCACAATGTGCCGTCTAACAATCAAGAGCCTTTGCTTCATCAACTTTCCAGTTTACCTTAGGTGTATGTGCCGCTGGATTTCTTACCAAATGGAAAATTGCTTCAAGAAGTTCCTTTAATCCCGTGAACTCACTTTTCTCACTATCTGTTTGTAATCCATTAAAAAATATATATGGATCATTTTTTGAAAATGCTGTCTGAAATAGAGTTCCTCCATCTGTTGTTAAGCCTGTAATCTGTCTAACCCTCTCTGCTAAACCTTTCGCTGCTTCAAATACGGCATCATAATAATCTTTTCTCAAATAATCTTCAATGCAATACTTTTGAACTTCACTGTGTATTGATCTATTGTATAATTCTCTTTTCAAACTATTAACTCTTCGATCTACTTCGTCCAGAGTCTTCGCTTGTACAACTTCTACCAACTTTCCTTCTTTTGTAACTTCCATTCCTGCAAGTAAAAGTGCTTTATTTGTTCCTTCAAAAAGATATTCATATTTCGCCCTATTTTCTTCGCTTGTAAAAGCAACAGGATTCAGTGCTTTCTCAATAAACATATATATCCTCATTAGTGAATGATTTTTATTTACCTCATTCGCCAAACAATTATATAGCCAATCTCGCTTATTCAATCCTAATTGATATGTATATCCATTACTTTTCCTTCCATCTGACACAAGTTCTATTCCACTTTGCTGAAGCAGTCTTGTAAGTTCTGTTATGGTATAGCCTCGATTGGTTTCGCCTAATACATCGCAAACCGCCTTTAGCTGTTGCTCATCTATAACTTTATTTACCATATAGTTTATTCCTCTTGCATTGCATCTGAAATTTGTTTCAGAATCACATTGTAGTAAGTTTTCATCAAGTTTCTTTCTATATCATTTACATAACTGTTGTGTGCGATTTTATTTCTACATTCTGCCATATCATTTAATTTAGGCAAAATCTTCTACAGCAATTTCACCATCTATACCAACTTGGTCTTTTCTTTGTTTCAAAACTCCACTCTACCTTTCAAACATCAAATCTGTATCTAAATTTACTTAAAATATTTTGAGATAGAATTCTGCCATTGTTCTGCCGAAATACAATCTATAATCCTTTCCGGTTCAATAATCTTTCCCGGTTTCATATAAGCATAAATATCTAAAACCAACTCTGAAAAACTACTATCAACAGCTCTCTGTAATAATAGTTTTTTTAACCTTATCCACTTATTATGATAATCTTGCAAATATTCTTCTTGACTCTCATAAAATGTGTAATATTCAAAATCTGCAATCCTTGCTTTATATTTAACCACATACGGCTTACTGACCGTTTCCCAGTCATCATCTACTTTAGCTGTTTCTTTTCCAAATTCAGATAAGGTAAGCAAAAACTCTGGTGCCTTATGAATAGTTCCATAATCGTATATGTCACGACTAAAAAGAAAGCCATTTACTTGAAAGTCATAAAATATTTTATGCCCTATTTTATGCAAAGCCTCTTCCTGCTTGGTCGCCCTGTCTAAGTCCGTATACTTTGTATAATCTATATCAAAATCCTTATCATTGACATACATCATTTTAGAAGGAATATCAAAGCGAATCCCTCTCTCACATAAAAATGTACTTAATTCTGTTTTCTCTTGAAGAACCTTTTTCAAATCTCTGAGTCCGTTTTTCTTTATTTCAGTACATCCATCTCCATTTGTTGTTACATGAAATACAACTATTTCTAACTGGTTAATATCCATGCACTCCACTTCACTTAAATGCTTTTCAAAGAATGTATCAAAATCTTTGTTACATTCTAATATATAATCAGAAATCAAGTCCCCTTTTTTTATATCCAAAACTGAATATAGCCAATCATACGAAGCATCTGGATTTGTAATATCGTATATCACTTATTCCACCCCTTCTATCAATTTTCTTTTCCACAACAATTTTTATATTTTATATTCGATCCACAAGAGCAAAACTCGTTTTTTCCTCTGGGTTCTGAAAACTTCTTCATAAAATAGGAATATCTATTTATCATTTCCTGACTCAAATAAAATCCCTCTTCACTTGAAAACTGCATATTCTCAATCTGCTTTCTCAACTCAATAAATTCTTGCGCCAATGTCGAATTCGTCAATGGCTGATATTTGCTTTTAATAGGATGCTCTAAACCTTGAACGGTTTCATCTTTCAAAAAAAATATCTTTTCGCACCCATCATGTGGAGAAACGTCTATCCATTTCTTACTCTCTGTTTCCACAATTGCATGTGACTCTGCCTGTAAAAAAATATTTTTGCATCTACAAATATTCCAACCTACAATTCTTTTTCCGCCATATTCCTCTATGTAGCTATCGACATTTTGGAAACACTTTCCAGCTACTCCCTTAGCATATGGCACAACATCTATATGAATGAATTGGCTTCGTTTCTGTACTAATAGCCTCACAAAATTCTTTTATTTTTTCATTTATTTCCGTTGGCGTCACCATCGGAATCATGTTTTGCTCCATTAAATTTTCTCCTTTTTTCTTGCTGATACTGCCGCCGCTTTCCGTTCTTTATCATTCAATTGAAAAATCAAATGAAATACTTTCATCCTATTACCATTTTCAGGAACAATATGTTCACTAATAATCATTAAAGTATCCCTCTCCCCGATTCTTTGAATTCTGATTGGCTGAAAAGCCCCTTTGATACTCTTCAACTTATTCTCTATTTCATCAAATCCTTTTTTTAGGGACATTTCTCTATTCATAGATAACGTAATACCAAATTCGAAATTAGGGTTTAAATATCCCATCAACTGGTTATATTGATTTGTAAAGTTTTCAATATACTTATTCTCAAGCACTGCATAATCTGTAACATGTCCGTCTTTCTCTGCGTATATATATAAATCTGTCTCACCCAATTTTTTAATAGCTCGCCCCATTGTAAATTCACGTGAAATGTGCAAATCATACTTATTATTCAGACTTCCTGCAATAGCATCTTGGATATCTGCAGTAATTTCCACTTCATCTCGATTTTCAAAATGGACAATGCGTTTTTGGAAACGTTTAATCACAGATATCAATTCAATTACTATATTCTCGGACAATGAAGTACACAAATCTCTATTTCTCGCGCCCTGTGTCTCCAAATATCTATCCCGCAAATCACATTCCATTAAATCAATGTAATCATCAAGATTATCATGTTGAAAGAACATTTCTAGCAACTTCGGATTTCTAAGATATAACATAACCATACTACTCAATTGTTCTGGCAAAAAATCATGATCTTGAAAACAAATATAATAGTATTCTTCAAAATCCTGTATCCATTTTAAAATCTTCTTTCCATCATCATTATCCAAATCTCTTATAAGTTCATCGTCTACAGGATTTATTATTAAATCACTTTCATCATCTGTACAATCTTCCCACCAGCATAATATTGCATATAACAAATATTCATATTTAGGCTTAATAAAATCCCTGATATTTTTTGAACAGATAATTTCATATAATTCGTTGACTGCATTTCTACACTCTTGCGATTTTCTCATAAGATAGTCTCTTGGAAAAAATCCATCTAAATCAAACTCCGGGTCTGTTTCAAGAATATCTATTAATACCCTTACTATATCCCGCAAATTACTATTAACGTACTTTGTTATCCGCATCCCAAGATTTGACAAATTATCATAATCCACTATATCTATTTGAATCAAAATACTCATCCCTTCTTGACAAAAATAAATCTCATTCTGTCCATTATTTTACCACATCCATCTGCACTTTACTATCTGAAAAAGAGCAAGAAAAAAAGCCGATCAGGAATCAAAACTCCCAATCGGCCGCTTTTCTTACTCCTCTTCATTTTTGCATTCAATCTCGGTTCCGTCCAGGAACACCACCAGCAGCGTGCCATCCTCAAAGACCTTGATATGATCCAGCGTTTTCAGCATGAAGTCCGTATCCATCTCCGTCAAAAGCTGCGCCCCATCCGTGTACTCTATGAACTTCTCCGCCCGGTAACCTTCCAGCAGATTCTCACTCTGCATCTGTTCCTTCCATCTCTCCATAAAAGCCGCCCGGTTCTCAACCAGAGCATTCCAAGCCATCAGATAAGCCTTTATCAGCGTTTCTTCCTCTACATGGCGGTTGAACAGCCCATAACACCTTTGACCTTGTATCACTCACTGCACTGCCATATCTTCCGGTCAAATCCAGTGCTGCTGCGCCAGCCTTTCCGTGCGAAAACCTTATTACAGCTTCCGCAGACTATTTTAGAAGCGAATGGATTGCTCTCTGGCCGATGGGAATAGGAGTTTGTCCCATGCTCTTCCAGGTATTTTCTCCGGCACTCTGTTTCAAGCTGTACACACTCCCAAATTCGCTTTGGAATAATTGCTTCGTGGTCATCCTCCACATAATACATCTGGATTTCTCCTTTGTTCTGCGTCCGCTTCTTGGTAAGGAAATCAACCGTATAACTTTTCTGCGGCAAGGCATCGCCTTTATACTTTTCATTTTCCAGCATACTCATTAAGGTTGTGGCCTGCCACTTTGTACCGCCATCCCAATTTTTAATTCCTTCCCTTTCAAAAATACGCTTGATATAGTCTGCTGTTTTTCCGTCCAGAAATTCCTGATACAGCCGCACCACAATCGGAGCCTTCCTTCTGTTAATAATCAGCTTGCCGCTGCTCTCATCAGCATCGTAACCGAGGAACCTCTTAGTACTCATTTTATGCTTCCCCGTTTCAAACCGCCTGCGGATTCCCCATGTGCAGTTCTCTGAAATGGAGCGGCTCTCATCCTGTGCTAGTGAGGAAAGGATCGTCAGCAGCACTTTGCCCTTCGCATCGAGGGTATTGATATTTTCCTTTTCAAAGATAATCCCAATGCCTAAGTCCTTCAGCTCCCGCACATAATTCAGGCAATCTAACGTGTTTCTTGCAAACCGGGAAATAGACTTGGTAATAATCATGTCAATTTTCCCCGCCCTGCAATCAGCAATCATGCGTTTAAATTCATCTCTCTTTTTTGTGTTGGTACCGGAAATACCTTCATCCGCATAGGTCCCTGCATATTCGTACAGAGGATTTTCACTGATAAAGTTCGTGTAATAATTGACCTGGTCCTCATAACTTAATAACTGCTCTTCTTGGTCGGTTGATACCCGGCAGTACGCCGCCACTCTCAGTTTCTGCACTGTCTGCGCTGTTCCGGATTCCGCAGTCGAAATCTGCCTTGCGGGTATAACAGTAATGCTACTTGCCATTTTGAACTACCTCCTCGACTACTGTTTGTTCCGTGATGTTCAATCCCACAAGAGCGGCATCATCGATGCGGATGCCCCTGCAGGCTTTCTTTCCTTTTTTAATGTAAGCACTGCACAGCCATTGAATTTTCTTGTTGTAAACCTGCCGCCTGCGGAGTGTTTTTCCGCAGAATGGGCAGATCAGCTTTCCGCTTAACGGATAGCGGTTCTGAAATTTCTTTGTGCCGTCCTGTCCAATGTTTCTTTCCTTTTTCCGGTACTCTCTCATTTCCTGAACCTGTCCCCAAAGTTCCGGTGAAACGATTGGCTCATGATTTTCAGAAATGTAATAACTCTGTACCTCGCCCCGGTTTCTACGGGTCACATTTCGCCGCATGGGAGGCGTGTAATATTTCTGCAAATGGAAATCGCCTTTATATTTCTCATTGGAAAGCATCCCGCCAATCGTTCCGCCCTCCCACTCGCTGCCCGTCATGGTTTTGACACCGAAATAGTTCAGCAGATCAGAAAGTCTGCTGCATCCGATATTCATCAGATAAAGGTCGAACAGCAGCCTAACGATCTCCGCTTCTTTCCGGTTCACTACCAAATCCCCGTATTCGTTTTTGTCATATCCGCAAAAGCATGTGGTGTTGATCATCACTTCGCCACGCTCAAATTTCTTCTTTATGGACCATTTATTGTTCTCACTCATGCTCCTGCTTTCTTCCTGTGCAAAAGAAGCGAGGACGGCAAGCATCATCTCGCCGTCCCCCCGAAAGAGTGTTTATATTCTGTTCTTCAAAAAAATACCGACACCCAGTTCTTTCAGTTCTCTTGCAAACTTCAGAACGGTGACGGTATTTCTTGCAAACCTCGATATGGATTTTGTAATGATAAGATCAAGTTCACCCGCCCTTGCCCGTTCCAGCATTTTCTGGAACTGCGGACGGTTTTCGCAGCAGCCAAAGATACCCTGATCTGCATATCCCCCGGCAAACTCGTATTCAGGTTTTCTCATGTTATTCGTTTTCTGCATTTACGATATTTACCACATCCTGTCCGCCATAAAAAATACGGATCACAGTAACAGTGTGGTTGTCATCATTCACTGTGTAGTACACAACAAAATTATCTACCGGAACTTTGTGCATTCCCATGCTTTTCCACGGCTCCCAATCCACAGAGGAATACCGGGATGGCATAAAGTCCAGAGAACGGATTTCTTTCCGTATGCGATTTACCTGTTTTTCGGCGGTCTCCGGAACCATAAGTGTAAAAGCAGTGTAAGAATACATTTCTTTTAAGTCATCCACTGCTTCCGAGGAATAGACAACAGAATAGAAATCGCTCATATTCCAAACTCCCGCGCAAGTTCTGCATCGGCCTCATCTGGCGTATAGATCCTGCCAGATTTCAGGGATTCCACCCCTTTTGTAAGTTCGGCATCTAGTTCAACACGACTCATACGGCCGATGGCCGTTGGCTTTGTGCGCGGAAGATGCAGGTCAAGAGGCAATCCCTTTGTAAGGACAATCTGACTGTAGAGCATCTGAATTGCGCTGGATGGAGAAATACCGAGCTGTGCAAGGATGCTCTCAGCACTTTCTTTCAAGCCCGTATCAATGCGGGCATACACTGCAGATGTATTTGCCATGAATATCACACTCCTTTTTTCTTTAGTATACCCGTTTTCACTGGCAAGCGCAAGCAATTGCAAGCAATTATAAAACAATTTTTTCAGAGAGATTCAACAGCTCCACTATCTCTTTTGCCAAAATGTATATCGACAATTCCGAAACTCTTACCCCTGGGGTAAATCAGTTTCCGCATTGCCATTCTGCGGAAACTGAAACACACATCCATTTTTGCCCCAAATCCGCAAAACCTTTGATTTACCGGGTTTTTCTTGAAAGAAGACAGATAGTTTCACAATGCACCGTCCAAGGAAACATATCCACCGGCTGGCACTCCACCGCCTCATACCCATGCTTCGTCAGATACTTAAGATCCCTCGCCAACGTCTCTGGATTACAAGACACATACACCACACGCTTCGGAGAAAGCTTTACGACCGAGGATAAAAACGCCTCGTCACTTCCGGCACGCGGCGGGTCCATGAATACCACGTCTACCTCTTCTTCCGAACGAAGTCCGGCGGACTTCTTTGAATGTTCGGATTCTATCCAAACGTTTGACATCTCGACCATGAATTTCCCGGCGTCCGCATTGTAGAACTGCACGTTCTTAATCTCATTGCGCTTCGCGTTCGTCACCGCGTCGCGCACGGCGTCGCGGTTTTGTTCCACGCTGATGACCTCCTTTGCCTTCTTCGCCGCGATAATGCCGATCGTGCCGATTCCGCAGTACGCGTCCACCACCCGCTCTTTTCCGGTCAGCCCCGCATACTCGATTGCCTTCCCGTAAAGTGCCTCGGTCTGCACCGGGTTCACCTGATAGAAAGACTTCGGAGAAATGCGGAAAGTACAGCCGCAAAGCGTATCCTCGATATACCCTTTTCCATAAATAACCGTCTCTTTCTCGCCGAGCACCATACTCGTTTTCTTATCATTTACGTTTACAATAATTGTAGTAATCTCTGGATGCAACTTCCGCAGCGCTTTGACAAAATTATTCTTCGACGGCAGGATCGGTGAGCCGAGCACGAGCACGACCATGACCTCCCCACTGTGAAATCCGCGGCGCACGAGCACATGACGAAGCAAGCCATACCCTGTGTCCTCGTCATATGTCTTGATTTTAAAAGAATGCAGAAGCCCGCGTATATCCCGGATAATTGCGCCGGAAATCTCGTCCTCGATCCGGCACGCATCAATGTTTACGACTTCATGCGTTCCCGCCGCATAGATCCCCGAAATAACGCCTCCGCGTTTTCTTTCAATATCAAATACCGCATGTACCTTATTCCTGTAATGATACGGCTCGTCCATCCCAATGATCGGGCGCACCTTGCAAAACTGCCCGACTGCCTTCTGGACAAACGCCTGCTTCTCCCTCAACTGACGCTCATAGGGCATTCCCTGATAATCACAGCCCCCGCACTTTTTCGCATAGGGACAGGCGTCCGTCGTCCGTTTTTCATCCGTTTTTCTGACCTTGCGCCTTGTATTTTCTGCTCCTACTGCCTGACCCGCTCTTATATTTTCCTTTTTATTGCGCTTTCCGTCCTGTTTTTCCATTACAATCCTTTCCCTTGGTTCCACCTTCTGATTTATTGCCCGTCGATCGCATGACATTTTCTTGCTCACTCCTTCGCTTCCTGCCGCGTAATATTTCTCACCCAGATATACTTCTTATAATGCAGATAAACTGCCGGAAGCTTTACGATCTCATCTAGATTGACGATACCGTACACCACCATCACCGGAAGTTTCAGAACGAAAGCCGCCAGAAATCCAAACGGCACAGAGAAGCACCACATCGCTCCCAGATTCCCTTTCATGTCAAACTTCGAATCACCGCCGGCGCAGAAAATACCATCCAGAACCGTTGTATTTACGGACTGCGCCATAATATTAAAGCCGCAGAACAGCAGCATATACTGCAGGTAATGCGCCGCCGCCTCGCTTAACGGCGCAAATTTCACGATCAGCGGAGATATCAGCATCAGCATTCCCCCCGTAGCGACGCCTACCGCAATCGCCATATGGGTCAGCCTGCTTCCATACACCTTCGCTTTTTCCAATTCCCCCGCGCCGAGCAGATTTCCGATCAGCACGCCGGCGCCGCCGCTGACGCCGCGTATCAGACAGGACAACATATTTTTGGCAATGGTAGTAATAGAATTTGCCGCTACCGCATCACTGCCCATATGCCCCATGATCACGGAGTAAGATACATATGCGATCCCCCATACCAGAGCCGCCCCCAGTACCGGCGTTGTATAACGCCAGAAATCCTTTGAGAGTATCCGGTCCGCCCTGCAAAACATTTTCTTCCAGATGACGCGCACGCGCGACGGCCGTTTTGTCTCGATGTAACTCCAGATCAGCTCCACGAGCCGTGCAGTCACCGTTGCATACGCCGCCCCGGCAATGCCTAACGCCGGGAAGCCAAACAATCCAAAAATCAGGACTGCATTCAAAATAATATTTAAGACCACCGCGGTAGAACTGATTCTTGAGGAGACGGCAGCGTGTCCCGTATTTTTGAGCAGAATCAGATAAATCTGCGAAATTCCGCACAGCAGATAAGAAAAGGCTACCGCCCGAAGATATTCCGCTCCGCTTGTGACGAGCGCCGTCTCATTGGTAAAAATCCGCATCAGCATTTCCGGTGCGACGGCGGCCGCCAACGTAAAGATTCCGCTGAAAATAAGATTCGTGCGCAGCGCGATCGGAATGACTGCTTCGATAGAATCCGCATCCCCTTTTCCCCAGTACTGCGCCGCCATAATTCCGCAGCCCGCAGAAATGCCGCTGATGAACAGATTCAGTACAAATTGTATCTGCCCAGCCAGAGAAACTGCAGACAATGCCGTCTGGCTGACTGCCCCAAGCATGACTGCATCTGTGGCGCTCACCAGTGCCAGCATGAACTGCTGTATGGTGATCGGGAGTACCAGCGTCTTTAGCTTCATGTAAAATTCATCGTGAAAATTTATTTTTCCAAACATCTTATTTATCCCCTTAGCTATTCATGGCTATATCATCGCTCGTCCACCACCTGAAAAATATAAAACTTCAAGTAATAACTCTCATCCGCCGACCACAAAATCGGGTGATCTGCCGCCTGCGTGCGGTATTCCACCTGTCTGAGCCTCTTATGAACATTCTGCGCCGCCTGATGAATCGTCTTGGTGAAAAGCTCATAATCCATAAAATGAGAGCAGGAACAGGTCGCCAGATAACCTCCGTTTTTCACCAGCTTCATCCCACGCAGATTAATCTCACGGTAGCCCTTCACCGCATTCTTAATCGAGCTGCGCGACTTCGTAAATGCCGGAGGGTCTAAGATCACGACGTCAAACTTTTCCCCGGCGCGCTCCAGTTCGGGAAGCAGTTCAAAGACGTCCTCACACTGAAAATGCACGATGTCAGAAAGCCCGTTTAACGCTGCATTTTCCCGCGCCTGCTGCACCGCAAGCTCCGACGCATCCACACCGAGCACCTCCGATGCGCCCGCTATCCCAGCGTTGAGCGCAAACGAACCCGTGTGCGTAAAGCAGTCCAGCACACGCGCTCCCTTGCAGAACTTCTGTATTGCCAGACGATTGTATTTCTGGTCAAGGAAAAATCCTGTCTTCTGCCCGTCCTTTACGTCAACAATGTATTTGACGCCATTCTCCACGATCGGAACCTTTGTGTCGAACTCCTCGCCGATAAAACCCTTGACCCGCTCCATCCCCTCATTCAGACGCACTTTCGCGTCGCTGCGCTCATAGACGCCGCGGATCGTGATGCCGTCCTTTGCCATAAGCTTTTTAAGGCTCTCGATAATCGTAAGCTTGAAGCGGTCGATTCCGAGCGCCAGCGATTCCACAACCAGCACATCCGCAAATTTATCCACCACAATTCCGGGCAGAAAATCCGCTTCTCCGAATATCACGCGGCAACTGCTTACATCCACGGTCTTTTTCCGGTACTCCCATGCATCCCGAACTCTGCCAAGCAGGAATGCATCATCGATTTCCTGCTCCACATGACGGGTCATCAACCGAATACGAATCTTGGAATGGCGGTTGATGAAGCCCTTCCCCATCGGATAGCCGTCGAAGTCCCGGACGATCACGATGTCGCCGTCGTCAAAATCTCCCATGACCGTATCGATTTCATTATCATAAATCCACATACCACCCGCCTTGATGGTACGCCCTTCACCTTTTTTCAATGTCACAACTGCACTCATATTTTCCCTCCATAAGTGGTTTCCACGCACTGCCACCGCGTACATTTTAGCACAGAAACGCCCTGCTTTCCATGGGAAATATATTTTCGCCGCGTCGCAGACATTTCCTATTTGCCAGACCCCCGTTCGTGCGGTATACTAACTGTAGTATCTATTTTTAAGCGTTGGAACGCTGCGACACGCTTTTCCAACGCTCCCGCAAAGGAGAAGCTTATGGCAACTATCAGCTTATGCATGATTGTAAAAAACGAAGAGGCTGTTCTTACCCGGTGTCTTGACAGCATCGCGGATCTTATGGACGAAATCATCATCGTCGATACCGGATCGACTGACCGCACGAAGGAGCTTGCGGCAAAATACACCCACAAAATCTACGATTTCAAGTGGACGAGCGATTTTTCCGCCGCACGGAATTTTTCATTTTCCAAGGCGACGATGGAATACATCTATACCGCAGACGCGGACGAGATTTTAGACGACGTCAACCGCGAGCGTTTTCTCCGCTTAAAGTCCGCCCTGCTCCCTGAGCTTGAGATCGTTCAGATGAAATACGTGACGGAGACGGAATTTGACACGGTGCTGAATGCGCAGAAGGAATACCGCCCGAAGCTTTTTAAACGCCTGCGCACTTTCACCTGGGTCGATCCGATTCATGAAACAGTCCGCTTAAATCCGGTGATTTTCGACAGCGATATCGAGATTCTGCACCGCCCGCAGTCCCTGCACAGCAAGCGCGACTTTTCCATTTTTATCAAAGCGTTTGAGCATGACGGACAATTTTCACCGAAGATACGCGCCATGTATGCAAAAGAGCTGTTAAAGACCGGTGATAAGAAAGATTTCATGGATGCGAAGCCGATTTTTCGCATGATTCTGGAGAACGAGTTCTCCGATGACGCGAGAAAAGAAGCGTCCTGCGTGCTCGCAAGGGTCTACCGCCTCGAGGACAACAAGAACGAATTTTTTAAGCTGACGATGAAGGATATGCTGACTACTCCCTGCGCTGAAATCTGCTATGAACTCGGCACATATTTTTCTGCGCAGCGCGATTACGAGGAGGCTGTGCTCTGGTACTATAACGCCGCCTATGAGACGGAGAGCATCTTAGACATCCATACCAGCGGCGATCTGCCGCTGCTCGGGCTCACCGAATGCTACGAGATGCTTCTCGCGGACGAAAAAGCGAAGGTGCCGTCCAACACAGCGCTCATCATTCAATACGAGGTAATGCTCGACAAATACCGTGAGGCTTCGAGAAATTGGCGGATGCCAGAGGAATAAGCGAAAGGATATCATATGGAATCAGACCTGTGATGGAAAATTCCATATGATATCCTTTTTATAATTCCCAAAAGTAAATTTGTGTCGGCAGCCACAATGCAATTCCAATCGCCACGACAGACCCTATAACAAAAGACACCACATTTGCAGCAACCGCATAGCCCACAATTCTCCCAACAGACTTCTTCGTTTCCCCAAGCCGGTTCAGCAGCAAGCAATAAATCGCCGCCTCAAAAATGAGAATCAGAATTTCAACCGGCACATAGAAAAGGACATATGCCATCGACCCCATCGGCTCTAAAATCCAATAAATCATATAGTTAAGCACAAGCTGCGTCAGAATGTTCACGATCGCGATACAGCCAAGCTGTTTCTTTTCGCGGAATCCAAACGCCGCGGCAATTCCCAGTTCAAGCGCCAATGTCACCAGAAGACGAATGAAAAACTTTATTCCAAACTTAACGTAATTTTCTCTCCGCATCTGAGACGTATCCGTCTTTTCAACTGACATTTCATCCCCGTTAATATTTACCGTGTAATAGCTGTCAAAAGCGTAACAGCTATATGTCCTGCCATCCGTAAGCAGCCTGTCCCCCTCCGGGAAATAAACAAGAATCTTGAACTCTTCCGGCGGATAGTACCCCCACTCAAACTGATTCGTCTCCGAACACTCATCCATATATTGCAGAAAACGATAGCCGTCCGCATCCTCATATTCACAGAACCTTCGAAATGCCACATCCTCCGGCGCCTCTCCATCCGGCACATCCTCTTCCGTCGCAAAGCTGTAGGGACCTAAAAACTCATCCTTCGAAAGAAGCGTCACATAGTATGTCTCATCCTCCACTCCCTCGAAATCGATCACGACCGACGGCTTGGGACCGGTATCCGCAGCCACGGGCATTGTCCATGCCAGACAAAGCATAAATGTGCAAAAAAATTTTCCGAATTTCTTTTTCATATACTGCCCTCCCTAAGAAAAATTTTATCAAAAACATCCGAAGAACACAACACACCTTTACATCAAGTCGCTGGAAACGTATAATCTTTTTAGAGTAAATTTCCAAGGAGGAACATCATGCTTACCTGTGATTACATTGTAGAAAAAATCGACGGCGACTACGCGCATCTGCGCCGTACCGATCTGCCGGACGAGGAGCCAAAGCTTGTCGCAAGGGCGCTGCTTCCAGCAGAGATTACCGAGGGCTGCACGCTGCATTACGAAATGATGCAGTACACTCTAAAATAAGCCTGTACTTTCCGCTTCCGGGGCTTGTAAAATGCTCGATAAAGTGATAGGATGAAACTATGGTAAATTTTTAACAATCTTTTACGTGGGAGGTATTTGCGATGAATTTCAAAGAGGAATACAAACAGAAGCTCGTCTCCGCAGATGAGGCGGTAAAGCTCATCAAATCCGGGGACTGGGTTGATTTCGGCTGGTGCTCGAACACTGTCGATGCACTGGATAAGGCGCTCGCAAAGCGCACCGATGAATTGAAGGATGTAAAGCTGCGCGGCGGTATCCTGATGAAGCCTCTGGCAGTTTTTGAGCGTGAGGATGCAGGTGAGCATTTCTGCTGGAACTCCTGGCATATGTCTGGCATCGAGCGCAAGCTTGTAAGCCGCGGCTGCGCTTACTATGCGCCGATACGTTATTCCGAGCTTCCGCGCTATTACCGCGACTTAGACTGCCCGGACGATGTCGCAATGTTCCAGGTCGCACCGATGGACGCGCACGGCTACTTCAACTTTGGTCCAAGTGCCTCCCATCTTGGCGCTATGTGCGAGACAGCAAAGCACATCATCGTGGAAGTCAATGAAAATATGCCGCGCTGCCTCGGCGGTACGGAATGCGGCGTACATATTTCCGATGTCACCTACATCGTAGAGGGCGAGAATCCGCCGATCGGCGAACTTGGTGCAGGCGGTCCTGCCACCGATGTCGACAAGGCTGTCGCAAAGTTGATCGTTGACGAGATTCCGAACGGTGCCTGCTTACAGCTCGGTATCGGCGGTATGCCGAACGCTGTCGGTTCCCTGATTGCTGAGTCCGACTTAAAGGATCTCGGCGTTCACACGGAAATGTATGTGGATGCTTTCGTTGATATCGCAAAAGCCGGCAAGATCAACGGATCGAAGAAGAATATCGACCGTTATCGCCAGACCTACGCATTCGGCGCGGGAACCAAGAAAATGTACGATTATCTTGACGACAACCCGGAGCTTATGAGCGCGCCTGTCGATTACACCAACGACATCCGCTCTATCTCCGCGCTGGATAACTTTATTTCCATCAACAACGCCGTAGACATCGACCTTTTCGGTCAGGTAAACGCAGAGTCTGCGGGCACTAAGCAGATCAGCGGCGCAGGCGGGCAGCTCGACTTCGTGCTCGGCGCTTACCTCTCCAACGGCGGTAAGAGCTTCATCTGCCTGTCCTCCACGTTCAAGACGAAGGACGGCACGTTACAGTCCCGTATTCGTCCGACGCTCGCCAACGGATCTATCGTTACAGACGCGCGTCCGAACACGCACTATGTTGTTACGGAGTATGGTAAGGTCAACTTAAAGGGCTTATCCGCATGGCAGAGAGCGGAGGCTTTGATTTCGGTTGCGCACCCTGATTTCCGCGATGGGCTGATTAAGGAAGCCGAGAAGATGAACATCTGGAGAAGAAGCAACAAATAAGTGGTTACAGTAAATACATAGCTGCATTGCCGCAAATGAGGCGGTCGCACCGATGAAAACAATTTCGGGCGGCCGCCTCTTTTTCTTCTGTTCAAATACTCTTGTCCGAATACGCTGTTTCAGATGCATCCGTGTTTTCCAAATTTTTATCCTGCTGTTCCGTTTCCGGTTCTCCGGCTTCAAGCCCTTCCGCCGAATAACGGTTCGATGCGTTCCACAAAATCCATTCCTCATATCCGGCGTCGTACACCGCTTGTATCTGCTGCCGAATTTCCTCCCCTTCATAGGGGATATGCCCATCGACCCAGGTTGCCGTAAAACTCTGTAACCATGGGCGTACCACCGCCCTGTCCGCTTCACCGATCGTCTCCAACTCTTTGCCGGAACCCTGCAATGCCGCCAACACTGTCTCATAGGGGTGCGCGTCCGGCACATCCAGCCCGAATACGCCGTTTGCATAATGAGAAGGATATACCATCGGACTTAACACATCCGCGGTTTCCCCCAGTGTCCGGTAATTCTGCCCCACACGCTCCACATCCGTCTCACTTCCGATGATCGTTCCGAATACATCCGCCCCGAATACAATATTTTCCTCCTCGAACCGCTCTGCGGCATAAGAGAGAAATCCCGTAATCGCCTGTTCCTTCGTATATGTATTCAAATCCACCCCGTAATCCGCGGCATCCGCATCTGCGCCGATCGGGAACCGGACATAATCAAATTGAATCTCGTCAAATCCCAATTCAGAGGCAGCGATCGCCACATCCACAATATACTCCCACGTCTCCTCACGATAAGGGTTTACAAACGCCAGACCGTTAGCATCCGTAACCGGAGTTCCGTCAGACTTTTTTAACGCCAACTCCGGCTTTGCCGCGGCAAGATAAGGGTCCTTAAAGCATACAACCCGTGCAATCGTGTATATGTGATGTTCCTTTAACTTCGCCATCAGCCCTTCCATATCGGAAATATAATTCACGCAGGCGCCTGTCTCCCTGGCGCTATCCATATCCATCTTGTAAGTGATATTGCCGTCATCATTTTTTACATCAATGACCATGGCGTTAAGCTCCGTCTCATCCACAAGGGTGATAAGACCGTCCATAGCGGCGCTTCCCGCCATCGGCCCGGTCACATAGATTCCTCTGACCTTTTGATGGTTCGCTTTCCACTCGTTTCTAAATGTCTCCTGCCCCTGCGCGGCTTCCGTGCTTTCTTTATTTAACGCCTGTTCTTCGGTCGACAACGCCTCCCCTCCGCCCGATATTTCTTCTGTCGCCTGCCCTTTGTCCGGCGCTTCTTCCTCCGGCATGCCCTCGCCGGTCTGCCCTTCGGTGCCTTCCTCCGGCAGCTCCGAACTGCCATCCTCCATCGTCTCCACAGACGGCTCGTCCGGCGACGCACAGGCTCCCAGTATAGTTCCTGCCACTAATATTGCCATCAAAAAAGCCATTCCGACATTTTTCTTCTTTTTCATAACTCCCTTGATTCTCCCTCTGCCTCTCTGCCAAAGTTTTAAAAAGCCTCTGCAGCTTTCAAATCTATAACCACTGAATAAACGCCGTCTTATCGTTTCTGTTATAACCCGCCCGCTCATAAAAGCGGAGCGTGCCCTCCTCCCTCGAGCCGGTAAGCAGCATCATCTTATAGCAGTTTTCCTTCTCCGCAAGCCCCTTCGCATAATCAATGCAGGCGCTTGCTAATCCCTTCCCGCGGTATGCTTCATCCGTAATCACATTTTCCACAAACGCATATGGGCGCTGACTGCGGGTAAGGTTTGGGATGATGACGCAGACACAGGAAGAGACAATTCGTCCTTCCTCCTCCGCTACAATGATGTGATGGTTCTTATCCTCCAGAATGCTCTCCCACAGCTCTGACAATTCCTTTGTAAATTCCGGCATCGGATTATCGTGTAACTGCATGTAAAGCTGTAACAAATCATGCAAATCCTTTTCACGTACTTCTCTTATCATGCTTTTCCTCTCCTACGCTCTTCTATAAAACATCATTCCACTAACTACATGCAATCTCGGATATCCCGCCCCGTGAACTTGAACCTAGTGTCTTGTCTCATTGATGATTAGGCAGGACACTAAGTCTCCAAAATCGGCAGATGTCCAAGGCATGGCGGCAAATGCATCATGTGATGATCTGTAAGCGGCGTAAGAATCATTCCCGATACAGTTAATCCTCCCCAATAGTCAAGCAGCCATATCGATTGCTTCTCAGAAGTCAGACCTCCTTCACCCACTATACGCCCAAGCTGTTCTTTCGTCGGTTTCTGCTTTAATTTATCAATCGTAAGACTGCGAAGGATTTCTCTTGTATTTTTGCTGACCTCAATCATATACTCTTTCAGGGCTTTTACATCAATCATTTTTCCGAAGGAAACGGCTTCCTCATCCTTTAAGGCATTCCCTGTATCAGAAATAGGAGAATGTATCTTTTCTCTCCATTCCTCATTAAAAATCTGGCTTTTATCCGCAATAAGAATATTGGAAACCAGATCTTCAATTCTATATGTATGCCAGAATTGCCAGCACACAGGAACCGCATCCGTTCCCGCCCAATCTAAATCAATTTCACAATCCATCCTTGGAACAAGTTTTTCCTTATGATTACTTTGCAGCATGTAATCGAGCACATAATCTGAAATCGTTTTTGTAACCGATCCCGATGCAATCCCCGGATGAACCATAGCATGTACTTCCAATGCAAGCCCGATTATACTCTGCAAATCCTCACCCTCTAATACGTTTTGCAGACTTTGATATTTTTCTCTTATCGGAGCATATAAATCTTCATTCACCATTCTGTTCCCCCCCGTCTCTTCTGCCGCCTTTGCCACGTTTACAGTTGCTTTGTGAAACAAATGATCCGGTTCGCCTCTGAAAATCCCATTTTTAAGTGGAAATCCAGACTCACAGCATTCTCTAATTCACAATCGCTCGCAAATTCCACGCAGCCTTTTTCTTTCGCCCATTCCTCACATTTTGCCAGCAGTTGTCTCGCATAGCCCTTATGTCGAACTTCCTGCTCCACAAATATTCCTTCCAGATAACCGACGGGACAGCTTTTCGTTCCTTCCACATAGTCGTGTCGTAACTGGCACTGTGCGAAACCTACCGCCCGATGCTCCACAGTAAGCAGAAATACCACGCTCTCTTCCTGCCCTATGATGTTCTCGAAATCTTTCACCATCTCGTCTATTGTATGACTTGTCCACATTTTTAATGCCATCTGTGCGATTATCGGCGCGTCCTTAATCCCGGCTTTTTCTATCATATCACCTTTCCCCCTATCCTGCAAAGATGCACCAATAATCCCCATACACTGTTCCGTCATGCCCCACGACCTTCTCCGGGGATTTCTCAAATCCCGTCTCCTTTAACGCCGCGATTCGCTCCACCGCATAGACCGGCGCTTTTGTCGCGATCCTTCCGCATTCAAAAAGCGCATAGGCAGGCTCTATGATAATCGAAAGGATTTCGCTTAGAACCTCCTTCCTCTCGTATGCGCTTCCCACGTCCAGCCTCAAGATTCCGCAGTCATGAAAGAAATCGTCCGCCACGCGGCGGAAAAGTTCGATTGTCCCGATTGCCGTATCGCTGTCCCTCCCGATAATCGAAAACCGCACAAATTCTCTGTTCTCATACGCTATGCGCCAATACCGGATTGCCTCCCGCATCCCCTCTACTGTAGGATTATAGAAGTTGTCTCCATGGCAGTTATCGCTGTTGAAAAATGGCAGTGCAAACTTATCTCCGTAAACCTTCTGCAAATCCTCTGCGTCGCCCTCCTCTACCAGACGGAGCTTATAGTTTTCATTCTCCAGTGTCGGACATGTCTCATATACGTTACTCATTTTTACCTCCTTAATATGCACGCTTTTGTGGGTTGAAAAATTCTGATATATGATTTTTCAATCTTTCTCACTGTATTCTTCAATAAACATGTTACAGGTTTTTAACATACGCTCAACCAGGCGCGTCGGTTCTAATATTCTTACGTCGCTTCCAAGTGATAACAGAAACCCATACCAGAATGCCTCCCCCTCCGGCACGGTAAAACAGTATTCAAAGTCGCCGTTTTCGTATTCCTTTATCATCTCACCGTTCAAGTATTCTTTGCACTTTGCCTTTACCTTCTGTTTCCCCAAAAGTCTTACCGTAATCAGCTTTTCTGCATTCTTTTCCCCGATGTGCTCCTCCCACGAAGAATGCTCCTTCGTGCAGTCCAAATCTGTAATCACGATCTGTTCCATGCGGACAAGCTTGAACATACAGTAGGTCTGATATTTCTCATAATATCCGATCAGATACCAGCCATACCATTTGTAAATAAGCCCCGCGGGTTCCACCAGCCGTTCCTTCGTCTCGTCCTGCTGGTTCGTGTATGTAAATTGCACCTGTTTCTTTTGTCTGATTGCCCGCTCCAACAACTGTACCGCCGCATTGATTTCGTGCTTTTCTCCCGCCACGCTAAAATCCACACTGACGATTCCCGGAGGAACATCCGCGAGCGCCGCTACCTTATCGAGCGTGCGTTCAATCCCTTTATTGGCATAGGCGCTCGCAAGGCTCTTTAACGCCGCCACAATAAAGTGGAAATCCTCATGGTTCGCCGCCTGCTTTTCCATGACATAAGTGTCTAAAATCTCATAGCCGCCCTCCGCACCGCAGGTCGATACAATCGGGATTCCCGCCTGCCCCAGAGCCTCCATATCGCGCATGATGGTGCGCGGTGAGACCTCAAAATGCTCCGCCAGCTTCTGCGCGGACGTTTTCCCATGATTCAGCAGATAAATGGTGACAGCCATAAGCCGGTCAATCTTCATGTGTCCTCCTTTCGCCATTCAGCATAACAAAGGAACTATGACAACATTATGTCATAGTTCCTTTCAGACTGTAGACAAAGTAGCGCTTGGATTACCACCCAAGCGCTACTTTTCTGTAATTCGTCCTATTATGATGCATTTTTCCCAAAATGATGCAAAAAATATGTTCTTTTAACGCTCTCTTATGGAGCATTTCCGCCAGTTTTTTGAGATTCATGCATGCAAATGTAAGCCCGACTTTTAGTTCCATTCGAGCTTTTCC
>JAETOE010000051.1 GCA_021771815.1 Roseburia hominis
TAGGAAAGGAATGGGGAAAGGAGCAGAATGGCACAACACGCAATTTTGCGGTTTGAGAAGCACAAGGGCAACCCGGCAAGGCCGCTGGAAGCCCATCACGAAAGACAGAAAGAACAATACGCCAGCAACCCCGACATTGACACAAGCCGGAGCAAGTACAACTTTCATATCGTCAAGCCAGAGGGCAGGTACTATCATTTCATTCAAAACCGCATTGAACAGGCCGGGTGCCGAACCCGCAAGGACAGCACACGGTTTGTCGATACGCTGGTAACTGCCAGCCCGGAGTTTTTCAAGGGGAAATCCCCAAAGGAGATACAGGCGTTTTTCCAGAGGGCGGCGGACTTCCTCATTGGCCGGGTAGGACGGGAAAATATCGTGTCGGCGGTGGTACACATGGACGAGAAAACGCCCCACCTGCATTTGACCTTTGTTCCGCTGACAAAGGACAACCGCCTGTGTGCAAAGGAGATTATCGGCAACCGGGCAAACCTGACGAAGTGGCAGGACGATTTTCACGCCTATATGGTGGAGAAATATCCTGACTTGGAGCGTGGGGAGAGCGCCAGCAGGACAGGCCGGAAGCATATCCCCACCCGGCTTTTCAAACAGGCGGTTTCCCTCTCCCGGCAGGCAAGAGCCATTGAAGCCACACTGGACGGCATTAACCCGCTGAACGCCGGAAAGAAAAAAGAGGAAGCCCTCTCCATGCTGAAAAAGTGGTTCCCGCAGATGGAGAATTTCTCCGGGCAGTTGAAAAAGTACAAGGTCACAATCAATGACCTGCTGGCGGAGAATGAGAAGTTGGAAGCAAGGGCAAAGGCCAGCGAAAAAGGAAAGATGAAAGATACGATGGAACGGGCAAAGCTGAAAAGCGAACTGGACAATTTACAGCGGCTGGTTGACCGTATCCCGCCGGATATACTGGCGGAACTGAAACGTCAGCAGCGGCACACGGTAAAGGAAAGGTGATAGATATAAGCAGAAATTTTCGCCGCCTCTGTGCGGCATTGTACCTTGAAAACTGAATATGGAGGACACTGGATGGCAAAAAGTGAAAGCGATATTTTTACACCCCGAACAGGGCAGGTTATACAAGCAGAGAACGGCACGCAGTATTTTGTATGTGGGAACAACCGTATAAAAATCTCCGAACACTTCGCCGCAGGCGGGAAGCCCCTCGGTGATCTGATTGTAGATGTGGTGCGGCATACCGCAGAAAAAGCCGCTTCAACCTGATAGCCCATCATTGATAACACGCCCACGCTTATGATATAATTGCCATAGAGCAAAAGTATTGTAAGCGTGGGTTGTTTCTTTAGAAGGAGGATTTTTACGGTGAAACAACCTTACAATACTACGATTTACAACACGGCGCTTTATATGAGATTGAGCCGGGACGATGAACTGCAAGGAGAAAGCGGGAGTATTCAGACACAACGCATGATGCTCCGGCAATATGCCGCCGAGCATGGCCTGAATGTCATAGATGAATATATCGACGATGGATGGTCTGGAACGAACTTTGACAGGCCGGATTTTCAGAGAATGATTGATGACATTGAGGACGGGAAAATCAACTGCGTTGTTACGAAGGATTTATCCCGCTTAGGCAGAAACTACATTCTGACCGGCCAGTACACGGAAATCTACTTTCCCAGCAAAGGCGTCCGCTATATCGCTGTCAATGACAATGTGGACACCATCAACGGAGAGAATGAGCTTGCCCCATTCCTCAACATTCTGAATGAAATGCACGCCCGCCAGACCAGCAAAAAGGTAAAGGCGGCCATGCGGACACGGTTCGCAAATGGCGCACACTATGGAGCCTATGCTCCGCTTGGCTATGTCAAAGACCCAGATAAGAAAGGCCATCTTCTGATTGACCCGGAAACAAGGTGGATTATCGAAAAGATTTTTGACCTTGCCGTTCATGGCCGGGGAGCCGCCAGCATTACACGGATTTTGGTCGAAGAAAAAGTACCTACTCCCGGCTGGCTGAATTTCCAGAGATACGGCACTTTCGCAAATATCTATGCCGGAGCGCCGGAGGAAAAAGCCTATGCGTGGACGATAGCGCAGGTGAAAAGTATTCTGAAAGAGGAAACCTATATCGGACACAGCGTCCACAATAAGCAGACCAACATTTCATTCAAAAACAAGAAGAAAGTACGCAAGCCAAAAGAGGAATGGTATCGTGTGGAGAACACCCACGAAGCGATTATTTCCGAAGATGTGTTCCGTCAAGTACAGGAGCAGATTTGCAACAGGCGCAGACGGCAGAAGAACGGCACAACACAGATATTTTCCGGGCTGGTAAAATGTGCGGACTGCGGCTGGTCGCTGGCCTATGGTATGAACAGCCAGAACAAAAATCCCTATGCCCACTACCATTGTAGCAAGTACGGGCAAGGATTGCACCAGTGTTCCATGCACTATATCCGCTATGATGTGCTTTACGCCTATGTCCTTTCCCGTCTGCAATACTGGTCTGTGCTGGCACAGCAGGATGGGGACAAACTTCTGAAACGGCTACTTAACGCCAGCGACAAGGAACGCAATACTGCAAGGAAGCGGCAGACAGCCGAACTGAAAAAGGCGGAAAAGCGCAAAGCAGAAGTAGACACCCTGTTTGCAAAAATGTATGAGGACTGGTCTGCCGGACGCATTACAGAATACAATTTCAATATGCTGTCCGAAAAGTATCAGGGCGAACAGCGAGAATTGGACGTAAAAATTGAACGGCTTCACGAAGCGATGGAGACCGCCGCCCAGACAGCGGTTGACGCTGAAAAGTGGATAGGTCTGATGAAACAGTATGTCAATCCCACAGAATTGACGGCTGAACTTCTGAATACGCTGATTGAAAAAATCCTTGTCCATGAAGCGGTCAAAAGTGAGGACGGAAGCCGGGAACAGGAAGTGGAAATCTTCTACCGCTTTATCGGCAAAATCGAATGACACATCTTGAGATACCCAACAATATCTTTAACTAAGGGAAACGGGAAAAAGCATGCCTGATTCATCCATAATGCTGGAATTATGTGAAGTATTAGGCATTACTGTGAACGAATTATTAAGCGGGGAGAAAATCACTATGGAGAATTCGGAAAAAAAAGCTGATGAAAACTTAATTGCCCTAAAGAAAAAAGATGAAAACAACATCAGAAAAAATGTTGTTATCTCTATCGTTTTTTCAACAATGCTATTCATAGGATTCATCGTGTGTGCCATTTGTGATATCGCAACATCAGGCAAATTAACATGGTCTATGATTCCAATGAGCTCAATTATATTTGCCTGGATTGTGTCATTTCCGGTAATGATATTGGGTAAGAAAGGATTTCTTGGCGGCTTAATCGCAATAAGTATTTTTACTATACCGTATTTATACATATTGAGCGACTTGATAAATGTAAAAGCTGTTTTTTCAATAGGTGCAATTATGTCACTTATTTCGATCGTATACCTATGGATTCTATTCGGAATTGTCAATCGCTTAAAAATGCGTAAATTATTTGCCCTAGGGATAATTTTTCTATCATTGATTCCGTTCATGATACTTGTGAACATAGCATTGTCAAAATTCATCTCCGAACCAATCATAGATGTGTGGGACATTTTATCAATTTTCATTATGTTAATAGTTGCATTTGCGTTTTTCGTTTGCGATTATGCCAAAAACAAGGGATTGGTAAAATGATATGTAAATAGCAGCCAAAGGGCAGAGCCGTTCTACGGTCTCTGCCCTTTGGCTGCATTTGTAAACCGGGACTTATAAAAATTCTCTGCATTTATCAAAATGTATTCCAGAACAATTATTTTCGCGAGCTATGACATCATTTACTTCATCTATTTTATACCATTTAATATCATCTACTTCATCAGAATCCGCAAACCGTGTTTTATTTACATATTCGATAAATTCAATCATAATAAGCTGCCTGGGCGCAAAGTAATAACTGGATATATACTTACACCTCGTAACGTAAAATAGTTGCAAACGCTGATTTTTCAACATTTGCAACTACCAAATCCAATGAGACATCGGGGATTCGAACCCCGGACAACTTGATTAAAAGTCAAGTGCTCTACCACCTGAGCTAATATCCCATACTATATTTTTAAATAACAAAAAGCTGGGCTAGCAGGATTCGAACCTGCGAATGCTGGAATCAAAATCCAGTGCCTTACCGCTTGGCGATAGCCCAACAAAAAAAAGATTCGTTGCACCTATCGCAACAAAGGTGGATACAGGGATTCGAACCCTGGGCCTCCAGAGCCACAATCTGGCGCGCTAACCAACTGCGCTATACCCACCATATAATTTCAGAACCGCCCTGCGGTTCTGCGCGCATTAACCGCACATGGAATACTGCGAAAAATGCGAATGTGCTCGAAGGGATTCGAACCCCCGACCCACGGCTTAGAAGGCCGTTGCTCTATCCAACTGAGCTACGAACACACATTGCCAGAATCTGCAGATATATTTACCTTGCAGATTCTAAGCGGGTGATGGGAATCGAACCCACGTATCCAGCTTGGAAGGCTGGTGTTCTACCATTGAACTACACCCGCACGAAATCGGGGTGACAGGATTCGAACCTGCGACCTCCTGGTCCCAAACCAGGCGCTCTAGCCAAGCTGAGCCACACCCCGTAGGATTTTATCGCTTGCGCACTTTCCCCAGCTTTTGAGCGGTCCCATTCGTGACGCAAGAGTTATTATATAGGACATGAGAAAAAATGTCAACACCTTTTTTTATTTTATAGGTAAACGATCTCAAAATGCGCCTCCCCTTTCTTGTCAAGCTCCATAATCATATAGGATGGACGCTTCCCCTCCTGTCTCGGATAAGAGAGACTTCCCGGATTCAGCGCAATAATCCCCTTCGAATAATCAATCAACGGACGGTGCGTATGCCCGAACATCACGATGTCGAAATTGCGCGCCGCAGCTTCCTTCTCGATATCGGCAATCCCTGCATTCACATAGTAATAGTGCCCGTGCGTAATCAGCACGCGGTATCTGCCGATCTCAAGCTCCTTCTCCCTCGGAAGACCGGAAAAGAAATCGTTGTTTCCCGCAACAATTTCCACAGGACACCCCGCCAGTTCCCGGATCGCATCCTCATCCCCCTCTGCATCTCCCAGATGAATCATCAAATCGACCGGCTGCGTGCGCTCCATGACCACGTTAAGATTTTCAAGTTTTCTGTGCGTATCGCTCACAATCAGTATCTTCATACGTTACCCTTTGCATCCCAAGGCATTTGCTAATCCACATTCCTCAAAATCCACGCTGATGCAGCAGCTCCTTCATAGCGCAAAGCGCTTTTCCACGGTGGCTGATCGCATTCTTCTGCTCCTCGCTCAATTCTGCCGTGGAACAGTGATATTCGTCAACATAGAAGATCGGATCATAACCGAATCCATTCGCTCCCGCCGGGCGATCGCCGATATATCCCTCGATCGTCTTCCTCGTCACAAGCGTGCTCTTATCCGGCAGCACTGCTGCAATCGCACACACAAAGCGTGCCGTGCGCTGTTCCTTCGGCACTCCGGCAAGACGGTCTAAAATTGCCTGGTTCTTGATTTCATAGGACGTATCCTCACCCATATAACGCGCAGAATACACCCCGGGCTCCTTATTCAGATAATCCACCTCAAGACCGGAATCGTCTGCCAGCACGATCGCGTCCGTGCACGCTGCAACTGCCCTCGCCTTGATAAGCGCGTTTTCTTCAAACGTAGCGCCATTCTCATCTATCTCTGCCGAAATCCCTGCCTCCTTCATCGACAGGATCTCTACATCCATGTCCGCCATAATCTCTCTGATTTCTCTCATTTTGTCAGAATTTCCGGTTGCAAATATCATCCTCATATCAAAATCCTCCAAGCCGCCCTGCGGCATCTTCATTTTCTGTATTCTAATAGCCTTCCTCGAACGCTCTAATAACCGCATTATAGATTCCCTGCGCAGTCTGCCTCTGATATTCCTCCGAATTCAAAAGCGCAAGCTCCTCCCGGTTCGTCATAAAACCGACTTCGATTAACGCCACGGGAACCTCACTGGTTCGAATAATATAAATTTCATCCCCCTTCACAAGCCCCTTATTGACGCTTCCGATCTCGGATGTGACCTCCTCTAAACAAATCTGCGCAAACTGTTTCCCCGCCTCCGAAGTCTCGTCATACATGACCTGCGTTCCCTTTGTGCCGGACATACGCCCACTCTTCGTGGAATTGTTATGTACGCTGATGAAGAGATCGGCATTCGACTTATTTGCAAGCTGAACACGCTGGTCAAAGGTAGGATTGCTGTCATCCGTCCTCGTATAGTACACGCCGATATTTTCATCGCTCTCCTCAAAAATTTTCTGAAGCTGCAGTACGATCGCAAGATCGATATCCTTCTCATTGATGCCCTGCTTTGTCGCGCCCGGCGCTCTTCCGCCGTGTCCCGCATCGATTACGACTACTTTATCATAGACTTCCTGCGGTGTCAAAAAGTTAAAATAATAATACTCGGAATCATATTCGGTGCGAATCTCATACACCTGGTTCGTCACGACCTCGACAACGCCTTCCTCGCCCTGCCTTGTATAGGAGAGCGCGTCAATGTAATTGCTGTCCCCTGTGACCGGATAGCTGTCAAAATACGCCATATCCGTCTCGGGAATCTCGACCCGCACCGTCTGCGTCACATAATCGTTATTTACCTCTATACTGCTGCCCTCCACGCCTTCCGGCAGACGGATACGAAGCTGGCCCTCCATTGCCGAAGCGCCGGTCTCCTTGATTGCAAGATCCTGCATCGCAATCTGGCTCTCCGCATATTCCTCCTCGGCAAGCCTCTCCTCCCTCGCTTCTACCTCTCTTGTATGGAGCGTCGGAAGATACGGAAGCATGATGCACACCACGGCTGAGAGCAGCACCAGAAACAGCGCTGCTGACCGCAGCGTTTTTTCTTCTATCGTACTCTTTTCCTTACGTATTTCTATCGTACTTATTTCTGTCGTACTCACTTCCATCACACTTATTTCCTTTTATCGCCTGTTACTGAACGCCTTGATGCAGAGGTTGCACTCCTCCACGGTATCTACGCTCTCCCACCTGCTGCCATTTGCACTGATGTAGCTCTCGCCGTCCTCTAAGATGACATTCTCCGTCACCTCGTCCGCCGCATACTCAATCGCCATCGGGTGCACCGACCCCGGCGTAATAATGTGCAGCACGATCGCATACCGTTCGCCCACTTCCAATAAGATTCCCTGATTGAAATCCACCGTGTAGTACCCTGCATTCGAAAGCTTTCCAGATGCGACCGGAATGCGCTCCCCAAGAGAATCCTTATCTTTGAAATCCCTCACCACATAAAGCTCATACTGTGAATCCTTGCCTGTCGCATAGAAGCTTGCCGCCACAAGCTCCTCCTCCTGCGCCGCCGTGTAGACATTTGCCCCGTAAATGCTCTCCTTGTTGTAGCCAAGCTGCCCTACCCAGCCACACAGATCGCTCTGGTAAATATTGTCATAATTGTCAGTCCCATCGACCCTTGTATACACGACATTGTGCGTACCGATATTCGTATCATAGTAAGAAATATAGAACACACCGTCGTCACCGAAATTCTCGCCCCAGCTATTCTGGCAGATAAACGCTCCGTCTCCCTCCAGATCAACGCTGAAATTCTCCTTCGGATAGCTGTCATCCCAGCCGATAATGACCACGTCGTGATTCGGTTTCTCCGTTCCGATATAGCAGTAGGAATTTGTTTTGCTATTATAGTACGGCGATTTGGACTGCGAACTTCTAAGCCCGTTGTAGATTGAAGTCTGCACACCCCCATACTGGAACACCGCTTCCTTGATCTTCTCGTAATCCTTGCCGTCGATAATCTGCATCTCCTGCACATGCTTCACCGCAGTAAGCTCCGGGTTCGTCTCATTGTCGCCGTAGGGATCATCTTCCTCATAGACCGGGCCCTTCCATGCCGCAAGATACGCCATTCCCATGGTATACTCGCCGCCGTCGTCCTGTGTGAGATCGAACCCGTTACTCAGCGTCATATGATCCGCCGAGTACTGCGCCTGCTCCTCCGGGAGCAGCGAAGATTCCAGCGCCCCAAGCGCCGCAAATGCCCAACATGTCCCATAGGAACCCTGATTGCGCACTTCTGCCGTACGTCCCTTTTCCCGCAGATCATAGCTGGTCGGAATGATCGTCGCGCTCTGCGAAGTATCCACCGCGGATGCAAGATTCTCCTGAATATCCCATGAATACGAGTAATCCAGATAATTCGCAAGGTCATTCAGACTGACATAGAATGTGTCATCCTTGAAAATCAGCGGTGAAACGATCTCCTCCATCTTGCCGTTCACACGCACCGTAGACCCCCCCAACGGAAATTCAATCTGACTGGAATGCTTTTCCACCAAAAGCCTTTCGCTGTCGTACACATGCGCGCTGCAGCTTAACGCGTCCCGCAGGATCGTGACCGGCACCATGATATTTAGATTCTCATCCATATAAAAGGAGTAATCCTCGTTGGTATACTCCTTATTATCGATCACCAATGACATCAGATTGTCATTCACACTGGATGCAATGAGCGGATTCCACGTAGAAGCAGCCAGATTCGCGCCGCGAAAGCTTCGGATCTCTCCCGTTCCCGCCGTATAAATATTAAATTTGAAAACCAGCGCCGCTATCACAAGCACGCCGAAAACCAGATACCTTTTCGTATATTTCATTCGTCTCTCCAGAGCTTATTCCCGCATATTCCTCTTCGGCGGTTTCGGACCCATGAACTGATAAAAATAAGTCTTTAACATTCCGTTGTAAATCTTGCGGTTCTTGTCCGCTTTCCTTCCGATATAGCGCTCTGCATCCTCATAACTCGTAATCAGATACATTGACCATGCGTCAAGCCCGCGGTACGCCTCGCCGATCTCCCCATAGAGCTTCGGTAAAGCCGCTTTGTCCTCCAAACGCTCTCCATAAGGCGGATTCGTAATGATAAACCCGTATTTCTTCGGATGGCTAAGCCTGGCGACTTCTCTCTGTTGAAAGTGAATCAAATGCTCCACCCCGGCGCGCTTCGCGTTCTCACGTGCTGCCCGCACAACGTCTCCGTCAATGTCGTAGCCCTGAATGTCCACCTTCACGTCAGTGTCAATCAGTTCCTCCGCTTCCTTCACGCACTCATACCAAAGCTTCCTGTCAATAAGGTTCGTCCACTGCTCCGCCGTAAATTCACGGTTCATACCCGGCGCGATCCCCGCCGCGATCATCGCCGCCTCGATTGGAAACGTCCCGCTTCCGCAAAACGGATCGACAAGAATCCGGTCCGGCTTCCACGGCGTAAGCAAAAGCAGCGCCGCTGCAAGCGTCTCCGTCAGCGGCGCCTTGCTCGTAAGCGTGCGGTATCCCCGTTTATGTAAGGAATCACCGGAGGTATCAAGCGTCACCGTCACTTCGTCCTTAAGCAGGAAAATACGCACCGGATAAGGCGCGCCGTCCTCTGCGAACCACTCCACGTCATAGTGCTGCTTCATCCGCTCCACCATTGCCTTCTTTGCAATCGACTGAATGTCGGACGGGCTGAACAGCCTGCTCTTTATCGACGACGCTTTCTTCACCCAGAATTTACCGTTCACCGGAATATACTCCTCCCACGGAAGCGCCTTAATTCCCTGAAAAAGCTCTTCAAATGTCGTTGCTTTGAACCTTCCCACCTGTATTAAGACGCGTTCCGCCGTGCGAAGGAAAATATTCGCACGGCAGACCGCCTCGGCGTCCCCTGTAAACGAAACTCTGCCGTCCTCCACCTGGTTGATTTCATATCCCAGATCGTATATCTCTCTTTTTAATACCGCTTCCAGCCCAAAGTGGCAGGGAACGACCAGTTCATATGTCTTCATGTATTCTCCTCTGTGCTTAAGTCTAATTTCCTAGTATTATATTATCCATTCTGTTTTTTTCTGTCAATCCTTTGTTCTCATTGCATCAAGCCCACCGACGACTGTATAGACCTCGTAACCCTCATTGCCCAACTTGCGCGCTGCCAAAAGGCTTGTGCTTCCGTAATCGCAGTACAAGACGAGCGGTCTGCTCTTCGGCAGGCGGTACATCCAGTTGTCAATCTGGTCATAGGGAAGATTTCTGGCATTCCCATAGTGATATTCCCTGTAAGCCTCGCGATCCCGCACATCGATCAGCATCGCTCTTCTTCTATATAAAAGATCCTCGATTTCTCGCGGATGTATTGTATAAAAAGTCATGTCCATCCCTCCTTCGCCTGGCAAAAAAACAGATTACAAAGACATGCTTTGTAATCTGTTTTTGTCTTTCTACATCTTATGCAGTTTGCCCCTTGGTGTGCCTGCGGGGTTACTAGAACCGATCAGAGCCGGATGCGTTGGATGCCTTATTGCTGGACTTGTTGGAAGTCTTGTTCTTAGAGCTGTTCTGGCTGTTTACGTCCTGTCCGTAACCGTTCTGGCTGCTTACGTCCTGTCCGCCTGCGCTCTGGCTTCTGTTCTGTCCATTGCTATTCTCATAGCCGTTTCTGCAATTAGAAGAGTTGTTCTGTGTATCCGCGTTCTTTGCCATCTTTTCCTCCATTCCGGCAGTATGAAAACTCCTGCCGCTTTGCTTTATTTGCTTACTGCAGGATTAGTATTTGAAATTCGTCAAAAATTATACACAAAAAATTTCTTGTCAGGCATCTCACTTTTCATTGCATTTTTATATCAAATGTTTTATACTATGTCTGTGATATGTATATACATATCATTTTATACCCCTTATTAATTATTTATACTCCCCTCAGAAAAAGCCAGGTGTATACACCCGGCTTTTTCTATTTGGAATTTTTTTCTTTTTATAAATCATAATATTCCAGATTTTCGATCAATTCCTGCGTAAGCTTGCCGCCCGCTTTCTGGTACTTGTCGTAGACGCCCTGAATCCGCTGGACGGTCTTGGCATTTACAACGTTGGACCGCTGAATTGCATTCTGATACATCGGATTGCCTTTCAGTTCCTCCCTGATCTGCTTTGCAAACGGACAGTAGGTTATGAGAATCTCACGCGCAATCTTATTGAGACGATAACTTCCCTTAGACTCATACTTCATCCAGTTCTGGTAATCCTTCACGAATACCTCCCTGTAATTATTTCTTCCGCGCAGAAGCGCAGTCCTGATCTTCTCCTTGGCTTCGGCAGACAGATCATGGTTCTTGCGGTAGAACTGAAGGTAATCGCAGTACTGCGCAGTAAGCGATTTCTCACGGATATCATTCCAGTGAACGCCTTGAATCTTGCGGCAGATTTCCCAACGGTATTTTCCGACCGTCTCCACCATCATGTCATCAATATCAACCGAAGTAAAAATCGGGAACATGAAACGCGCCGGGGTATCTCTTTTAACGCCTGCCGTCTCCTGCCACATCATCGCCCTGGTTCCGGCATTCGGCATAAGAATAATATCCGGCAGTACTTCCTTCATAATCACTTCGCGGTTGATTCCCTTATCCGGATCGGAGAACACCACCTCGCGGTAAAATGCAGAATAATCAACTTTGCGTATCTTATCCAACGCGGTATCAAGCTTCTGTGCCGTAACGAGCATCTTGTCCATAGCGTTGATCAGATCATACTCTCCCAGAATCGGACAGAAAGTCGACAGTTTGCCGTAGGTCGCACGGTTTCCCGACATGAACATGTTCTGAATCTCGAACTTCACCTTGAATTCCCGGTTATTCGTGTAGCGCTTCTGCTGATCCGGCGTAATCTTTCCATTCTTGCGCATCTCTGCCAGATAAGCCGGATAATCCATATCGAACTCATTCTTCGACGGCTCGTTCCTGCCCTCATAAACGCTCTTTAACCACTCATAAATCGTGTAAATATGCTCTGACCTGCACACCGATAAATGCTCCGTCAGATCGAACAGAATATTCGCATTCTCCTCTCCCGCCATCTGCACGTCCATAAATCCAAAATTAAGAAACATCTCCACAATCGGCGTAAGTTCCTTCTCACCCTTTACCGTGTGCATAAATGCTTTCAAATAGGTATCGTAGAAAATCTGTGTAATTCTCTTGCGGAGAGCAAATGTCTCCGCATCCGTGGAGAACATGTCCGGCAGATCGCGGTACTTCTGAACCAGATCGCGCATTTCCTCCGTCACCTGCTCCCCCATATCGGCGTAATTTAAGATATGGACCAGACAATCTTCCGCCTGCTCTCCCTCCTGGCCCTCGTTCCAGCTTTCCTCGGACGGTTCCGGCGTCACATAGTCTCCCTGCGCAGAAAAATCAAATGCGTGATACTCCTCGAGACGCTCCCCTACCAGCTTTTCGTCATAGATTCCAAGCTTCTTTATGACCTCTGCCGTGCGCTCCATACAATCCTTCAACGGCTTGATGTCATAATTCTTCTCCTTCGCCCGCTTGGCAAGATCCAGATATAAGTCAAAAATATCATTATACGAACTGGAAAGCAGAATATCCTGATTGTAGCGAAGATACTCGACCATCTCGATGATGCCCTGAACAACACGTCTTGTCTGGTAACTCGTCTCCATGATCGCGCCGATACAAAGCCCGTCGTCCTTCTGCATCAACCGCATATACTCATCCAAATATCCCTTCATCAGACTGTTGCTGTTATTGATTTCCCAATTCTCTGCCTTATGTACCATTTCAAGCGGTTTGAAATTCTCCATTCTGGTAAAACTCTTCTCCTCTAAATGGTACTGTACACAAAAATTCGTATAATCGCTGTACTGGTTCTCGACAAATGAATGAAACTGTCTGACCAGCTTCTGAAAACCCGCATATGTATTCAGCAGCTTCTGACGCTGATTCAGTGCAGCGCCAAGCAGGGTGCTTCGCATGCTCGCCTGTCCATGAATCGCCGCGCTAAGATCATCCGGCGAATCATACGGAAACACTGCGAGAACGGAATCCGCCGCTGCCACGTAATCACAGAGGTAGCGGTCAGTCTCCGAGATGCCGATCACAGCCCCTTTCCCCAATACAACCTTGGCATATGAGTTTTGCTGAATAACCGTGCCATCCTGCACGATATACCATTTTCTGACTTTCTCCTTTTGCCTTGCAAATACCTGATTCTTCTGTACCTTTACTGTCGTCATACTCTCCATCGTTCACCTCATACCTTCGCACAATCCGTATCTCCTGTCAGATCATGCGCCCTTCTCTGATTAATAATAACTCCGAAAGCAGCACATCCGCTGCTTCTTCCTTACTCATCAACGCAAGCTGCTTCTCCCCTGCCCTGGTAATCAGGGTAATCACATTCGTGTCCGTGCCAAACCCCGCCCCTTGTTCTCTAAGATTATTGGCAGCGATCATATCAAGATTCTTCTTAACAAGCTTCTCTCTCGAGTGCTCCAGCATGTGCTCCGTCTCCATGGAAAATCCGCAGAGTACCGCATTTCCCTTCTGCTCCCCGAGCGCCGCCAGAATATCTCTTGTGCGTTCCAGACAGATAGATGCCTCGCCGTCCGTCTTCTTGATCTTCTCGTCCGCAACCTCCGCCGGTCTGTAATCGGCAACCGCCGCCGCCTTTATGATCATATCCTGCCTGTCCGCCCGTCCCATGACTGCCTGGTACATCTCCTCCGCCGTCACAACGGGAACTACGTCCACGAACATCGGCGGCACGAGCGCAGTCGGACCGCTCACCAACGTTACCTTCGCTCCTCGGTACATCGCCCGCTTCGCAATCGCGTACCCCATCTTTCCGGTAGAATGATTCGTGATATAGCGTACCGGATCGATTGCTTCCTGCGTAGGACCTGCCGTCACAAGCACTCGCACTCCCTTTAAGTCCTTCGGACAGGCAAGTTCCTTTAACACATACTCAACCAGCACCTCCTCGGAAGGAAGCTTGCCGTCTCCGGTGTCCCCGTTTGCAAGCATTCCACACACCGGATCAATGATCTCATAACCATATTTCTTCAGTCTGGCAATATTCTCCTGCACAATAGGATTGTGATACATATTATGGTTCATTGCAGGCGCGACCTGACACTTACAGGTGCACGCCATCACCGTCGTGGTAAGCATGTCGTCCGCAATCCCATTTGCGATCTTTCCGATTACATTCGCCGTTGCAGGAGCAATCAGCACCAGATCTGCCTGCTTCGCAAGCGCCACATGCTCTACGGAGAATTCAAAGTTGCGGTCGAATGTATCGATCAGGCACTTATTCGCCGTCAATGTCTCAAATGTGGTCGGCGTAATGAAATTGGTCGCGTTCTGCGTCATCAGAACATGCACGTTGCAGTGAAGTTTCTTTAACATCCGCGCAACATTCGCCATCTTGTAAGCTGCAATACCGCCCGTCACGCCAAGCAGCACTGTCTTTCCTTTCAGCATCCCTTTCTGCCCTCCATCTCATCAAGTCTCATTTTCTTATCGGATGTAATGACGGAGCGCCTTGCAGACCGCCGTCGTAAGTACTGCCGCGACAATTGCCTCCGGAATCCCGTTCGCCGCGATGATTGCCAGAATTGCTCCGTACACGGCGTCCAGTGTGATCTGCTTCGCCGCCGCGAACTGCTCGTTAAAGCAAAAATAGATCAAATTCATAACCAGCAGTGTATTCGTAAATGCTCCCGCGATTCCCGCCAGCGGAAGTGCCAGCCAGTCGCTGCCGCTTTTTCCCTTACATAGCCTGCGCACTCCTTTATATACAAAATAAGGTACCACACCGACAAGAATTCTCGGCACAAAACAGATCACAATACTCCAGAAATTGCCCCCGATGTCCCCCACCGAATAGAACGGCGAAAATGCGAAGGACAACAGGCTCGGATTGAACGTATTATTGATCAGGCTCGTGCACCCGAATACAAATCCAAGAAAGCCGCCCTTTTTCGGTCCTAATATAACGGAACCGATAATGACCGGCACATGAATCAGTGTCGCCTTAATGATGACCAGATTAATATAGCCCAGATACGGCACGAATGCCATGATAATGATTATTGCCGTAAACAAAGCGGTCAATACCATATCAGATGTCTTTTGCTTACTCATGATATTCTCCTTGTTTTGCGGAGCAAAATACGACTGCTTCTACTGGGGCAGAGGATTTGGCTCCTGCTCTCGTTCACTTTCCCGGAATCTTCTCACAATCCCTCCATGATACGATGCTTACTATTTATAAAACCATTTTATACTTTTTTCTTCTTTTTATCAATCATTTTCGCATGGGGATGACCCGCTTTGAGCTTCTGCTGTTTCTATAAACAAACAGCGCATGACTATGCCATCCGGCATATCCATGCGCTGTCTTTCCTTTATCTTATGCCGCAGGCGACACCAGCGCCTTGACATAATGCTTCACGTCCCGCATCTTTCTGATAAAACGATTATCTGCCTCGTAAAATGCAAGTCCGATCGGAACCGTAACCAGAATATTGAACGGTACGGCTATATACCATGCCGCCTGCATAATTCTTCCGCCCAGATCAAAATGGTAATACACCATCTGCACTAAGAAAATATGGTAGGACGCCTTCCCGATCCATGTTAAAAGCCTTCCCGCCGCTCCCGGAATCGTGCTGTGATAGAATCTGCGGAACAACAGGATCACAATCGGGAAAATATAGAACGCCACCGGCATCGCCGTCGTCTTCCAATACTCGAACAACCCAAGTTCCTGATTGAACCCAAACACCGCTACAATATAGGCAAATCCGGTCAAAAACATCATCCAGAGCTGATAACGCTTTACCCGCTTCTTGGGATGCAGATAAATATAACAGCCGAATGCGATCAGCAGCAGATATCTTCCGATACTGAGTCTATAATAATATTTGTCTACCTCAAAAACTTTGACTGCAATCTCGAAAAGAAGATTCGCCGCGCCTGCCACCACAATGCCGACCTTGGCATTTTTCTGTACCAGAATATAAATGATCGGAAAAATCACAAGTAACTGCAGCATGACCGGCACATAATAGCTTCCTGGTCCATAAGCGCCGAGCAGGAAAATGCGCAGCGGATGAATATCCTTGTCCTCCAACGCCAACAGCGCAATTTCAATCAGACAGATTGCAAAAAAAGGCACAAGAAAACGGATCAGCTTCGGCTTCATCATACTCCATCCGTACATCTTCCCTAGTCTTCCCCCTGCCTTTTTACGATTCGACATGGCAAAATTATAGCCGCTCACAATCATAAATACCGGTACCGCCATATTAATCAGCATCGTAAAGAACGGCGACGTCTTGTCTGTCCATTCATAATGGGTAATAATTACCATAATGACACAAACTGCTTTCATATAATCGAGAAACTCAATTCTCTGCTTCTTTCCCTCTTCCATTTCCATCCCTCTTACTTTACACACATTTCTGATGTTCCACGTTCTGCATCGCCTTAGACCCAAACCGCTTCAAGAGTCATTGAAACTTCGCCTTCGATACATCTTTTCATCAATTCCGGTTTGTTAAATGCTTTCTAACCGCATCTTCCTGCCCTTCGGACAAGAAGCATCCCTCGCTCTGAAGAGCTCGGTCAATTCTGTATCTTACGCATTTGTCAATTTTTTTTCAATAGTAATTCTCGCTAAAATTGTGTATAAATCGGGGGATATTTTAAAAGAATTTTACAAACTATCCCTTTTGTTCTTCCAAAATCCGGAAAAATTCCTCCTCCGGCATCGGTTTCGCATAATAATAGCCCTGTACCTGATCGCAGCCGATTCCCTGCAGCAATTCCACCTGTTCTCTCGTCTCCACGCCCTCCGCAATAATGCCAAGTTCAAGCTTATCCGCCATTGAAACCATCTGCTCTAAAATCAGCTTTCCCTTTTCGGAAACCATCATATTGTCCATAAATTTTTTATCCAGCTTTATCACGTCAAACGGCGTCTCCAGCAAAACGTTCAACGAAGAATACCCGCTTCCGAAGTCGTCCATCAGCAGCGTGTAGCCTGCTTCCTTCAATTCAAACGCTTTCTTACTGACCTGTTCGTCATTTGCTGTCTCCGTAATCTCAAGTTCCAGGAGCTTCTTCGAAAATCCGTTTTCTTCGATCAGATCCGCAAGCACCTGTATACACTCGTCGTCCTGCAAATGGAATCTAGAAACATTCACAGAAACAGGAATCGGCGCAATGCCTGCCTCCTTACATTTTCTGATAAAACGGCACGCCTCCTGCCATATGTAGTAATCCACCTTTTTGACAACCCCATTTTCCTCGATGATTGGTACAAATTCGCTCGGCAAAATCATGCCGCGTTCCGGGTGACGCCATCTGACCAGCGCCTCCGCACCGATGATCTTGTTCTGCGCAATGCTGTACTTCGGCTGCAGATACATCAGAAACTGCCGCTCTGTAAGCGCAGTCTGCAAATTCTCCTCAATAAATTTCCTGTTATAAAGAACCTCCTTGAACTGTTCCTTATAAAACAGGATGTTCGTCAAAACATTATTTTTGGCCGCTTTTCTCGTCATAGCAGCCCGATCCTCCATCTGCCTGAGCTCCATCTCCCTGTCCTCAACCGTATACACCCCATAGGACATCTGGAGCTTTACATTTTTAAAGCTGCTGATTCTCTCATCCAGGCGGTTAATAAATGCAACCAGTTCATTTTCCTTCTCGTATTCCGTGACGACCATAAATACATCGCTGCGCAGATTAATAAAATACTGCTCCGGACAACAGACTTCCTTTAGCTGCCTGGTAATGAAATCCAGAACTTCGTCTCCGAATTTTTCCCCGTACAAATCATTGATGATCTTAAACTTGCGAATATCAAATTGGATAAATCCGATGCCTTTCTGGGACGACCCGATCAACTGGTTCACATTCCGGTAAAAACGGTGGAGCTTGCCGACACGCTTTATCACAACCTCCATCTCATCATTCTGTGGAATATCCTCCGGATTAATGCTGCTCTCCATTATATCCTTAAAATATTCTGCCAGCATGTCTTCCAATATCTCAATACTGATATCAAGCGCTCTTGGACACTTTTTCAGAATCAATCCTTCCTTGCGGATAATCGCCATCTCCTGCGGCTTAGAGATATCCTTTCCCAAAATATCGCGACAGTAGCTCTCACCGTTCATCCTCTCTGTAAAAAGCCGGATAAACTCCTGCGTTTTCTTATTGCCGTAGATCTCACGCTCCTTATCCTGGGAATCATAAAAACCAAGCGCCATTCCCAGAACAAGCAGGGACGCAGTGATACAGCCGCAAGTCCCACCCTGGCGCATTCCTGCCCCAAAACAAGTACTTATCTTAAACGCCGTCTTTAAATCCAGTCCAAAGTCTTTCGCAAAAGCTCCAAACAGCGCCTGTGAACAATGATACTGCTGCTGCAAAAGCTGATGCGCTTTTCCCTTGTGTGTCATAAGCTACACTCCATTTCTGCAACCGATACTGTCAACTACTGCTATTGCTATATAATATTTTAACAAATAAAAATTTGATTGTGAACCTGAAAAAAAATAAGAGATAGGATTCTTCCCATCTCTTATTCTCTACGTGCGCGAGAGGATTCGAACCCCCGACACCTTGGTCCGTAGCCAAGTGCTCTATCCAGCTGAGCTACGCACACATATTCTCTTTACACATCCATTATAACACCCTTGTCAAGTGCCGGATGTAATGCCGGCGACCGGAATCGAACCGGTACTGTGTCACCACAACAGGATTTTAAGTCCTGCGCGTCTGCCAGTTCCGCCACGCCGGCATTGCTACAACAAATCTGCTGTAGAAGTGGGACCTATAGGGCTCGAACCTATGACCCTCTGCTTGTAAGGCAGATGCTCTCCCAGCTGAGCTAAGATCCCATGCGCTACTTGTAGTGAATGTTAAAAATATAAAATCACTACGAACGACCCAGAAGAGACTCGAACTCTCGACCTCCGCCGTGACAGGGCGGCGCTCTAACCAACTGAGCCACTGGGCCATATATTCATATTTTACTAGCTTTTGTAACAAGTGGACCATCGGGGACTCGAACCCAGGACCGACCGGTTATGAGCCGGTTGCTCTAACCAACTGAGCTAATGGTCCATAGAACCAAAGGTTCTTTTAAAAGCCGATGATCGGACTCGAACCGATAACCTGCTGATTACAAATCAGCTGCTCTGCCAATTGAGCCACATCGGCATATATATCTCAGCTGATTACAGCCAGCCAAAAGCCAGTGACTCCAACGGGAATCGAACCCGTGTTACCGCCGTGAAAGGGCGATGTCTTAACCGCTTGACCATGGAGCCAGATTATAATAATACTTCTATAGTCAAAAAAAACTCCCCGAGTAGGACTCGAACCTACGACAGCGCGGTTAACAGCCGCGTGCTCTACCGACTGAGCTATCGAGGAATAAAGAACAACCGCCATGCGGTGTTATTTAAAGCTGATTTACAGCTTTCCGGTATAAAATATTATACCTTCAAAACTTCATACAGATAATCCGATTTACTTGGTCAAGCCCTCGATCGATTAGTAACAGTCAGCTCCATGTGTTGCCACACTTCCACCTCTGCCCTATCTACCTTGTAGT
>JAETOE010000004.1 GCA_021771815.1 Roseburia hominis
GAAAAGCTCGAATGGAACTAAAAGTCGGGCTTACATTTGCATGCATGAATCTCAAAAAACTGGCGGAAATGCTCCATAAGAGAGCGTTAAAAGAACATATTTTTTGCATCATTTTTGGAAAAATGCATTTTAATAGGACGAATTACAGAAAAGTAGCGCTTGGGTGGTAATCCAAGCGCTACTTTGTCTACAGTCTGAAGCGTATCATTAGAAATAATGGTACGCTTATTTTTTTGCCCGTCGATATTGTTTTCTTTAACAACCTTGACAAAAATCATTCCCTCCATTATAATTCAGTTATATAAATAATTTATATAACTGAATTATAATGGAGGGAAAATTATGCCGAAGCAAAGAATTACAAAAGAAACGGTCGTCAATGCCGCTTTTGAAATTGCGAGAAACAGCGGTATGGAGCAGGTCATGGTAAAAAATATTGCAGATAAAATAGGATGCTCCGTACAGCCGATTTACAGCTATTGCAAAAATATGGACAGTTTACGGCAGGACGTGGTTGAGCAGACCAACCGCTTTATACAGGAATATGTAGCGGCGCATATTGACAAAGATGACTTGTTTCGCAGCACCGGCAGATTATATATTCGATTAGCGCAGGAAGAATCCCATTTATTTCGGATTTTTATTTTACACCAACGCAAGGGAATCTCTTCACTGAACGATTTGTATCAATCGGAAACCAATCCCCATGTTGCTGAAGTGATTGCAAGTGATTTGCACATCAGCGTAGCGCAGGCAAAACAGCTGCACTTGAATATGTTGATCTATACGATTGGGATCGGCACGATTTTTTCGGTAACAACGCCGGGAATTTCGGCGGATGAAATCTATATACAACAGGAAGCTGCCTACGAAGCGTTTTTAAAGCAGGCATTGGGACATGAGGAGTGACGACGAAGAAGGCGGCAGCAGATGTATGATAAAATTGAGAATGCATTGTTAATTGAGAGCAGATAAAGTACGAATTTCATGGAAAGGGAATTAATTATGCAAAAGGGAATGATCGTGTATCAGTCAAAATATGGGGCAACAGAGAAATATGCCAAATGGCTTCGGGAGATGACGAATTTTCATTGTGTGGAAGCATCAAAGGCGGCAGCGGCGGAAGTGGAACAGTGCGAAACAGTCGTATTGTGCGGCGGCGTATATGCTTCCGGAATAGCGGGCTTATCGTTTGTGAAGAAGAACATTAACAAACTGAAAAACAAGAAACTGGCGATATTTTGTGTAGGCGCTTCTCCCTATGATGACAGTGCGCTTGCAGAAATAAAAGAGCATAATTTGACAGGAGATTTGAGGGATATTCCGCTTTTTTACGGGAGAGGCGCATGGAACGAGAGCAAAATGAAATTCATGGACAGAACTATGTGCAAAATGCTGCAAAAATCTGTAGCGAAAAAGGACCCCAGTACATACGAACCGTGGATGAAAGCTCTTATGTGTGCGGCAGGACAAAACTGCGATTGGACGGATAAGAAATATCTTGTTCCACTATTGAATTATCTGAATAGCTGAATTTAACGAAATGTGTAGCATATATCCGATTCTGCATGAGCGGATTCCCAGTTCTGATGTCAGTAAGCCTGAATTTGGAAATAAAGATAAAAATTTCCGGGGAGAATGCCGATATATAACATATATATAGTCAAATGACCGGGGAAAACGCAAGGAGGCGAAGAGCGGGCATATGTTACCGATACAACATGATATGCTGACGTGGAATGCACAAAGACAGTATAATATTAACACGAAAGCAAAAAATAAAAGGATGGAGAAGCTTTCTTCCGGTTACCGGATTAACCGAGCTTCGGATGATGCGGTCGGTCTGACGATCTCTGAGAAAATGCGCAGACAAATCAGGGGATTGAAAAAGGGAACGGAGAATGCCCAGCACGGTGTTTCCTGGGTGCAGACCGGGGACGGTGCGCTTGGTGAGGTACACGATATCCTGCACCGGATGAATGAGCTTACTATCGCGTCGCTGAATGATACATATACGCCTTTGGACAGAGCGAATATGGAGGATGAGTTTGAACAGCTTCAAGGCGAGCTGGATCGTATCAGCACGACAACTTTGTTTAATACACTGAACATTTTTGCGGAACATGAGCCTACCTATGACCAGATCTGCGGTAATATACCCTGGGATCATGGGCAGACGCATGAGATACTGGCGGGGAAGAATCAACTGGTTATTGAATACAGGGATGATGCGGCTGACAGTCCCAAGACGCTGATTTTAGAAGTTCCTCCGGGGAAATATACGACTCATGAACTGATTGACGAGCTGGATGATGCGGCAGGAATTTCAGGTCCGATACATATGGAAATGGCGGGGGACGGAGTATGTAAGTTAAATCTGGAGAACGGTGAAATTATTGATACGATATCAGGGGGGTTGTCTTATCTTCTGTGGGATACTTATAGCGGAGGAGGATACGGAGCCCTGATAGGAACCACGGAATTTGTCAGGGATACGGATACGCTGAAAATCGTTCAGGGACAAAACGACTACCTGGAGTTTACCATAGAGTATTTTGACGGAAGCGGCACGGATACGGTAAAAATTGACTTGATTAACGATAGTCTGCCTGCAGGTACTGAGAGAAGGTACACGAAGGCTGAACTGATGAATATTATCGATAGGGCGGTTCCGGCAAGCAGCGGCTTAAAAACCAGTCATTACGGCAAGTCCATTATGCTCTCCAGTGATTTAGGTATCGTTACCGGGTTTAAGGGAAATATGTTCAAAATAGAGAACACCAACCCGATATATACATCTGTTTTTTATGACAATATTCAGGAAGGACATGTATGGCATGACCCGGCGTCTGTAGTAGGCGGAGCAGTTTTAACTACGGATACGCGCGACAAGGAGCATAACAGATATTATATTGACAGCACGAACAATACGTTGGTCTTACAGCCGAATTTAACGACGTCGCCAACTACGATTACAATAGATACAAATACTGCCGACGGCTATACGGCGGCTCAGATGGTTGAGGAACTGAATAAGAAATTTAAGGCGGCGGGGCTTGAAAATGAGGTCAAGGCTTGTTTGGTTCGTTCAAATAGCAGGGAGAAGTTTCCGGATGGGACAGACCCCAGTTCCGGAGCAGCGGTCCGGGAATCCGTGGGAGACGACTCCGTGTACTTTGAGGGTATAGAGATTCGGACCGTGAAAGAGGGACCGGATTCCATTGTAAATATTGATAAGGATGCCAGCAGTGCTTATGATACTTTGTTTACGGTCAAAAATTTTAATTCATATGGAACAACTACAGATGCGGTTATAAATAACGAAACCAGAACGGACGCAAATGCTTATGCGGAGAGTTCCAAAGATTATAGCAACAATGCTATAGTTACGATTAAGAACGACGTAAATGATAAATTTGTAGTCACGTTGAGAAGCAGAAATGCAAACGGCGCAAGTGATTACAATAAATCATTTACTATTGATATTCTTGCAGGCGGCAGCAGGGATATGACGGCGGCGGATATTGTTTCGGCCATTAATACGGAGATTGGAAATAATAGCGAACTGAACGGCAGGATTATAGCCAAAGTCGAGAACGATAAAGTACGAATTCTGGATGCGGAAGATAAGACGCTTGATAATATAAATGACAGCTATCTTAACTGGAATACGGAGATATCGCTTAGCAGCTCTGGCAGTAACACCGGATATCGTGCTATTTTTCAGAAAGAGTATAAATATAACGTGCCGCAGACTGCCAGTGGGAAAGGGTCTTTGACAATCGATACGGCGGGGAAGACGTTAAGCGGCGGTATGTCGGTCTATATCAATGGGAAAAAGGAGTATTTTGATTTCAACGGAAAAACAAGCCTTGATGATATCGTAGGAGAGATTAATAAAACGACACCAATAGAGTTCAAGGATGTAACCGGTCATGGTAATACGACTCCAAAGAATTTTTCGACGACTGGCTATGGGACGACAGATATCAGTTATTGGTCAGGCGGCACTGCGAAGGGAGATTCCGTGCCAGTGCAGGGCAGTACGGAGCTAACGGCAAATGCTCCGGCGGAACTCGCAATAGGACCGACGTTGAAGTCGAGCATGACAATTGTCGAGGCTGATCCCAGTAATGGTATTAAGGGTAATAATAAGATTACGATTGCATTAAGAAAGAACGGAGTTGACGTAAAAAAGACGCTTGAACTGGATGCCGGAACTTATAATCAGGATACACTTGCGGAGATGCTGCAAAAGAAAATAGATGATGCATTTGGAACCGGTATGGGCGGCGCTTCGGTAGACGTCAAGGGTAACCAGCTTGTTCTTACATCTATTCTGCCGGAGGGTCAGGACGGAAAAGATACTTCTATTACCGCTTATGCCAAGGGGCAAGAGGAGAATACTTTTTTTGAATATCTGAACACGGTGGAGACGGCGGCAAGCTGTAAGAGTAATCTGTGGCTTTCGAATAACATTGCGCTGCAGGATGGCGTAAACGATATTTTCAAGTTCTCTTATACCGACAGTACAGGAAACCATGATGTTGAAATCGACGTATCAGACAGTGCAGCGGGTGAAACGATTAGTGCGAGTGACCTTTTGTCGAGAATCACGACCGGACTTACGAATCAGAAGAATACCGACGGCACAGACATCAATGTTACGGCGTCTATCGTGGATAACCGTCTGGTACTTACGACCAAAGAAGCTGGAAAAGGGACATATATCGGTTATACAACAGGCATTGTCGGCAGTACAGACCCTAACGCCGACGCGATATTCGGGGGACTTTCCAGCGCTACGGCGGCGCAAATCATTCTGGACAAAAATGTTCAGGGAAGCGCTAACTTTACCGGAACCAAGTCCTTTGAATTTGACTTAGACGGTCAAAAGCAGAAAGTGGAAATTACAGCGTGGAGCAGTGCGGCCGATTTGGTAAATAAGTTAAATGCGGCGTTTGCCGACCATAAGGATGACAGCGGGCAAACGGCGCCGATCGATGTGACGGCTTCTCTGGTGAACGGAAAACTCTGTCTGACGAAGAATACTGCCGGAAGCGGCAGCCTTCATATGTCATACGCTACCGGAGGCACGGTTATGGCGGATATGTTCGGCTATGAGCCGAAACCCGGCGTAACGGTGTCTTCCAGTGGAACGAGCATAACAATAACGGCCGGAGCCAACGATACGATTTCTATTCCCTCCGGTGAGAGCGGCGGTCTGGTGGCACCGAAAGAGGCAACGGCTTATCTGTCCCACAACGCAAACAGCGGTTTCCATTCCGCCAAGTATAGCACGGTAACCAGCAACGCGCTGGATGCAAACGGCGTTGTGCTGGACAGGTGGAATAACGATCTGCAGTTTACTTTTAAACAGGGCACGAAGACGACAAATGTCAAAATCGAGTTGACGAAAAGCACGGGCGGTCCCACTTCGCTGGACGATATTAAGGACGAACTCCAGACTAAGATAGACGCGGCGCTTGGAAATGATGCGATAGAAGTCAGTCTTGATAAAAATAATAGATTGGTTTTTACCTCGAAAAAACCGGGCGCGGAGTACCAGTTCTCGGGAATGCAGAGTAATGCGTATGGGAAAATGGGCGGAGGCTTTTTCCACCATGTGATGTGCGGTTATACGACGAAACAGAACCAACTGGATGACCCTGAGGACATAAATGGCGAGCAGCGTGCGGACGATATTTTTGCGCAGGGACGTCACGATGTAGTTACCGAGTTGACGAAATTAAAACCTGGCGTCAGCGATACTTTGATTCTGGATCTGACTTATATTCCGGATGCGGATCATGACGGCACAATAGATAAAGATAAACAGCAGACGATTACGCTGGAGATGAAGCTGGATCCGAACATGCGGGAGGAGGATTTCTATGACGCGGATAAGTTAAAAACGATGATTCAGGAAAAGCTCAATGAGGCAATCAATAGTACGGAAGTGCAACAAAAAGCGGCGCAGCTTGGCATTGAACTCCATGAGAATGTGATAGAGGTGGATGTGGGCAGACATCAGACGAATATCGTGGGAAATAAAGATAGTGTGTCCATCAGCTTCACAATGACAAAAGACCCGGATATTGCCACTCCGGCGGAGGGATATTTTTACATCGACGGTATTCGCGGCAATGCTGCTTATGAGACTTTTTATTATACTTTGGGTGAATTGGTTCCGGCGTATATTATCGGTACGAAAAATATTAACGACGGCGTGGTTTTGAAGGATGATGATACGGATCTGTCTTTTGTTGTGGATGGTAAGCAGTATACGCTTAGTAATCTGGCTCCGGGAGAATATACTGCAGAGGAAGTTGTAGATATGCTTACGCAGGAGTTTAAGAAGCAGAATATTCCTTTGGCGGCGGAGATTACAAAGGGCGGTTATTTGAAGATCTCACATCAGAGAATGGGAGAGCATGTGATTGAGAAAGTGACCGGAAGCGCGAGGAACGAGTTGTTCTATTTGGAACATGCCCAAAAGGAAACGCCCAAAGAGCGGTATATCCAGCTCAGCAGCCAGAATAACGACAATATCGAGTTGTATAGTCCGAAGTTTTCCACGTCGATGCTGCATATTAATTCCATCTGCATATCGGGAAGAAAGTATTCGGAAAAAACTTTGGTGAGACTTAAGGATGCGTTGGATACGGTATCGGGCATGAGAAGCAGGTTTGGAGCGCTTCAGAACCGGTTGGAACATTCCATCGATAACAACCAGAATAAAACGGAGAACCAACAGGCGGCGGAATCCCGTATCCGCGATGCGGATATGGCCGAAGAGATGGTTGCATATTCCAGTCTTAACATTGTACAGCAGGCAGGGCAGGCTGTTTTGGCGCAGGCAAATCAAGATAAGAGCTCGATTTTGTCGCTGTTAGGTTAGACGATGGCAGGAGAACATCATCAGTAGAACTGCGGAAGACAATAATGATAGAATATCTGTCGGAAAAGAGCGTTAGCACATTATATTCATATAATCTGCTGGAGCTCTTTTTTGGTTTGTAATGGGAAATATCTTGTTCCAATTCTGCATAAGGATTTCCAATTCTGCCGCAATGGTTGAAAAGCATGGAAAACCATATAAAATGATACAGGGCAGGAGCGCGCTGCGGAAGGAAGCAAAGCGTAAGGTGACAATGCGAGTAGGAGGATGCCCCATGTTTTATGCTGCAATCTGTGACGACGAAGAATATTTCAGATTTCGGGAAAAGAAGCTGATCGAACAGTATATGGAAAGCTGCGGGTATGCCTGCCGGATCGACTTGTTTGCTTCGGGGAAAGAACTGTTGGACAAAACAGAAACGGATTTACCGTATGATGCCATATTCCTTGACATCAGCATGGAAGAAATGGACGGGTTACAGACGGCCGAGAGAATCCGTAAACGGTCGGAAACGGTCAGCATCGTGTTCGTGACAGCGTATATCACCTATGCGCTGGAGGGATATAAGGTAGGCGCGGCGCGTTATCTCCTGAAAGAAGAAGGAAGCCTTGAGAGCGCATTGAAGGAATGTCTGGATATGATCACAGAGTGCATGAATGAGGAAGAAGCGGTGTACGAATTTGATTCCCAGAATGGGAAAAAGAGGATTCCGACGGATGCGATCCTTTATGTGGAGAGCCGGCTGCATAAGGTGACCTTTTTTATTAAGGAGGATCGTGTAAAAGAATATTCCCGCTATGACAGGCTGGATGCTGTGGAGAAGGAATTACGGCAATATGGCTTTTACCGTGTCCACCAGAGTTTTCTGGTAAATATGAAGTACGTAAGAGGCGTGGAACGGTACAAAGTGTCGCTGGTAAACGGAACGGAGGTCAGTATATCCAAAAAGTATTATAAGGATGTGGAAAAAGAGTACATCAGAAGGCAGGGGGAAAGATGATGGAAAAGTATGCCTATCTTATGCTTGTATTTCATCTGCTGGAAATATACTGCTGTATCTGGATGTTCCAATCCTTTGCCGTAAAACGAAAGGGGGATAAGAGATTTATTACATTTGTCTATGTCATTGCATTATGCTGTGTGGAATGGGCGATTACAAATGTGCTTTATGAAAACCTTCAAGTGAAGGCGATTGTAATAATAGGTGTTTTATCATTTGCAATGTATCGGCTGTTTTTGATCCGTTACACAAAGGCGCTGGTTTTATCCATGCTGTTTTATGGAGTGGTTCTGGTGGCGGATTATATGGAGCTTGTTGTAATGGGAACCGTTTTCCCCGGAAAATTCTGGAACCTGTCAAATGGAGTTATCTTTTTCGCGACCCGTGTGACCAATATTGTATTGGCATACGGCATGTCTTTTTGTATCAAAAAAATGCTCGGGAGTAAGACGACGGATTTTTTTACGGTCAAAGAATGGTACGCTCTGGCAGCAATTTCATTGATAACCATATTTTCGGTTATTACGATCACGCTGCAAACAGATTGGCTGAATTATGCAAGCCAGTCGATTACCGTTGATTTCTTTCATATTCATATTGCAGCGGGGATACTGTGCATTAATTTTATCGGGTATTACCTGATTCACAGTATTGCGGAACGAGAAATAGAATTAAGGGAATATGCGGTTTTCCGTGAAAGGGTCAAGAATGAGACGGCAATGTACCGTTCCGTTTCCGAAAATCTGGAAAAGCAAAGAAAAAGAACGCACGAATACAAAAATCAGCTTGCCGCGATCAGTGCGCTTGCGGCTGAGGGAGCCTATCAGGAACTCGGGGCATATATTGAGAAAATAGAGACAACGCTGCAGCACAGAATGGATGTGGTGGATACCAATCATGTCATTGTAAACGCAATTCTGAACACAAAATACCGTGAGGCGGTAAGTAAAGGCATTGTGTTCGTTCTGAAGGTGAATGATCTGTCGGCGTTAAAGATGGAGGAGGAAGATATTGTTGTCATTCTTTCCAATCTGTTGAGCAATGCTCTGGAAGCCTGCGAACGGTGTGAAGACAAACTGATCAAGCTGAAATTCGTGCTGGAAAACGGACAGGCTGTTATTTCCGTAAAAAACAGTATGGCGGCGGAGCCGGTCGTGGAAAACGGCGCATTGCTGACATCAAAGACAAAAGATACATACGAGCATGGCGTAGGGATTTTGAATGTGGTGGAAACCGTCGAAAAGTGCGGCGGCAGATACATGGTCGATTATGGAGAGGGAAGCTTTCAATTTTCGATTTTGATACCCAATGATGAAGGAGGAGAACAGGGAAAATGAAAAGGAGGGACAGGGGTGGCAATTATAATCGTATTGCTTGTGTGCGCACTGTGCATTGTCTATGCCATATCCACAGGTAACCGCTTCAAACAGCTTCACATCAAAATACAGGAGGCGCAGGCAGACATCGAGGTGGCGCTGATCAAGCGCTATGATGTGCTGACGCAGTCCCTTGACGCGATAAAAGGATATATAGAGCACGAAGAAAAACTGATGTTAGAACTGATCAGGGCAAGAAACGGCATGACGACAGCACAGACACAGGCTGTTCTTGATAATCAGGAACAGGTGCTTCGGAATGTCAGAATCGTAGGGGAGGCATATCCGCAGCTCTATTCCAGTGAATTATATAAAAACCTGCAGGCACAGATTACGGAAACAAACGAGCATCTTGCCGCGTCCAAAAGACTCTATCATGCAAATGTATCTTTATATAATCAGGCGATTGCCGTGTTTCCGGAAAGTGTGATCGCAGGTATGACAGGAAACCGCCCCGCAGAGTTTTTGAGGGATGAAAATGCAGAGGCGAAAAAGGAGATACGTTTGAGATGAGCAGTAATTGGAAAAAGGATTTGGATGAAAGTCTGCGAATTGTGAAAAATGGATTCCTGACAGGAGATACGCATACAGAGTTTCGTTTTTCGTCCGAACAGGACGATCCAAATGCCGAGGTCAAAAACGCTTTAAAAAAGAAAAGGCTGTATGCTTTTGCATTTGTTTTTTTACTGGTATCTGGCAGGATCATCGGGGTCGTGGAGGAGGGAATCTGGCGTCTGCTCCGTATTCCGGTTCATGGTACGACCTCGATGCTGATCCGCTACGAGAAGAACGGAAAAGCCTGCGCTTTTTCGAATCTTATGCTGACGAGGAGAGAAAAGGATCATAATGACAGATACTGCGACAAAGCGGTGTTCGTCGGACAGGCGTATATGCTGCGCTATAAGTCCAACATGCAGGGAACTGTGCGCATAATGACAACGACGCAGTGGATGGGAAAGGAACGTCTGGACGGATTTAAGAAACAGGATATGGACCGGGAAGAAAAGATAGAGACGGAGAATGAGGTTTTTAACGGGCAGTTCGATGTGTACGCCACGGATGCGCATACGGCTTTTTATGTGGTCACACCGATAGTTATGGAGCGGCTTCTGGCAATGAAAGCGAAATACGGAAGCTTCGGTGTGGCGGTGAGCGGAGGCGAGATCGTCATAGCGCTGTGCAGCGGCTATTGTCTGTTTGAGCCGCCGGAGAGCTATCAGGAGATCGAGAATATTTCGGTGGAGAATTCCAAGGATGAGATACAACAGATGCTGTTGTTTGCGCAGCTGCTTGAGGACACGGTCAATGGCAGGACGGATTCTGATTCCACCTTGACAAACGGAAGACGATAATGTTAGAATATCTATCGGAAAAGAGCGTTAGCATATTATATTCGTATAATCTGCTGGTGCTCTTTTTTTATGCGCAGGTTCGCAAATGGAAATTTACTGCTGACGCAGTATGCGGACCGCGCGGCGAGCAGGGAGAAAAATCTTCCCTACTCGATTGAAACAGGAAATATTGCGCTGGGTCAGATCATCAACAGGAAAATGAACGATTCAGGCGGAAAGGGGAGTTCGATAAAATGAAAAAGACGAATGAAACCGAATTGGCAAAGCAGTTATTCTGGGAAGTGGTCGGAAGTATTTTTATTGCGGTGGGAATCTATAATTTTGCGGTGCAGGCGGGATTTCCGATGACGGGATTTTCCGGTATCTCGATCATACTGTATCGGCTTTGGAATGTGCCGATCGGTTTGTCCACCATCCTGCTCAATATTCCGGTGGCGCTGTTGTGCTACCGTCTGCTGGGGCGGCAGTTCTTCATCAGCTCCCTGCGCTGTATGGTAATTTCTTCGGTCATGATAGACTATATTGCGCCGTTGTTTCCGGTCTATGACGGGGACCGCCTGCTTGCGGCACTCTGTACAGGCGTATTTGCAGGTCTGGGGTATGCGGTCATCTATATGAGAAATTCCTCGACGGGCGGCGCGGACTTCATTATCATGGCGGTGAAAGCATGGAAACCCTACTGGTCGGTGGGGAAAATCGCCTTTGTCTCCGATGTGCTCATTATTCTTCTGGGAGGCTTTTTGCTCCGTGATGTTGACGGTATGATTTACGGAATGATCGTGAGTTTCCTGCTCGCGGTCGTTGTAGATAAGCTGATGTACGGAATCAATGCGGGCAAGATGACGCTGATCGTGACAGAACACGGGAAAGAAATCTGCGGTGTGATCGACGACTGCTGTGAACGCGGCTCTACGATTCTAAAAGGACAGGGCGGCTACTGCGGGGATGAGAAGCAGGTCGTTATGTGCGCCTGCAGCAATAAGGATATGTATCTGGTACAGCATGCCGTAAAGGAAGCCGATCCGGAGGCGTTCATGATCGTACTTGAATCGAATGAGGTGCATGGGGAAGGCTTCCGAATGGTGCAGATCGGGGAGAACGCGTCATGTCGGGAATGATGCGTCTGTGACGCGGATAAGAAGAAAGGACTATCATTTCAGCATATTTTGTGATACTATGGTATCTGTTGATGGTAAAAAAGGACCAGGGCGATAGAGCGCCGTTTGCGCGGCAGAATGTGAGGAAATGATGCTGAAATTGGAGCGGTTGACAGCAGAGGATTTTGAGGTAGTGTGGAACATTATGGAGGAGAGTTTTCCTGTGGATGAACGAAGAAACCGCAGGGGGCAGGAGGAAGTTCTGAAAAACCCATATTATCACCTCTATGGTTATCGTCAGAGAAAGGAAATTGTGGCGTTTCTGGCGGTATGGGAGTTCGACGTGTTTACGTTTATAGAACATTTTGCCGTAAAGCAGACATACCGCAACGGCGGACTGGGAGCGGAACTGTTAGGACAGCTTTTGGAGCGGAATCATCTTCCGGTGATCCTGGAAGCGGAGCCGCCGCTCGGGGAACTGCAGGAGCGCAGAATCCGCTTCTATGAGAGAAACGGTTTTGTGCTCAACCCGTATGAGTATGTGCAGCCCGCTATGAGTGCGGAGGGAAAGAAGATTCCGCTTGGTATCATGTCCTATCCGAGACGTCTTTCGGTGGGAGAGTATGAGACGATGCGCGATATTCTCTACCGCATTGTGTATCATGTATAAATAAATCAGAGTGCAATCGTAAGTTCCACCGGGCAGTGATCGGAGCCGGATATGTCCGTGTGGATTTTGGCATCCGTCAGCTTTTCATCCAGTGCGGCGGAAGTGATGAAATAGTCGATACGCCATCCGGCGTTCTTTTCTCTTGCCTTGAAGCGGTAGGACCACCAGGAATAAACGCCCTCCGTGTCGGGATAGAAATGCCGGAAGGTATCGGTAAAGCCCGCGTTTAACAGGGCGGTCATCTTTTCGCGTTCCTCGTCGGTGAACCCGGCGTTTTTGCGGTTCGTCTTCGGATTTTTTAAATCAATCTCTTCGTGTGCAACATTTAAGTCGCCGCAGAGAATCAGCGGCTTTTTCGCATCAAGCGCTTTTAGGTAAGCGCGGAAATCATCTTCCCATTTCATACGGTAGGGCAGTCTTGCGAGTTCATTCTGGGAATTGGGCGTATAGCACGTCACCATATAAAAATCTTCGTATTCCAGAGTAATCACGCGGCCTTCTGTATCGTGTTCGGGAATGCCGATGCCATAGTATACAGACAGAGGTTCCCGTTTTGTGAAAATCGCAGTGCCGGAGTAGCCTTTTTTCTCGGCGTAATTCCAGTACGCGTGATAGCCCTCCGGCGCAAAATCAATCTGTCCTTCCTGCAGCTTTGTCTCCTGCAGGCAGAAGAAATCTGCGTCCGCAGCGGTAAAAAAATCCATGAACCCCTTTTGCATACAGGCGCGTATTCCGTTGACATTCCATGAGATTAGCTTCATAATAATAGTACCTTTCTTATTTAGATTGTTCCTGATCAGATCGTTCCAGGAAACTGTTTCAGATTGTACTTAGAATAGCATTTCCATAAGAAAAAAGAAAGAGGAAAATCATTGTGAAGCCAGAGGAAGGAGGAAATGCGATGCCCACATGGAACCCGTGGCACGGCTGTATTAAGCTTGGTTCCGGCTGTAATCACTGCTATGTCTACCGCAGGGATGCGGAATTCGGAAAAGATGCGTCAAAAATTAAAAAGACAGCCAAGTTCGACCTTCCGGTGCAGAAGAACCGCAGGGGAGCCTATAAGCTTTTGCCGGAGGAAGAGCCGGTCTATGTGTGCATGAGCTCCGATTTTTTCCTGAAAGCGGCAGACGAATGGAGGAAGGATGCATGGGCGATGATGAGAGAGCGCGCCGATCTTTCGTTCGTGATCGTCACAAAGCGCATCCACCGATTTAAGGTATCGCTCCCCGAGGATTGGGGCGAGGGGTACGAGAATGTGACGGTGATGTGTTCGGCAGAGAATCAGAGCCGGGCAGACGATCGGATACCGGAATTGCTGGCGCTTCCCATCCGGCATAAGGCGGTTCTTCTCGAGCCGATGCTTGGGCGTATTCAGATAGAAGCATACTTAAAGAGCGGGCAGATCGAGCGCGTCGTCTGCGGCGGCGAGACGGGAGAGGATGCAAGAGTCTGTGATTTCGCATGGGTACTTGACGCGATGAACCAGTGCGTGAAGTATGACGTGCCGTTTCAATTCAAACAGACGGGAACGTTCTTTAAAAAGGGAGAGAAAGTGTACCGTATCGAAGAGGACAACCAGAAGCAGCAGGCAAAGCGGGCAGGCGTGGATTTTGGGCAGGGCAGTGAGAAAACGGCAGGTGAGAAAGAATTATGAAAACCGAGTTGAAAATAGAGCCAGGGAAGACGCTGCTTGCCGCGCTTAGGGAGCAGCGGATCTATATTGACGCGCCCTGCGGCGGAAACGGGAACTGCGGCAGATGCAGGGTACGTTTTTTTAAGGATATGCCGCAGCCGACGGAGAAGGAGAAGCGTTTTCTTTCGGAAACGGAGCTCGCGGAGGGAATACGGCTTGCCTGCGCAGCGCATCCGCCGGGGAAATATACCGTTGAAGTGTTGTTCCAGAGAGAAGAAGAGATGGCTGTGCTCGTCGGAGAAGAATTTACAGGGAAAAGAATGACAGGGCGGACGGCAGGCTATGGCGCTGCAATCGATATCGGTACGACGACGCTTGCGGCTTCGCTGCTTGATCCCGCAAGCGGCAGGAGAATTGCCACTGCTTTTTCGGTCAACCATCAGCGCGCTTATGGAGCGGATGTGATTTCGCGCATTCAGGCGGCGTGCGACGGGGCGAAAGAGGCATTGAAGCAAAGCATCTGTGCGGATATCGGGGAACTGCTAAGACAGCTTACGAAGAAAGCGGGAATTCCCGCGGAGGCGGTAAGTGAAATTGTCATCGCGGGAAATACGACGATGTGCCATCTGCTGCGCGGCTTATCCTGCGCGGGACTGGGCGCGGCGCCGTTTGTGCCGGAGGATATTTCCCTTTGGGAGGGAAGTGTAAAAGAGTTTCCGGGACTGTCGGGATGGAATGCGCGGATGACGATCCTGCCGGGAGTATCGGCGTTTGTAGGTGCGGATATTGTCGCCGGAATCTATGGAAGCGGAATGGATCTAAAGGAGTCGAACCTGTTTCTGGATATCGGAACGAACGGGGAGATGGCGATCGGGGGAAGAGAAGGATTTCTTGTGACTTCCGCAGCCGCAGGTCCGGTGTTCGAGGGCGGAAATATTGAGTGCGGCGTGCCAAGCGTGACGGGAGCTGTCGCCGGGATATCACTTGCGCTTGTAAACAGCGAAAAGAATGACGGAGATAGACAAAACGAGGATGAGGCAGAAGAGGACGACAGACAGGCGCTATGCCTGGTGATGACCGGATGCACGATCATCGGCGGGGCGGCAGCAGAGCATTTGGACAGCAATGCGCCTATCGGATTCTGCGGCACTGGAATCATTGACGTGATGGGAGAACTGGTGCGCCTCGGGTTAGTCGATGAGAATGGAACGCTGGACGAACCGTGGTTCGATGCAGGGGTAACGCTTGCAGACGGGAAGCTGCGGTTTTCGCAGGCAGATATCCGCCAGGTTCAGATGGGGAAGTCTGCGATCCGGGCCGGCATTGAGACGCTGCTCGAAAAATCCGGGAAAGCAGATTTCGGGAAGGTCTGTGTGGCGGGCGGTTTTGGCAGCTATCTGAATGTGGAGCAGGCGATCCGCATAGGGATGTTCCCGAAAGAGTTTGCGGGGCGCGTGGAAATGATTGGAAACAGCGCGCTCGCCGGAGCGGAGAAGTTTCTTCTGGCAGACCGCAGAGCGGCGGCAGAGCGGATGGATCGAATCATACGGCAGACAACGGAAATCAACCTTGCAATGGACGCGGGATTTAATGAACGCTATCTTTCTCATATGTTTTTTATATGAGAAGAACTTGCGGCACCATTGAACATGCAAAGTTTTTTAAATGAAGGAGAACAGGAGGAGAACTCATAATGGAACAGAAGAATGATTTTTTAGGTACCGAATCGATCGGGAAGTTATTGTGGAAAATGTCGGTTCCTGCGATTGCGGCGCAGCTTATCAATCTGCTCTACAATCTGGTGGACCGTATCTATATCGGACATATGCCGGGAGACGGCGCACTGGCGCTTACCGGAGTGGGCGTTTGTATGCCGATCATCATGATTGTGACGGCATTTGCAGCGTTGGTGAGCAACGGAGGTGCGCCGCGTGCGTCAATGGCGATGGGAAAGGGGGATTACGATGAGGCGGAAAAGATTCTCGGAAACAGCTTTGCGCTTCAGATTATCATTTCCGTGCTGCTCACAGTGCTTCTTCTCTTGTTTCACCGTCCGCTGCTTCTTATGTTCGGGGCGAGTGAGAATACGATTTCCTATGCGGCGTCTTATATGGGAATCTACGCACTCGGCACGATCTTCGTACAGCTCACGCTTGGCATGAATGCGTTCATCACGGCGCAGGGGTTTGCAAAGACGGGAATGTTAAGCGTTTTAATCGGTGCGGTGTGCAATATTATCCTGGACCCGATCTTAATCTACGGCTTTCATATGGGTGTGCGCGGCGCGGCGGTGGCGACAATCGTCTCGCAGGCTGTTTCGACGGTGTGGGTGATTCAGTTTTTGACCGGGAAAAAGACGGTGTTAAAAATACGCAGACAGAATTTAAAGCTTGAGTCAAAAGTAGTAATGCCAGGGCTTGCACTTGGGCTTGCACCGTTTATCATGCAGGCGAGCGAGAGCGTCATCATCGTCTGCTTCAACTCCTCGTTGTTGAAGTACGGCGGGGATGTCGCCGTCGGCGCGATGACGATCTTATCAAGCGCGATGCAGTTTTCAATGCTGCCGATGCAGGGACTCGGGCAGGGAGCGCAGCCGATTTCCAGCTACAACTACGGTGCGAAGAAGAAGGAACGCGTGAAGAAAACCTTTCGCCTGCTTCTGACGGTAAGCTTAAGTTACAGTGTGATCGTATGGCTGCTTATCATGCTGTTCCCGGAAATGTTCGCGAGGATTTTTGCTTCGGACGCCGGGCTGATCGCATATACGGGATGGGCGCTTCGTATCTATTGTGCGGCGATGGGAATCTTCGGAGCGCAGATTGCCTGTCAGATGACTTTTATTTCGCTGGGAAATGCGCTGGCTTCGATTATGGTAGCGGTCATGCGTAAATTTATCCTGCTTCTGCCGCTCATTTATCTTCTGCCGCAGTTGATTTCGAACCAGGTCATGGCGGTATATCTGGCGGAGCCGGTCGCTGACGTGCTGGCAGTGACATTTACGGTGATCCTGTTCTATTTCCAGTTTAAAAAGTCGTTGAAGAAGATCGACGAATAGGACTTTTTTACTATGATTTCCCGCTGCAGTATTGAAAAGAAACGACAACTTTGCTATGATAAAATAAGAACTTGCGGCGGAGAGTATAGAAAGGTGAGAAGTTATGAGTACATTGCTGGAGGAACTGAAAAGCTGGGGATGTGATGTAGATGGGGCGATGGAGCGTTTTATTGACGACGAAGGACTCTATCGGACATGTCTTGATTCCGTGATGGCGGATAAGAACTTTGAGGGACTGCTCGATGCGCTGAACCGGCATGATGTAAGTGCAGCGTTTGAATATGCGCATACCTTGAAGGGTGTACTCGCGAGTATGGGACTTACCCCGATGTACGATATCGTTGTGCGAATCGTGGAGCCGCTTAGGGCCGGATCGGATGAGAATCTGCTCCCTGTCTGCGATGAACTGATGCAGTCGAAGAAAATGCTCGGAAAGCTGATCGAAGCGGGATGAGACCGGAGAAATTACAGGCTGTGTGCGAGGGCAGGATGGGCGTTATGAGCGAGGGCGGTGTACCTGACAGCATCTGGCTTGCGGATGTGGCTATGTTTTCCGATAGGGTAATGTTTGAAGAAGGATTGGCGCAGATCACAGAGGAGCGGAGAGCGCAGATTGCGCGGCTGAAATCATCTGCCGATCAAAGAAGAAGTCTTGGCGCAGGGCTTCTTCTGGAATTCGGACTGCGTGCGCGGGGCTACAGTCTGCTTGGGGGTGTCTGTAATAAGACAAAGATAAATATAGAGCGCGGAGAATACGGAAAGCCGTATGTCAGGGAACTGCCGGAACTCGGCTTTAATCTTTCCCATGCGGGGAACTATGTGGCGGCGGTGTTTTCCGAGGGTGCGGCAGGCATTGATATCGAATGCAGGCGGAAGGTACGTGACGGGATGGCGAAACGCTTTTTTTCAGTGGAGGAATATGCGGCTTTTTTGCGTAGAGAGCATGATTTCTTCTGGTTCTGGACAAGAAAAGAGAGCTATATCAAAGCGGTAGGCGAGGGAATGCACCTGCCGCTTGCTGATTTTTCCACGCTTTCGGATGAGATGGCAGGAGAGCACAGATATTATTTTAAGACGTGGGAGATGGGAGAAGGGCTTTTTCTTTCTGTGTGCGATGAGAAGCCGGTTGCGGCGGAACCGGTATGGGTGGATCTTGCGAAAATATTTGACGGTGTCCGCGAAAGCCACTATAATGATAGTTTGTAAAAACAGAAAGGCATGGGTACGAAATATGTATGACGAGCTGACAGAGCAGGATATTAAGAAAATGGAGGAGGAGATCGAGTATCGGAAGCTGGTCGTCCGCAAGGAGGCGCTTGAGGCGGTCAAGGAGGCGAGAGCGCACGGCGATCTGAGCGAGAATTTTGAATATCACGCGGCGAAAAAGGACAAGAACCAGAACGAGAGCCGCATCCGGTATCTTGAGAAGATGATAAAGACGGCGAAGATTATTTCCACGGAGTCTGCGGAGGATGAGGTTGGGATGAACAATACGGTCACGGTCTATTTCGAGGAGGACGACGAGGAAGAGGTCTATAAGATCGTCACGACAGTGCGCGGAAATTCGCTGAAAAATTTAATCAGCAATGAGTCGCCGCTCGGGAAGGCGCTGCTCGGACATAAAGTCGGCGACCGGGTAGAGGTGCGCGTCAACGATGATTATTCGTATTTTGTTGAGATTCGCAAGATCGAAAACACGGTTGACGACGGCACGGATAAGCTGAGAAGCTTTTAACGGCGCAAAGCGTCTGCTGACGGCTTCGGAAGGACATGATGGAATATGGGAAAAGAGTGGAGAATAAGAAGATGAGACTGACAGAATTATTAAAGACGGATCAAGTGACGATTTCCTGTGAACTGTTTCCGCCGAAGCAGGGCGCGCAGCTTGAAAATTATAAAAAGACGGTTGCGGATATGGCGGCGCTTAAGCCGGCTTATATGAGCGTGACTTATGGGGCGACCGGAGGAACGTCCGATTATACGGTGGAGTTGGCGAAAGAAGTGGAAAAGCACCAGATTCCGGCATTGGCACATCTGACCTGCGCATCTTCCACAAAGGAGAAGGTTGCATCCGTAATCGAGGAGCTTAAGGCAAATAAGATCGAGAATATCCTTGCGCTTCGCGGTGATATCCCGGAGAACGCGGATTTCCCGCTGCCGAATCAGTACAGACATGCAAGTGAGCTCATCGCTGATATCAAGGCGCAGGGAGATTTCTGCATCGGCGGCGCGTGCTATCCGGAGGGACACCCGGAGGCGGATACGATCTTTCAGGATCTGGACCACCTCAAAGAGAAAGTCGATGCCGGATGCGAGTTCCTGACAACACAGATGTTTTTTGATAATCACATTCTGTACAATTTCATGTATAAGGCACTGACCAAAGGCATCGACGTTCCGGTCGTAGCGGGAATCATGCCTGTGACGAATAAGGCGCAGATCAAGCGGATCGTATCGCTTTCCGGAAATATGGTTCCGCCGCGTTTCCTGGCAATCGTCGATCGGTTCGGCGAGAATCCGGCAGCAATGCGTCAGGCGGGAATCGCTTATGCGACCGACCAGATCATTGATCTGATTGCGAACGGAGTGAATCATGTACATATCTATACGATGAATAAGCCGGATATTGCGGGAGAGATTCTTGATAATTTGTCGGAAATCTATGTGAGAGGCTAGAAATGGCGAAGAAGAGTATTGAGGGACAACTCGATATGTTCGAACTGTTTGATTCTGTGGAGGAACTCGAGGAGCGCATCAAGGGTGTGCCGGAGCCGGCGGAGGAAGAAACAGTTGTGGAATGCGTGCCGGAGATGCAGGCATCTGCGACAGCGGAGAAACGGCGTATTCCCCGAGGCAGTCCTGTGATGCAGAAGACGTTTGTAATTGAAGATGCGGCGGCGACGGTGGCGTATCTGGATTACAACATGGTCTATGTGGCGGGCTGGGAGGACGAGCCGCAGTTGTGGCAGTTTGAGCAGTCGAAGGATGCGGTGAATTTCTATATGGAACAGATGGAGCGCATTTCGGAAAAAGAAGGAGTGCGCGTGCGTCAGGAGCAGGAACCTATAAGGGAAGCGCGTGTGATAAAAAGGGCAGCGAATATGGATATGAGTCAGGCGCATGATAAAATGGACAGGGGAGGTATGATATGAAGCAGGAGACACTTTGTCATAAACTAACGGAACTGATCAAAGAGACGAAAGACGGAAGAATCCGTTGGAATGTTGAGGTACAGACGACGGAGGCGAACGATGTGTCGGAGAAGCCCGTTGAGGTGGAGAACGGCGTGGAGTGGACCGTCGACGAGTGCTACGTGTCGTATTACTGCAAGTATCGCGGCGAGGAGTTTTGCATGATTACCTATGAACTGATTAAGACGGCGGGGACAGAGACGGTAACGAGTAACATGGTATTTCTGCCGCCGCTCGGTGTTCGTTTCTTTGATCTTCGGACACTTTTGCCGCACAGTGTGGAAGTCTCCCCGGTACTGTTAGAGCAGATTCATCAGCTATGGGTGATGCTTCTGGATATGTATAAGGCGGACAAGGGCAGCCTGTATCTGGATGTGCGTCCCGGAAAGCTTACAATCGAGGATTGATCATAAAAAGAATTATAAGAATACAGAGGACGGAGCATGAGCGATATAATTAGGGTATGTGGACAGACCGATGATAACATTTTTGGTGAAAGAGAATGTGAACGGCATAGTGATATGCAGAATGTTCAGAATTTGGAAAAGATCATTAATGAGGGTCTTCGCATGGCACTCGAAGAGGACACCCCGGACAGGTCTTTGGAGGTATTTCTGGAACATTTGGGGAAAGCGCTAAACGGACAGAGAACCTATATATTCGAGCAGAACGAGTCAGGCGGCGATGACAATACTTATGAGTGGGTTGCAGACGGAGTAGAGCCGGAGAAGGAAAATCTTCAAAATCTTCCCGCCAAGATGTGTGCGAGCTGGTATGAAAATTTTAGTATTGGCAGACATATCGTTATTAAAGATGTGGAAGACATTCGTCAGTCCGATCCACTCCAGTATGAAACCTTAAAGCGGCAGAATATCCATTCTCTTGTGGTGGTTCCTCTTTATAACGGTGAAAAAAATATCGGTTTTTACGGCGTGGACAATCCGCCGGTGCAGTCGTTGGAATACGCATCCAATATGCTTCAGACGGCGGCATATTTTATCGTATCTTCATTGAAACAGCGTAATCTGTTTCGTGAGCTTCAAAAGCAGAACCACACTGTTTTCCAGGCTCTTAGTGTAGATTATCTGGGTATCTATCAGGTGGATTTTGATACCGGCGAGGTCAAGGTATATCGAAATAGTGGACGGATGAGCATGGACTGGGATGCTTTGCTAAAGGACAGTTACCAGACGGTTATGGAACGGTATATTTCCAAGTATGTGGTTCCCCGGGATCAGGAACGGCTTCGTGCCGCTACAAAGAAAGAGTATGTGTGCTCCGTACTCGAGACAAAAAAGAAGTTTTCTGTCCGTTACCAGGTAAAGGATGGCGCCTTTGGATTGAAATATATGGAGATTCATTTTTCCGCGATGGAGCAGGCGGACAAAAAGCACAGCGTGATTTTTGCCCAGAGGGACGTCAATGCTGTAGTTGAGAAGGAAGAGAAGTATAGGCTTGAGGCAAGACAGAGTCTGGAGGATATTCTCGAGGGAGCCAGAATCGGTATTTGGGCGATTGAGATGGAGGAGGGCTGTGAGCCCAGAATGTATGCGGATCGGACAATGCGGATTCTTTTGGGAGTATCAGATGAGATCAGACCGGAGGAGTGCTACAAGCACTGGTTTAAAAGCATTGATCCGACTTATGTGGACATGGTTTTGGAGGCAGTAAAGGAGATGGAGAAGACCGGGCGCTCTGAGGTGGCTTACCCCTGGCAGCATCCGACACAGGGGAAGATTTATGTCCGATGTGGCGGAGTGGTTGATAAAACCTTTACAAAGCCGGGTATATGCCTGCATGGATACCATCAGGATATTACGAAAGTTATGGAAACCAGAAAGAAACAGGAGCAGACGATCATGGATCTTCTGGAGAAGGTGAGACGGGCAAATTCGGTCAAAAGCGAGTTTCTCTCATATATGTCTCATGATCTTCGCACGCCCATAAATGGAATTTTGGGAATGCTTGACATCATTGAAAACAGTCCGGATGATCTGGAGAAGCAGAAAGAATGCAGGAAAAAAATTCGTGTATCGACGAAACATTTGCTTTCATTTTTGAATGACGTTCTCCAAATCAATAATATGGATAGCGGAATCCCTACAGTGACGGAGGAACCTTTCGACCTTTATGATGTATTGGATGACTGCGTCACAATTCTGTCTACCCAGGCGGCGGAGTCAGAAATTCAGTTGGTAATGGAGGAGGTCGATTTGCAGCACAGCCGGCTGATTGGCAATCCGCTGCATCTGGAACAAATTCTGATGAATATTATTGATAATGCCATCAAGTATAACCGGCAGCATGGTTCCGTATTTGTTTATGTAAGTGAAATATCCTGCCAAAACGGGATAGCAGATTATCGTTTTACGGTTGAAGATACAGGAATCGGCATCAATGAGGAGTTCCAAAACCATATTTTTGAACTCTTCACGCAGGAGAACCAAGGCGCAAGAACAAACTATAACGGCGTTGGACTTGGTATGGCGATCGTAAAGAAACTGGTGGATCAGATGGAGGGCAGTATTGAAATAGACAGTCAGGTCGGCAAGGGAAGCGTGGTTCGGGTCAATCTGCCAATTCGGGTAGATGAGACGTGGAGCGAGCAGCCGGCAGATGAGATGCGGAATTTGCGCAGCAACATTGCAGGGATGCGTGTTCTTTTAGTGGAAGACAATGAGATCAACTGTGAAATCGTGCAGTTTATGCTTGAGGATGCGGGAGCAGAGGTGGTGACTGCCAGTGACGGAAAAGCTGCGGTAGATACGTTTGCGGAGGCTGCGCCAGGTACATTTGACTGCGTACTTATGGACTTGATGATGCCGCGCATGAGTGGATACGAGGCAACGCGCATGATTCGGCACATGGATCGGGCGGATGCAAACCTGCCTATTATCGCGCTGTCTGCAAACGCATTTGAGGAAGACATTGCAATGGCAAAGGAAGCCGGAATGAATGAACATCTGGCAAAGCCGGTAGACATCAGAAAAATGTTTCGGGTTATGAGCCGATTGAGTCGTTAAAGTAATAGGAAAACAGAGAATGGACGTATTCCGGCGTTTCCTTTATCACAAGGTGAATCCGGGAAAGGCGTCAGCGGAAGAGATGTATGCTCCCATGCTTGCTGCAGCAGGGGAGCATAGGCATCTGGTGAGGATCAAAGAGATGTTTGAATTCAGGGTCGCAGTGGGGGAATGAACCGTCAGTGCAGCGACTTTGTCACTTCCGCGACGGACAGTGCGCAATGGTTCTTTAATACGACAGACTTTAAGTCCTCAAATTCCGGCTTTTCCTTCTCGATGCCGTAGCCGCTGCTCTTCTTGATGCGTATATTGCCGTAGGAGGTCTTCTTCGTCTCGAAGGTGGACTCTAACTTGGCGCGCTCGTAGAGCTGGTAGCGCACGCCTCTGGTGGAGGTGTGCAGGAAGAACAGCCCCGTGAACTTCTCGCGGTCGTCCGGTTCGCAGAGACAAGTTAAAAGAATGCCGGGGCGGTTCTTCTTCATCTGAACCGGAATCGTGTAGACGTCAAGCGCTCCCGCAGCCATGAAGATTTCGGTGGCAAGCCCGAGCGCTTCTCCCGTCATATCGTCGATATTGCAGGAAATCGAAAGAACCGTATCGTCGCACGAAAAGCTTTCTTCCTCTTCTTCCTCGGGTACAAGGTAGGAGACGGTATCGCCTAAGAATGCGCGCACGCAGTTGGCAATCTCGAAATCCTTCGCCCCCATTCCGTAGCCGATCGCGGTGGTCGTGATCGCAGGCATCGGGAAAAAGCGCGTCACGTAATATTTTAAAATGGCGGCTCCGGTCGGGGTCAAAAGCTCTCCGGTGACGGAACCGGAATAGAACGGGATTCCTTTTAACAGTTCGGCGGTCGCCGGGGCAGGCACCGGAAGTACGCCGTGTGCACAGCGGACGAAGCCGTTTCCGACGTGGAGCGGCGAGGCGAGGATCTGGTCCGGTGCAATCAGACCGATCAAAAGCGCGCATCCGGTGATATCTGCGAGCGCGTCGAGCGTGCCTACCTCGTGAAAATGAATCTGCTCGAGCGTGGTGTTATGCACCTTTGCCTCCGCCTCCCCGAGCAGACGGTAAATGGCAGACACATCTTCCTTGACCTCCGCGGGAAGATCGAAGAACGCAATCTTTTCGCAGAGGGAAGCATAGTCGGCGTGTGTATGGGAAGCCGCATTTTTCCCGTCGTGCGCATGCGCATGAGAAGCGTCCGCCAGGTCACCAGATGCCGGGTCATCCGCGTTATGAGGAGCGTTTGCGTCGTGAGCGGCGCCAGCGTGCAGATGCACATGACCGTCCGCCGTCTCTTCCATACCGTCTACAATAACCGTCATATGTGTGCCGGAAATACCGCATTTTGTGGAAGAGTCGGCAGAAAGCGTTACATGGTAGGGAGCAAATATCTCATTCATCTTGTAGAGAAACCATTCTTTTTTATCACAGATCTCATAGAGGGCGCTCATCAGCATATCTCCGGCAGCGCCCATATTACATTCCAGATAGATTGTCTTCATATTTCATCCTCCAATGTGATTGATCATGCTTGCGAGATAGCCTGCGCCGAAGCCGTTATCGATATTGACGACGGAGACTCCGCTGGCGCAGGAGTTTAACATGGAGAGCAGAGCGGATATTCCGTGAAAGCTCGCACCGTAGCCTACACTTGTGGGGACGCCGATCACGGGACAGTCGGTCAGCCCGCCGATGACGCTGGCGAGCGCACCTTCCATTCCGGCAACGGCGATAATCGCGTTGGCGTTTGTCAGCACGTCCATCTGTGAGAGCAGTCGGTGTAGCCCGGCGACGCCCACGTCGTAGACGCGCTCGACGCGGTTGCCAAGTACCTCGGCGGTGAGAGCGGCTTCTTCTGCGACCGGAATATCGCTGGTACCTCCGGTGGCGACAACGATCGTACCCTTTGCGGTGATGTGTTCCCTGCGGTTTATGATGCCGATGCGCGACGCCTCATCGTAGAAGAGCGAAAAGCGCCCGGACAGATAGGAAGCGGATTCCGCAGAAAGCCGGGTAATCAGAATATTTTCCGGGCAGTGTGCGAGAAGGCTATTTACAATCCCCTCCATTTGTTCCTTTGTTTTTGATGCGCCGTAGATGACCTCCGGCGTTCCCTGACGGATTGCCCTGTGATGGTCGACCTTGGCGTAGCCGAGATCCTCGAACGGGGCGAGCTTTAATCTTGCATAGCCCTCGTCCGCGTCAATCGTGCCGTTTTCGATGTCGGAAAGAATGCGTCTGATATGTTCGTTCTCCATGATGTCCTCCAGATAAAACTATATGGTTTTATTATACATGGGGGCGGGTGGGAATGCAAGAGACGAGGTTTTTGGTACTTTTCTACAAAAAATGGAAACTGATTTTGTGAATCCGGTTTCTTGTGGAAGAGCATTTATTAATGCTATAATTTTGGAAACTGAAAAACAAAAATCAGTTTCCTTTGAGAAAATCGTTAAGAGCGAGGGGAGGGATAAGACAGAATGCAGCAGAGGGATGAAAAAAAGCAGAAGGAATTGATTTTGGAAGGCACGGTAAAGGCGTTCAATGAGAAAGGACTGAAATTTACGATGGATGACGTTGCAAAGCTGCTCGGCATCAGCAAGAAAACGATCTACACGGTGTTTCGGGATAAGGAAGCGATGTTTCTGGCAATGGTCGATTACATGTTTGACTCCATCAAGGAGAGCGAACGGCGTATTGTGGAAGATATGTCGCTTACGACAAAAGAGAAGATCCGGGCGATTCTCGGCGTGATGCCGGAGAGCTACCGGGATGTGGATTTCAGGCAGCTCTATCTGCTGAAAGAGAAATATCCCGTGATTTACAAACAGGTGGAAAGGCGGCTTGAGACGGGATGGGAGCGAACGATCGCGCTGTTGGAACAGGGCATGGAGGAGGGGGTGATCCGGCGCGTGAAAATCCCGATTGTAAAAATGATGCTTGAGGCGGCGCTGGAACAATTTTTCCAGAGGGACGTCCTGCTGCAGAATGAAATTTCCTATATGGAGGCGTTGGATGAAGTCGTCGGAATACTGATGGACGGCATTGTAAAATAAAGTGAGGAGAAATGATTTATGGCGAGAATTTACTTAAATGACGGATGGAAGTTTACAGAGCATTTCACGGACGAGCTGCTTACATGGGAGTGCGATACGGCTTCTTTTTCTGACGTGAGACTGCCGCATACGGTATGCGAAACGCCGCTTCATTATTTTGACGAGCATTGTTATCAGATGGTTTCCGGCTACCGCAGGAATATTTTCGTGCCGGAGACGTGGCGGGGGAAGCGGATTCTGCTCACGATCGACGGTGCGGCGCATGAGAGCGAGGTGTACTGGAACGGGAAACGGGTGGGAGAGCACCGCTGCGGTTATACAGCGTTTACAATTGACGTTACGGAAGCGCTGATTTACGGTTCGGATAATTTTCTTGCGGTGAAGGTGGACAGCAGGGAGGACCTCAATATTCCGCCGTTCGGGTTCGTGGTCGACTATATGACCTACGGCGGGCTTTACCGTGAGGTCTGGCTTGAGATAAAAAATGAACATTATCTTTCCGACGTGTTCGTGCGCGGGGAACTGCCGGAAATGAATGCGGGCGGCGAACTTGTCACGGAACTTACGGTGAACGCACCTGCGGAAGGGCTCTTTATCCGGCAGAGCATCAGAGAGCGGGGAACGGCAGAATACAGGCTGCTCGGTGAGAGGGAGCTTCCGGGAACCGGACTTTCACTTATCTTTCCGGCGCCGGACATCAAACGTTGGGAGCTTGACGCGCCGGTCTGCTATGAGGTGAGAACGGAACTGCTGCTTGCGGGGGAGTGCATCGACGAAGCGGTCACGGTAACGGGATTCCGCAGCGCGAAGTTTCATGCGGACGGTTTTTATCTGAACGGAAAAAAGGTGAAGCTGCGCGGACTGAACCGCCATCAGAGTTATCCCTATGTCGGCTACGCGATGCCGGAGTCCATGCAGAAGCTTGACGCGGACATTCTCAAATACGAGCTTGGCGTGAATGCAGTGCGCACCTCGCACTATCCGCAGTCGCATTATTTTCTGGAGCGGTGCGATGAGATCGGGCTTCTGGTCTTCACGGAGTTCCCGGGCTGGCAGCATATCGGGGATGCGGCGTGGAAAGAACAGGCGATTATAAATGTAAAAGATATGGTGCGGCAGTACCGCAATCACGTGTCGATTATTCTCTGGGGCGTGCGGATCAACGAATCCGTGGATGACGATGCGTTTTATCGGGAGACGAACAAGACGGCGCATTTGCTTGATCCTTCCCGCCCGACCGGGGGCGTGCGGGCACACAAGAAGAGCAGCCTCCTGGAGGACGTCTACACCTACAATGATTTTCTGCATGACGGAAGGACAAAGGGCTGTGAGCGGAAGAAAAATGTCACGCCCGACGCAAAGAAGCCGTATCTTATCAGCGAGTACAACGGGCATATGTATCCGACGAAGGCGTTCGACTGTGAGGAGCACCGCACGGAACATGCGCTGCGCCATGTGCGTGTGCTCGACGCGGTGGCGGGGGAGCCGGATATTGCGGGAAGCTTTGGCTGGTGCATGTTCGACTATAATACGCACAAGGATTTCGGAAGCGGCGACCGTATCTGCTATCATGGCGTGATGGATATGTTCCGCAATCCGAAATTCGCAGCGGCGGTCTATGCGTGCCAGCAGGAGGAGCGTCCGGTGCTTGCGGTCAGTTCGTCTATGGATATCGGGGAGCACCCAGGCTGCAATCGCGGAACCCTCTATATATTTACGAACGCTGACAGTGTGCGGATGTACAAGAACGATTGTTTTATCAAGGAATATAAGAGGGAGGATTCCCCTTATCACAATCTTGCGCACGGACCGATTGCCATGGATGATTTTGTCGGGGGTGTGCTCGCGGAAAATGAGAATATGAAGCCGCAGCAGGAGAAGATTGTAAAGAAGCTTCTGAATACGGTGGCGCTGTACGGTCTGTCGCATCCGCCGAGATCCTTTTACCTGGATGCGGCAAAGCTGATACTGTTCTATCATATGAAGCCGCAAGATGTAGTCACGCTATACAACCGCTACGTCGGAGACTGGGGCGGTACTTCTACGACTTACCGCTTTGAGTCTGTGAAGGACGGCGTCGTCACAAACACGGTAGTCAGGGAGCCGATGCGCAGGGCGCACCTGTTTGTGCGTGCAGACCACACGAATCTGGCGGAGAAAAACACCTATGATGTGGCGGCGATCCGCATCGAGGCGCGGGATGAACATGAAAATCTGCTGAACTATTATAATGAACCCATTACATTTGAAACGGAAGGAACGATAGAACTGATCGGACCGAAGACAATCACGCTGCAGGGCGGCATGGGAGGCACCTATATAAAGACAACAGGAACTTCCGGCGCGGCGCAGCTTAAGATTTCGGGCGGGCAGACGGAGACAGTCATCCTGCCATTTACGGTGACAGAAAAACACGGAGAAGAAGTATAAGGAGGATATCATGCAACTTACAGGAAAAGAAAAGGTGTCGTACGGTCTTGGGGCAGTTGGGAAGGATATGGTCTATATGCTTTCCGCAAGCTACATTCTGTATTATTATCAGGATATTTTAGGGGTGAGCGCAGTCGCAATGGGCGTGATTCTGATGGCGGCGCGCGTGTTCGACGCGTTCAACGATCCGATCATGGGTGTGATCGTGGCGAAGACAAGGACGAAATGGGGCAGGTTCCGCCCGTGGCTTATGATCGGAACGGTGTTAAATGCATTCGTGCTGTATTTTATGTTTGCGGCGCCGCCTTCGCTGGACCAAAGCGGGCTGGTCGCTTACGCGGCGATTACATATATTTTATGGGGCGTGACCTACACGATGATGGACATTCCCTACTGGTCGATGATTCCTGCATTTACCGAGGGCGGCAAGGAGAGGGAAGGGCTCTCTACGCTGGCGCGTTCCTGCGCGGGCGTCGGCTCTGCGGTGGTGACGATCATTACGATGGTCTGCGTCTATCAGCTCGGGCAGGGAGACGAGCGCGTCGGGTTCAAACGGTTCGCTCTGGCTGTTGCGGTCGTATTTGTTATTTTTATCGCGATTACCTGTATCAATATCAGAGAGAAATCCACAGTCGATATGGATTCTCCGTCGGTGGGGCAGATGTTTCGTGCGCTCCTTGCGAACGATCAGGCGATGACAGTTGTGCTTACCATTGTGCTTATCAACTGCTCCATTTACACTACATCGAATCTTGTCATCTACTTTTTTAAATATGATTTTGGCGGTGAGGGATGGTATAATAGCTATACATTGTTCAATACCTTCGGCGGGGCCATCCAGATACTTTCAATGATGCTGTTTTTCCCGCTGTTGCGCAGATTCATGAGTGCGATCCGGGTGTTCTATACAAGCTTTGCGATGGCGGTCATCGGCTATGCTGTGCTGCTGATTCTGGCGTTTACGAATATGTCTAACGTAATTCTGCTGTTTATTCCGGGCTTCTTTATCTTCGCGGCAAACGGAATGCTTACCGTTTTAACGACGGTATTCCTTGCAAATACAGTAGATTATGGAGAATGGAAGAATCACCGCAGGGATGAGAGCGTTATTTTTTCGATGCAGACATTCGTGGTAAAACTGGCGAGCGGTGTTGCTGCAATGATCGCATCCGTTTGTCTTGCGGTCTGCAATTTGAGCAATGATACCTCAGATACGGCGGCGGTCGTGTCGGCGGCCGCGGATTCTTCGGTTGTCGGACTTCGCATGACGATGACGGTCGTACCGATTACGGGACTTTTGATTGCAGTATTTTTGTTCCATAAGAAATATATGCTCACGGAAGAGAAGGTCGAGGAAATCGCGAAGGAAGTGAAGCGACAGCGGCAGCAGGCGTAAGAGTCAGCCGGGAGTATGAAGCGAGAGCGACAGCAGGCGCAGGAGTCAGCCGGAAATATGAAAGGAAAGCGGCGGTAGAAATAAGAGAGGGGGAAGCGTGGATGATCAGAACGGACGGGAAGAATTTTATATTGGAGACAGAGCACACGACGTATTGTTTTCAGGTGACGGACACGGGACATCTGGAGCATCTGTATTACGGGCGGAAACTTATGTTTTCGGAGAAGCTAAACGGCGGGGAGTTTGAGCCGCTTGTGGAAAAGCATGTGTTCGCTCCCGGAAATACGAATGTCTATGACGCGGAGCACAGCGCATTTTCTCTTGAGGATATGCGGCTTGAGATGTCTTCCTACGGGAAAGGGGATATCAGGGAGCCGTTTGTGGAGCTTGTGCACGCGGACGGCAGTATGACGTCGGATTTTCTCTATGATACCTACGAGATCACAAGTGTGACAGACAAACGCATCACGGATTGCGGGGAAGAGGTATCGGGCGGCAAGGAAGCTGTGCCGGAGCGCATAGGAAATGCGGCGGACATGGCGCTCCCGCACGCTTACGATGAGACAGGAAAGGCAGAGCAGCTTATTGTAACGCTGCGTGACAGGCAGTATGATGTGAAGCTTGAACTGTGCTACACGGTCTATGAGGACTGCGACGTGATGACGCGGAGCGCAAGGCTTACAAACGAGAGCAAAGAAAATATACAGATCAGACGTCTTATGAGCATGCAGCTTGATTTTGATTCGGCAGATTACACATTCACGACGTTTACCGGAGCGTGGGCGCGTGAGATGAAGAGGAATGATTTGTCCATGTGCGCGGGGAAATATGTGAACGCTTCCTATACGGGGACATCCTCGAGCCGCGCCAATCCGTTCGTGATGCTTGCCAAGAGAGGGACGACGGAGGACTTTGGCGGCTGTTACGGCTTCAACCTTATCTACAGCGGCAACCATTATGAAGCGGCGGAGGTTAGCAGCTTTGGAAAGCTTCGCCTTGTAGCAGGCGTCAATCCGCAGTCATTTTGCTGGCAGCTTTCTGCCGGGGCGCAGTTTGAGGCGCCCGAGGCGGTCATGGCATACTCTCATTTGGGCTATAACGGGATGAGCCAGTGTATGCACCGTTTCGTGCGGGAACATATCGTGCGGGGTACGTGGAAACACAGGACGCGCCCGGTGCTTTTGAACAGTTGGGAGGCGTCCTATTTCGATATCAACGAGCGAAAGCTTCTCGCGCTTGCAAAAAAGGGAAAGGAGGCGGGCGTGGAGCTGTTCGTCATGGACGACGGCTGGTTCGGCGAACGGAATGACGACGCGCACTCGCTGGGAGACTGGGAAGCAAATTCCAAAAAGCTTCCGGGCGGTCTTGGCGGGTTAGGGAGGAAAATCAGGGAACTTGGACTTTCCTTCGGTATCTGGGTGGAGCCGGAAATGGTAAATGTAAACAGCAGGCTCTACGCGGCGCATCCCGACTGGACGCTTGAAATTCCCGGGAAACCGCATTCCGAGGGGCGCAATCAGCGAATCCTTGATCTGGGAAGAAGCGAGGTGCAGGATTTTATCATTGAAAAGATGAGCGAAGTCTTTTCGCAGGCGGACATTTCCTATGTGAAATGGGATATGAACCGGACGTTTTCCGACTATTTTTCACAGGCGCTTCCCGCAGAGCGGCAGGGGGAGACGGCGCACCGCTATGTACTCGGGCTTTACCGCTGTATGAGGGAGCTGACCGCGCGTTTCCCGGATATTCTCTTCGAGGGCTGCGCGGCGGGCGGCAACCGCTTTGATCTCGGAATGCTGTGCTATTTTCCGCAGATCTGGGCGAGCGATAATACGGATGCGCTCTGCCGGGCGGAGATTCAGTACGGCTACAGCTACGGCTATCCGATGTCCGTCATAGGCGCGCACGTTTCCGCGTGCCCGAATCATCAGACGCTGCGTGTAACGCCGCTCGAGACAAGGTTTTCTGTGGCGGCGTTTGGCGTGCTTGGATACGAATGTAATTTTTCTGATATGAAAAAGGAAGAGTTTGCGGCAGTCAAAGAGCAGATTCGTTTGTACAAGCAGTGGAGAGAGGTGCTGCAGAAGGGCGATTTTTACCGTGGCAGAAGTTTTGCCGACGGGGAGGCGGGAAGCTGCCTTAGGGATCTTCCCGGCAACGAGATGGAGTGGACGTGTGTGTCGGGGGACCGGACGAAGGCGGTCGGAATGCTTTTGCAGAAGCTTATCGTACCGAATACGCAGCAGCATATTTTCAAGCCGAAGGGACTGCACCCGGCTTACCGTTATCACTTTTATAACCGTTCCCTGCAATATAGTGTAAAAGAATTCGGGGATCTGGTAAATACGGTTTCTCCGGTGCACATCAGGCAGGATTCAATCGCGCACAATCTGATCGCAAAGTTCGTTAAGATGGACGGAGAGACCGAGGACTACCACGCATACGGGGATGTGCTGATGTACGGCGGCGTGCATCTGCATCAGGCGTTCGGCGGCACGGGTTACAATGGCGAGGTGCGGCATTTTCCTGATTTTGCTGCGCGGCTGTATTTTATGGAGAGCGAGGGAAATGGCGCGCCGGACGGCGGTTCCTGTTGAGATAAAGGATTTTTAACAGAAGAAGCGAATCAGGATCGACTCCCATGCGAAGTATTCCTGTGTATATAGACTTGCAGGAAACGGACAAAAGATGATATGATAGTCCGGTAAAAGAGGGTGGGAGGAGAACAATATGAAAATGTTTCATGCAAAAGGGAATATCTGCGTGGGGATGACGGTGCTTTTTTTCCTGTGTACGCTGCTTGGAGGATGTAGCGGCTCCCGTGAACATACGGCATCCGACGACACAGATGGCTTTGAGGAGAGCGTCGAGTTAAATAAGCACGGGGACTCGATTTATAGGAAAGAATTCGGCACCTATACGGTTCTGGACGGATGGGTGGAGAGCGAGACGCATTCCACGGACGAACAATTTTTTTATGTGAAGGACGGGCATGACGACGATGTCAGCCCGGATAACATTTCCATTAATGAGGGTACGAACCACTACGGGAAAGACGAGTATATGCAATTTAAGGATGCCATTATGGCGCAGCTTCTCGCGCAGGTGGGGAATCAGAACGTACAGGTAAACGGCAGCGGGTCATACACGGCGAATGAGGATCCGATGATTCTGTTTGAAATCATCGAGGAGGACAAAACGGTGACCAGACAGTACTATATTGTCGGAGATTACCGGTACTGTCTGGTTCATCTGACGAATTACAGCGGGGATGAGGAAGCCGACCGCGTAGCGGAAATTATGGCGGACGGTTTTGCGTGGAGAGAGTAGCTTAGAATGGAGCGGGCAGAATGAAACAGAACAGAGGAACCGCCAAAAAGAGCGTGCTTGCAGCACTGCTCTTTTTGGCGTTGGTGAGCGGATGTACAGCGGCAGATGCGAGTTTCGAAAATATAGACGCCGCATCAGGGCAGGACAAGATTGCCGGAACAGAAGAGGCATCCGGGCAGAAGGAAACAGACAGCGGGAAAGCAAAAGATCATCAGGCGGCGGAACAGGATTTAGGGGAGGACGGCGCGCTCACCGTGACCTTCCTTGACGTCGGGCAGGGAAATGCCGTTCTTGTGGAGCAGGACGGGGAATATATGCTGATCGACGGCGGAGACAGAGAGTATTCGTCGTTTGTGGTGAGCTATTTGAAGGAGCAGGGCGTGGACGAATTTGCGTATGTGATCGCCTCACATTACGATGCGGATCATTTAAACGGCATTGTGGGAGCGCTGAACGTATTTCCGTGCAAGTTGGTGCTTGCCCCGGATTACACTGCGGATTCAAGGGTGTATACATCTTTTCTTGATGTGATAGAGGAGCGGGACATCGAGCTTGCCTATCCGGCGGTCGGCGATACCTATACGCTCGGCGGCGCGGAGTTTACGGTTGTCTGCCCCGACAGCTATGATGCACTGGACGCAAACGATAATTCCGTCGGTGTGCGTCTGACCTACGGGGAGACGTCGTTTCTGATCTGCGGGGATGCCGGAACAGGCGTGGAGCGGGAAATGATCGAAAGCGGCATCGCGCTTGATTCGGATGTCTATCTTGCGAGCCACCATGGGAGCAGCGGTTCGTCTTCCCTCGAATTTTTGCAGGCGGTTGGCCCGGAGGCTGTTGTAATCAGTGCAGGACGGGATAATCCCTACGGACATCCCACGGCGGAGGTGTTGGAGAATATTCAGTCCGTTGAGGCGGCGCTTTACCGGACGGATCTGCAGGGGACGCTTACGGCGGTGAGCGACGGCAGTGCAGTTACGTGGAATGTAGCGGCGTGTACGGATTGCCGGGATGGAGAGATACTGGAAGCGGCAGGCGTGCCGGAGGAAACAGCGGCGGGCGCAGATGCGGAAGTGGCGGGAGTGCCGGAAGAATCGGAACCGTCTGACCCGGCGGCAGGAACCGTGAACGGGCAGGCGGAATATGTTATGAACAGGAATACGAAGAAGTTTCATCTGCCGTCCTGTGCGAGCGTCTCCGATATCAGCCCGGAGAATAAAGCATATTTTACGGGGAGCAGGGAAGAATTGATCGCGGCGGGGTATGAGCCGTGTAAGAGGTGCGATCCGTGACAGTATTTTCCAGCGGGCAAAATAGAAATCAGGTAAATTTGCAAAATGTTCTTGACACTGACACGTCAGTGTAGTAAACTGCAAGAAATAAATGTAAATCGATGAGCAAAAGGAGTACTCCATATGAGTCTTCACAGAGAGTTTGCGGTGGTGAAAGCAGGCAGGATAGTATGGCAGGAATGGGTTTGCGAGAGCAAAGCGAACGGGCTGCGGGAGCGGTTTTAGTAGCGGATGCCGTGTCCTCACGTTACAGGGGCAGGATATAGAGTAATCTGTATCTGAGAGTTCAGACATGATTGGTGGCGGATATTTCCAGTGTGGAGATATCCGTTTTTTTGTTCTAATTAAGGAAACACACGCGTTGTTGTAAAGTGTGAAATGGATGATTCCTGTAGAGCAAAAAAGGCGAAGTCAAAGCGCTTGCGTGGGGCTTTTAAACCAGTATGTTTGGAGAAGAAGGGTGGCACCACGAGAATTATCGTCCCTGATTTGGTCATAGACCAAATCAGGGACGTTTTTTTCTGTTAGGAAATAGCTTGTTTTCAGGAGGTTATTTATGAAAAGAATTTTTAGGGGCTACAAGAAGACAGTCAGCATTGTAGGCGAAACGCCGACGGCGATGTACGAAAATCTTGTGGGAAGGAACGGACAGGGAGTCCCCAAGAAAGGTTTTCTGCTTGAGAGCTATGATAAGAATTACGACAGATATACCTTCATGGGCGCGGAACCGGAAGAAATCATTACCTCGGAGGGCGAATCGCTTGTCATCACAAAGCGAAACGGCGAGCGGGAGGTGCGGAAGGGAAATCCGCTTGCCCGGTTAAAGGAATATTACAGTGAGTTTGAAATTAGGAAAGACAGTGACGAACTGAACTATTCCGGCGGGCTGGTCGGAAATGTGGGCTATGATTTCGTGAGGTATTCCGAGAAACTTCCTGAGACGAACCCGGACGAAATCGGGATAGGGACGATTCAGTTCATGCTGATGAAGGAATTTATTGTCGTGGACTATGTGGCGGAGACGCTCACAGCAGTCGTGCTGGCATCCGATGATGAAGCGGGCAGGACGGAGGCGCTTAGGACGGCGGAAACACTGATTACAAGAGCGATGCATCCCGGGAGACTCGCTTCCAGCGGAACAGATCGCGCGGCAGACAAGGGGGAGAGCGTGCCGGCAGTGGTGCGCGACGGCGTGATCCGAAAGAAGTCGGATACGCTGGAAGAGTACAGCGCTAAGGTAGAGAAGATCAAGCATTACATCAGGGAAGGACATATTTTCCAGACGGTGTTGTCGCAGCGCTGGATGGTGGAAACTGGAAGCGACGGCTTTTCCCTTTATAAAGAGCTTCGGGAGTTGAATCCCTCCCCGTATCTGTATTATTTTGATTTTGGAGCCTTCGAGGTCATCGGGAGTTCCCCGGAAATGCTCGTAAAACAGCGCGGCAGGCAGGTATTTACCTGTCCGATTGCAGGCACAAGACCCCGCGGCAGGACGCCGGAGGAGGATGCGGCGCTGCGGGGGGAGCTACTGGCGGATGAGAAGGAGCGTGCAGAGCATGTCATGCTGGTCGATCTGGCGCGCAACGACATGGGACGCATTGCTGAATTCGGAACCGTCAAGGTGACGGATTTTATGAGCGTGCGAAGTTACTCCCACGTCATGCATATCGTGTCCATGGTGGAGGGACGGAAAAAGGGCAGCTTCCATCCGTTCGACCTTTTAGCATCCTTCCTCCCGGCGGGAACGTTAAGCGGAGCGCCGAAGATCCGGGCGATGGAAATTATTGAAGAACTTGAGGGCGCGCGGCGCGGACTTTACGGCGGAGCGACCGGATATGTGGATTTTTCGGGAGATATGGATTTCTGCATCACGATCCGAACAATGATCAAAAAGTACTGCTGAGTGATAATTATGATTCCTTTACGTTTAATCTGTATCAATATATCGGAACATTCACGCAGGAGATCAGGGTCGCGCGCAACGACGGGATATCGTACCGACGGTATTTTCACGGGAATCGACTTCCCCGTAAAGGTGGCGCGATATCATTCGCTTGCCGTACAGCGCGAGGATTTGCCGGAATGTCTGACGGTGACGGCAGAGACGGCGGACGGGGAAATTATGGCGGTACGCCACAGGGAATATCCGGTAGCCGGACTACAGTTCCACCCCGAATCCATCTATACGGAGCACGGAAAGCGGATGGTCGAGAACTTTATTTCGGGTGTGATCTGATGAGCCGGGTGTCGGACAGTTGATGAATGGGCCGGATGTCGGACAGATGATGGATGAGCCGGATGTCAGGCAGATTGATGCGCAGAGATGATATGAAGGAATAGGAAAAAGAGAAAAGCCCGGAGGTTTGTGATGATATTAGATCGGATTGTGGAAGATAAGAAAAAGAGACTTTTGGAGCATAAGCAAAGAATGCCGGAAAATAAGATGCGGCGGCTGGCAGAGTTTTATGAGGGGGAACGCCACAGCTTCGAGGAAGCACTCAGGAAGGACGGCATCTCAATCATCGGAGAATTCAAAAAGGCGTCACCAAGCCTTGGAGAAATTAAAAGTAAAATTAATTTAAATGACAGAATTGAAGAATACAATGCTTCTGTAGATGCGATTTCCTGTCTGACGGAGGAAGATCACTTTGGCGGCAGTGTGGAATATTTAAAGCAGATCAGAGGAATTTCACCGCTTCCGATTCTGCGCAAGGATTTCATGATCGAGCCGTATCAGTTCTATGAGGCGCGCGCAATCGGCGCGGACGCGGTTCTTCTGATCGCGGCGATCTTGGACGATGTGCAGCTAAAGGACTTTTACCAGCTTTCTGCGGAGCTTGGGCTGGACGCATTGGTCGAGGTACACGACGAGGCGGAGATGGAGCGGGCGTTAAAGCTGGATGCGCGCATCATTGGAGTCAACAATCGGAACCTCAAAGACTTTTCCATCGAGCTGGCTACGACAAAGCGGCTCGGAGGGATGGTTCCGCAGGAGAAGATTCTGGTGGCTGAGAGCGGCGTCGTAAGCGACGATGACGTCCGGTTCTTAAAGGAGTGCGGGGTGGACGCTTTCCTGATCGGAAGGGCGTTCATGGAAGCGGAGCATCCGAAAGAGGTGGCGGCGCGGTGGAAGAGCCTGTAGGGGGGAGCGGACATGACAGCGATCAAAATATGCGGAATCACCAGGGAAGAGGAAATCGAATATTTGAATGAAGCAGGGGTGGATTATGCGGGATTCGTATTTTACGAGAAGAGCAGGCGTTATCTTCCGGTCGCAAAGGCAAAACAGATTTCTGGAAAATTAAATCAGGAGATAAAAAGAGTTGCCGTCACTGTAAACCCAGGTATGGAACTGATTCGGGAAATCGGGGAGGCGGGCTTTGATATTTTGCAGGTACACGGCATCGGACAGGATTGTATCGAACGACTGGCGGCGCATGAGACGGAATCGGGGCAGGTGATACCGACAGAGCTTCCGCTGTGGCTCGCGGCGAACTTAAGACGGTCGGAGGAGGTACGCCGATGGCGCCCGCTGTTAAATGTAAAGGAAGCCAGACCAAACGGCATCCTGCTCGATGCAGGGGATTACGGAAGCGGTAAGACCTTCGGATGGGAGAGCCGGGCGGCGGGCGGCACACCGGAGCATGGGTGGCAGAGGGCGGTCGCAGAATTCCGGCGGGAAGCCAAAGCGGCGCAGGTGACGTTCCTTCTGGCAGGAGGGCTTAACGCAGCGAATGTGGCGGAGGGCATTCGGATTTTTGCGCCGGACATCGTGGACGTCAGCAGCGGTGTAGAGGAGACGTCGGACGGCGAGGTAAAAAAGAACAGGGAAAAGATAGCGGCATTTGTCAAAGCGGTGCGTGCGGCGGATGCCGGAATGGAAGTGAACGATTGAGAGCATCAGGAAAAGAAAAAAGGAAAGCATTGAAAGCAGCAAGGAGGATCATATGAACAGGAAAGCGTATTACGGAGAATTCGGCGGACAGTACGTGGCGGAATCACTGATGAATACATTGGAAGAATTGGATGCGGCATTTGAGGAGGCAGTCCGCGATCCGGAATTTTTAAAAGAGTATCATTATTATCTGAAACAGTATGTCGGCAGGGAGACGCCGCTCTACTATGCCAAGCGTCTCAGCGAGGCATACGGCGCGAAGATTTACTTAAAGCGCGAGGACCTAAATCACACCGGAGCGCACAAGATCAATAATGTCATCGGGCAGCTTCTTCTGGCAAAGCGTATGGGAAAGACAAAGGTAATTGCAGAGACGGGCGCGGGGCAGCACGGTGTGGCGACGGCGACAGGCGCAGCGCTCTTTGATATGGAATGTACCGTTTACATGGGCGCGGAGGATATCAAGCGGCAGGCGCTTAACGTGATGCGTATGGAGATGCTCGGCGCGAAGGTGGTGAGCGTCACCTCGGGCAGCAACACCTTAAAGGATGCGACGAACGAGGCGATCCGTACCTGGGCGAAAACGGCGGAGGACACCTTCTATGTCATCGGATCGGCGGTCGGTCCGTACCCATATCCGAAGATGGTCAAGGAGTTCCAGAGCGTCATCAGCCGTGAGGCGAAGAAACAGATCCTTGAGGCGGAGGGCAGGCTCCCGGACGTTGTGATGGCGTGTGTCGGCGGCGGTTCAAATTCCATCGGTATGTTCGCGGATTTCATCGACGAGAAGGACGTGAAGCTGATCGGCGTTGAGGCTGCCGGAAAGGGCATTGGGACAGGGGAGCACGCTTCCGCCATGGCGCTTGGAGAGCCGGGCGTACTGCACGGAATGCGTTCCTATCTCCTGCAGGATGAGGACGGAAATGTACAGCTTGCACACTCGATTTCCGCGGGACTTGATTATCCGGGAGTCGGACCGGAGCACGCGTATTTAAAGGACAGTGGAAGAGCGGTCTATACATCCGCTACGGATGTGGAGGCGATGGACGCCCTTATGGAGCTCTGTAAAATCGAGGGAATCATCCCGGCGATCGAAAGCGCACATGCAATCGCGTACGCACGTAAGTATGCGGCAGAGCTTAAGGAAACACTGGGAGCAGAAAAGGCAAAAGAGCAGATTATGGTCGTGTGTCTGTCGGGACGTGGGGATAAGGACGTCAATACAATTGCAGATTATCTGGCGGGGAAGGGATATTTGAACTAAGCTTAACAAAATGAGAAATATATTAAATCTAAATATAATTATAATAATATTTGATTGAAATAAGCATAAAGGAGCCAAAAGGACAGAAAGGAAGAAAGAATGGCGAAGAATCGAATTGAGGCGCGCATGGAAGCGTGCAGACAGAAGAAGGAGAAAGCGTTTATCACATATATTACAGCGGGTCTGCCGGATTTGGCGGCAACGAAGGAGATTATCAAGGCGCAGGAGCGCGGCGGCTGTGACGTCGTGGAACTCGGCATACCCTTTTCCGATCCCGTGGCGGACGGCCCGGTGATTCAGGAGGCTTCCTACCGTGCGATCTGCGGTGGCGTGAATGTGAGAAAGATTTTTGAAATGATGCAGGAACTGCGCGCGGAGGGCGTGAAGATGCCGATCGTTTTCATGATGTACTATAATACAGTGCTTCACTACGGTATAGAGGCGTTTGCAAAGAAATGCAGGGAAGCGGGCGTAGACGGATTGATTATCCCCGATCTTCCGTTTGAGGAGCAGGAGGAGCTTCAGAATTATTTAAAGCAATCAGACGATACGATTTTAATCCAGCTTGTATCTCCGGTATCTAAGGATCGCATTCCCAAAATTCTCGACGGGGCGCGCGGGTTTGTCTACTGCGTTTCCTCAATGGGCGTAACGGGTCAAAAAGCGGATTTTTATAAGGAAATTAAATCGTACCTTAAGAAGGTGAATGGATTGACGGAGCTTCCGGTCATGATGGGATTCGGAATCCGCACGGCGGAGGATGTGGCTCCGGTGAAGGATTTGATCGACGGTGCGATTGTTGGAAGCTATTTTATACAACTGCTTGAGGAGAATGGATTTGCTCCGGAGACGGCGGAGGAATACTGTGCGGCTTTTAAGAAGGAATTGAATGATTAGTAGTAGGAAAGGAGATTTACGTTATGAAAGAATTGATAGCCAAAGTAGCGGAAGGAATGGATATAACGGAGGAAGAAGCGAAGCAGGCAATGGACATCATGCTGAGCGGTGAGGCAACACAGGCGCAGATTGCATCGTTTCTCGCATTGGAGCGCGCAAAGGGAGAGACGCTTGACGAGCTGGCGGGCTTTGCGGCGGTGCTGCGCGATAAGGCGGAGACGATTTCACCCGCGGTCGATCATTATGTCGATCTGGTCGGAACAGGAGGGGATTGTACCTTTACCTTCAACGTATCTACAACGTCCGCGTTCGTTGTGGCGGCGGCAGGGCTTCCGGTAGCAAAGCACGGAAATCGTTCGATCTCTTCGAAATCCGGCGCGGGAGATGTGCTGGAATCCCTCGGCGTGAATATCATGGCGGAGCCGAAGCTGGTGGAAAAATGTGTGAATGAGATCGGAATCGGCTTTATGTTTGCACAGCTTTTCAATAAATCCATGAAATATGTCGGTCAGGCGCGCAGCGATATGGGAATCCGTACCGTGTTCAATATCTTAGGACCGCTTGCGAATCCGTCCCGCGCAAAAAATATGGTCGTTGGCGTTTATAGCCCGAAGCTCACGGAGAAGATCGCGACTGCCATGAGCCGTCTCGGTGTAGAGAGGGCGTTTGTTGTCAGCGGCGAGGATAACATGGATGAAATCACACTTTGCGGCGCGACGACTGTCTCTGAAATCAAGGACGGCAAGGTCACGACGTATCAGATTGTGCCGGAGCAGTTTGGCTTAAAGCGGGCGTCCTTAGAAGAACTGCGCGGCGGCGACGGAGCCAGAAACGCCAAAATTACGACGGCGATCTTAAAGGGGGAGGAGCGCGGCGCAAAGCGTGATATCGTACTTTTGAACGCCGGGGCAACTCTCTATGTCGGAGGGGTTGCAAAAAATGTGGAAGCTGGTGTAAAATTAGCGGCAGAGACGATTGACTCCGGGGCGGCGTACGAGAAGCTTAAGGAACTGGTGGAGCTTTCAAATCAGACGAAACTCGCAGGTTGATCGAGAAAATCATAGAAGAGAGGCTGCAGAAGAATGATACGTTTTAACAGTGATTATACCGAAGGATGCCATCCGGCGATTTTAGAGCGGCTGGCGGAGACAAATATGGAGCAGACGGCGGGGTACGGCGAGGATGAATACTGCGCGCGGGCAGCGGAGCTGATTAAAAGGGCTTGTGACGCGCCTGCGGCGGCGGTACATTTTCTTGTCGGAGGAACGCAGACAAATGTGACTGTGATTTCTGCGGCGCTCAAACACTATCAGGGTGTCATTACTGCGGCGACGGGGCATATCAACGTACATGAGACAGGGGCGCTTGAGGCGTGCGGTCATAAGTGCCTTACGATCGAGACGCAGGACGGAAAGCTGACTGCAGAGCAGATCGCGTCGTATGTGGACGGACATTTTGCGGATGAAAGCTTTGAGCATACGGTACAGCCGAAGATGGTCTACATTTCCAATCCGACCGAGGTCGGCACGATTTATAAAAAGGCGGAGCTTGCGGCGATCGGCCGCGTGTGCCGCGAAAAGGGGCTGTATCTTTTTCTGGACGGCGCGCGTCTTGGCTACGGACTGATGTGCCGGGAAAACGATCTGACGCTTGCGGACGTCGCAGAGCTTACCGATGTTTTCTACATCGGCGGTACGAAGGTCGGCGCGCTCTTCGGCGAGGCGGTCGTCATTACGAACGAGGAGCTGAAAGCGGATTTCCGGTATAATATCAAGCAGCATGGCGGTATGCTGGCGAAGGGCAGACTGCTCGGCATCCAGTTTCTGACGCTGTTTGAGGAAAATCGCTATTTTGAAATCTCCGCGCATGCGGCACGTCTTGCGGAAAAGTTAAGGGATGAATTAACAAATATGGGTATAACGTTTTACGTGGACTCCCCGTCGAACCAGCAGTTCCCGATTTTGCCGGATGAAGTTCTTGACAAATTGAAGGAGAAATATGCGTTTGCTTATCAGGCGCGCGTGGATGAGACGCACAGTGCAGTGCGGTTCTGCACCTGTTGGGCGACGAAGGAAGAAAATGTGGATCTTTTGATTTCGGATATACGGAAATGTATCGCACAGAGGGCGTGTTGATGACTGGCATCTGTCATACTATCGAAGAAGAAATGAATGGAGAAGAAGGATTATGCCTGAAATGAAACGAATTCTGCTGCTTGCCACGGGCGGAACGATTGCATCCAGGAAATCGGACAACGGATTAAAGCCGCAGATCACACCGGAAGAACTGTTGGAATATATTCCGCAGGTACGGGAAATCTGCGCGATTGAGGCGATACAGCTTTTGAATCTCGACAGTTCCAATATGGAACCGCAGCACTGGAAGATGATGGTGCGCGCGATTCGCGAAAACTATGACTGTTTCGACGGATTTGTGATTGCGCACGGGACGGATACAATGGCGTACACGGCGGCGGCGCTCTCTTATATGATACAGAATACGGCAAAGCCGATCGTCATCACGGGCGCGCAGAAGCCGATCGATGTGGAGATCACCGATGCGAAATCGAATCTCATCGACAGCTTTCTCTATGCGGCGGATGACAGGTCGCAGGGGGTCCAGATTGTATTTGACGGGAAAGTTATTGCGGGAACGCGGGCGAAAAAGGTGCGATCGAAGAGCTATAATGCATTTTCCAGTATCGATTACCCTTGCCTTGCAATGATACAGGACATGAATATCATGCGCTACATCCCGATGCTTCCCTACGAGCAAGAGGTGCGGTTCTATGAGGAACTGGATGAAAATGTCTTTCTCATGAAGCTGATTCCGGGCATCAGGCCTAAGATGCTGGAAAACATTTTTGAAAATTATGACTGTATCATCGTCGAGAGCTTCGGCGTGGGCGGAATTCCGAAATCGATTGCCGGTGATTTTTACCGGCTGTGCCAGAAATACCCGAAGAAGCTTGTCGTCATGGCAACGCAGGTCGCGCACGAGGGCAGCGATATGACGGTCTACGAGGTCGGACACGACATGAAGGAAAATTGTCGTTTCCTCGAGTCCTACGATATGACGCTGGAATCCGTGATCGCGAAGACGATGTGGCTGCTTGGAAATTTTGATATCGCGCAGTGCGACGTGGAAGAGATTTTTTACCGAAGCGTAAATTATGATGTAATATTTGGAAAAAACAGAAAGTGCGGTTTGTGATGTAATGTCATGGACCGCACTTTTGTTTTTATACTAATTAGATAATTACAAAAACAGATTGACAAAATTAATGTGACGGATATAATAGAATTATGATCTGATTAGATAACAATAAAATTAAAAAGCGGAAATGTGAATTAACAAGGAAAGAAGGAGAGGAAAAACAATGGGAAAATCAGAAGCATTTGTGTTATATTTACAACAGGAAAAGAAGAATTGCGAGAGCAGAGAACATGCATTGATTGCCGACGAGCGCAAGGACGAGGCGAATCTATGCAAAATTGAAGCAAACATCTACGACATTTTTGAGACGCTTTATCTTGAGGCGTACCACAGGGCGGCGCAGAGCAAAGAGGATCAGGGGGCAGCGAATGAGAAAGCAGAGAGCGTCTTTCTTGCAAAAGCGGAGGCTGTTCCGCAAAACTGGCGGATAAGCTACGAAAAGGCGAAAGTACATCAGGATGCGCCAAAGCTTTTGATCGAGGAGACGAAGCTGAACGCGGCGGCGCGTATCATGGAGGAATATCGTAGTCTGATGGAAGAAGGGAAGAGAGAATAATGACAGAGACAGAGGCAATCAAGCTATTTAAGTGTCTGGCGGATAAGTCCAGACTGCAGATCATCAAGTCGCTGATGCAGGAAGATATGTATGTGGAGCGTCTCGCGGAGCGGCTCGGACTTACGGCGCCGACGATTTCCTTTCATCTGAAAAAGCTGGAGGATGCAGGTGCGGTAGTGTCATATAAGGAGCAGTATTATACGATGTACTCCTTAAAGAAAGACGTATTTATGACAAATATCATAGATATTTTAAAGGAAGAGTCGGCAGAAGCGAAGCTCCAGCAGGAACGTGAGGAGGCATACCGGAAAAAGGTCATCAATGCATTTTTTGAATACGGCAAATTAAAATCAATCCCGGCACAGCGAAAAAAGGAGCGAATTGTTTTGGAGGAAATCGCACGAAACTTTGAAAAAGGCAGGAAATACATGGAGCGCGAGGTCAATCTCATCATTGCCGATTACCACGATGATTTCTGCACGATACGCCGCGATATGATTTCAGAGGGAATCTTAGAGCGAGACAAAGAGGCGTACTGGCTGAGCGAGACACAGTCGTGACACATCATATGTATTTGAGACGACGATAAAAGCGGCGGCTGGTGATATGAGAATCGTCATCAAAGTGTTTTTGAATGTAAACCACTTTAGAAAACAAGTTGACAATACAAAAAAGTGTGCTATGATAATCCTTGTACAAAACGCACAATGCGCATGCAGAAGATATGAGACGCAGAAGCGCTAACTGTGCAGAAACGAGGAAAATTATGAAAATATCAACAAAAACGATTGTAACAGTCGGTATGTTTACCGCCGTATTAAGTGTCTTATCGATTATGACGATCCCGATGCCAAGCGGTGTTCCGGTAACGCTCCAGACCTTTGCGATGGCACTCTGCGGCTATGTGCTCGGCGCAAAGAAGGGAGTGTCCTCCACACTGCTTTACATATTGCTCGGAACGATCGGTGTTCCGGTATTTGCGGGAATGACAGGCGGTCCGTCCTGGCTTGTGGGCTACAGCGGCGGCTTTATCTGGGGCTTTATCTTTCTTACGCTGCTCTGCGGTCTGGGCGGAAAGCAGAAGAATATCGTAATCAGTCTTGTACTCGGAATGGCGGGACTTGCCGTCTGCCATCTCTTTGGTGTGCTTCAGTTCGCTATTGTGGCGTCAAGCCCGTTTCCGGCAGCATTTGTGACAGTGTCTGTTCCGTATATCCTCAAAGATGTGATCTCGGTCGTCGGCGCCTATCTTGCGGCGATTCCGATTCGGAAAGCACTGCGTGCAGGAAATATTTTAAACGAGGAAGTGCGCGCGGCAGCGTAGATAAAGATACAGTTCTTATAGGCTATATGTGGGAGGAGAATTGCAATGAACAAATTCCGGGCACATCATATCATCTGCACCTCGCTCTACGAGGGAAAGGGCTACAGCGGTGCATTCTGTGAAAATATGACGTCGATTGTCGAACGCCTTCGAAGCGATCCCGATGAGGCGCTTCTCCTTGTAGCAGAACCGGACATGATCTGCGCGAATTGCCCGAACCGTACGGAGGGGAATGAATGTTCAGAGAATCACAACCGCGTGGTAGACAAAGACCGCAGGGTCATCGAGCAGTTCGGATTGAAGGAGAACGAGGTCTACACTTACCGTGAGATGTGCAGACATGCGCGCGGGGCGATGACGGAAGCATTTTTTATGGAAAATTGCGGGAAATGCGACTGGCGCAGACAGGGACTGTGCAAATACGAGGATCTGCTCGCGCAGCTCGACCGCTGTATCGCGAAGTAAAACAATCCGAAAAGCGCGCCCGGTACAGATAATTCTTCTGTGCCGGGCGCGTTTTTTGTGCACAGATGCGCACTTTTGTTCTACAGAGTCTTCTTATTGATATAATTTGTCTTGTACTTCGAGTAGACGATCTTCTGACTCTGGTAAAGTCCGAAATAGCCCGACAGCATATAGCTGAACGCGACGGCAAGTAGGAAGTAGGGCATTCCGTCGTAGCCGAACAATTCAAAACTGATGAGCAGCGAGGTGATCGGGCAATTCGTCACGCCGCAGAATACGGCGGACATACCGACCGCGGTGCAAAGCGTCGGGGAGAAGCCCAGGAGATTGCCGAAGAGACAGCCGAAGGCGGCTCCGGTAAAGAGCGATGGCACGATCTCGCCGCCCTTGTAGCCCGCACCGAGCGTCGCCGCGGTAAAGAGCATCTTTAAGAAAAATGCTTCCGGGCGCACCGAACCGTCCATGCACTTTGCGATAATGTTGATTCCGGTGCCGTTGTAGGTCTGGTCGCCGACGAGCAGGGTCAGCACAATCACCACGCAGCCGCCTGCGAAGACCCGTACATAGGCATTCGAAAAAAGCTTCTTATATAGACGGCCCGACTGGTGGAGCATCACACAGAAGAGAATGCTCACGAGCGCGCAGAGAATCGCGAGAAACGAAATCTCCACCGCTGAGGTAACGGTAAAAGACGGAATCCTGCCAAGCGGGAAACCGTCGGGGGTCACGCCGAACGATGTGGCGATCGCATGCGCGATCAGAGAAGAAATCACACAGGGGACAAGCGCCGCATAGTACATGATCCCTACACTGACGACCTCCATCGAGAAGATCGCCGCCGCCATCGGCGTGCCGAACATTGCGGAAAATGCCGCGCTCATGCCGCACATAATCATAATGTGCTTGTCCTTCTCGTCGAAATGAAAAAGCTTCCCGAGCGCGTTTCCGATGCTGCCGCCAAGCTGTAAGGCAGCGCCCTCGCGTCCGGCGGAGCCTCCGAAAAGATGTGTGATCAGCGTCGAGATGAAAATAAGCGGCGCCATGCGAAGCGGCAGCTCGTCGCCGGAATGGATGGCGGAGAGCACCAGGTTGGTTCCGGTATCGCGCTCGTCATGCAGCAGCCTGTACGCGCCGACAATTAAAAGCCCGCCGATCGGCAGCAGGAAAATCAGCCATGGATTCTTCGTGCGGACTAATGTGACAAGTCCCATTGCAAGATAAAAAAGCGTACCCGCAGAGCCGACAATGATGCCGGAAAGGACTGCAAAAACAACCCATTTGACGGAGGCTTTCGCACGCTCGAAATTATGTCTGACTTTGTGCCTGATGATTTCTTTCATAGTAGATGACAGTACCTTTCTAAACATACTTATATAAAAATTTTAGCATTTCCTTAACCGTTTTACAACAGAAAGCTGTCATGAAATGACAAGAAAAATTGTCAAATCGTGTAGAAAAGGCGTTGACAAGAAAAGTTGTCATTGATATAATTAAGCTGACAAGAAAAGTTGTCACAACAGGATAAGGCGAAAGGCGGAATGGCATATGCCGTTATATAATAAGTTGAAGGAATATCGGGCGAAAATAGATGTGAATCAGCAGGAGATGGGACAGTTGGTCGGCGTGTCCAGACAGACGATCAGCCAGATTGAGCGGGGGGATTATTCGCCGTCCGTGACGCTGGCGCTCAAGATCGCGAAGGTGTTCGACGTTCCGGTCGAGGAGATTTTCACGTGGGTGGAAGAGGAGGAGAACAAAGATGCAGGCGCAGGAAGAGAAGGGAGTTTGCGGCATGAGAGATGAAAAGGTAATTGAGAATACAAAGGTAAATGAGAACAGACGGGAGGATAAGCGGTTCTTTAAGAAATTTATCATAGTACTCGTGCTCGCGACGGTCGGCGGGGGAATTGTGGGAGCGGCGTCGCAAGTTGTGGCGGAAGGCGTGGCGGGAGCGGCAGATCGTCTGCTTTCGGCGTTTTTGCTGGTGGCGCCGTTTGGTAATCTGATTCTTACGCTGCTGCTTCTGGTATGGTATATCGCAGTGTTTGGACGTTTGCGGAAACAGTTTCTTGCATGGGACGGCGAGGATGAAGAGACGATCGAAAGTATCGAAGGGAAACTTTCTGCCGGAATGATTTTGACAAGTATCGCGTCTATTCTGAGCTACTTTTTTATGGGGGCAGGCTTTTATGCGATCGCTCATTTAGAGATGGACCCGTATCGGGTGATGTCATTGGCTCGTCTGGCGGCGGTGTTCGGCGGTCTTATCTGTGTGATGGTTCTGATGACCGTTATGCAGAAGAACATCGTGAATCTGATCAAGGAGATCAATCCGGAGAAGCAGGGCAGTGTTTACGACACGGGCTTTCGGAAAAAATGGAGTGCCAGCTGTGACGAGATGGAGCGGATGCAGACCTACGAGGCGGGATTCTATGCGTATCAGGTCGGCGCGTATACCTGTATCGTATTGTTTATGGTTTGTTTTGTAGGCATGCTCACATGGGACTGGGGCCTTCTGCCGCTTGCGATGGTACTGCTTGTGTGGCTGGTGCAGACGGTCGCGTATGGGATGAAGTGCAGGAAGCTGTCGGGGCACGGAAAGAAGCATAAAAAGTCTTATCGGGCATGATGCGCACTTCGCATAGAATCCGGCAGAGCCGGATTCTATTTTTATGCAAAACATATAAAAACGGAAGTGAAAACTTGGCAAAAATATGGAAAATACCAATTAGGTATTGCATTTTTCGGAAAGCGGAAATATAATTTGACTATCAACTGAAAACGTTACCGAGAATGTTACCGAAAACAGTACCGGAAACAATACCGGAAGCGTTTCAAAGAAAAGTTGAACAACAATATTTAGGGAGGAAATTTTTTATGAAGAGAAAAGTATTATCCGTAATGCTTGCAAGTGCAATGCTTGCTACCATGTTCGCAGGATGCGGCAACGACGCTGACGCAGCAGGTGATGCGGGAACAAACGCACCGGCAGGGGACGCGGCAGCTTCCACAGAAGCGGCTGACGCGGCAGCACCGACAGCATCGGGCGAGGGCCAGGTTTACTACTTGAACTTCAAGCCGGAGCAGAACGATGCATGGCAGGAGCTTGCAGCTACTTACACGGAGCAGACAGGTGTTCCTGTAACGGTTATCACCGCTGCAGACGGAACTTACGAGCAGACCTTAAAGTCTGAGATCGCTAAGACCGAAGCTCCTACTTTATTCCAGGTAAACGGACCGGTCGGACTTGCAAACTGGAAGGATTACTGCATGGATCTTTCTGGCAGCGAGCTTTACTCTCACCTGACCAGCGAGGATTACGCGTTAAAGAATGACGCGGGCGAGGTATCCGGTATTGCATATGTAATCGAGACCTACGGTATTATTTACAATAAGAAGATCTTAAGTGATTACTGTACATTGGAGAACGCAGTGATCTCTGCGCCGGAAGACATCAACAACTTCGAGACTTTAAAGGCAGTTGCGGACGATATTCAGGCAAGGCTTGACGAGATGAACGATACCTTCGGTTATGAGTTAAAGGGAGCGTTTACTTCCGCAGGTATGGACGGTTCTTCCGACTGGAGATTTAAGACGCACCTTGCAAACCTTCCGATTTACTATGAGTACAAGGATAAGGGTATTGACGCCACAGACGCAATCGAGGGCACATACCTTGACAACTACAAGCAGGTATGGGATATGTACATCACAGATGCAACCTGCGAGCCGGGTCTTCTTTCAAGCAAGACAGGTGACGAGGCTGAGGCTGAGTTCGGTATGGAAGAGGCAGTATTCTACCAGAACGGTACATGGGAGTACGGCAACCTGACAAACGATGACAACGGTTATCTTGTAACAGCAGAGGATATGGGCATGATGCCGATCTACATTGGTGTAGAGGGCGAGGAGAATCAGGGACTCTGCACAGGTTCCGAGAACTACTGGTGTGTAAACAGCCAGGCATCCGCTGAAGATCAGCAGGCAACGCTTGATTTCCTGAACTGGGTAGTTACCTCCGATGAGGGGCGTGATTCTATGGCAAATGTTATGGGATTCACCACACCGTTCGATACCTTTGCTGACGGTTACACAGCAGACAATGTATTCATCCAGGCAGACGCAGCATACACCGAGGCAGGTAAGTACTCCGTAACATGGAACTTCTCTACCATTCCTTCCGAGACATGGAAAGACGGCGTAGGTTCCGCATTACTTGAGTATGCACAGGGCACAGGCGACTGGGATGCAGTTGTAAGCGCATTCGTTGACGGATGGGCAACCGAGTACGCAGCAACACACTAATCCATGTGTGATATGGCGTCTTAGACAGACACATAGTGTTTAAAAGGGGTGGGCACTAACGCTGCCCATCCCTTTTTTACCCTGATGATCGAAGGCAGGGTATGTGATGTATGGTAAAAGAGAGGATAAAAGATCATGGAGAAATCAATTAAAAAATATTTTCCAATTTTTGCACTCCCGACTATGGTGGCTTTTACTCTTGGATTTATAGTTCCTTTTATTATGGGTATCTACCTGTCGTTCTGTGAGTTCACAACAATTACGGATGCCAAGTTCGTAGGGTTGAAAAATTATATCCGGATATTTTCAGATTCGACATTTACGCATGCACTGTGGTTTACGGCATTATTTACGGTTGTTTCCGTACTTGCCATCAACGTGCTTGCATTTGCGATTGCGATGCTCTTAACAAAGGGAATTAGGGGCACCAATGCGTTCCGTACCGTATTTTTTATGCCGAATCTGATCGGCGGTATCGTATTAGGATATATCTGGCAGATTTTATTGAACGGAATTTTAGGACATTTCGGAAAGACGCTTACATATTCGGCTTCTTACGGATTCTGGGGACTTGTCATCCTTATGTGCTGGCAGCAGATCGGTTACATGATGATCATCTATATCTCCGGTATCCAGAATATTCCGGGCGAACTGATCGAGGCGGCGAAAATCGACGGGGCGACGGCTCCGCAGGTACTTCGTTATGTGACGATCCCGATGGTAATGCCGTCGATCACAATCTGTACATTCCTCACATTGACGAATTCCTTCAAGCTGTTCGACCAGAACCTTGCATTGACGGCGGGCGAACCGTCCAACAGCTCCCAGATGCTTGCGCTCAACATTTTTGAAACCTTCTATACGAGAACCGGATGGGAAGGCGCAGGTCAGGCGAAGGCGGTTATCTTCTTCATTATCGTGGCGATAATCGCAGTTGCACAGAATAGAATCACCAGAAGCAAGGAGGTGCAGCAGTAATGGCAAAGAATACAGATAATCAGGTAAGCGCAGTCAGAAAAGCGAAGCACGGATGGCTTCTCACACTGATTTTCACATTGATTGCAGTACTATGGCTGTATCCGATTTTTTTGGTAGTCATCAATGCAGTTAAGAAAAAGGCATTTATCACGAGAGAGCCGTTTGCGCTGCCGGATGGGCGTTCCTTCTTCGGACTTAAGAACTTTGTCAGTGGTATCGAAAAGACGAATTTCTTCTCTGCAATGGGGAATTCCGTCATCATCACCGTAGGTTCCGTTATCGTTATTATCGTATGTACCGCGATGTGCGCATGGTACATTAACAGAGTCAAAGGAAAAATCTCCTCAGCAATGTATACGGGATGTCTGTTTGCAATGATCGTGCCGTTCCAGATGGTAATGTTCTCATTGTCCAAGCTGGCTAATATGATGCATTTGAGCAATCCGATCGGAATTATTGTCGTGTACCTCGGTTTTGGCGCAGGGCAGGCGGTATTCATGTTCAGCGGTTTTGTCAAGAGTATTCCGCTCGAGATCGAAGAGGCGGCGATGATCGACGGCTGTACGCCGCTCCAGACATTTTTCCAGATCGTATTCCCGATTATGAAACCGACCACGATTACGGTCGCGATCTTAGAGGCAATGTGGATCTGGAACGATTACCTTCTTCCGTATCTGGTACTGGATCTGAAGAAATATAAGACGATTCCGATCGTTATCCAGTATTTGAAAGGCGGCTACGGCGCAGTAGACTGGGGAACGATGATGGCAATGTTGGTTCTTGCGATTATTCCGATCATTATTTTCTATGCTGCATGCCAGAAATATATTATTGAGGGAGTAGTTGCAGGTGCCGTAAAAGGTTGATATAATGTACATAATATGTCAATTTATGTAAAATAATGACGCATAGATTGGCAGTGTACAGTTGAATTTGAAACAGGCAGGAAAAGAGTATGGTCACAATCAAGGATATCGCCAGAGAATCGGGTTATTCTGTCAGCACCGTTTCCAGAGTCTTGAATCACAGGAGCGATGTCAGCCCGGATGCGAAGCAGAAGATTGAAGCGGTGGTGACGAAGTTCAACTTCGTTCCCAATAATAATGCGAAGCATTTGAAGCAGAATAATTCGAAGTCGATCGGCGTAATGGTCAAGGGTATCTCCAATATGCTGTTTGCCAGCATTGTAGAGGAGATTCAGCGCATGATAGAGAAGACGGAATACACGCTGGTGGTATCCTATCTCGATGAGGATGCAGACGAGGTGGAGCAGGCGATTCTGCTCTGCCGTGAGAGAAAGCCGTTAGGGTTATTGTTCCTCGGCGGTAATCCCGACTATTTTAAAAAGGAATTTGCCGGAGTCGATGTACCCTGCGTACTGGTCACGAACCGGGCGAACCAGATGGAGTTCCGCAACCTGTCGAGCGTGGCGACGGACGATGTGGCTGCGGCGCGGCGCGCGGTGGATGTGCTGTTTGATGCAGGACATGAGAAGATCGGTATTTTGGGTGGTGATTTTACCAAGTCTTACACAAGCTATCAGCGCCTGAGAGGATGCAGTGACAGCTTTGCGGCGCATGGGGCGGTATTTGACGCCGACCGATGCTATGAGAAGGCACGTTTCTCATTTGACAGCGGATATCGGGGGATGGAACGTCTGGTGACGAAGTTTCCGGACATCACGGCGGTCTTCGCCATGTCGGACGTCACGGCGATCGGTGCGATCCGGGCGCTCCGCGACAGAGGACTTCGGGTGCCGGAAGATATTTCGATAATCGGCTTTGACGGCACGACGTTGGCAGAGTATTATAATCCGAAGCTTGCGACGATCAAACAGCAGTATCAGAGGCTTGCAAGCAGAAGCATTGAGATTTTGTTTGGACAGATTGAATTAAAGAAAGAACCGATTCACGAGATCGTTCCGTTTGAGTTCGTGAACGGCGAGAGCATCCGGGTCATAGAACACGGATGAGGCGGCATCGCCGGTGCGGGTACAAACCGCAGACAGCAGTATATTTTGGAGGGTGCAATTGTTATGAGAAGTAGTGGTGTATTAATGCACATTTCTTCCCTGCCTTCGCCTTACGGCATTGGCACGATGGGAAAGGAAGCCAGAAGATTTGCAGATTTTCTGGAGAAAGCGGGACAGAAGTATTGGCAGATTCTTCCAATCTGCCCGACAAGTTACGGGGATTCTCCGTACCAGTCATTTTCAAGTTTTGCGGGAAATCCGTATTTTATTGATCTGGAGTATCTGTGCAGGGAGAAGCTTCTTAAGAAAGCGGAGTGCGAGTCATTTCCGTGGGGCAAAAAGGCGACGGCAGTCGACTACGGTGTGATGTATGAGTCGCGCTATAAGCTTCTGAAGCTGGCATACGCCCGTTTTGAGAAGAATGAGCCGGAGGAGTTTAACGCATTCTGTGAGAAAGAGGCCGACTGGCTTTCCGATTATGCGCTTTTTATGGCGCTCAAGGATGCGAACGACGGGAAGGCATGGTTCTTCTGGGATAAGGAACTTAAGACCAGAGAGCCGGAAGCATTAAAGAAAGCCCGTGCTACCTATGCCGAGGACATCCGTTTCTATCAGATGCTGCAGTATCTTTTCTTCAAGCAGTGGTGGGACTTGAAAGCGTATGTCAATGAGAAGGGCATAGAGATCATCGGAGACGTTCCGATCTACGTGGCGGGTGATTCCGCGGACGTGTGGGCGAATCCCAAGCAGTTCTATCTGGACGAGGACTTAAATCCGATCGACGTGGCAGGGTGTCCTCCGGACGCATTTTCCGAGGACGGTCAGCTCTGGGGCAATCCGCTGTTCCGCTGGGATGTGATGAAGAAGGACGGCTATTCGTGGTGGACGAAGCGCGTTGCCGCAATGTCCAGGCTTTATGATATCGTCCGCATCGATCATTTCCGTGGATTTGATTCTTATTATGCGATTCCGGCGAAGGATAAGACGGCAAAGAACGGCGAGTGGCGAGAAGGACCGGGAATGGATTTATTTAAGGTTCTGGAGAAGAAGCTCGGCAAGCTGAACATTATTGTGGAGGATTTAGGTTTCCTCACACCGTCCGTATTAAAGCTCGTGGCGGACTCCGGTTTCCCGGGCATGAAGGTTATCCAGTTCGCATTCGATTCGCGCGAGGGCAGCAACTATCTGCCGCATACATATATAGAGCACTGTGTCGTATATACGGGAACGCATGACAATGACACACTGCTCGGATGGATGAAGACCGCGCCAAAAAAGAGTGTGAAGTTCGCGAAAGAGTACCTGAACCTCACCGAGGAAGAGGGCTACAACTGGGGCATGATGCGCGGGGCATGGTCGTCGGTCGGCGAGCTCGCCATTGTCCCGATGCAGGATCTGATCGGACTGGGACATGAGGCGCGCATGAACACACCGTCCACGCTCGGCGGCAACTGGCAGTGGCGTGCGACCGCAGACCAGATTACGAATAAGCTTGCAAAGCGTTTATACTATTACATGGAGATGTATGGACGCCTTCCGGTGAAGGAAATTGAGGAAGAGGAAGAAGCGGAAGCAGGAGCGGAGAGCGCGGTTAAGACAAAAGCGGATGCTGCGGTAAATGCAGAGGCATAGGCGAAGCCGAAAGCGGATGTATTGTAATTTTGGAATTTCTGTGATAAACTAAATAAAATCTGGCACAGCAGTAAACGTCCATCCGGTGTATGCCTGGTGGGCGTTTTATCTTTCGCAATAGGAATTGTTCTGCCGGAAATTTGGAGTGCGAAAGTGCGCGATGTACACTTTTGTTCTTGGGTGAAAGTTACGTAGGAGAACAGATCAATGCTATATTTTATTGTAAATGAGAAGTCCAGAAGCGGGAAGGGCGCTGCCGTCTGGCGGGAAGTGCAGGAGACGCTTCATGCAGAGAAGGTTGCGTACAAGGCGTGGGTGACGGAGTATGAAGGGCACGCCCTCGCTCTGGCGCGGGAAATCTGTGCACGGGATGATGATGACATTTGTCTCGTCGCGTTGGGCGGAGACGGAACCGCGAACGAGGTCATCAACGGTATCACGGATTTTGAGAGGGTAAGGTTCGGCGTGATCCCGACAGGGTCGGGAAACGACATGGCGAGAGGGCTTGGAATTACAGGAAACCCGACTGAGAATCTGAAACGGATACTTGCGTGCATGCAGATGGATAAGGCACAGTGCCGGACGATCGATCTGGGGGAGGTGCGCTATAAGGGCGGCGAGACGTCTAGACTCTTTGCCATCAGTTCGGGGCTGGGTCTGGATGCGATCGTGTGCAAAAAGGCGCTCAAGTCGAAATTGAAGGACACGCTCAATAAGCTGCATCTTGGAAAACTGACCTATCTGCTTCTGACAGTGCAGACGCTGTTTTCCATGCATACGACTAATGCATCGGTGCGTTATGAGAAGAAGGATACACAGCATTTTAAGGAATTTATTTATATAGCGGCGATGAATTTTAAAGCAGAGGGCGGCGGTGTTCCGATGGCGCCGTCGGCGGATGCGGAGGACGGAATGCTTTCCATGTGCAGTGCGTCGGGAATCCCGAAGTGGAGAACCTTCTTCTGCCTGCCGTTTCTTGTTGCGGCAAAGCATCTGTTGATCCGCGGGTTTGAGGTGCGTGACTGCGCGGAATGCGAGATACATCTCGCGGAGCCTATGGTGCTGCATGCCGACGGAGAGTACTGCGGCGAGGTGACGGAGGTACGTTTTCGCTGTCTCCCGAAAAAGCTTCGCGTTTTGCTGGCATAAACAGGCAGCCCCTTTCATACATTTAAGTAAGTATGGAAGGGGTATTTTTATGGACATCAATAATAAAAAAGAATTTGATTTATACAAAGATATCCAGAACCGCACGAACGGTGAGGTGTACCTTGGAATTGTAGGTCCTGTCCGCACGGGAAAATCGACGTTTATCAAACGTTTCATGGATTTAATGGTGCTTCCGTTTATGGAGGACGTACATAGCAGGGAGCGGACGATCGATGAACTGCCGCAGTCCGCGCAGGGACGTACAATTATGACGACAGAGCCGAAATTTATCCCGAAGGATGCGGCGGAAATCGCACTCGGTGACGATACGCGGGTGAAAATCCGTCTGATCGACTGCGTCGGCTTTATGGTGGACGGCGCGACGGGGCATATGGAGGGAAATGCGAACCGCATGGTAAAGACGCCGTGGTTCGATTATGAGATTCCGTTTGTCGAGGCGGCGTCCATCGGCACGCAGAAGGTCATTAAAGACCATGCGACGATCGGGATCGTCGTCACGACGGACGGGACGATCGGGGAGCTTCCCAGAGAGAGTTATGTCGAGGCGGAGGAGCGGACGATACAGGAATTGTCCGGTATCGGGAAACCGTATGTTATTGTCTTAAACTCCAACAAGCCTTACAGCGAGGAGGCAACGCAGCTTTCGGAGGAATTGAAGGAAAAGTATCAGACGGCGGTGATTCCGGTCAACTGCGAGCAGTTAAGGAAAGATGACGTTTACCGGATTTTAGAGCAGATCTTATATGAATTTCCGGTCGTGCGCGTGGAATTTTTTATTCCGAAGTGGGCGGAAATGCTTGCGACCGATCATCCGATGAAAGCGGAAATCATTAAGACTGCGTCGCAGATCTTAGGAACTATGAGAAAGACGAAGGACGTCTACGCGCAGGAATTTACGCCGGAACATTATATTTCCCGCATTAAGGTGGAAGAGCTGGACTTAGCCTCAGGCTGTGTAAAAATACGCATGGATGTGGCGGAAAAGTATTACTACGAGAATATGAGCGAACTGGCGGGCGTGCCGATTTCCGGGGAATACGAACTGATCTCGCTGATCCGTGAGATGTCGGAGCGAAAGGACGCCTACGATAAGGTGGCGGATGCGATTGCGACGGTGCAGATGAAGGGTTACGGCGTGGTCGGGCCGGGGCTGTCCGATATCCGTATGGAAGAACCGGTTCTGATTCGCCACGGCAATAAGTTCGGTGTGCGTATCAAGGCGGTATCGCCGTCCATCCACATGATAAAGGCGAACATCGAGACGGAAATTGCGCCGATCGTGGGAAGCGAGGAGCAGGCGAACGACCTCATTTCTTACATAAGACAGGGACAGCAGAGCGAAGAAGGAGCGTGGGAGACGAATATCTTCGGAAAATCGATCGGAGAACTGATGGAGGACGGTATTCGCAACAAGATTTCCATGATGGACGATGAATGTCAGATGAAGCTGCAGGATACTATGCAGAAAATTGTCAATGACAATAATGGTGGGATGGTCTGCATCATCCTGTAAAAAAAAACCTTACCGTGAGGCAGAAAAGACGATGTCTTTTTCCCAGGTAAGGTTTTTATTTGTAATATGTCAGTTGTTGTTTCCCGTCTCCTTGTCTTTTTCCTTCGCATCTTCCTCCGTCTCGGGAAGTGACCGGTAGGCGTCGGATTTTTGGAAATCCTTCATGGCATCGTCGTAGGCTGCGACGATATATTCCTTCATGGGATCGTCGCCGCCGATATGGGTGAGCGCGTCTGCATACGTCTGCTGTGCTTCCTCCCTGGAGGAGCAGGAAGAGAGGCGGGCTTCTAAGGAATCGCGCATCGACTGCACGCGTGCCGCCTGTTGGTAAAGCTGCGGATTTTCCGCCTGCAGGAAACGCATCTCCTCTGCGGTGAGACGCTTTCCACTCTTTAATTTTGCCATGATCTTCGCCATATAGGAGGATTTCTCTTCCTCGGTCATGCCGCAGGCAGGGCTTAGAAGCTCGGAGATATTCTGCGTGACGGAAAAGCTGTCAATGGCAGAAGATTTTGTGGTTTCACTGTGCTGTGTTCCGAGATTAGATCTGGAAAGGTTGCCTAAGATACGCTCTGCGGCAGTCTGGTTATTCCGTTCGGGATGCAAAATGCGGCTCAGTCCGTTTAAGTAAAATGCCAACATGGTTCCTCCTGTCAAAAATATTGTTCTATCACATATATCGTCCGAAACAGGAAATTGTTAAGAAGGTGCAGCGCATATCTTTCCTTATGAGAGGGGATATGGTAAGATGTTGCCATACATTTTAAGAAAAGGGTGAAGAAAGTGAAAGATTTTATAAAAGGGCTGTATCAGAGAGAGAATTTTACAAAACGTCTGGCGATCGTTGTTCTTGCGGTAATCACGATGGGCTTTGCGCTGTCATGGCTCGTGCGGGTGGATATGGGAATCGACCCGTGTACAAGCTTGAATCTTGCAGTGTCCGCAAAGCTTGGCGTGAGCCTTGGAAGCTGGCAGGCGTTCTTTAACTGTATACTTTTTATTTTTGTGGCTGTGTGGGGAAGAGAATATATCGGTTTCGGAATGCTTGCCAATATGTTTTTGGTGGGGTATGCCGTGGATTTCTTCTCGTGGCTTTGGGATAAAATACTTCCGGCAGGGCTGTTTGATTCCATGACAGTGCGTGTGGCGGTGTTGTTTCCGGCGCTTGCGGTGTTTATCGTGGCGGTCGCGGTTTATATTGACGTGGAGCTTGGGACGGCGCCCTATGATGCGATCCCTGCAATGATTCAAAAGGCGCAGTCGAGATTTTCATACAGGGTCGTGCGCTGTGCATATGATCTGCTCATCATTGTGATTGCGTATTTGTTCGGTGCGCATATCGGGATTGTCACGATTGTGATGGGATTTACACTGGGACCGGTTATCGCGTGGGTCGGGGTGCGGATACGTCCCATGCTTGGCATGGAAGCGTGAGCTGACAAACTTGTCAAAGTATGGTTTTTCGGATATACTAGGTTTAATTGTATAAAAGAGTCTGCCTGCGCTAATCGGGAAGCGCAGAGGAAGGGAGAATAGGGTATGAATCCGTTATATGAAAAACTGTTAAAGTGCTACGAAAGTTATAAAGCAAAGATTGATTTCGCACCGGAGGTTGCGCTCGTATTAGGCTCCGGTCTCGGCGATTACGCGAATGATATCCGTGTGGAGGCGACGCTCGATTATCATGAGATCGAGGGCTTTCCGGTATCCACCGTGCCGGGGCATGCGGGAAAATTTATTTTCGGCTATGTCGGTGAGGTTCCGGTCGTGTGCATGCAGGGAAGGGTACACTATTATGAGGGATACGAGATGTGCGACGTTGTGCTTCCGGCGCGTCTGATGAAGATGATGGGAGCGAAGGTGCTGTTTCTGACAAATGCTGCGGGCGGAATTAAGCTTGGGATGCGGGCAGGTGATTTTATGCTGATCGAGGATCAGATCGCGAGCTTTGTGCCGTCGCCGCTGCGCGGGGCGAATATCGACGAGCTCGGCGTGCGGTTCCCGGATATGAGCCAGATTTACGATCCCGCGCTCCGGCAGATCGTAAAGAAAGCGGCGTCAGATCTTGGAATTGATATCAAGGAAGGCACGTATCTGCAGCTTTCCGGTCCGCAGTATGAGTCTCCGAAGGAAGTGGCTATGTGCCGGACGCTCGGTGCGGACGCGGTCGGCATGAGTACAGCGTGCGAGGCGATTGCGGCGAGACATATGGGAATGCGTGTCGTTGGTATTTCCTGCATTTGTAATCTCGCGTGCGGTATCTCGGCTGTTCCTCTTTCCCACAAGGAGGTGCAGGAGGTCGCAGATTCGGTGGCGCCGAAGTTCAAAGCGCTTGTGACGGAGACGATTCTTGGAATCGGACAGGAAAGCGCTCCGCGCTAGATGCGCACCTCGCGGAGAAGAAGTCAGCTGTAAACAGCACCGCTCGGGCGCGGAGAATCCGGCAGAGCCGGATTCTATTTTAGTGCAAAAAGTAAACAGACGAAACGGAATGGAGATTTGGGATGAATACACGTTTTTATAATGCGAAGATTTTAACATTGGCGGACGATCACAAGTTCGCGATCACAGAGGGAGAACTCTGGGTAAAAGGGGATACGATCTGCTATATCGGCAGAGCGGAAGAGGACGCTTTTGCGGGCGGCGCTGCGGCAGAGGGTGTCATGGCGGGCAGTGAACCGATTATTTGGGACAGGGAGATCGATGTACGCGGCAATCTCTTAATGCCAGGCTTTAAGAATGCGCATACGCACACGGCGATGACGTTCTTACGTTCCTATGCGGACGATCTGCCGCTGCAGGACTGGCTGTACCAGCAGGTGTTCCCGAAGGAGGGACAGCTTACGGAGGACGACGTATATTGGCTGAATATTTTAGGCATTATGGAGTATCTGACCAGCGGCATCACATCGAACTTCGATATGTATTTCTTCCCTCCGGTGGATGCGAAGGCGTCTGCCGATACGGGCTTCCGGACAGTGCAGACGAGCGGTCTTAACAATTTCGGCGGCACTGTCGAACTGATGGAGGAGAATTATCACATTGTCAATGAAATGAGCGATCTGACTTCGTTTATCATAGGATTTCACGCGGAGTACACGACATCGAAGGAGCTGATGGAGGGCGTTGCGGGTCTGGCGCAGAAGCTGAAATCTCCGGTATGGCTTCACAATTCCGAGACGAAGAGCGAAGTGGCGGAGTGCAAGGAGCGCTGGGGCATGACGCCGACGCAGCTTACGGATTCGCTCGGCATGTATGAGTACGGCGGAGGCGGCTATCACTGCGTATGGGTGGAGGAGCCGGATTTTGAGATTTTTAAGAAAAGAAAGCTTACCGCGGTGACGAATCCTGCTTCGAATCTGAAGCTTGCGTCCGGTATCTGTCCGACGAAGCGCTTTGTGGACGAGGGAATTTCCATGGCGATCGGAACGGACGGTCCGGCGAGCAATAACTGTCTGGATATGTTCCGCGAGATGTTTTTGACTTCCACACTTGCAAAGGTGCGCGAGATGGATGCGGAGTGTGTATCCGCGGATGAGATTCTCTATATGGCAACGGCAGGCGGCGCGCATGCAATGCAGTTAGACGATTGTGACAGCCTTGCAGTCGGCAAGAAGGCGGATCTTATTATGATCGACTTACAACAGCCAAATATGCAGCCGGAGAACAACATCGTGAAGAATCTTGTCTACAGCGGCAGCAAGCAGAATGTGAAGCTGACGATGGTGAACGGCAGGGTGCTCTATGAGGACAACCGTTTTGAGATTGGCTTTGATCCGAAGGAGATTTATGCGCACGCGAACCGGATTATCCGCCGCATGCAGTGAAACGAGTAATACTAAGACGCCGCATCAGAGGATGCGCCGTCCAAGTATTACTAGCGTTTCACGGAAGTTTGCAAAACCAGCAAACTTCTGATTTTAATATTAGATTGAGGAAATATATATATGCAGGTAATTTTTATACATCATAGCTGCTTTCTTGTCGAGGTGGATGAGAAGGTATTGATTTTTGACTGGTTTGACGGCGACCGCGTGGAGGGTTGGCATTTTGGCGGCACACTTCCGGAATATGAGCCGGACACGCCGATTTACGTGTTCGCCAGCCATAAGCACCGCGATCATTTTGATATGGATGTGCTCCGGTGGGCAGAGCGGTATACCAATATTCATTACATTTTCTCCAAGGACTGCAGGATGAGCCCGCATTTTCTGGAAAAGCACGGGTTTCCGGCGGGCATTTCAAAGAAGATTCTCTATGTCAGTGCCTGTGTAAAATATGAGGTGGACGATCTGCACATCGAGACGCTGCGGTCCACGGATGCGGGAGTGGCGTTTTATGTTGGGACGAAAGGTGTGTATATTTATCACGGAGGCGATCTCAATGACTGGAAATGGGAGGGCGCAGGCGATTTGGTGAACGGGATGATGACATCCAACTACCGGGGGCAGATCAAGCGGCTTGCGAACAAGAAGATTCATGTGGCGTTCGTTCCGGCCGACCCGAGACTCGGAGAGCATCAGTTCGCGGGGCTTGATTATTTTCTGGAGCACACGGATGCGGACTATGTATTTCCCATGCACATGTGGCAGGACTACTCAGGAATCAGGGAGTACTGCAGGAAGATTTCCAATGCGGCGATGGCGGAGCGTGTCGCCTGGATCATCCATGAGAACCAGAGTTTTCCGATCGGGGAGGAATAAAAAGAGAGCACTTGACGGAAATAAAACAGTTGCGCTATACTTAATTAGTTATGGGAGATTTCGCCCGGGGTGTATTTCATGTGCGGGTGAAGCTTAGAAGAAAGGCAGGGCAAAGCTATGGCATTTTTGGGATGGTTGGTTCATTATTTACTGATTTTCGTTGTTTTGGCGGCAGTGGCATTGCTCGGTGTTTTCGCGGGGAAGAAATGGCGCGAGAGCAGCGATGCGAAGAAAGCAGGGGAAGCTGCGGACAGCGGGAAGACAGAATAAGATATTACGAAGAGACAGTTTGGAGGAATTAGTCGTGAAGAAGTTTTATGGAGAGAATGAGCTTCGCAGGATGTATCTGGATTTTTTTAAGAGCAAGGAGCATCTTGTCATGAACAGCTTTTCACTGGTGCCGCACAATGACAACAGTCTGCTTTTGATAAATGCAGGCATGGCGCCGTTAAAGCCGTATTTTACGGGACAGGAGATCCCGCCGAGAAGGAGAGTGACGACGTGTCAGAAGTGTATTCGTACCGGAGATATCGAGAATGTCGGTAAGACGGCAAGACACCTGACATTTTTTGAGATGCTCGGAAACTTTTCTTTCGGTGATTATTTTAAGCATGAGGCGATTGCGTGGTCGTGGGAGTTTTTGACAAAGGTGCTTGGACTTGAAGAGGACAGGCTTTATCCGTCCGTCTATGGTGAGGATGAAGAGGCGTTTACGATCTGGAATAAGGAGATCGGCGTTCCGGCGGAGCGTATCACGCGCTTTTACCGTGATCCCGAGACGGGAGAGTGCGACAACTTCTGGGAGCACGGCGCGGGTCCGTGCGGTCCGTGTTCCGAGATCTACTATGACCGTGGAGAGAAATACGGCTGCGGCAGCCCGGACTGTAAGGTCGGCTGTGACTGTGACCGTTTTATGGAAGTGTGGAACAACGTCTTCACGCAGTTCGAGGGTGACGGAAAGGGCGGTTACACCGAGCTTGCACAGAAGAATATCGATACAGGTATGGGCTTGGAACGTCTTGCGGTCGTGATGCAGGATGTGGATTCTGTGTTCGATATCGACACAATGAAGGCGATCCGCGACAAGGTATGCGAGCTGTCCGGCAAGACTTATCAGAAGGATGCGCTTGACGATGTGTCCATCCGTCTGATTACCGATCATATCCGCTCGGCGACCTTTATGGTTTCCGACGGTATCATGCCGTCCAACGAGGGCAGGGGCTATGTACTCCGCCGTATCATCCGCCGCGCGGCGAGACACGGAAGAATGCTCGGCATTCCGGGAACTTTTATGGCGACGCTTGCGGCGACGGTCATAAAGGAAAGCGGCGACGGTTATCCGGAGTTGATCGAGAAGCAGGATTTCATCTTCAAGGTACTGACGCAGGAGGAGGAGAATTTCAATAAGACGATCGACCAGGGGCTTTCTATTCTTGCCGACATGGAAAATGAAATGGTTGAAAAGGGCGAGAAGGTGCTCTCCGGCGAGAATGCGTTCAAGCTGTATGATACCTACGGATTCCCGGTTGATCTGACGCAGGAAATCCTTGAGGAGAAGGGTTTTTCCATCGACGAAGAGGGATTTTCCGCAGCGATGGAGGAGCAGCGCACGAAGGCAAGAAAAGCGCGCAAGGTGACGAATTACATGGGTGCGGACGTGACGGTCTACGAGTCGATCGATCCGTCTGTCACGACGGAGTTTGTCGGCTACGATACGCTTACGGCGAAGTCGAAGGTCGCGGTGCTGACGACGGAAACAGAGCTTGTCGAGGCGCTTTCCGACGGGGAGATCGGTACGATCATCACGGAAAAGACGCCGTTCTATGCGACCATGGGCGGTCAGCAGGGCGATAAGGGCGTTATCCGCACTGCGGGCGGTACGTTTGCAGTGGAGGATACCGTAAAGCTGCTCGGCGGCAAGGTCGGTCATATCGGAAGAATGACAAGCGGTATGATAAAGAATGGAGACGAGGTCACGCTATGCGTGGACGAGAAGCTTCGTGCAAGAGTCTGCCGGAACCATTCCGCAACGCATCTGCTCCAGAAAGCGCTTCGTGAAGTGCTCGGTACGCATGTAGAGCAGGCAGGTTCCTATCAGGATTCCGAGCGCACCCGTTTTGATTTCAGCCATTTTGCTGCAATGACGCCGGAAGAAGTAAAGAAGGTCGAGCAGATGGTCAATGAGAAGATCGGCGAGAGCATCGAGGTCTGCACGGATGTTATGACCGTGGAGGAAGCGAAGAAGACCGGGGCGATGGCGTTGTTCGGCGAGAAATACGGTGAGACGGTGCGCGTCGTGTCCATGGGCGATTTTTCCAAGGAGTTCTGCGGCGGTACGCATGTGAAGAACACCGGGGATATCGCAGTCTTTAAGATTATTTCCGAGAGCGGTGTGGCGGCAGGCGTGCGCCGTATCGAGGCGTTGACCGGAGATAATGTGTTCGCATATTATCAGAAGGAAGAGGAAGAGCTTAATGCGGCGGCGAAGGCGGCGAAGGCGACTCCGGCGACGCTTGTTGAGAAGATTGGCCATATGATGGCGGAGATCAAGGCACTTTCAAGTGAGAATGAGTCCTTAAAGAGCAAGGCGGCAAAGGAAGCGCTCGGAGACGTTATGGATCAGGTCGTAGAGGTAAAAGGCGTGAAGCTGCTTGCGACAAGTGTAGACGGAGTGGATATGAACGGTCTGAGAGACTTGGGAGATCAGCTTCGTGGCAAGCTCGGTGAGGGGGTTGTGGTATTGGCGTCTGCGGCGGACGGCAAGGTGAATCTGGTCGCCATGGCGACGGAAGGCGCAATGAAGCAGGGCGCGCACGCGGGGAATCTGATTAAGAGCATTGCGGGCAAAGTCGGCGGAGGCGGCGGCGGACGTCCGAATATGGCGCAGGCCGGCGGCAAGAATCCGGCAGGTATCCCGGACGCGATCGCAGAAGCGAAAGCGGCATTGGAGAGTCAGATTGCATAAAAAGCTTTTGTTGATAGTATTATTAAAATTTTGTTAAGTGATGGAACTTTTGAGGAATATGGTGTATATTAAGTCATGTGGCAAAGGTATTATTTGCCACATGGCTTTTTATGTTACAACAAATCTTTATAAGCTGTAAAGGAGATAGATGATATGGCAGGAGAGACAATGAAGGAAGGAAAAATTGAACAAAAGGTAAAAGAGGCATTCGGCAATATACTGAAGCTTTTTGTGATAACTGTCTGTTATGCGGCATTGGCGTTGATTTTGACACAGTTTTTGCCAAAGAGCGTGGTTGTCGGTTATGTGGCAGTGTCTGTGGCGCTCTTACTGAGCATAGCGTTTGTGTCAATAAAGCTTTCAGCGAAGACGGCAAAGAAGGTTTCTGAATACGTGGTGGAACCGGTGATTGAACTCGATAGAGTTGCAAAAGAGATATCGGATGGTAATTTGGACGTTGAGGTAAATTATCACGGAGAGGATGAACTGGGAGAACTTGCGGATAGTTTCCGCAAGACGGCATTTACGCTGAATCAGATTATTGAGGATTTAAGCTACATACTGGAGGAGTTCTCCAAGGGAAATTATACCGTGAAATCGAGATGTAAGGATGCTTATGTGGGAGAATTCAGTCTGGTAATGGAGCGGCTCATCGATACAGTGACGCATGTCAGCCAGACCTTACAGATGATTCGCAGCTCTTCGGATCAGGTGGCGGCGGGAGCCGAGCAGTTGGCGCTGAGTTCACAGGATCTGGCAAAGGGAGCAACGGATCAGGCAATGGCAGTGGAAGATCTGGTGACGAGTGTTACAGTGGTTACGGATCAGGTCGTTGCAAACAGCAAATCCACGGACGTAGTTCACGACAAGGCAAAGGAGGTCGGCGCTGAGGCGAATAACAGCCAGAAAAAGATGGAGGAGCTGACCCAGGCGATGGAACGGATTCTGACGACTTCCCAGCAGCTGGAGCAGGTGATCGGACAGATTGAGAATATCGCTTCCCAGACGAATCTTTTGTCTTTGAACGCGTCGATTGAGGCGGCGAGAGCCGGAGAGGCAGGACGCGGCTTTGCGGTAGTGGCGGAGCAGATACGTATGCTGGCGGAGGACAGCGCCAATTCGGCGGAAACCTCCAAGAAGCTGCTTGAAGCAAACCAGAAAGAAGTAAGCTATGGCAATGAAGTGACACAGAAGACGGCAGAGTCTTTGAATAAGGTGCTGACGGAATTGGATACGATTATTGGGGAAGTGGCAAATATTCGTGTGGCGTCAGATCATCAGGCGGTCTCTGTAAAGCAGATTGAAAAGGGTGTGAAACAGATCGGAGATACCATCCAGAGCAACTCGGCGGCATCACAGGAGACTTCCGCTACAAGCGAACAGCTCGCGGCAGAGGCAGATTCCCTGGATTCGCTGGTAGGTAAATTCCGTTTGCTGGGTACAAAATAGAAGAAAATTGTCTGAATTTTTCTAAGTTTTTGAAAAATGGTTGACGGATAAAAATTATGTGTTATAATGCTATATAGTGCAATGAATATGACCCAAACAGTTGAATATGCACAATACGCAACTGGAGGGAGGTTAGGTGTGAGATAATGTCTAGTGTAATCGTAAAAGAAAATGAGACTTTAGACAGCGCTTTACGTCGTTTTAAGAGAAACTGCGCAAAGGCAGGTATCCAGCAGGAGATTCGTAAGAGAGAACACTACGAGAAGCCAAGCGTTAAGCGTAAGAAGAAATCTGAAGCAGCTAGAAAAAGAAAGTACAATTAGTGTATGTAAAAAAAGCTACCGCATTGCGGTAGCTTTTTTTTGGTATTGCGATGTCAATAATTGTGTAAAGATTACGGAAAATAGCAAAAATTGCAGCCCAGAAAGGGAAATGAGTATTTACTCAAATTAAAAAGTCTGTTACTATAAGAGCAGATGATGATAGCGACAGAAGGAGTAAATATGAAAAACATAAAGAAAAAAATAGTGTGGATGCTGTGTATACCGATGTTATTGTCCGTGTGCTATGGACAGCCGGCGGTGGCATGGGCAGCCGACAATGAAGTGATATCTACAGCACCATCCATGGAAGATGATGCGAATAATGGCGAAGAATCGTTTCTTTTTTCAGATGAAAATCCGGATGCGGAAATCATGCCGCTGGCAGGTGTCGCAGCGGTTGATGGGAGCAGTCTGGTGAAATCAGTTGCTTTGAGAAAGGCGGACGGCACAGAGGTGCATGATGGGGATACAATCAGCCTTGCGGATAACATATCCGTTGAGATTATACTGCATAATCTGGTCACGGACAATGAAAACGGAACGGTGAATTATGTAGCCGGAACAGAATATGAACTGTTGACCATGCCGGAGTCGTTTGCAAAACCGACGGGCGATGTTAATGCTGATGTGTTGATAGCCGGAACCGCTATTCCTTTTGGAACCTTGACTTACAGCACGGAAGGCAGGGTGAAATTAAAAGCAGTTTCGATCCCGGATGGAAATACAGTGCTTGAGCCAAATGTAAAAGTAGGTGCAAATTTGGATGCAGGTTCTATTGGTGACAGGGAAGAGGCAGACATTGTATTTAGTGTCGCGGGAAGTACATATACTTTTAGAGTTAAGATTGCGGAAAATGTCAAGACGCCCCCTGTGATGGAGAAACATTATACTACAGATATCTCGGATTCGACGCTTCAGCACTGGACGGTGAAGATTACGGAGGGTTCGAAACAATACGCCGATGGGTGGAACTTTGTAGATACGGTCAGCGGGGATATAGAGTACAAGGGAAACTGGAATGTAGCAGCTCCGGCAGGCGGCTCGGCAGAAACACTTTCCGTAGAAGAAAATAAAAGACTTTCCTGCAAGCTGAACCCGTCAGGTACGAAGGATGCTGTGTGGACAATTACTTACGATACCCATACGGTTAATTCTACGATTAAGACATCTGCAAGCGGCGCAGGTGGTTCGGCAAAGATTACCTCTACGATACAGAATAACGCGAACCTTTATGATGCAGCAGATTCGGTGACGCCGCTCGTGGCGGTCAGTAAGGGTGGAACAGAAGAAAAAGACGGACTCACTGTCACAAAGGCAGGCGTTGTGGGAACGAATGCGGATGGAAGCAAGTACATTGATTATACAATTAGAGTAAATGCGAAAGGCTATACATTTAATAATGTAGTAATATATGATAGGGTGACAGGAGCACCGGTGTTAGCTTCGGGCGCAAACATTTTATTTGATACCAGCAGCGTGAGTGCCGCTGGGGGAACTGTGACGTATGCAGATGCTATTGGACACATAGCAACCCAAACTGCTACGGAGAACGGATATACCTATTCCATGAAAGTTGCATATTCTACAATCAGCGGAACGAGTGATTATGTGATTTCTTACCGTGTGACCGTTAGTGACTGGGCAGAGTATAGGAAATACAACGAGCCGGCTGTTAATAACAGTGCGTGGATGACTTTTGAAATGGATGGAGGTACCGGGGAAGCGTATAAGATCCCTGAAATGAAGGCTGGTGGTCAGACGCTGGTATCCGGTTCTCTTGAAAAGAGTGTGGGGGTTTATGACGCGAAGACCAACCAGATTACTTGGACGATTACAGTTAACAATGAGAAGTCGTCAATCGGTGATATTGTAATTGAGGATATCATTGGCGGCGAAGCGTCAAGTGAGGTGTCGAAGCACCAGGAGTATGTAAAATGCCAGAATCTAAAGATTAACGACGCAGAGACTGCACTGCCGTCTGATTTTGAGAGTATAGATGCGTCCGGAAATGTGAGGTTTGCATTTGACAGCAGCAACGGCTTGAACCTGAACGGGAAAAAGGCGACTTTTGAGGTGGTCACACGCTTGACAGATGCGGACTATTATCAGAATAACCGCAACGACGACAAGACGTTTAAAAATACGGCGAAGCTTTATATGGACGCAGTCCCGGACGCAGTTATGACGGTCAGTGCGACATGTTCGCCGAAGTCTACCGTTCTTGAGAAATCTGCGGGTACATATGATTATTTTAATCATACGATTCCCTGGATGATTACGGTAAATAAAAGTCAGATGGCATTGGGACATCCGGTTATCACAGATACGCTCCCGGCAGGGCTGAGTCTAAAGACGGGTACACTTATGCTGGATGGAGCAGTGCTTGGCACAACGCCAAATACCGATGGCGAATATTACACCTATGATGGAGAGAACAGAGAAATCGTTGTGTACTTAAAGAGCGCTGTCACTGGTGATACATATAGAACGATAGCATTTGACAGTGTCGTCGATGTGGAGAACGCTGTATTTGACGGAAAAGCGGTAAAGAATTATAACGGTGAGATTAAGGCTGCGAATAAGGTATCGCTTATGACGGATGAGCGAAGCAGTGAACTGGCGGTATCTAAGGCTTGTACATGGGACAACCAATTGCTTGGAAAGACGGGAACACCGGACGGAAGCGGAAGTGTCGAATATTCGGTCGTGGTTAATAAGACGGGAATTGAGCTTTCGCCAGGAACGATCGTGACGGATACGCTGTCGAAAGGGTTGATTTTAAGTCCTTCGAGCATTAAGTTATATAAAGTGACGGTTAAGGCAGACGGCAATTATGATCAGGGCGACGAGGTGTGGGACTTCTCGTATGATACAGAGAGCAGGGCGGACGGTACGACGATACTGTCTCTGACATTGCCGGACAATCCGGGAAACTCGGCATATATGTTGAAATACAGTGCCAGAGCGACGGATGCGGGCGCTGCGACTTATGGAAATAGTGTTACAATGAGCGGGCTGTCAAGCAACAGCAATTCCGCCAAGGTGAACATTGCGAAGAATGCCATGTTTTCGGGCGGCGGTGCGTCACTCTATAATCCAAGCGGCCTGAAAATTATGGCTAAGGACGAGAACGGAGATCCTCTTGCCGGAGCAACCTACATGTTAAGCTATGACGGTCATGTGCTGGCGAGAGCGACTACGGATAAAGCAGGGGCACTGACATTCCGGGCCGTGGATTTGAATGTCGATTATGTGGTAGAGCAGGTGGATGCGCCTGTGGGTTATCGGCTTACGGATGTGAAACAGGTATCAGCTTACGGAACAGTGACACCAGATACAGCGGGTAAGTCTGCGGTTCTTCAGGTGGGAGAGACGGGCAGCACGAAAATGACACAGGTTGAGTTCACTTATGCGTTGAAGAATACCGATCTTGTATTTACGAAGGTGAATGAAAGCGGCGAACCATTGGAAGATGCGGAATTTACAATTTATACGGTATCGGCGGGCAGCGATGGCGCTGAGGCACTCACGCGGGCCGGTACGAAAAAGAGCGACGTAAACGGCGTGGTGCGCTTTACAGAAGTGACTGCTGGAGAGTATCTTATTCGTGAGACAGCTTCGCCGGAGGGTTATGTGCTGAGTGCGGAAGAAATTATGGTATCGATAGACGTGAATGCAGATATTACGGCATTCTATTTACGTGGAGATACAGCGCATGCGACGGTGCATAAATTCGAAAATGTGGCGAAGAGGGAAGGTACGGTAAGCTTTGTCCTGCATAGTGTAAGCGGAGAGAAGCTTGCGGGAGGCGTTTTTGAACTTTATTCTTTGAATGGCGCCGGAGAAGAGACTTATGTGACCGAGACGACAAGCGACGCGGACGGTGAGGTGACCTTTACTGGTCTAAAGAAGGGCAAATATCATATCCGTCAGACGTCGGCACCGTATGCATATACGTTTGACAACGATTTAGAACTGACGATAGAGATGGAGGATAATGCAGACGGACATGCGGAAGTCGCAGCCTTTTATAAGACAGGGGACGGAGGAAAGACCTGGGTGACAAGCGTGACGAACACGAAGTTACCGACAACAGATATTGCGTTTATCGGTGTCAGCCATGCGGATGAAAGAAGAATGCAGGGAGCCCGGTTCGGACTTTACCGCAGGAACTATAGGGCAGACGGTACGGAATGGTTAGAAATTCTGTTTGTTGAGACATCTGATTCGGACGGCAAGGTCAAGTTTTCGGAGATAGTCGAAGGAGATTATGAGATTATGCTGCTTTCGGCGCCGGAAGGCTATAGCAGTAAGAGCGTACCGATCGTCCTGTCGGTGGATGGCACGGGAAAACTGAAAACCTTTTATTTCAAGGGAGAAAAGGAAGAAAATCTACTGGATGAAGGGACAGGTGAGATTGAATTTGATGTGGTGAAGGAACCGGAGAAGCCGGAAGAAAAGCCGGGGGAGAAACCTACAGAAAAACCGGAAGAGAAGCCGACAGAGAAACCGGAAGAGAAGCCAGAGGAGAAGCCGACAGAGAGTCCTTCTGATGCTCCGGAGGAGGAAGCGAACGACGATTCCGCAGAAGATTCCAACACGTATAGCGGCGGTATCTGGAATAAAGAACATACGTATTTGACGTCACCGTACACGGGAGAATAATTAAGACAGCGCAACAGAGAAGATAAGAAGCAGAAACGAAATGAAAAAGGTAAGAAAATTCCCTGCGGGAAAAAGAATTTTACAAGCCCGTAATCTGTGGTATAATAGCACTATGAACAGAAATTCGGATATTGGAATACAGATATACGGAGGGAGCGCGATGAAAAGTAGAAGAACACCGATGGTATGATTGTATGTCCATATATTTTAAATTGACGTGGACGAGAGTTTGCAGGTTAGGGAAAATATACCGTAGTGGATGAAGATGGTACAAAGCATGTCTGCGGTGCGGATGAAATCTGGAAACGATATGAGAAACCTGAAGATGCAGAATAAATTTATATCATTACATAAGGAGAAAAGGAAAATGAGATTAGTGACACGTTCGGATTTTGATGGTCTTGCCTGTGGAGCATTGCTTCTGGAAGCGGGAATTATTGACAGTTGGAAATTTGCACATCCAAAGGATTTACAGGACGGACTTGTGGAGGTAAACGAGAATGACTGCCTGGCAAATGTCCCATATGTCGAGGGCTGCGGTCTTTGGTTTGACCATCATTCCAGTGAGCATGAGCGGTTGGAACTGGAAGGAAAATATAAAGGTGAGAGCAGGATTACGCCGTCCTGTGCCAGAATTATTTACGAATATTATGGAGGGAAAGAGCGATTTCCTCAGTTCGATGATTTGATGGAAGCGGTTGATAAAGTAGATTCCGGCAACCTGACGATTGAAGAAGTTATGAATCCGCAGGGATGGATTCTTATTGGATTTTTGATGGATCCACGAACTGGCCTTGGAAGGTGGCGGCAGTTTTCGATTTCAAATTATCAGTTGATGGAAAAACTGATGTCAGCATGCCGCACGATGACAACGGAGGAGATTCTTGCGCTTCCGGATGTAAAGGAGCGTGTTGAGGTCTATCATGAGCAGACGGATAAATTTAAGGAGATGGTGCAGAAGTACACCAGAGTAGAGGGAAATGTTATTATTTCCGATTTGCGGGGTGTGGATCCGATTTATACCGGCAACCGGTTTATGATTTACGCAATGTATCCGGAACAGAATATTTCGGCATGGATTGTAAGCGGACGCGGAGGAATGGGCTGTTCGGCGGCTGTCGGTTACAGTATTTTAAACAGAACGTCCAATATTAATGTCGGAAGCCTTATGTTGAAATACAACGGCGGAGGGCACAAGAAGGTTGGTACCTGTCAGTTCTCTGATGAGAATATGGATTCAGAACTTCCGAAAATGTTGAAGGAATTATGTGATTTGGCAAATGCATAATATAGTTGACAAAAGGGCATTCACTGAAGGTGTGTGCCCTTTAAAAATTTAGTTGCAATTTAAAGAGTAAATTAGCAAACCCCCAGTTCAACTGGAGATTTGCTAATAGCGCTCCAAAGGGCTATGTTTCTTTTTTGCCAAAATGCATATTGCCAATAAAGCCGTGGGAAATCAGTCCATAGATGCGCTCAATATCCTTTGGTGTGCCGGGGAGATTGCCGTCTATGATACGCACGGCGAAATTGAGCGTTGTTTCAATGATGAATACCCAGTAAAAATCGGGGTTGAATTTGAAAAAATGGCTGTTCTGGTGAATCAGCTTTACGAAAAGAGAATAAGAGGAGTCCTGCCCGGCAACGACATTGGCATCGTAATAGGACGACTGACGGTATTGTCTGTAATATTTTGCATAGTCGCCATGTTCAAGTAAAAAATTGAAGTAGCGAAACCATAAATCATGAATCGCCTGCGAGGGATGCAGAAGCTCTATTGGCGTCAGCTTAAGAAGCGGATCGATCTGCTTGTCAATGTAATATAAACACTCTGAAAAGAGTGTCGGTTTATTCGGGAAATTGTTAAAAATCGTTCCCTCGGAAATCCCCATGGATGTTGCAATCTTCTTGGTAGTCGTGGTCTCCAGACCATATGCTGCTACATAATGAATGGTAGCTTCCATTATCATTGTGGGTGTAATCACTTGTTTTTTCATAAATGTTGATGTAATCACCTTCTTTTCTATTATATCTATTATAATTTAGTAAATCTTTGAATGTCAATAATTGAGCAAAAATTGTCCCAAATTTAAAAATTGTATAAATTATAAAAATGAGTATTTACTCAAATTAAAAAGTCTGTTACCATAAGAGTAGGTGATTATAGCAGGGGAAACTGGAATGTAGCAGTTTTGGCAGATGGTTCGGCAAAGATTACCTCTACGATACAAAATAATGCGAACCTTTATGATGCAGCAGATACGGCAACGCCGCTCGTGGCGGTCAGTAAGGGAGGGACAGAAGAAAAAGACGGACTCACTGTAACAAAGGCAGGCGTTGTGGGAACGAATACGGACGGAAGCAAATACATTGATTATACAATTAAAGTAAATTTTGCCGGAGGCGAAAGAGTCTGTTTGGAAAAAAGGAGGTACTTTGAGATAAAATGCGTACACTTAAAAGCATCATCAATCATTATATGCGGATTGTTGTTCTGGCGCTAATCGTTACTCTTATGATCATCATACTTTACTTTCAAGTGGCTAATGAGCGGCAACAGGCCTATCGGCAAGCGAAGGAAACTTTCTACCAGATCGATCAGGTCCTGGAAGAAAATTCGGCGGAACTCACCGATATACAAAAGAGCTATAAGGACACTTGTCGGCACAATGCAGGGGTAATTGCCTATATTATAGAAGCCAGGCCCTCTGTTTTAGACAGCGTGGAGGAACTAAGGCACATTGCCGAGCTGGTAGAAGTTGATGAAATTCATATTTTTGACACATCAGGACGTATTTTTACGGGAACTCATCCGGAATATTATGGTTATACTTTTGACTCAGGTGAACAGATTGGTTTTTTTAAGCCTTTACTCAACGACAAATTTCTGTGCCTTGTGCAGGATATAACACCTAATACGGCGGAAGACAAGATGATGCAGTACTCCGCTTTATGGAGCCGTAATGGAAAATATATTGTTCAGGTCGGTATGGAACCCGTAAATGTTCTGAAGGTTACAGAAAAAAACGAACTGTCCCATATATTTTCCCTGCTGCGCGTCAATTCCGAAGCTAATTATTATGCGATTAATAAGGAAAGCGGAAAAATTGTCGGCTCTACCGACCTGTCCTGCGTTGAAAAAAATAGTTCGGAGATAGGCTTGGATTTTGAAACGATTGTTATTGACGAAGACGGCTTTTACACAAATGTAAATGATATAAAATCCTATTGTGTGTTTATGGAATCTGGTGAAAATTATATCGGACGTGTCATTTCTTGTCAGGATCTGTATCAGCAAGTTCCATTTACAATGTTAGAGTTTGCGATTTGTCTGGTTGCCGTTGTGATGATTTTGTTCTATGTGGTCACTTACTGTACAAACAAGTATGTGATTGAAGGCATTTATAGTATCAATAATAAACTGCATATTATCTCTCAGGGGGATCTGGACGAGACTGTCGATGTCAAAAGCAGTTTAGAATTTGCGGAGTTGAGTCGCTATATCAATCAGATGAAAAAGAGTATGATGGAAAACTACCGTAAGATGTCCTATGTCATTAGCAAAGCCCAAATGGCTATCGGTGTGTACGAATGCAATCCGCAAATGAAAAAAGTATATCTGAGCGAATATGTTCCCGAAATCCTTGATTTAGAACCACAAGAGTGCGAGAGATTAGCTGCAGACTATAAGGTTTTCAGAAAATTCATCGACGATCTGCGTAAAAATACTGTTGAAGATGAAGTCTGTGTATATCATTATCGGCAACATTATTTCAAACTGTATGAGATCGAGGATAATGACGATGTTTTTGGTGTCATTATCGATGTGACGGCAGGAGTTGAAAGGCGAAAAAAAATAGAGGGCGAACGCGAAGCAAAAAGTCGTTTTCTTTACAATATGTCGCATGAAATCAGAACGCCAATTAATGCAATACTTGGAATGAACGAGATGATACTGCGCGAGACTCGGGACAAGCAGATTTTAACATATTCTTCAAACGTACAAAGTTCCGGAAAAATGCTGCTGTCTTTAGTAAATGACATTTTGGATGCGTCAAAGATTGAATCCGGGAAGATGGAAATTATTCCGGCAGAATATAAAATGTCGAATGTGATCATGGATTTGTGGAATGTCATTTATTTACGTGCAAAGGAGAAAAATCTGGCGCTTGGCGTGGAAGTGGATGAGACGCTTCCCTGTGTTCTGTATGGCGATGACGTGCGGGTGAAGCAGATTGTGACAAACCTTTTGACAAATGCAGTAAAATACACAAAGGAAGGCAGTGTCCGGCTTAAGATTGCTTATGAACGTCAAAATGACGATGGACTTTTGTTGAAAATATCGGTGCAGGATACGGGGATTGGCATCCGGGAAGAAGATATGGGAAAGCTTTTTGAAAGTTTCCAGCGTATTGACGAAGAGGCAAACAGAAATATTGAAGGAACAGGGCTTGGTATGAATATTACAATGTCATTGCTTAAGATGATGGGCGGTGATATGAAGGTTGATAGTGAATATCAGAAAGGTTCTACCTTTACCGTAAGCATACCGCAGAAAATTATAAGCGATGAACCTACAGGCAGCTTTCAGCAGATACAGGAAAGAAATTCACAGCAGAACGGCAGCAAAGGGGGCGGCTTTATAGCGCCTGAAGGATGTACGCTTGTGGTGGATGACAATGAAATGAACCGAACCGTGTTTAAGGCTCTGTTAAAACGGACAAAAATGCAGGTTGTGACGGCAGAATCAGGAAAACAATGTCTGGAATATGTGCAGAAACAGAAATTCCATATTATTTTTATGGATCATATGATGCCTGAAATGGATGGAATTGATGCATTGCATGAAATCAAGAGGCTTGCAAAGAGTACGGATTTCCCAAATAAAGATACGCCGGTTATTGTACTGACGGCGAATGCCGTGGCGGGTGCCAGGGAGAAGTATCTTGCAGAAGGATTTGCAGATTTTCTGACAAAACCGATTGATGCAGAACTTTTGGAACAGACAATATGTGAATATCTTCCAAAGGAACTGATTCAATCAGTCGAAGAAACGGACAATGATTCGGAAGCCGAAAATGGCACGGATGAATATGACCGTTATCTGGAACAGGGGATTTCTATCAGAAACGGACTAAAGCATTCCCAGGACGACATGGAAATCTATATGGATTTTGTGCGGTTATTTATAAATGACAAAAGTAAAATAGAATTGCTGCGGGAGTATCTATCTGCACATAATATGAAAGATTATGCTATTTTAGTACATGCTTTAAAAGGAAATGCGCGAACACTCGGTGCGGATAAACTGGCAGACATAGCATATGAGCATGAGATGCAGAGCAAGGCGGGACAGGAGGATTATGTATCTGTACACTGGGAGGAACTGGAACAGGTATGGGAAGCTACACTGGAAACATTGAAAGAAATTTATAAAAGATATGCTCCAAAACAGGAGAAAACAGACATTCCATATAACGGCGAACTGCTTGAACTGCCGCAGGAGAAGCTTGATGAAATGGTAGCGTTGATAGATGATTTCAAAACGGATGCGGCAGTGGGACAGATAAAAGAATGGCTGAAAAATCCTTTACCTTGGGATATGAAACAGCGGCTTACGAATGCTTTGGCAGCAATAAAAGATGAGTATGATGAGGATAAAGCAATAGAGATTCTGAAGAACAATCAGGAGGATAATAAACTATGACAAACAAAAGAAGTATTGTGGCAGTGGATGACAGCATGATTATATTAAGGATGCTTGAAAAGTTGTTGAGCAAAGAATATGTTTTCCATGCATTCTCGAAGGGGATGCGTGCTCTTAAATATTTAAAAGATGAGGGCAGGCCGGATCTGATTATTTTAGATATTGAAATGCCGGAAATTGATGGATTTAAAATGCTTGAAATGATACGCCAAAAAGATGAGTTGAAAGAAGTGCCGGTTCTTTTTCTAACATCAAATCGCGATAAAGATCACGTCGTAAAGGCAATCGAGGGTGGTGCGAATGATTATACATTAAAGCCGATTGACGAGGAAGTGTTCATGGATAAAGTGCGCAAACTGCTAAAGGAAGACAAAATCAGTTGGGGAGATGTGTAAATAACAGTAAAAATAGAGACGATAAGAAGCAGAAATGAAAAATAAACGGTATGGATAGCCGTAAAAAGGGCTTTCCATACCGTTTTGTTTCATCGGGAAGTCTGCCGTATTCTTGTATAAAAGTTCGAATTTTATAAATCGTGCCGCATCAATATCCAAGCTCTTCTCCAATCAGGATCACTTTGATGCGCCCCGGAATGCCGCTTCGCCTTGTGATGACGACCTGGTTGCAGATGCAGTCAGGGGACAGGCAGTCGGAACATACGCCGGTAGAAGCGCAGGGGGTATGCTTGCCGAGCCGTTTGCAGTTCATCGGAGTGGCGGTGTTATGTACGCGGCTTAAGGCTTCTTCGACGTTGGCTGCCACTTTGTTCATGCCTGCCATGACAATGACCTGCTCCGGTCCGTAAATCAGGGCTGCGACACGGTTTCCTGTACCGTCAATATTTACAAGTTCGCCGTTTGCCGTGATCGCGTTGGCGCTCATAAAGTAGAAATCAGCGGAGAGGGCGTCGTGATAGAGCTGCTTTGTCTCTTCCGGCGTTTTTGCGGTGGCGCGGTCAATAAGCCGGATATTAGGGTCGTGGCGCAGCGCAGTGAGCATGCCGATGTCCTCTAAGGTCATGGAACCGCCGAAAGAGACGGTACAATTTGGTTTGAGATAGGAGAACGCCAGCTTTTCTGCCTCTTCTACTGTTGTACAGTAGCAGGCGTCCATGTTGCGCTTTTTCATTTTTTCGATGATTGTGCCCGCGAGGGTTTCGTAATGCATTTGCTTTGGGGTCATGTTGTTTGCCTCCTTATTATGTAATCAATCCTTTAGGAATAAGTATAACACGTTTTTGCTCCGTGTTGTATGCTGCTTGACTTTTTTTTCTAAGCAGATAAAATAAGAGAAGGTTTTGTAAGAAGGAAAGTGAGAGGAAGTATGAGCCAGAATTTAAAGAAAATGTTATCTTATTATAAGCCGTATCGTGTTATTTTCTGGGCGGATATGTTTTTTGCAATGCTTTCAGCGGGAGTGGCGCTTGTAATCCCGCTTGTAATCCGTTATGTGACATATACGCTGGTCTATGAGGAGACGGCGGTCATTCTGCAGCAGATTAAGGTGATTGCGGTCATTCTTCTGGCTATGGTAGCGGTTGACTGTTATAGCAAGTTTTTTATCTCGAATTACGGACATGTGATGGGTGCGAAAATTGAGTACAATATGCGCGCGGAAATTTTCGAGCATTTTCAGAAGTTGTCTTTTACATTCTATGACAATCAGAAAGTAGGGCAGCTGATGAGCCGAATCACGACGGATTTGTTTGATATTACGGAGCTGATGCACCACGGACCGGAAAATATCATTCTCTCTGTGATCAAGATCGCAGGAGCGTTCGTGATTCTTGTGAATATCAGTCCGATGCTGGCATTGGCGGCGTTTGCCGTCCTGCCGTTCATGTTTGCCTATGCGTATTGGCTGAATGGGAAGATGCGCCGTGCATTCCGGCAGAACCGTGTGAAAATTGCGGAGATCAATGCGCAGATCGAGGATAATTTGTCGGGAATCCGCGTGGTGAAGTCCTTTGCAAATGAGGAGATCGAGAAGGAGAAGTTTGGGCTGGGAAATGCCGGCTTTCTTTCCGCCAAGAAGAACAGCTATCATTATATGGGAAGCTTTCAGGCGGGGCTTGGCGCATTTACCACGCTGATCCAGGTCAATGTGATTCTGGCGGGGACCCTTTTGATCGTGAATGGGAGCATAGATGTGAGCGATCTTGTCACCTTTGTGCTCTATATCAGTGTATTTACTGATCCGGTGCGGACGTTGATCGATTTCACCGAGCAGTTCCAGAACGGTTATAGCGGTTTCGAGCGTTTCTGCGAGATTATGTCAATCGAGCCGGACATCAAGGACAGCGAGGATGCGGCGGAGCTTCGTGACGTGAAGGGCGATATTTCGTTTGAAAACGTGTCCTTTCAGTATGAGGAGAATGCGGAGCAGGTGCTTTCCCATATCAATCTGAATGTGCCTGCCGGGGCGTACATGGCGTTAGTAGGTTCCTCGGGAGCGGGGAAGAGCACGCTCTGTTCGCTGATTCCGCGTTTCTATGACGTGACGGAGGGAGCGGTGAAGATCGACGGAAAGGACGTCAGAGGGCTTACGTTAAAGAGTCTGCGCGACCACATCGGTATCGTACAGCAGGACGTCTACCTGTTCGTCGGAACCGTCTACGACAACATTCTCTATGGCAGGCCGGACGCGACCAGGGAGGAGGTCACCTGGGCGGCAAAGAACGCGAATGCGCATGAATTCATTATGTCGCTGCCCAAGGGGTATGACACGGACATCGGACAGCGCGGCATTAAGCTTTCCGGCGGTCAGAAGCAGCGGCTTTCCATTGCGCGGGTATTTTTAAAGAATCCTCCGATTCTGATTTTCGACGAGGCGACGTCCGCGCTCGATAATGAGAGCGAGAAGGTCGTGCAGGATTCGCTGGAGAAGCTTGCGAAGAACCGCACCACGTTTGTAATAGCGCACCGCCTTTCCACGATAAAGAATGCCGAGCGCATCCTTGTGCTTACGGAGAATGGAATCGAGGAAGAGGGAACGCATGAAGAACTGCTCGGGAAGGGCGGCATCTACGAGAAATTGTACTCTATGCAATTTCATAAATAATGAGCCGTGCCAAGCGGAAAAGATACAAATATTTCGTGCTTGCACGAGAATATTTGTATCTTTGGAGATTGATAGGGCGAAGCCCCCTGAACGAGTGAGCTATGCTCACGAGTGCAGGAGCACGGCGTGGTGGATGCGTCAATGCGGACTGATAGGGCGAAGCCCCCTGAACGAGTGAGCTATGCTCACGAGTGCAGGAGCACGGCGTGATGGATGCAAAAATTATTCTTGTAATTTTAAGAAAATTGTGCTACATTCAACATATCTTATTTTTAGATTCATTTATTCTATAACATTCTACTTGGTCTTACGACCACAGGCGAATCGCCGCATATTCCAAGAAAGCAGAGAGAGTTTTGTATTGCACAGGCAGAAGAAAAAAATTATAATGGAGGAAACCATATGAATCAAAGCACACAATCGAATACGAACCGGGAGTATAAGGACAGACTGTTCAAATTTATTTTTCGGGAGAAACAGGACTTGTTGGAACTGTATAATGCGCTTAATGGTACGACGCATGACGATCCGGAGGACATTGTGGTGAATACGTTAGAGGATGTTGTATACATGGGCATGAGAAACGACATTTCGTTTCTTTTGCAGGAGATGTTAAATCTTTATGAGCATCAAAGTACGATGTCACCGAACCTTCCGCTTCGCGGGTTGCTTTATTTTGCAGCGCTGTACCGGAAATTGTTGGTGAATCATGAGGATCTCTATAGTAGTCGAAGAATTGCGTTACCCCTGCCGAGGTTCGTGATTTTCTATAACGGCTCGAAAGAAGAACCAGAAAGCACGAATCTGTATCTACATGATTCGTTTCCTCCGAAATACAGGTCTGATGATGCGGATCTGGATTGCCGGGCAACGTTAATCAACATTAACGCTGGGCACAATCGGGAATTGATGAAGAAGTGCAGGCGTCTGGAGGAGTATTCCATTTTTGTTGGGAAAGTAAGAGAATATCAGAAGAAGGATTATATCATTGAACAGGCGATAGAGCTTGCTGTGGATGACTGTGTGCGGAATGGAATTTTAGAGGATATATTGCGTGAGAACCGTGAGGAGGTGCGTTGTATGCTGTTGACGGAGTATAATGAGCAGGCACATATTGAGAATGAGAGAAAGATTGCGGCAGATGAGGCATTTGAACAGGGCATGGAGCTTGGAATCGAAGAGGGGATGGAGAGAGGAATTGAACAGGGGATGGAGAGAGGAATTGAACAGGGGATGGAGAGAGGAATTGAAGAGGGGATGGAGAGAGGAATCGAACAGGGAATCAAGACAGGGACAGAACGGTTTGCACGTCTGACGAAGAGACTGATGCAGGAGGAGCGTACAGAGGAACTGCTTCGGGCGACGGAGGAGAAGGATTTTCGGGAAAAGCTGTATGAGGAGTATGGAATCTAAAGCTCCAATTCTAAAAAAAGTATGAAATAATCACCAATATTTGCAAAATAGTGGAAAAACGAGTAAAATAAGAATGTTTTGGAAATGTGCAACGCAGCATGGAAAGGAAGAGATAGCAATGACAAAGATAGACATTATTTCGGGATTCTTAGGAGCGGGAAAGACGACCTTTATCAAGAAGATGATTGATGAGGTATTTGTCGGAGAGAAGCTGGTCTTAATTGAGAATGAATTCGGTGAGGTAGGCATCGACGGCGGTTTCCTCAAGGATTCCGGTATTCAGATTACCGAGATGAATTCCGGCTGTATCTGCTGCTCTCTGGTGGGAGATTTCGGAAAGAATCTGCATGAGGTGATTGATAAATATCATCCGGACCGTATTTTGATCGAGCCGTCCGGCGTAGGCAAGCTCTCGGATGTCATGAAATCCGTGATTGACATCGAGAAGGAAGAGGACGTTAAGCTCAACGGTCTTGTGACGGTTGTCAATGCGCTTAAGGCGAGCAAGCAGATGAAGGCGTTCGGCGAATTTTTCAATAATCAGATCGAGTATGCCACAACAGTAGTGTTGAGCCGTACCCAGAATGCGACGCCGGAGCAGTTGGAGCTCTGCGTGAAGCAGATACAGTCATTGAATGAGAAGGCGGCGATCATCACAACTCCGTGGGATTCTATCCGCGGTGAGCAGATATTAAAGGTCGTTGAGGGGCAGGACTCTCTGGAGATGAAGCTTATGGCGGAGCAGCATGCGAAGGAGGAAGCCGAGGCACACGAGCACGAGCATCATCATGATCACGAACATGAGGAGCATGAGCACCATCATGATCACGAACATGAGGGGCATGAGCATGACGAGAATTGCACCTGTGGCTGTCATGACCATGAGCATGAAGAGCACGAGCACCATCATGAGCATGAAGAGCACGAGCATCACCATGATCACGACCATGGGCATGAAGAGCACGAGCACCATCATGACCATGAAGAGCACGAGCACCATCATGACCATGAGCATGAAGAGCACGGGCATCATCATGAGCACGACGAGAACTGCACCTGCGGTTGTCATGATCACCACCACCATCATGCAGACGAGGTGTTTACGAGCTGGGGCAGAGAGACGCCGCACAAGTTCACGCGTGAGAAGATTGAGGACGTGCTAAAGACCTTCTGTGAGACAGATGATTACGGAACGATTCTGCGCGCGAAGGGTATGGTCGAGGACGAGAACGGTTCCTGGATCTATTTTGACATGGTTCCGGGCGAGTACGAGCTTCGCGACGGCGAGCCGGATTATACCGGACGCCTCTGCGTCATCGGAACCGATATTGACGAGCACAGACTGGAAGAGTTATTTGGAATAGCCTAACGCAGCGGACAGTACTGCCGTGATGTGATGCGTGAGACGGAAAGGAATGTAACATGCAGGAGATACCAATTTATTTGTTTACCGGCTTCATGGACAGCGGTAAGACGACGCTGATTAAGGAAACACTTTTTGAAAACGGCTTTGCAGAAGAGGGCAAGAGTCTGATTGTCTGCTGTGAGGATGGTGATGTAGAATACGATGAGACAGAGCTAAAGCGCATCAATGCGAGTCTTGTCATGGTGGAAAAGGAAGAGGATTTCACGACGGAGTTCTTAAATGAGATCAATACCAGGTATCTTCCGGATCAGATTTTTCTGGAGTACAACGGCACTTGGGGTATGGACACGCTGATGGAGACAGAGCTTCCGCGCGGCTGGACGATCATTCAGTCGCTGGCGACTGTGGATGCCACGACGTTTGAGATGTATCTTGGCAATATGCGCGCAATGATTATGGAGCAGTTGTTTCAGGCAGACGTCGTAATCTTCAACCGCTGCGATGACAGTACGGACAAAGGGAAATTCCGACGCAATGTCAAGGCGTTAAACCGTAAGGCGCAGCTTGTGTATGAGCGGGCAGACGGTACGCTGGACGAGCGGGAGGAGGAGCTTCCGTTTGATATTTCGGGTGACGAGCTTGAGATTACGGATGCAGATTATGCCATCTGGTATATGGACTGTCTGGAGAATCCGAAGAAGTATGAGGGCAAGAAGGTCAGCTTCCTTGCGCTTGTCTATAATCCTGACAAGCTTAAGAAGGGGATTTTTGTTCCGGGGCGCTTTGCAATGACGTGCTGCGTGGAGGATGTGACGTTCATCGGGTTCAAGTGCAAGTACCCGAAAGAGGAGGAAATTGCACATAAGTCGTGGATTCATATTACGGCGCAGGTCAAGGTGGAGTTCGCAAGAGAGTACAAGGGAAAAGGTCCGGTGCTCTATCCGGTTTCCATCACTCCGGCGGAAAAGCCGGATGATGAGCTGGTGTATTTTTCGTAATTATGTTTTGGATGCCCGATATTCGCCTGGCGTCATATGAAATTGTTCATAAAACATTTTCCGGAAAAGCTTGTAATTTGTGAAACCATGCATTTCTAAGAGCTGTTTTAGCGAATAGTCGGTAAAAGTCAAATCATGATAAATATGGGAGAGCCTGATTTCATTCAGATATTGAAGATAGGTGACTCCCATATTTTTTTTGAAGAAATGGCAGAAATATTCTTCCTGCAGACAGGCAATTCCCGCAATCTGTGATAATGAAATCGGCTCGTTATAATGGTCATTCGAGTATTGCAGAATCGGTTCTAAGCGCTGAATTTTTTTGATATCACGCTTTATCTGGGCGGTTTCAACCGGTCTGGCAAAACTGTGATAGAGCAGATAGAGCATTTCAAACAGCAGGCTGTTGAAGCGGAGCAGTCCGCCCTTAGGATTGACCTCGTAGACAATGTGCATTTGATGAATGACTTCTTTCAGTTTTGTAAGCTTTGTCTGAAGAATCGGATGTTTTGTGTGACAGTCAAAACCAAAATTGTACTTGTCTATATCGGGAATATATTTCTTTAAAAACGGATAGGGTAGCTGTAGCAGAATTGCATGATTTCCGTTTAAGGACTTGGTGGAATGCGCTACTTTAGAATCTATTAGAAAAACATCATCCGGACCGAGGATAATGGTCTGATTATTCATCATAACATCGACCTCTCCATCTATGATATACATCATTTCAATCGCAGTATGCCAGTGAGTGGCAACAAAACTGCTTGCATCGTTAAATACCCAGAAAAAAATATCAAAACCGTCTGTAATACGGTCATTTTCGTATATCAGATTTATCTGATGTTTGTCTTCCATGATAAAATCGCATCCTTTTTGAAAGATAAATTAGTGGTAGCAACTATAGAAAGTATATCACATAAAATAGAAAAAAGCAATATCGACCTATGCTTAGACAATATAGGCGCTTGTTGAGCAGTCTCCCTGATGTTATCATTAATTAAACAAACACAGAGAAAACAAGGGTTTGGGGGATTTTATATGAAGAAAACAGAACAAAAACGAGCCGGAAATTCCATAGGAGAAAAAGCAAAATTGTTTGCAAAGGATTTTCGCAGGCAGCTGCCGCTTCAGATGATGGTTCTTCCGGGAATTATCTTTATGATTATTTTCTGCTACATGCCGATTTATGGTTTGTCTATCGCATTTAAGAGTTACACCGTGATTGACACGATTGATTCTGCTGATTGGGTAGGCTGGTACAATTTTAAAATCGTATTAGGAGATAAATTCTTCTGGCAGTCGGTAGTAAATACGCTGGGGATTAGTTTTCTAAAGCTTCTGATTGGTTTTACGACGCCGATTTTGTTGTCCATTATGATTTATGAATTGAGGGACGGTCCATTTAAGCGGGTGATACAGACGATCTCATATCTGCCGCATTTTCTTTCCTGGATTGTGTTGGGAGGAATGTTGATTAACTGGCTGTCCACTACGGGATTATTAAATCAAATTCTAATGGGGGTCGGTCTTGTGAAGAATCCGACGAACTTTCTTTTGGATTCGGGAAAATACTGGTGGATAGCTTCTCTTTCCGATACATGGAAGGAGGCGGGCTGGGGAACGGTACTTTATCTTGCGACCATGGCGGGGATTGATCCGACGTATTATGAGGCGGCAAGAATTGATGGCGCCGGTAGAATGAAGCAGATTACCAGTATTACCCTGCCGCTTATGAGAACGATCATTAGTTTGAACTTTATTTTGACGGTCAGCGGGCTTTTGAAATCAAATCTGGATCAGACATTGGTATTGATGAATTCACAGAATCAGGGAAGAGCTGAAGTTATTGATTCCTATGTATATCGTATGGGTCTGACACAGGGGGATTTCTCCTATGCGACGGCAGTTGGACTTGGAGTATCTGTGGTATCGGTCATACTGCTTGTGACGGCAAATAAGATTACAGGAAAGATTAACGAGGAATCCGTTTTGTAACAGGGGCATCTCAGACGATGCAGAAATGAGGGAATAATGAAAACAAAGAAAATGACGGGTGACCGGATGTTTGACATCGTAAATGCGATCTTGATTCTGATTATCACAATCATCATTTTAGTACCGCTTTTAAATGTTGTGGCATCCTCCTTTGCGGAGAGCCGGGCACTGGCGGAGGGAAATTTCATCTTTTTCCCGGAGAAATGGTCTCTTGACAATTACAGAGCTGTGTTTAAGGACACCAGTATCTGGAAAGCGTTTGGCATATCCGTGGCGAAAACACTGATTGGTGTTGTGACACATGTGTTTTTCTGTGCCATGGTAGCCTATGCACTCAGTAAACGGAATCTGCGGGGAAGAAAACTTTACACGGTGATGGGAGTTATCACAATGTTCTTTTCTGGCGGTATGATACCAACCTATCTTTTGATGAAACAGTTGGGACTATTAAATAGTTTTTGGGTATATATTCTGCCGCAGTTATTCAGTTACTATGATGTGGTTATTCTGATGAATTTTTTCCGGCAGGTGCCGTCCTCTTTAGAGGAAGCGGCAAAAATCGACGGTGCAGGTGTATGGAGGACATTTCTTACGATTGCGATGCCGTTATCCAAGCCGGCATTAGCGACGATCGCATTGTTCAACGGTGTGTTCCAGTGGAATGACTTCATGACGGCAAAACTTTATATGACAGATAAGAATCTCTATCCCGTGCAGATGAAGTTGTATGAAATCATTGTACAGCAACAGGCACAGAGTATGAACAGCATTGGAAATGTGGCTTTGTCCACGACCTCAAAGGGGATCCAACTGGCGACAATCGTGGTTACTACGGTGCCGATCATCATTATATACCCGCTGCTTCAAAAGCACTTTGTATCCGGCATGATGCTTGGAGCGGTAAAAGAATAAGATGAAAATCACTAGATAATGTTATCTAATGATATAGACCGTCGAAGGGGGATTCGATGAGAACAAATTTATTAGAGAAAGGAAGAAAGAAATGAGAAGGAATTTGTGGAAACGTAATATGAGTCTTGCAATGGCAGTTTTACTGGCGGCAGGCAGTCTGACAGCATGTGGTGGAGAAGATAAGAAAACATCTTCCGGCGGACAGGCTGCGCAGACGGGAGAGGACGGTGTTGTGGAAGAAGGACGATACACACTGGACGAGAATACACCAGCGTGGAAGCTGGATACGAAGGAGAATACGACTCTGACATGGTATGTCAATGCGGAATGGTGGAATACCGACTGGGGAAATGATGTTGTAACCAGGAAGATCAAAGAGGATATGAATGTGGATATTGAGTTCATCGTAGGAGATGACACCAAGCTGAATACTTTTTTTGCAGGCGGCGATATGCCGGATATTGTTACAGTGTTTGACGCTAATTCCACCGTGGCACAGAAAGCAGATACATGGGCGTATTCATTGCAGGATCTGGCAGACAATTATGATCCGTATTTCTATAAAGTGGCATCAGATCAGAGCTTAAGCTGGTTTGCACTTGAGGATGGAAAGACCTATGGTTATCCGGATTACTCGAATACGCAGGAAGATTATGACGGAGGTGACATTTTTGCAAAGACCGCGTTTGTGATTCGCAAAGATGTTTATGAGGCGCTTGGCGAACCGTCTATGAAGACGCAGGAGGAATTCTTAGACGTGTTAAGTCAGATCAAAGAACAATTTCCCGAGTTAATTCCGTTTGGATTTAATAACTTTGAGACTGACGGAACCAGCTCTCTTGGGGACGTGTTCCAGGATTATATTGGGGTTCCGCTGTCAAATGAGGATGGCACTTTCTATGACAGAAACTTGGACGAAGACTATCTTTCATGGATGAGAACCTTTAACACCGCATATAAGAACGGCTGTATCAGTGACGACAGCTTTACGGATGACAACACCGCATGGCAGGAAAAAGAGAGCATTGGAAAATATGCATGTATCATGATGGAGGGAACGCCGCAGCAGTCGGGATTCCTCACGACATTTGCAAATGCCGAGCCGGATGCTGCTTATATTGCCATCGATGGTCCACAGAGTACCGTAGGAAATGCACCGGCATTAAATCAGGCAGGCATCAGCGGATGGATGATTACTTATATATCCAAGACCTGTGCGGATCCGGCAAAGGCAATTCAGCTGTATACATATCTGTTGGATGAGGAGGGACAGATTCTGACGAATTATGGCATAGAGGGAGAGACATATACGGTGAATGCGGATGGAAAATACGAGCTGACGCCGGAAATGAAGGAACTTCGTGATACCGATAACGACCGCTTCAAACAGGAAATCCGTATCGGCGAGTTCATTCCGTTTGGTCATGATCGCTATAAAGCATTGAGTAATGATGCTTATCCGGATTCCATTAAACAGATGCAGGAATGGGGACAGGGAAAATTGGTGCCGCATTTCATTTTGGAGAACACAGATCCGGATGCAGGAAGCGAGGAGGCGCGTTCCTACAGCGCAATAAAAACGAAATGGTCAACAACGCTTGTGGCATTGATCCGTGCGGAAGATGATGAGCAGTTCGATCAGATCCTGGAGGAATACAAGCAGTTTCTTGCGGATAATAACTGGGAGAGTATCAAAGCGGTGCGCAGTGAAAAGATGGCACAAAATGCAGAAAAGCTGGGCATGAACGAATAGAATCAGTCTAAGAAAGGGCTGTTGGGGAGATTGTATATTTTGGACAACAGCCTTTTTGAAAGGAGCATGAACATGAAGAGTTATACGACAAATCAGAATGTGGCATTTGCGGAGGAGACCTGGGAATTTGTGGTAAGGAGCGGCAGCGAGATGAAGCAGGTGAGAGTCTATCCAGAGACCACATATCAGGAGGTATTGGGATTAGGCGGAGCATTTACTGAGGCTGCCGCTTATACTTATGCGCAAATGGGTGAGGAGAAGAAAAAGGAACTGCTCGAACTGTATTTTGGAGAACACGGAAACAGATATAATTTCTGCAGAATCCATATCCAGAGCTGTGACTTTGCTCTTGGAAACTATGCATATGTGGAGGATGCAGCAGATGTGGCGCTTGAGACCTTTAGTATCGATCGGGATAAAAAATATATCATTCCGTTGATTAAAGATGCGCAGAAAGTGGGGAAAGATATTTTGTTTCTGGCATCTCCGTGGAGCCCTCCAGCATTTATGAAAACAAACGGGGAGATGAATCACGGTGGAAAATTAAAGAAGGAATTTTACGGCATGTGGGCAGAAATGGTAGCCCGTTTTGTGACCGAATATCAGAAAGAGGGCATCACGGTCAGCCGTTTGACGGTTCAGAATGAGCCGAATGCTGTACAAAAATGGGATTCCTGTCTGTACACCGGAGCTGAGGAGGCAGAGTTCGCCTGTGACTATCTGCGGAAGGAATTGGACGCAGCCGGACATAATGAGGTTAAAATTAATGTTTGGGATCACAACAAAGAACGCGTCTTAGACAGGGCAAGAGAGAGCTTTGCAACGGAGGAGGCAAAGAGGGTCATTGATGGGATCGCATTCCACTGGTATACCGGTGACCACTTTGAGGCATTGCAGCAAACACGAAATGAGTTTCCGGATAAGGAATTGATTTTTACCGAGGGATGCGTGGAGTACTCTCGTTTTGCATCGGATAATCAGACCGCTCATGCCGAGATGTATGCCCACGATATGATCGGAAATTTCAATGCGGGCATGAACGCTTACCTTGACTGGAATATCTATTTGGATGACGCGGGCGGTCCGAATCATGTCGGAAACTTCTGTGATGCGCCAGTTATGTGCAATGTGGCAGAGGATGAGATCGATGTGAAATTATCCTATTATTACATCGGGCATTTCAGCCGCTTCATTCGACCGGGAGCAAAGAGAGTGCTTGTATCGCGGTATACAGAAGATATTGAGACCGCCGGATTTGTGAACCCGAATGGCGGAAGAGTGCTCGTACTTCTAAACCGCACGGAGCAGCCGAAGAACTTCACGCTTGCGGAGGATGACAACGTTTGTGATATGGAGATAGGAGCGCATTCTATTATGACGCTCTGTTGGTAGAGAAGCAGATTTATGTTTTACCGTCTCGAGCAATAGTTCGAGGCGGTAATTGTTCGTTGTTTTAAAGGTTGAGATTTTTTAGATTTATTGAGTAAGAATTTTTTTTGTTGACAAATACACGTTGATGTATTAAAGTATCATCATAGTGACAAACCGATGAGAAAGAGTAGTAGGCATCGATTCGAGATGACAGAGAGCTGCAGGTGGTGTGATTGCGGTATTGAGAGCGTTGCTGAATGGACTTTTGAGGGCGGGCTGAAGTATTCTTTAGTAGGTGCCGCCGGGAACCGGACCCGTTATCCATCCGGCATGTATGTTCGTACATGAATGAGTGGACGTTTCGTCAAGATGAGTGGTACCGCGATAATATTAGTTTATTACCGTCTCAAGCAATAGCTTGGGGCGGTTTTTTATATTAAGGAGGAAAATCCTCTGCTCCCACAAGGGTGGTCGCATTTTCCTTCGGAAAACAAGGAGGATTCTATTATGAAAAAGAAAATGTTGGCAGTAATTTTAACAATGGCAATGACGGCGGCGGCAGCGGCGGGCTGCGGAAACAGCGGCAACGGTTCGGACGGACCGACAGCAGGGCTTTCTTCCACATCCGGCAACGGCGAAGACGGTACGGCAGGCACGCCGTCCACGGAACCGCAGGGGGAGGCAGCAGAGCAGGCTCCCGCGGCGGGAACGGTGTACAAGGTCGGTATCGTGCAGTACGTGGATGACGCGTCCTTAAATCAGATCGAGAAAGCGATCGAGGCGGAGCTCGATGCAAAGGGCGCAGAACTGGGAGTGACTTTTGATTATGCGGATTATACCTTCAACGGTCAGGCAGACCAGTCGATTCTGACACAGATTGCGGCAGATCTTCTCGCAGATGAAGTCGATATTATCATTCCGATCGCTACGCCGACGGCAGTGGTTATGCAGAGTGCGACGGAGGAGCAGCAGATTCCGGTCGTATTTTCGGCAGTGTCCGATCCGGTCGGAGCGGGACTTGCGGCTGATATGAACGCACCGGGCGCGAACATTACGGGAACTTCGGATGCGATCGACACAGCGGCGATATTTGACCTGATGCTTGCTGCAAATCCTGATACGGCAAAGGTCGGACTCTTATATGACAAGAGCCAGGCATCTTCGCTCGGTGCGATTGAGGCGGCGAAGGCATATTGCGACGATAAGGGAATATCTTATGTAGAGAAGACCGGAACGACGTCGGCGGAGGTGCAGGCGGCAGCGGATGCGTTGGTTGCCGAGGGCGTGGACGCCGTGTTCACCCCGCAGGATAATACGGTCATGACGGCAGAGCTTGCAATCTTCGAGAAGTTTGTAGATGCGAAGATTCCTCATTATACAGGCGCGGATTCCTTTGCCTTAAACGGTGCGTTCTGCGGCTACGGCGTCAACTATGAGGAGCTTGGAACAAAGACCGCGGACATGGCGGTGGATATTTTGGTAAACGGCACCGATCCGGCAGCGACACCGATTCAGACTTTGGAGCGCGGTATCGCCATGGTAAATACGGAAACGGCGGAGGCGATCGGCATAGATTATTCCATGTTTGCCGATATGTGTTCCGAAGTAATTGAAACGGTTACAGCAGAGGAGTTCGAATAATTATGGGTTCCATCATTACTTTATCCATTGTGCAGAATGCCTTGGAGCTTGGCTTCATCTACGCATTGGTTGCACTGGCGCTTTTTATCTCATTTAGTATCTTAAATATTGCAGATCTCTCGACGGACGGCTGTTTTACACTCGGGTGCGCAGTCTGCGCATCCGTGACATTGGCGGGGCATCCGGTGTTAGGTCTTTTTGCGGCGATGGCGGCGGGAGTCTGCTCGGGCTTTGTGACGGCATTTCTGCAGACAAAGCTTGGCATTCAGTCGATTCTTGCGGGAATCATTGTAAATACGGGGCTTTATACGATCAATATCGCTGTGATGGGTTTTGCGTCCAACATGAACCTCTTTGCCTGCGAGTCTGTTTTTACGTGGGCAAAGGAGACGATCGGAGGCACATGGTATAAGCTGATCGTGGCGGCTGTCATCGTCATTTTCGTCGGCGTGCTGATTTCGCTGTTTCTAAATACAAGACTGGGATTGTCCATCCGCGCGACAGGCGACAATCCCGATATGGTGCGCGCGTCAAGTATCAATACGGGCATGATGATTACGATCGGGCTGTGCGTTGCGAATGCGCTTACCGGGCTTTCCGGCGGACTTTTGGCGCAGTATCAGAAGTCCTGCGATATCAACCTCGGGACGGGTATGGTGACGATCGCTCTTGCGAGCCTTATCATCGGCGAGTCGATCATCGGCAAAGGAAATATGCTAAAGCGGGTCGCGGGCGTGATTCTCGGAAGCTGCCTGTACCGCTTTATCGTGGCGGTGGCGCTGCGCCTCAATGTTCCGGCAGAGTGCTTAAAGCTGGTGTCTTCGATTATTGTAGCGGTAGCGATCGCATTTCCTTATATGAAAAAGCAGTTCGCCTTCCGGCAGCAGAAGCGCGCGGCGCGCATCACGAACCAGCAGTACATAAAGGAAATGCTAAGAAAAGAACAGACGGGAAAAGGAGGAGAAATGTGATATGGCAGTCGAGAAAGATTCCATGCTCATTATGAAAAATGTTGAAAAGACCTTCAATCCCGGCACGGTCAATGAGAAACGGGCGTTAAACGGTGTGAGCCTCACCTTGAGAAAGGGAGATTTTGCGACAATTGTCGGAAGTAACGGCGCGGGAAAATCCACGCTTTTTAACGCGATTACCGGAGCATTTTTCCCGGATAAGGGACTGATTATGTTAGGCGGGGAGGACATCACCTACCAGAAAGAGCATGTGAGGAGCAAGGTCATCGGTCATCTGTTTCAGGACCCGCTTAAGGGCACGGCGCCGCACATGACGATCGAGGAGAATATGGCGCTCGCCTATCTGCGCACGACAACCTCAAAGAACGCTTATTTCAGCAGGATAAAAGCGGCGGACAAAAAGACGTTCAGAGAACAGCTTTCCCTGCTTGACATGGGGCTTGAAGATCGGATGAAACAGCCGGTCGGTCTGCTTTCCGGCGGACAGAGACAGGCGCTTACGCTTTTGATGGCGACGATGGTGACGCCGAAGATTCTTCTGCTCGACGAGCATACGGCGGCGCTCGATCCGGCGACGGCGGAGAAGGTCTTATCGCTCACAAAGCAGATCGTAGCCGAGCGGGAGATTACCTGTCTTATGGTAACGCACAATATGCATCAGGCGCTTTCACTTGGAAACCGTACGCTGATGATGGATGCGGGAAATATTGTGCTTGATGTCGAGGGAGAGGTGCGTCGGAAGATGACGGTGGACGATCTTTTGGAGCAGTTCGCGCTTCGCGCAGGAAAAGCGCTTGATAACGACAGGATTCTTTTTTCAAAGGTAGAATAGCACATATAAACAGAAAATATGGGAAAAGCCGTTGAAATATGACGGCTTTTCCTTTATTATATAAAATTAGATGCCCGCAGGCGTGAAGTTTATGTTCCGTTTACTGTGCGGGAGTAATATGTTTGTGTTCAGTTCAGAAGGGGATTGGGATAACACAGAATACGAGGAGGAAATTATGTATCCGATTGTTAAGAAAGAGAAATTGGCAGACAAGATTTATCTCATGGATGTCAAAGCGCCGCGTGTGGCGCAGTACTGCGAGCCGGGACAGTTCGTGATTGTGAAAATGGATGAACACGGCGAACGTATTCCGCTTACCATCTGCGATTATGACAGAGAGGCGGGAACGATCACGATTGTATTTCAGACCGTGGGAGCATCCACGGAGCGCATGGTAGCGCTTGAGGCGGGAGACGCATTTGAGGATTTTGTCGGGCCGCTCGGATGTCCGTCCGACCTTATCGACGAGGACATCGAGACGCTTAAGAAAAAGAAGATTTTGTTTGTCGCGGGCGGCGTCGGAACAGCCCCGGTCTATCCGCAGGTAAAATGGCTGCATGAGCATGGTGTGGACTGTGACGTTATCATGGGTTCGAGAAATAAAGATCTTTTGATCTTAGAGGATGAGATGCGCGCGGTGGCGACGAATCTTTATGTGACAACGGATGATGGTTCCTATGGTTTCCACGGAACGGGAACGGCACAGCTTCAGGCACTCTGGGACGAGGGTGTGCGCTACGACCATTGTGTGGCGATCGGACCGATGATTATGATGAAGTTTGTCTGTAAGCTGACGAAGGAACTTGGAATTCATACGATTGTTTCCATGAATCCGATTATGGTTGACGGAACCGGAATGTGCGGCGCGTGCCGTCTTGTAGTCGGCGATGAAGTGAAGTTCGCCTGCGTGGACGGACCGGAGTTCGACGGTCATCTGGTAGATTTCGATCAGGCGATGAAGCGCCAGCAGCAGTACAAGACCGAAGAGGGCAGAGCGATGTTAAAGGAGCAGGAAGGCGATACGCACCACGGCGGATGCGGTCAGTGCAGCTAAATGAAATGATAGAGAGTATGGAGGTTCATATGGACGTAATGACGAAAGTACCGGTTCGTGAGCAGGACCCACAGGTGCGTGCGGCGAACTTTGAAGAGGTATGTCTGGGATATAACGAAGAAGAGGCAATGGCGGAGGCGGCGCGCTGCTTAAACTGCAAGAATGCACAGTGTATGAAGGGATGTCCGGTATCGATCGATATTCCGGGCTTTATTGCACAGGTAAAGGAAGGCAATTTCGAGGAGGCTTACCAGATCATCAGCAAGTCTTCCGCACTCCCGGCAGTCTGCGGCCGTGTATGTCCGCAGGAGAATCAGTGCGAGGGCAAATGCATCCGCGGTATCAAGGGCGAGGCTGTCTCCATCGGTAAGTTGGAGCGCTTTGTTGCTGACTGGGCGAGAGAGCACGGCATCAAGCCGAAGATGGCAGAGAAGACGAACGGTCATAAAGTGGCGGTCATCGGTTCCGGTCCTGCGGGACTGACCTGTGCGGGCGATCTTGCAAAGCTCGGTTATGAGGTGACGATTTTTGAGGCGCTTCACGAAGCGGGCGGTGTGCTTGTATATGGTATTCCGGAATTCCGTCTGCCAAAGCAGAAGGTCGTTGCGGCGGAGGTCGAGAATGTAAAGGCACTCGGTGTCAAGATCGAGACGAATGTCGTTGTTGGAAAATCCGTAACGATCGACGAACTGATGGAGCAGGAAGGCTTCGAGGCAGTCTTTATCGGATCGGGCGCAGGACTTCCGAGATTTATGGGAATCCCGGGCGAGCAGGCGATGGGCGTGTTCTCCGCGAATGAGTTCCTTACCAGAAATAACCTGATGAAAGCATTTCTGGAGGAGTACGATACACCGATCAAAGCGGGCAAAAAAGTTATCGTTGTCGGCGGCGGAAATGTGGCGATGGACGCTGCGAGAACTGCAAAGCGTCTCGGCGCGGAGGTGCATGTTGTATACCGCCGCGGCGAGGAAGAGCTTCCGGCACGTAAGGAAGAGGTACATCACGCGAAGGAGGAGGGCATCATTTTTGATCTGCTCCAGAATCCGACCGAGCTGCTCGTGGATGAGAACGGCTGCGTGAAGGGGGCGAAGGTCATCAAGATGGAGCTTGGCGAGCCGGATGCATCCGGCAGAAGAAGTCCGGTGGAGATTCCGGGTTCCGAGTATGAGATTGAGGCGGACACCGTTATCATGTCGCTCGGTACATCCCCGAATCCGTTGATCTCCTCGACGACGAAGGGGCTTGAGACGAACCGCAGGAAGTGTATCGTGGCGGAGGAAGAAAACGGCGCCACCTCTAAGGAGGGCGTATTCGCAGGCGGAGACGCCGTGACCGGAGCGGCGACGGTCATTCTTGCCATGGGCGCAGGAAAAGCTGCTGCAAAGGGAATTGACGAGTATCTGAGCGCAAAATAGCGTGCGACAGGATTTGACGCGCTCGAAACAGATTTTGGATTCCACAAAAATAGAATCCGGCTCTGCCGGATTCTCCTCGCTCGATAAGAAATGCCTCATTCCGGATAAAAACGGAATGAGGCATTTTTCACGCGGCAGGAAATTGCATTTTGCTGCATGAAATCCCTGACGGGCAGGCAGCGCAGCGTTTACTCAAGATTCACATGCTTGCGCACGATGACATTGCAGATGACATACAGCACAATGACAACCAGAACGGAATAGATCATCTGCCCGCCGAGAAAAGCATTCTGGAGTTCGGACGCCGTGCCGGAAACGGCAGTTACGTTGACGCTGAATATGCTGCCGTTTACGGAGGCGGAAGCGAATAATCCGCAGATTGTCATCACGACAAGACTCATCACCTGATTGACGAAATACATGATAACGCCGGCGACAACAGAGACAAGCACTTTGTTCGTCGCAAAGAGCTGTCCGATGGATGCGCTTGCGAATACCCACAGCAGATAGGTCAGGCAGGAAAGCATAAGGGCTGCGATCGCATAGAGCACAAATCCCGCGCCGTTCATTCCCATTGCTGAAAGTTCGCTGCCGAAATCTTTCCAAAACTCCGTGGAAAGCAGCCGCCATAGTTCACCATCGGAGGCGCCGTTAACCAGAAAGAAAATCGAAGCAATAAACAACAGTATGGAGAGGAAGATCCAGATAAAGGAGGTCGCAAGCTTCACGTGGAAGGTTGTAAGTCTCTTTACCGGAAGCGTGTGCGTCAGGTAGCCCTGTGCGGAATACATGGTCTTATAAAAATGCGTGCACATATAGACATAGGTGACAATAAAAAATGCAAAGATGCTTAAGATATAGACAATCAGCGCAGTAGCAAAGAGCAGATTGGCAATCGGACTGTCGTTTCCCGTAACTTCCATGCGGACAGCTCCCCGCAGTGCAAACGTGCCGATGATTGTGGTAAGAAGCAGCACGCCGTAGATGGTGAGCATGACCTTCGCCGTATTCTTAAATTCGTATTTGAAAAGTTTTCCTAACATCTGAATACCTCCCTGAAAAGTGAATCGACGGATTTGCCCTCATTCTCGCGGATGTCGTCCACGGAAGCGGTAAGGCGTATCTGTCCGTTCTGGATGAAAATGACTTCGTCTAAAATATTCTCGATGTCCGCGATCAGATGTGTAGATATCAGTATCGAAGCCTCCGGCTCATAGTTGGAGAGAATGATATTTAAAATGAAATCGCGGGCTGCCGGATCGACGCCTGCGATCGGCTCGTCTAAGATGTAAAGCTCTGCCCTGCGGCTCATGACAAGGATGAGCTGCACTTTCTCCTTAGTTCCCTTCGACATGGTGCGAAGCCTGTCGTCCGGACTGATGGAAAGCTTCTCCAACATATCGTAGGCACGCTCCTTGTCAAAATCTTCATAGAAGTCCGCGAAAAAGGCTATGATCTCCCGCACGCGCTGGTTCATGTTCAGATAAGTGTGATCCGGTAGATAGGAAATATGCTTCTTGCTCTCCGGGCCGATAGAATTCTGCTTCATGTAAATCGTACCGCTCGTCGGTGTGAGCAGTCCGTTCATCATCTTGATCAGGGTGGTCTTTCCGCTTCCGTTCGGACCGAGCAGTCCGATGATATGTCCGCTCTCGATGGTCAGATCTATATTGTCGATCGCGGTCTTGCCGCCATATCGCTTCGTTAGGTTCTTGCATTCGATTAATGTGCTCATAGGTTTTCCCCTTTCATAGTCTGCTGCATCAGCGCAAGTATTTGTTCATTTTCAAAGCCGAGCGACTGCATCAGCTTAATAAATTCTTCGATCTTTTCTGTCGCGACAGAAGTCTTTAATTCTTCAATCATATGAGAGTCCTCCGTGATAAAACGTCCGCTGGTTCGTTTCGAGTAGACCAGTCCGGTGCGCTCTAATTCTGCAAATGCCTTCTGCATCGTATTCGGGTTGACGGCTGCCTTGGCCGCTAGTTCGCGGACGCTTGGGAGTTTGTCGCCGGCTTTGTAACGCCCGGATATGATGTCCGTCTGAATGCGTTCCACGATCTGCAGGAAGATCGGACGGTCCGAATCAAGATTCCAAGCCATATCTATATCCACCTCGTTTCCTTTTGTACTAATCAAATAATACAATGATACACATGGAATGTCAACAACTTTTTTTAAAAGAGGAGAAAGAAGGAGTTTGATTACAAAAATGGAGCGTTTCGTTACGATTCATCAAAAATCATTTTTTTTTGCCGATATAATAAATGTAGCCGTGATAGAGCGCGGCAGATACAAGTCAAAGACCCCGCTGCAAGCGGCAGGGTATCAATATTGAAACGCCCAAGGGGCGGGGTATTTGACCCTCGCGGCAGTCGCCAAATGCCTGCAAGCAGTCACTTGGCTCGTTGCCCGCGGGAATAAATACAGGGCACGGATGCCGAACCGGGGAGGAATATGAGTGATACACATAGGAATATGTGCAGACGAGGCATTGGTGCATGCCTGTCTGGATGGGAAGGACAGTACATATGTAAGGAGCAGCGCAGACATTCTACGGAGCCGGGCGGATTATGACGGAGCATATGATATTCTCCTGATTGCGGATGAAAACTGCGGGGCGCAGGAGACGACGGCATATATCAGCCGTAAGCTGTTGGAAGGTCTGCAGCATGGAGGAGCCGGGCACGGAGGGGGCGGGGAAAGCGAACCGTTGCTGGTCCGGGCGGACGGAAGATATTACCGCATTGACAGGGAAAAGATTTATTATGCGGAGAGCGTGGGGCGCAAGGTCGTGCTTCACATGCCGGGAGGGACGATTGCCTACTATGCGAAGATGAAGGAAGCACAGGAGGAGCTTGGCAGCACTTTTTTTCGGTGTCATCGCGGCTATCTGGTCAATTTTACGGCGGTAAAGAGCTATGAAGCGGGGAGTATCCTGCTGAAAAACGGGGAGACGATTTTGATGTCAAAACAGAAGTACAATGAATTTGCGGCTGCTTACGCCGCATATCTGCGCCGGAGATAGAAGCAGAATCAGAAAGCGGGGAATGGGTATGAGAATTTATAACAGGAGTTTCGAGACGATTTCGAAAGCGAGACAGAGCCGTATTTCTAAAACGCGCGCCTGGCAGACGCATTCTAAGGTAAAGACGGGAACGGGCGGTTCGACGCGCGCGACCGGGACGCTGGCAAGAAATAATGGTGTCACGTCAAAGAGTGACAGTATCTTACAGCAGATTTTAAGCAAAATTAATCAAAACACAGGGCTGACAGGCGAGACGATCGCCGGCAATCAGACAAAGAGCTATGATTACGGAATTGCTGAGGTGTCCGCGCGTAGAGCCGCAGAGCATATGGAACGTCTTACAGCGGATAAAGAGGAGTCGCTCTACGGGGAGGACGAGAAGACGAGAGGAATGCTCGAGGCGGAAATCGCAGCTTTTGCGGATGATTATAATATTATGGTAAAGAAGCTGAATGGTACCGCGAGCGTCACGGACGAGACGGCAGTTAAGAATCTGAAAAAGGTGTTTACGGATCATCAGGCGTCGTTTCGGAATCTAGGGATCACGGTGAATAACAACGGAACGATCACGCTTGACCCAAAGAAGTTAAAGCAAGCGGACACAGAGGAAATAAAGAAGCTGTTCGGCGCAGAGAGCAGCGCCGCATCAAAGCTTAAGTCACTTGCTAAGGGCGTGGAGGAAAGTGCGAAGAAGCAGGCGGAAACGCTGCGTAAAGCAAGTTATATGACAAGCACGAATTATAATCGCAATGCTTCGGATAACAGAGCGGATATCTCCGGCGCGCGTTACAGCGCAAAGGGATAGTTTAAAGGATGCAGGATGGAAACAGAAAGGGTAAAGGCAGTCGAAGGCGTCTTGCCAAAGAAAGGAAAGGGCAGAACTACAGGCGGTGGGCGCGATAAGAAATGGAGCGTGCGTTTTTTGGAAGCACTGATGGATGAACTACAAGAGCAGGAAGAAGAGGAAGAGCGCAGGGAAAAAGTGCGCGGGGAGAGTGTTCTTCGCCCGGGCTGGGATACGCTTGAATTGTCGGAACCCGAGGAGGGTGCGCTTGCCTGCGAGCGGTATGAGGATATCATCGGGGCTGTGCGTCTTGTCGGGAACTGGAAATCCAATGTGCTTTATCTGATCTCGAATGCCGTTATGCGCGATTATTATGACGGAAAGCTCGGCGAACGCGGTGTCGGCGAGCTTTTTGGCGTCTGTTATCAGAAATGTATTGAGCGTAAGGACGGCACTGTTGTGCCAGGGAAGAATCGGTATGAGATCTTAGGGACGATTTATGAATTTTTTTCCAGGGCGAACGCGCGAGGAAGCGTTCTGGCAAATGAGCGCGAGGGGCGTGCGCTTGTGGAGGGCTGCGGGCTGCAATGGGCAGGTACGACATATTATAATTCGGAGTATTTTTATCTTTGCGCAAATATGCAGTGCAGATTTCAGGCGCTCTGCAACAGGATTTCCGCGGAATGTGGGCTGGAGGAGCTTGCGTTTGAACAGATCAGGGAACGGACACAGTTTCTTCCGGTCGGGGGACTTGATTACCACGGTGTATTCGTATGGGTGCAGCGGAAGGATAATTACCCGGACAATCAGTACGGGATGAAAAACCAGAACAGGGAGCCGCCGAAAAATTTTACTTATCTGTACCGGAATCATTGCAGCGAAAACGAACTGCCCGGGCTCCGTTTCCTGGCGCGGCGGATGAAGGAGGAGACGGCACGTAAGAGTGGGGACAAAAGACTCTGGCGTGAGTATACCGTGCAGGATGGCAAGGATTATCATAATGGGATGAGTTATCTTCTGGAGGGCAGTCTTGTGGATGAACAGGATGAGCGGATGTATGACGAAGCTCTTGGTTTTTTGCAGAATTTCCGTCTGTACCGTATAGACGGCTGTGTGGAACTGCTTCATGTGGCGGAAAAAAGCCTGTTTCTGTAAAAAAACCGGATTTTTCGAAAAAAAAGTAGAAAAAAGCGCAAGACTGTAATATTATAGAGATAGGACAAGTTATAATGCGCAGGAGGTACCGTGAGATGATTGATAGACCCGAAAGCATGAAATTCCGTTACAATGACAGGACAGAGCGTTATCATAGGATGAATACGTTTTTTGTCGGAGCAGTGACAGGCCTTTGGGCGCTGTTCATTATTTATCTGCTGCTTAAGCTCGGAGCATCCAGTATTGCGGTTCCGACGGTTATCGGAAATGTTGTGCTTGTTGCAATATTTACTGTGGTGAATCTTGTTACTTATTTGCGGAACAAGGCGGATGAAAAGCTTAAGCATCTGGTTTCCATCGGTATGGCAGTCGAATTCCTTTTAGTTGGAGTGCAGACGGATGCGGAGTTTATTTATTTTGCACTTATCGGTGTGCTTGCGCTTCAGATTCCGTATTATGATATGAAAAGATATCGGCAGAGCTGCATTACTTATGTAGTGGTTTTTACGTTGGTATTTATCGTGCGTATCCTCAAAGGAACAGGAATTGAGGATGTGGACTCCCTTTGCCGCGTATTGTGCATGTATCTGATGTTCCTCGTGCTCTATAAGGTCGGCAGCATTGCCAAGGAGTTCAGCGATCATGCGCTTGGTTCCGCCGAGGAGCAGAGTGGTAAGCAGAGAGTCATGCTGGACGGGATTCTTGATATCTCAAGAACGGTACAGGATGAATCCTCAAAGAGCAGCAATCTGGTGGACGAGCTTGTAAATGTGACGGAAGCCGTAGCGCAGAGCATGAAAGAAATTGTTTCTGCCACCAATACGACGGCGCGGAGCATTGAGGAGCAGAATAGTATGACGCAGAGTATTCAGAACACGATCGAGGAAACGGGCGAAAGATCCAGACAGATGGTAGATATTGCCACGGATTCCAATGAGAGTATTCAGGAGAATCTGCAGGTGATCGAGGAGTTAAAGAGCCAGTCTGAACAGATTGCAAAGACCAACCTCGAGGTGACGGCATCAATGGACCGGTTACAGGATAAGACCAGAGAGGTTGAGGAGATTGCAGGCATGATTTTAAATATTTCGAATCAGACGAATCTGCTTGCTTTGAATGCGTCGATTGAGAGTGCGAGAGCAGGGGAAGCGGGAAGAGGCTTTGCAGTTGTTGCGGAGCAGATTCGCCAGCTTGCAGAGCAGACGAAAAATTCGACGGAGAAGATAACAAAGATTGTCAGCGAATTGAATGAGAATGCCACCGAGGTCGTAAAATCCGTAGAATTCTCTGTGGAAGCGACAAGGGAGCAGAACGAGAAGATCATGCTGGCGGCGGAGTCCTTTGAGAATCTGAATACCAATATGTCGCGGCTTATTGGAGATATCAATGATATTGCCGGGCAGATCAGCGGTCTGTCTGATTCCAATAACCGGATTGTTGAGAATATTTCGCAGTTGTCGGCGGCGACCGAGCAGGTGACGGCGAGCGCGGAGCAGGTACACGAGATGAGTGAACAAAATATGACATATGTAGAGGATGTCAGGGACGCAATCGGTACGATCCGCGGCAGGACAGATGAGATGAAGCAGTATACATGAGAAGAACGGACGCAGTGTTATAGAAGAAAATCCGGCAGAATTCTTATTCTGCCGGATTTGTGTTTTGAGTAACCGTTTTGCTACAGGACTTTGTGTGAAGCAGTGTCACGAATCTGCGATCAGACAGGAGATCAGTCTGTCGTTATCCTCCGGGTTCATGAAGCAGAAGCGGATATACTTATTGTCCAGAAACGGGAAGGTGGAGCAGTCGCGGATCATCATCTTCTGGCGAATCGCGCGGTCGAAGAGATCCTGCGAGGTGAGCTCGTCCGATAAGATGCGCACTAACAGGAAATTCGCGCTGGGGTCATATACTTTAAAGTCTGTCCGTTCCCGGAAAATCTTTAGAATGCGCGCGCGCTCCGAGGAGATTAATTCCTTCGTCTGTCTGATATAGGAAGCGTCCGTAAACATTGTCTCACCGGCAATGACGGCGAGAGAATTAATGGTCCACGGGTTCTTTCTGGTGTTGATTGCCTTGATCAGATCACGGTTTCCGGTGATGGCATAGCCGAGACGCAGACCGGGTGCAGCGAAGAACTTAGAGGTTCCGCGCAGGATGATGATGTTGTTGTAATAGTTGGTCAGCGGGACGGCGGAAATCTCGTCCATGTTATCCGCGAATTCAACATAGCTCTCATCGATCATGACGTAAATATCGTGCTGCTTGCATGCGTCTAAGATATGGCGCATTTCTTTTTTTGTGATACTTGAGGAGGTCGGATTGTTCGGATTGCATATGACAAGGAGATCAATGCTCTCATTTAAGTGGGAGATGAAGTCCTCCGTGTCCAGACGGAAGTTATTGCTCTCGCGCAGCGGATAGTAGAGGGTAGTTCCGCCGCCGAGCGCGATCTCGCGTTCGTATTCCGAGTAGGTCGGACCGATGACGAGAGCCTTTTTGGGGTGTTCGATCTGGATGAACAGGGAAATCAGCTCCGTGGAACCGTTACCGACTATGACGTTTTCATATTCCGTGCCGCAGTATCCGGCGATGCACTTACGCAGAGAGGTATATTCCCGATCCGGGTAGGTCGTAATTGCGTCAATTTGCTCTGCGAGGCTGTGACGGAGCATGGGGGAAACGCCAAGCGGGTTCACATTCGCGGAGAAGCTGATGATCTCGTCCCTCTTTATGCCGTAGATTTCTTCTATTTTTTCAAGATCGCTGCCATGAAAATGGTCCTTGTGTTTTATCATTGATTACTCCTCCAAATTAGTTTATAATCTATTATAGTCATTGCGGGTAAAAAAGCAATAGAAAAGCAGGTGTCGATTTGCGTAAACGGATACAACAGCTAGCAAGGGGAAAGTTCGAATACGCCAGACCGCTCCTTTCATTTTCGACGGAAAAGGTTGACATTGAAGTATTAGAAGGCAGGGATTACGCAGGGGATTTTGTGATAACGAGCGAGAACCATGTGCCGTTTCGCGGTATGATCTATACTTCTGATTCGCGAATGGAATGTCTGACTCCGCAGTTTGAGGGAGAAGAAGTACGGATTCGGTATCAATTTCACAGCAATGGACTGATAGAAGGGGATATTGTCAAAGGTGAGTTCTATGTGATCTGCAACCAGGGGGAATATAACCTTTCTTTTGTTGTGTCCGTTTCCAGGCTTTATGCGGAGACATCTGCGGGGCGGATCAAGAGCCTGGCTGATTTTGCGCTTCTTGCAAAGGACAGTGCGCCCGAGGCATATCACTTGTTTTATTCCAGAAGCTTTGTGAATGTGATCAAAGCGGAGGAGATAAGGGAACGCCTGCTCTATGCGGGGATTTCCGAGGGAGCTGCCACGGAGCAGAAGGTCGAGGAATATCTGATCGGCATCCGACGCAAGAGCAGGGTCGAAGTTACATTGGAGAGCAGAGAGGCAGGCTTTATCAATGTGACGGAGGACCGCAGGGAGAGCGTTTCCATCCGAAAGAGCCAGTGGGGATATGTGGATATCCGGGTGCAGTCGGACGTAGCGTTCCTCGTGCCGGAGAAGACGCATCTGACCGGGGAGGATTTTATCGGAAGCGTCTGTGAATTTTCCTACTATATTCGTACGGAAGCGATGCATGGGGGGAAGAATTTCGGGCGGCTTTCGTTCGTGCTGCCGCAGGAGACACTCGTCTTTGAGGTCTGTGCATCGGGCGCCGGGAGAGCGCCGGATTCTTCTGCGCACAGACAGATACAGGAGGGCAGGGTGCGGCTGACGCAGCTTTATATGGACTACCGCCTGAAGAAGATCGTGACGGGCGTCTGGACGAACCAGTCCGTGGAGATTTTAGATCATCTGATGGCGCTTTCCACGGAGAATATGCTCTATCCGTTAATGAAGGCGCAGGCGCTGCTTGTCAATAAGCAGAGACAGGAAGCTGCATGGATTATGGATGATTTTAAGCGGGGCTGCGCCGACAGGGAGTCGCCGGAGTGGGGGTATTATCTGTATTTGTGCACATTAGTGGAGCGCGAACCGACTTACGTGGACAAGCTTGCGGATGAGATCGAGGTATTGTTTAAGAAGAATCCGGACAGTTCCCTGCTGCTTTGGGTGTTGCTGTTCGTGAGGGAGTCTTATTATCAGAATCATTCGAGAAAATATAAGGCGATCGAACAGTGGATGGAGCAGAGAAGCAGCAGTCCCTTTTTGTATCTGGAAGCGTACTATCTGATCTGGCAGGACCCGTATCTGCTCGGGAAGCTGGGAAGTTTTGAAGTAAAAGTGCTGCAATGGGCGGCAAAGCAGCAGACAATTACAAAAGAGATTGCCAGACAGGTCATGCATATCGCACAGGGGCTTCGGGAATTTGATCCGAAGATCTATGAGATTCTTGCCGTATGCTATGAGATTGACCCGGGAGAGGAAATGCTTTCCGTACTCTGCACCTACCTGATCAGAGGACAGCGTTACGAGACGAAGTATCATCGTTGGTATGAGCTTGGCATTGAACGAAAGCTTCGGATCACCAGTCTGTATGAGGCGTATCTGATGTCGTTGGATGCCGGGGAGATCGGCGGCGTGCCGCGGATGCTCCAGATGTATTTCCAGTATGACAGCGGTCTGTCGTATCCGGGAAAGGCGGTTCTGTTTGTGAATATTATTGCGGCGAAGAGCCGTCAGCCGGAGGTCTATCAGAAATATCTGCGCACGATGGAGCAGTTTTCGATGGAGCAGATTGAGGCGGGGCATATCAACGAGCATCTGGCGGTGCTCTATAGGGAGATGCTTGAGCGAGGCATTTTGAATGAAGAGCTTGCTCATTCTTTTGCGGAGATTTTATTTACCCACAAGCTCACATGTCCGAACGGAGATATTGCGCGCGCTATCGTTTGGCACGAGGAGCTGTCAGAGCCGCAGAGCGTACAGGTCGTAAACGGCACTGTATATTTTGCGGCGTACACGCCGAATTACTGCGTAGTCTTAGAGGATACGAGCGGAAACCGCTTCTGCGGGAGGGACAGATACCAGGACGAGGAGATGCTCTGTGCCAGGCGTTATATCGAACAGGCGCGCTCGCTTGCACCGGATGAATTTGCCTACATGCTCTGTCATATGAGCAGAACCGAAGAGACAGAAGGATGGGGGGAGGACGAGCGGTCCTGCGCGGTGGGTCTGCTTTCCTCGGGGAAGCTAAATCGCCGCTATAAGGCGAAGCTGGCAGGGAAGCTGATCCGTTATTACCGGAACATGAAATGCGACCTCATGCAGTCGGAGGGCGGGATGAAAGCGTGTTTTGGACTGTCGGAGGACGGATTTTCCGACGTGTCAGTGCGCAGACAGTTGGCGTTGCTTCTGACAGACTGCCATATGTATGACAAGGCATACCAGTTGGTACAGCTTGACGGATATGAATATCTTGGTACAGCGGCGCGGGTAGCGCTGTGCAGCTATGCAGTTACAGAGCTTGGCTATGAGGAGGATGATTTCCTGCTCGGGCTGGCGCAGAGTACGTTCGCCCTCGGCAAATATAACGATGTGATGCTTATTTATCTCTGCAAATACTATAACGGACCGACGAAGGTGATGGCGGAACTTTGGAGGGCTGCGGGAGAGTTTCTGATCGATACCTATGATCTCGAGGAGCGTATTCTTGAACAGATGCTCTACACAACGGATTACACGCCGTACGCAGAACAGATTTATGAAAGCTACTGTGCGGGCGGCGGAAAAGCGCAGCTCTGTCTGGCTTATCTGTCCTATTTTGCACATGTGTATCTGACGCAGGACGCTGTCGTTCCAGGGCATGTATTCTTACAGATCAAGGAACGCAGCCTGACGGGCGGCGAGCTGAACCGGACATGCAGGCTTGGGCTGTTGAAGTATTTGTCGGAGAAGAAGCCGCTTACAGGGGAGGAACTTCGGACTGCGGATGGTCTGCTCGGGCGGTATACGGCAAAGAATATCTATTTTGTATTTTACCGAAATTTCGAGGAAGAGCTTTTGCGTAAGTATCATTTGTACGACAAGTTTTTTGTTGAGTATCACTCTGCGCCGGGCAGGCATATTACGGTACACTTCCGCATGGAGGGGGAAGAAGCCTACGAGGAGGAGGAAATTTCCGAAATATATGACGGAATCTATGTGAAGGAGTTCATTCTTTTCTTCGGGGAATGTATACAGTATTATATCACCGAGAAGAACGGGGCGGAAAATAAGGTGAGCGAGAGCGCATGCCTTAGAAACGGAGATCTCCTTGAGAACGGTGTGCAGGGAAGTTATGCGAGATTAAATGAAATGCTGTTTTTAATGACGCTTGAGGATGGGGAGAAATTAAAGGCAAAGGTGCAGGACTACTATGGAATGACACAGGTGGCAGAGGAAGCTTTCAGACTGCTGTAGTGCGTAAGGAAAGAGGAGCATGGAGAATCGTTTTTATATCGGCATCGATCTGGATGATTGCTATGCCGTCGTCAGTTGTTATGAAGTAAATAGCAGAGAACCGCAGACGATTTCTGCCGTGGCGGGAAGCGAAGTGTATCAGATTCCGGTGCTGCTCGCCAAGAAGAAGGGCATCGGTCAGTGGTTCATCGGTGAGGAAGCAAGAAGGCTCTCTGTCCGCCAGGGGGAGGACGCCGTAGAAAATCTGCTGAGCCGTGCGCAAAACCGTGAGATGGTCTTTGTCGAGGGAGAAACTTACCCGGCAGAGGAATTGCTTGTGCTTTATCTTAAGAAGCTCCTCCTCATGGCGGGAGGGCTTGGAACGGTACGGCTGCCGGATAAGCTCGTCATCTGCTTAAGGGACCTGTCGCGTGAGGCGGCGTCGCTGTTCTCCGGCGCTGCGGAAAAGCTTGGGCTTGGGGAGGAGCAGATGATGCTCCTTGACCGTAAGGAATGCTTTTATTATTTTCTCTATCATCAGACAAAGGAACTGACGCTGCACGACGTGTATCTTTTTGATTACCGCGGTGAGAACGTAAGCTGCTGCAGGCTTGAGAAAAGGCAGCGCACATCGCCGCAGCTTATCACGCTGACGGAGGAGATACGCAGGATCGACGGCACGGCGCGGGATGAGAATTTTCTTAAGGTGCTGCAGGACTGTTTCGGAGGGCATATCGTCTCATCGGCATATTTGATCGGGGACGGCTTCGACGGGGACTGGATGAAGCTTTCGGTCTCCTTTCTATGCAAGGGGAGGAGGGCGTTCGTCGGCAAGAATATGTACTCGAAGGGCGCCTGCTATGCGGCTTGGGTGAGCGAACACCGCGGGGAATGGGCATATGTCTATCTCGGTGAGAACGAGATGAAAGTTAACGTCAGTCTCAAGGTATACAATAGAGGCACAATGGAGTTTTTCACACTGATAAGCGCCGGAGACAACTGGTATGAGACTGTGGGCGAGTGCGAAGTCATCCTTTCGGGAACACCGGAGATCGATTTCTGGCTTCAGGCGCCGAACAGCAGGACGGCAAAGATTGAGAAACTGACGCTTGCCGATCTTCCGGAGCGTCCTCCTAAGACGACGAGACTTCGCATTAAGGCGAAGCCGTTGTCCGACGCGAAGGTGCAGATACAGCTAAAAGACCTTGGATTTGGAGAACTGTTCCCGGGTTCCGGCAGGATATGGGATTACGTGATGGATTTTGCGAAGGACACGCAGTGATGCGCCGGAAAGGAAGGAGTTTATGGGAGAATTGATCTTGTGCAGTCAGATGCTGGCGGCGATTCCCTATTATATTGACGAGGCGTCGCTGCATGTCTATTCCATGGAAGAACTGAGCTATTATATTCTGCACAATGTGTATCTTCTGGAAGCGGATTTTATGAATGAGGAACTGTGTGCGTGGATCGAGCACGAGGGCAGGCAGAAGGATCTGGCGGAGCAGCTTCGTGAAATCTTAAGAAGGGACGGTACGCTTTTAGAATTCGTCACCTGCATATTGAACCGGACGGGATATTGCGACAGGGAGGAGATAAAGCAGGTTACGTCGACGCTTGCCGGACTTATGAACAAGTCCGAATACGAGTGCAGAAAGATCCGGGCGGACCGCTATGCGGCGAACGGCAGATATGCCAGTGCAATCAGTGAATACCAAAGACTTTTGGACACCGAGGAGAAAAACGAGATTCTCATCGGGAGTGTGTGGCATAACATGGGAACGGCATATGCCCGTCTGCTTCTGTTCCCGGAGGCGGCAGACTGCTTTTTCCGTGCCTACCAGAAGAACGCGAATCCCGAGTCTGTCAGGGAATGTCTTTATGCATACCGCTGTATGCGCGATGAGAAGGGTTTTAAGAAGGCATCGGAGCTTTGCGGGCTTACTGGGGAGGAAGCCGCGGAAATCGGCAGGGAACTTTCCGAAATCAGCCGGATGGATCGTATCGGAGCGTTCGGGGAGGAGCTTGACGAACTCTTTGAAACAGGCGATACGGGCAAACTTTATGAGTTTGTAAAGGAATGGAAAGATACCTATCGGAAAAATTGCAGAATGTAAGGAAGGGACATATGTTTTTTTGGAAGAGAAAAAAGAAAGAAAAAGATTTTGACAGCAAATTTGAGGAACTGAATGCGACGGTCTTGACGGAGAAGGACTACAAGAATTCCAGAAAGATCGAACAGTATGTCGTAGAGCGCTTAGAGCAGATGATCGAGGTCACGAAGGAGATTGAGGATGAGAAGACGGAATACCGTCTGGTGACGTCTTACCTGAATGACGTGCAGCTCCTGGAGGATATGCCGGGGGAGGAACGAAAACAGATTACAGATGTGGCGTTAAATGTCGTGCAGTTGAATGCGGCGCGGACGGAATTCCTAAATTCCGCGAAGAAGCTGTCCGACGCCCAGTTTGCGCAGATGGAGCAGCAGGAGGCGGATATGCCGGACGCAATTCGCCGCTTTACGGCGAATGAGATGTACCGCGATACGTTAAAGAAGGATATGAAGTACTTAGAGCGTGAGAAGTCCGAGTGGAATCTGCGCAAGGAATATCTCGGACATCAGCAGAAGAGCCTTAAGAACGTGCTCTATATCGTTGTGGGGCTTGCGGCGACCGCTGCGGTAGCGTTCGTTATTTTACAGATCATTTTAGAGATGGATTTTTACTACGGGTGGATGGGTCTTATTTTCGTGACGGCGCTGGTCGTGTGCGGGCTGTATCTGAAAATACAGAACGACGGCGCGGAGATCGCGACGGCGGAGCGCAATCTCAACCGGGCGATCCTTCTGCAGAACAAAGTGAAGATCAAGTACGTCAATATCGAGAATGCTGTCGACTATACATGTGAAAAGTATCATGTACGCAGTGCGAAAGAACTGGAGGATCAGTGGCAGTATTATCTTGAAGCGGTCAGGGAACGCGAAAAGTATCAGCGCACGAATGAGGATCTGGAATATTTTAACGGCAGGCTGGTGCGTGTGCTTTCCAAATACCGTCTCTATGACGCGCAGGTGTGGGTCACACAGGCGGTGGCGCTCGTCGATCCGAAGGAGATGGTGGAGGTCAAGCACAGCTTGATCGAACGCAGGCAGAAGCTGCGCGGGAGAATTGAGTACAATCTCGGTATCGTAAAGGAGCAGAAAGCGGAAGCGGAGCAGCTTCTTGATAAGGTCGGCGCAATGCGTCCGCAGGTCGAAAAAATTCTTTTTGCGATTGATAAATTGAGTGAGGCGGAAACGTGAGAAGAACTTCTAAAAGCTCACGGCAAAGGCTGTTTCGCTGAGAAGTTCTATATCTCACATTATGCACCAATTCGTATTTTAGAACATAGATTAGTATGGAATAGAATATCTGAAAGGAAACTGCATGAAGAATTATAGTATGCCGCAGAGTATGCGCGCGTCCTGCGGTTGTGAGCCGGAAGCAACTTATAGAAAGACAGATTTCGCAGTCGCTATGGCGTATGTGCCGTGGCAGTATTTTAATAAGGTCTATGAGACAGACAAAGCGTTGGAGGTCGGAACCATCTTTCCGGAACTGGATATGCCGTTCCTCGCGGCAGGGAGGGGGTGCAGACGATGATGATGAATCAGATGAATCAGAGCCAGCTTCTGCACTGGATCGACATGGTAAGCTTTGCGGTTGTGGATATCACGGAATATCTTGACACGCATCCGAAGGATGAAGAGGCAATAAAGTATTTTAATCATTACGCTGACTTGCGGAGAAATGCGATGCAGGCGTATTCGGATCAGTACGGACCGCTCACGATCGACACCGCGAACCCGGGAACTTACTGGAATTGGGCGATGCAGCCGCTGCCGTGGGAAGGGGGTGCCTGCTGATGTGGAATTATGAGAGAAGATTGGAGTACCCGGTCAATATCACGCGCCCGAACGCAAAGATCGCACAGATCATTATAAGCCAGTACGGCGGTCCCGACGGGGAAGCCGCGGCGTCGTTCCGGTATCTTTCACAGCGCTACAGTATGCCGTACCGCAAGGTGGCAGGATTGCTGACGGATATAGGTACAGAAGAGCTTGCCCATCTCGAAATGGTAGCTGCGATTGTAAGGCAGCTCACGAAGGGTCTTAGCGCGGAAGAACTTGAGGCGGCTGGTTTCGCACCCTACTATGTGGATCACACGGCGGGCATCTGGCCGCAGGCAGCAGGGGGGATTCCGTTCAATGCCTGTGAATTCCAGTCCAAAGGGGATGCCATTACGGATCTGTTCGAGGATATGGCGGCGGAGCAGAAGGCGAGAACGACTTACGATAATATCCTGCGTCTTGTCAAAGATCCGGAGGTCTGCGATCCGATCCGTTTCCTGCGCGCAAGGGAAATCGTGCATTTTCAGCGTTTCGGTGAAGCAGACCGGGAACATTGCAGTAAATCGGAAGATAGATTTATCATGCACCGGCTACAATAAAAAGCAACACTTATTCATTATTATTTAAGCAATGGGGTGAAATGAAAAGGTAACTTCCACCTTGTAAGGGTAAATTCTACCAGAGATAAATTTTTATGTTCAAAAAAGGTTTATCTCTGGCATTTTTATGTTATGATGAAGGTGAAACCA
>JAETOE010000052.1 GCA_021771815.1 Roseburia hominis
GGAAGTTTGGTCACGGACATTATATCAAAAATGGGAGGTCAATGCTTTTTTTGTTTGCAAACTCCCGAAAATAAAGGTTTTAGAAAGAAAAATAGGTAGTAAATTTGACACTACCTTATACATTTAGGAGGAATATCTATGAATTTATTATCTGGATTGGAGAAGTTTGGTTTAAAAGCGGAAGATACGACGAATCTCTTTGAAGAAGAGAAGAAGGTCACGGTGGCGGCCGACGGAACAAAGACGGAGGAGGCGCCTGATGAGAATAGTTTTCTTTTGGATAAGGCGATCCGCTGTACTGTATGCGATAAGGTATTTAAGGCGAAGATGGTCAAGAGCGGTCGTCTTAAGAGATTGGAATCCGACATGGATCTGCGTCCGCGTTACGATGGAATCGACACCTTGAAATACAGTGTCATATCTTGCCCGTATTGCGGATATACGGCAATCAACCGTTATTTTGAACATCTTTCCTCTATGCAGGTGAAGATGATCAAGGAGCAGGTATGCTCGAAGTTCAAGCCGGACGGGAGCGTTGAACCGACGCTGATCGATTATGATACGGCAATCGAGCGTTATAAGCTGTCCCTTTTCAATACGATCGCAAAGAAGGGCAAGACGAGTGAGAAGGCGTACACCTGTCTGAATCTTGCATGGCTTCTGCGCGGCAAGGCGGAAACGTTAGACCCGTCGGCACAGCAGGAGATCAAGGAGTGCAAGGAGCAGGAGGAAGCGTTCTACGCGCAGGCGTTCGAGGGTCTTACCAAGTCGGTTTCCACGGAGACTTACCCGATCTGCGGCATGGACGAGTGTACGATGGATTATCTGCTCGCAACGATGGCATATCACTACAGGAAATTTGATATGGCGTCGAAATGTATTTCACGTATCATGCAGTCGGCTTCAGCCTCGAAGAAGATGAAGGATCGCGCGTATGAGTTAAAGGAACAGATCGTGCTGGAGATTAAGAAGAGCAAGCAGCAGTAATGATAGAGATCATGATTGACTTACAGGGGGGAGCGAAAGCTCCCCTCTACGAAAAGATATACGAATATATCAAGAATGAGATCGTGGAGGGAAGGATTTCGACAGGAGAAAAACTACCGTCCACACGTCTTTTGGCGGGGAATCTTGCGGTGAGCAGAAGCACCGTGGAGATGGCTTACGATCAGCTCCTGGCAGAAGGGTACATAGAGGCCAAACCCTGCCGGGGCTTTTTTGTATGCGACGTTGCACAGCTCTACCGTCTGAAACCGGTGCACATCAAGTCAAGGGCGTCAGAGGAGCGGTGCAGGGAAGAAGCCTGTGAGGTGGATTTTTCGCCGTACGCCATTGACACGCGAAGTTTTCCGTACAATATCTGGCGCAAGATCAGCAGAAATGTGCTGATGGATGACAATGAGGAACTGCTTTTTGCAGGGGATGGTCAGGGGGAATACGGGCTTCGCAGAGAGATCGCGGATTATCTTCATCAGGCGCGCGGTGTCAATTGCAACCCGTCCGATGTGATCCTCGGGGCAGGAAATGAATATCTGGAAATTCTGCTTACGCAGATGCTGGGGAAGAAGAGGACGATATTGATGGAGAATCCCGGTTATCCGCAGGCATACCGCACTTTCTGTAATATGGGGTATCGGGTGAAGACGGTCGCTGCCGCAGAGCAGGGTTTAAATGTAAAGACCGTGCGCGATATAGCGCCGGAGCTTGTATATATCATGCCGTCGCACCAGTTTCCGATTGGTTCGATCATGCCGCTTAAGGCGCGTCTGGAGCTGCTTGCATGGGCGGCAGAGAAAGAGGAACGCTATTTGATCGAGGATGATCACGACAGCGAGTACCGCTACCGTGGCAAGCCGATTCCTTCGCTTCAGAGCGTGGATGCGCAGGGGAAGGTGATTTATCTTGGGACGTTTTCTAAGAGTATCGCCCCGTCGTTGCGTATCAGTTATATGGTGATGCCGCCGCAGCTTGTCAGGTGTTATCGCGAGAACTGCGGTTTCTATTCGACGACGGTGCCGCGTATGCAGCAGGAGATATTAAAGGAATTTATCCGGAACGGACATTTTGAACGACATTTGAATAAAATGAGAGGGATTTACCGCAGCCGCCATGATTTCCTGCTCGGTGAATTGAAGAAAAGAAGCTGGGTCAGAAAAGTCAGCGGCGATCACGCAGGGCTGCACGTTTTGGTGGAGGTGGACACGCCGCTCACGGAGGAGGAGTTTTGCCAAAACGTGAGGAAGAGAGGCGTTGCGGTTTCGGGTTTGAAGGAATATGAGTTAGAGCGGGTACAAACTGGAACGGAAGCTGCGCTGGGCAGTGCATATGCGGGAAGCAAAACTGCAGCAGATAGCATTTGTGGGGGAAAGGAAAGAAGTTTCCCCACGCTCCTGCTCGGTTATGGAAAGTTAAATGAAAGGGAAATCGAAAAGGGTCTGCGTGTGTTGGACGCTGTCTGTGAGGGCAGATAGGATGCAGCAGTTTTGTCACGGTGAATGCAGCAGAACGGAATTTCTTATAGCATGCAATCGGAATTAAAAAAGCTCCGGTCGTTTGGTGGGTGAAACGATCCGGAGCTTTTTGTACGGCTATTCTATTCGTACTTATTCTTCTCGCCGATTTCCTGCATGCGCATTGCACGAACCTTGAGCGGCAGACCGAACAGAGTGATAAAGCCTTCTGCATCGTGGTGATCGTAGAGATCTCCGGTCGTGAAGCTTGCTAAGGACTCGCTGTAGAGAGAGTACGGGGAGGTCGTGCCGGCTTTGATGATGTTGCCCTTGTAGAGCTTGAACTTTACTTCACCGGTCACGTATTCCTGCGTAGAGGTCACGAAAGCTTTCACTGCGTCGCAGAGCGGTGTGTACCATTTTCCTTCGTATACTATCTGCGCGAGCTTGTTGCCCATATCCTTCTTAACGTCCAGTGTAGCGCGGTCCAATACCAGTTCCTCAAGCTGCTGATGCGCCTCCATGAGGATCGTTCCGCCCGGAGTCTCGTAAACGCCGCGGGATTTCATTCCGACAACACGGTTCTCAACGATGTCGATGATGCCGATGCCATGCTTGCCGCCCAGACGGTTCAACTCACGGATGATGTCGGAGACTTTCATTTTCTTGCCATTTACGGAGGTAGGAACACCCTTCTCGAAGGTCATGGTCACATACTCGCCCTCATCGGGAGCTTTCTCCGGGGAGACGCCGAGGACCAGAAGGTGGTCATAATTCGGCTCGCATGACGGATCCTCAAGTTCCAGACCTTCATGACTGATATGCCAGATGTTGCGGTCGCGGCTGTAGCTGGAATCTGCGGAGAACGGGAGGTTGATGCCGTGCGCCTTGCAGTATTCGATCTCGGACTCGCGGGAATCCATTGTCCACTTGTCGTCTCTCCATGCAGCGATAATCTTAAGATCAGGAGCGAGCGCCTTGATTGCAAGCTCGAAGCGAATCTGGTCATTTCCTTTTCCGGTAGCGCCGTGGCAGATTGCGGTAGCGCCTTCTTTTCTGGCAATCTCGACTAACTTCTTACCGATCAGCGGACGTGCCATGGAGGTGCCGAGCAGGTACTTGTTTTCGTATACGGCGTTCGCCTGTACGCACGGCATAATGTAATCGTCGCAGAACTCGTCGATGATGTCTACGATATATAACTTGGAAGCGCCACAGGAGATGGCTCTCTCCTCCAGACCGTCAAGCTCTTCTTCCTGACCGCAGTCGATGCAGCAGCAGATAACCTCGTAATCGTAATTCTCCTTTAACCATGGGATGATGGCGGTCGTGTCGAGTCCGCCGGAGTAAGCTAAGATAACTTTTTCTTTCATGGGAAATATCCTTTCTTTGTAGAATTGTGAAACGCACCGCATTCCGAAAACAGCCGCGTGCGTTTCACTGACTGCAATCAATATACAACAAATGCCGTGGAAAAGCAAGTGAAAAAATATACATATTTACTGAATGAAAATGCATAAACATGTACAAAGATGCCAGAACAGATATGAGACGGGCATACAATATATAATAAAACAAAAAAATACTTTGGGAAAACTGTATGTAAAAAGTGAAATAGGTATTGCATAAAAAATTGAATGGATGTATAATTATGCAAAAATATTTCCGAGAAATTACAAAAAAGACTTTACTATAACAGGCAGGTAGACTAATATAAGAGAATGGAGTAAATTTCGGAAGATAGTATTTTGGAAAGGCGGAGAAAAGATGATAAAGGCAGGGATTATCGGCGCGACCGGGTATGCGGGAAATGAACTGGTGCGTCTTCTGATGGGACATAAAGAAGTGGAGATCAAATGGTACGGCTCGAGAAGCTATATTGATGAGAAATATGCGAGGGTCTACCAGAACATGTTTGAGATTGTGGACGATGTGTGTCTCGATGATAATATGGAAGCTCTGGCAGAGCAGGTGGATGTCATTTTCACGGCGACGCCGCAGGGATTTCTGGCAGGTGTTCTGACGGAGGATATGTTACAGAAGACGAAGATTATCGATCTGTCGGCGGATTTCCGTATTAAGGACGTCGCTACCTATGAAAAGTGGTATAAGCTTGAGCACAAGAGCCCCCAGTTTATCGAAGAAGCGGTCTACGGGCTCTGCGAGGTGAATCGCGAGAAGGTGCGCGGCGCGAGACTGGTGGCAAATCCTGGCTGCTATACGACCTGTTCGATTCTGACGGCGTACCCGCTTGTAGCTGAGGGGCTGATCGATCCGAATACGCTGATTATCGATGCAAAGTCGGGGACTTCGGGCGCGGGGCGCGGCGCAAAGCTGCCAAACCTCTTCTGCGAGGTCAATGAGAATATGAAGGCTTACGGTGTGACGAGCCACAGACATACGCCGGAAATCGAAGAGCAGCTCGGTTATGCGGCGGGAAGAGAAGTTACGGTTAATTTCACACCGCATCTTGTGCCGATGAACCGCGGTATTCTGGCGACGGAGTATGCCACGCTTGTCCGCAGGGCGGATGGAAGCCTGCCCTCCTATGAGGAAGTAAAAGCGGTCTACGACAAATATTATGCGAAAGAAAAGTTCGTCCGCGTCCTGGAGAAGGACGTCTGCCCGGAGACGAAGTGGGTCGAGGGAAGCAACTACGTGGATATCGGTTTTAAGATCGACGGGCGTACCGGAAGAATCGTTATGATGGGAGCGCTTGACAATCTTGTCAAGGGAGCCGCGGGACAGGCAGTGCAGAACATGAACCTGCTGTTCGGATTTGACGAGGCGGAGGGACTGAACCTCGTACCGCTGTTTCCGTAAAAAGATTATGATAGAAAAGGAATTAGAGATGGAGAATCAGAAAGTGATCATCCGTGTGATGACGATGGAGGATTTTGACGAGGTACATGCGCTCTGGATGGAGATCCACGGCTTCGGAATCCGCAGTATTGATGACTCGAGGGAGGGCGTGGAGCGTTTTCTGCGACGCAATCCCACGACAAGCATGGCGGCGGTCGCAGACGGTAAGATTGTCGGGGCGATTCTTTGCGGGCATGACGGCAGAAGAGGCTGTCTCTATCATGTCTGTGTGAGGGAAGCGTACCGCAAGCACGGAATCGGGCAGAAGCTGGTGCAGGCGTGTATGGAAGCGCTAAAGAGTGAGCAGATCAATAAGGTCAACCTGATCGCATTTAAGAAAAACGAGGTCGGGAATCGCTTCTGGCAGGGACTCGGATGGACATTCCGCGAGGATGTCAATTATTACGAATGTATTATAAATGAGGATAATGTGACGATTTACAATCCGTAGATGATGGAGGGTGTGAATTTATGAAACAGATCAAAGGCGGTGTGACCGCGGCAAAGGGCTTTAAAGCGGCAAGTACGGCGGCAGGAATCAAGTATCAGAACAGGCAGGATATGGCGATGATTTACAGTGAAGTTCCCTGCGATGTGGCGGGAACCTTCACGAAGAATATTGTAAAGGCTGCTCCGGTCAAGTGGGATCAGCATGTGGTATATGAGAGCAAAAAGGCACAGGCAGTCGTTGTCAATGCGGGAATTGCAAACGCGTGCACCGGAGAGGAAGGCATGGGCTACTGTAAGCAGACGGCGGAGAAGGTGAGTGCGCTTCTTGGTGTGCCGGAGGATCAGGTGCTTGTGGCGTCGACAGGGGTCATCGGCAAGCAGCTTCCGATCGACCGCATCTGTGCGGGAATCGAGGCAATGGTGCCTGCACTTCTCGGCGGCTACGAGAGCGGCCATGCGGCGGCTAAGGCAATCATGACGACAGATACGCATGAGAAAGAGGTTGCGGTGGAGGTCGAGCTTGGCGGTGCGACCGTGACGATCGGCGGTATGTGCAAGGGATCGGGGATGATTCATCCGAATATGTGCACGATGTTAAGCTTTGTGACGACGGACGCGGCGATTTCACAGGAGCTGCTGCTTGAGGCGCTGCAGGCGGATGTGGAAGATACCTACAACATGATTTCCGTGGACGGCGATACCTCGACGAATGATACCTGCGTGCTTCTGGCGAACGGTATGGCGGGGAATCCGAAGATTACGGAGAAGAACGAGGACTACGCGGCATTCTGCAAAGCCTTGAAATTCATTAATGAGAGCCTTGCGAAGCAGATGGCGGGCGACGGCGAGGGTGCGACGGCGCTCTTCGAGGTAAAGGTCGTCGGCGCGGAGTCGAAAGAGCAGGCGAAGATTTTGAGTAAATCCGTGATCACTTCCAGTCTTACGAAAGCGGCAATCTACGGACACGACGCGAACTGGGGCAGAATCCTTTGTGCGATGGGGTATTCCGGCGCGCAGTTCGACCCGGAGAAGGTCGATCTATTCTTTACGAGCGCGGCGGGGAAAATGCAGATCATAAAGGACGGCGTTGCGCTTGACTACAGTGAGGAAGAGGCGACGAAGATTTTGTCCGAACCGGAGGTTACAGCGATTGCGGATGTGAAGATGGGCGATGCTACGGCGACGGCGTGGGGCTGCGATCTGACGTACGACTATGTGAAGATTAACGCGGACTATCGGTCATAGTGTGAGAATGTGAGCGCTGTTTGCGATTACAAGGAGATTAGAAATATGGAAGAGAAAAATATGCAGGAAGTGTTACAAAAGGCGGAGGTGCTGATCGAGGCGCTCCCATATATTCAGCGGTTCAACCGCAAGATCATCGTAGTGAAATACGGCGGCAGCGCGATGGTGGACGAGGAGTTAAAGCGCCATGTCATTCAGGATGTGACGCTGCTTAAGCTGGTAGGTTTTAAGCCGATCATCGTGCACGGCGGCGGCAAGGAAATCAGCCGATGGGTCGGAAAAGTCGGCATGGAGCCGGTGTTTGTGAACGGTCTGAGAAAGACGGACGAGGCGACGATGGAAATCGCGGAGATGGTCTTAAATAAGGTCAACAAATCCCTTGTAAAGCTTGTGCAGGAGCTTGGCGTCAACGCCGTCGGCATCAGCGGGAAGGACGGCGGACTCTTAAAGGTAGAAAAGAAGTATTCGAACGGGGAGGACATCGGTTTTGTCGGGGAAATCACTGAGGTAAATCCGAAGATCCTCTATGATATGCTCGAGAAGGATTTCCTTCCGATTGTATGTCCGGTCGGAATGGACGACGAGTACAACAGCTACAACATCAATGCGGACGATGCGGCGTGTGCGATCGCGAAGGCGGTCAACGCGGAGAAGCTTGCATTTTTGACGGATATTGAAGGGGTATACAAAGATCCTTCGGATAAGAGTACGCTGATTTCCGAACTTTCCATTGAGGAAGCGCATGAACTGATCGGGGACGGCTTTATCGGCGGCGGTATGCTTCCGAAGCTCAACAACTGTATCGATGCGATCGAGAACGGCGTATCGAGAGTACATATTTTGGACGGACGGATCGCGCATTGCCTGCTCCTTGAAATCTTTACGAACAAGGGAATCGGAACGGCGATTCTGGGCGAGAAAGAAAAGAGGTATTATCATGAATAAGGAATCCTATATCAAGGATGCGGAGGAGAGCATTCTTCACACATACAATCGTTTTCCGGTCGTATTCGACCACGGCGAGGGCGTGTACCTTTACGACACCGACGGAAAAGAATATCTGGATTTTGCGGCGGGAATCGCGGTGCAGGCGTTCGGTTATCATAACGAGGAATACGGCGAGGCGCTAAAGGCGCAGGTGGATAAGCTGATGCACACATCGAATCTGTACTACAACGAGCCCATTATCCGGGCGGCAAAGCGTGCCTTAAAAGCGAGCCGGATGGACCGCGTTTTCTTTACGAACAGCGGCACAGAGGCAATCGAGGGCGCAATCAAAGCAGCGAAGAAATATGCTTTCACAAGGGACTCTCATGCGGGACATGAAATCATTGCGATGAACGGCTCTTTTCACGGAAGAAGCATAGGGGCGTTGTCCGTGACCGGAAACGCGCACTATCAGGAGCCGTTCGAGCCGCTGATGCCGGGTGTGCATTTTGCGGAGTATAATGATTTGGACAGCGTAAAAGCTTTGATTAATGAGAAAACATGTGCTATTATTTTGGAGACGGTACAGGGCGAGGGCGGAATCTATCCGGCGAAGAAGGATTTCCTGGAAGGCATCCGTGCGCTCTGTGATGAGCACGATATTCTTTTGATTTTGGATGAGATCCAGTGCGGCATGGGACGTACCGGAGAGATGTTCGCATGGCAGCACTACGGCGTGAAGCCGGATATCATGACGAGTGCGAAAGCGCTTGGCTGCGGTGTTCCGGTCGGTGCATTTTTCCTTACGGAGCGCGTAGCGCAGAAGTCGCTCGCACCGGGGGACCACGGAACGACCTACGGCGGCAACCCGTTTGTGGGCGCGGCGGTCGATAAGGTCTTAGAGATGATGGAGCGGGAGGATATCACCGGACATGTGAAGGAAATCGCGCCCTATCTGGAGCAGAAGCTTGACGAACTGGTTGAAAAGTATGATTTTTTAACTGCGCGCAGAGGCATGGGACTGATGCAGGGCGTAGTATGTGAAAAGCCGGTCGGACAGATTGCGGCGAAAGCGCTGGACAAAGGGCTGGTGGTGATTACGGCGGGGGCGGATGTGCTTCGTTTGGTGCCGCCGTTGGTTATCGGGAAGGAGCATGTGGATGAGATGGCGGCGAAGCTTGACGCTGTCATGGCAGAGCTTTGATGCCATAGTGTCTTGTCTGATCATCAATGAGACAAGGTACTTGTAGCGAGAATACGAGAATGGATTAAGGAATAAGAATGAAAGCATTACACAAGAAATTGTTATCTGTGTTACCGGTCTACGCGCTGCTGATCGGCGGAGCCGTGATTGTAAGCAGAGAAAAAGTATCTTTTGCAGATAAACCGGCCTCCACGGGGGAAGCCGGGGGTGCCGCAGATGCAGCCGAGAGCGGAAACAGTGCAGCCGAGAGCGGAAACGATGTTGCAGATGCTGCTGCAAAGAGCGGGCAGAGTACGACGGAGGCGCGGCAGGCGTATGAGAGCGCACCCACGGATCTGATCTTTTGGTACGAGGATGACAGCTATACGGCGTTCTTCGAGGAGACAGCGGTGCGCTATTATGCGCAGACCGGAGTGAAGGTTTCACTCGAGTTCCGGAGTACGCTTGATTATATCGGTGATATTTATGATAAGACCATGCAGGACGATGCATTTCCGGACGTATATCTCTTACCGGGGGATAATCTGGAGGAGGCATACCTTTATGGTCTTGTTTCCGTGAATGAAAGGGGTGCGGCAGATACAGGTGTGGTGGAGAAGGCTGCCATGGCAGCCACCTATGGGGATAAATTGCTGGGCTATCCGCTTTCCTTTAATACCTGCGTCTTTATCTGTCAGCCGGATTACTTCGGGACTGTACCAGAGTCTTTACAGTCGATCATCGATTATTCGAATGAGAATGAGCCGGGGGAGGATGTGGAATATCTGTTGGAGTGGGATGTGAACGGCGCGTTTTACGATTTCCCGTTTATCGGAAACAGTGTGACGTTTGAGAAGAATGAGACGGACACGATGAACGTCATTTATGATGAAGAATTGTACCAGCAGGATTTGGAATATTTTGATACGATTCTTGCATCTTTTTCCGTGGACGCGGGGCAGGTATCCGAGGCGCGTATTATTGAGAATTTTCTTGCGGGAAGGACACTTTCGGCAATCATAGACACGGACTCGCTCTATAAGCTGGAAGGGCATCCGTACGAGTTGATGAAGATGCCGGATTTAAACGAGACGCTTCCTGCGGCGACCTGTGCGATGACGGATATGCTGATCGTAAACGACTACACCGGGCAGCCGGATGCGGCGGCAGAGTTCGCGCAGTTTGTGACCGGGACGATGGCGGGAGATCTTTATGATTTGAGCGGTCATTTCTCCGTGATCCCTTCCGGACAGCCGACGGAGACGGAGCGGATTGCATTCGATGCATATGAGACGTCAGTCCTTGTGCCGGATTCCAAGGATGCAAGGGATTTCTGGGTAAGCGTGCAGACAACGATTTTAAAATATTTTGATTAAAAATTGGAATGCCCCTTGTCATGGGCTTCAAATTTCGTTAAAATAAAGGCATCGGGCATTGAGGACTCCTTCATTCGGAAAGAAGAAGGAGAATGCTTATGATGTATAGAAAAAAGGGCATTTTGATTGCCGTATGCCTGCTTATTTTTACGGTGGGCTGCGGAACGGATGATACAGTATATTTGTCGCAGTCTGCGACAGAACAGATGGAAGGGGTTTCGGAAGCCGGAAACGCCGGGACAACGGCAGGAGTCAGCGAGAATGCGCGGAGTAACGCAACAACAAAAGCCAGCGAGAATGCGCGGAGTGCTGGAGCAACGGCAAAAGCCGGTGAGAACGCAGAGAGTGCCGAAATAATGGCAGAAGCCGGAGGGAACGCAGAGAGTGCCGGAACAACAGCCGGAGAGGCAGTGGAGGAGCAGCAGGAAACATGCTGCGTGTATGTCTGCGGGGCGGTTCTTACGCCAGGGGTCTATGTCCTGGAGGCCGGAGCGAGGATTTACGAGGCGATTGAGATGGCGGGCGGTCTGACGGAGAACGCGGGGCTTACCGCGGTAAATCAGGCGCAGGAGATCTGCGACGGACAGATGATCTATATTCCGACGAAGGAGGAAGCTGCCGCGTATCCGGTGGATGCATTAGTTGCTGCGGACGGTGCGGCAGGGCAGACGAAGAAGACGGCGGGGGAGCAGGATGCTGACGGGCGTGTGAATTTGAACACTGCGTCAGAGGCGGAACTTATGACGCTTTCCGGTATCGGGCAGAGCAAGGCGCAGGCGATTCTTTTGTATCGCGAGACGCACGGAGGGTTTTCTTCCGTGGAGGAAATTATGAATGTCGATGGAATCAAAGAGGGGTCTTATAATCGGATTAAGGACAGTATAAAGGTGAAATGATATGGCAAAGAAAGTGCTTGTTGTAGATGATGAAAAGTTAATAGTAAAAGGAATCCGCTTTAGCTTAGAGCAGGACGGCATGGAAGTGGACTGTGCATACGACGGGGAAGAGGCGCTTAAGATGGCGACAGAGAATGCATACGACATGATTCTGCTCGACATCATGCTGCCGAAGATGGACGGTTTTGAGGTGTGCCAGCAGATCAGGGAGTTTTCCAATATGCCGATCGTCATGCTGACGGCAAAGGGAGACGATATGGATAAGATTCTCGGACTGGAGTACGGGGCGGACGATTATATCACGAAGCCGTTCAATATTCTTGAGGTCAAGGCACGCATCAAGGCGATTATGCGGAGAACCGCTGCGGGACAGCCGAAGCAGGAAGATTCGAAGGTGATCGAGGCGGGCGATTTAAGGCTCGACTGCGAGAGCAGAAGACTTTTCATTCTCGGCAAAGAGATAAATCTCACCGCGAAGGAATTCGATCTGTTGGAGCTGCTTGTCAATAATCCGGGCAAGGTGTACGGCAGGGAGAATCTTCTCAACCTTGTGTGGGGGTATGAGTACCCGGGGGATGTGAGAACCGTGGATGTACATGTAAGGCGTCTTCGGGAGAAGATCGAGAGTAATCCGAGCGAGCCGAAGTATGTACACACCAAGTGGGGCGTCGGATATTACTATTCACAGAATTAACAGGTGCTTACAATGTCTAAGTTAAAGAGAGTAACAGATTTTCTAAAAAGTCTTAAATGCAGATTGTTTCTTTTCTGCATTCTGATCGGAACTTTACCGGGCATCCTGCTTCGCGTCGGGATGCTCGGGTCTTATGAGAACCGTGCGGTGTCAATCCGCACAAGCGAGATTCTAAGCCAGGCGAAGATTCTCGCGAATCAGATTGTTTCCAACGATTATTTTAATAATGAAGATGCGGCATCCGTTATCGACGTGCAGCTGGACCAGCTTTCGACGATTTATGACGGACGTGTGATGGTGATTGACGAGAGCTTTCATATCGTGAGGGACAGCTATGAACTTGACACCGGAAAGACGATTATTTCCGAGGAAGTTATCAAGAGCTTTTACGGGGAAGAAATCAGTAAGTATGACTCTGAGAACCGTTATATTGAGATGACGATCCCGCTCGTGCACACGGAGCCTGGAACAGAGAATAAAAGGACGATCGGCGTTGTCATGGTCAGCGTATCGACGGACAGTATCAACCTGAATCTCGAGTACCTGGCACGCAATACGCTCGTTATGGAAATGTTTTGTATATTCGCGGTGATTCTTGTTTCTTATATTGCTGCAGCGCGGCTTGTTGGGCCGTTTCACAAGATGGCGAAGTCGATTGAAGAGATTCAGACAGGCTACGGAGATGACGCGCTGACTGTGGATGATTACACGGAAACGAGGCAGATCTATGAAAAATTCAATAAGATGCTGGGGCGCATGAAGGTGCTGGATGAATCCAGACAGGAGTTTGTGTCCAATGTCTCCCATGAGCTGAAGACGCCGCTCACGTCGATGAAGGTTCTGGCGGATTCCATCAACAGCATGGAGAATGCGCCGGTCGAGTTGTATCAGGAATTTATGGCGGATATCGGAAACGAGGTCGACCGTGAGACGAAAATCATCAATGACCTGCTGTCTCTGGTTAAGATGGACAAGTCGGCGGCAGATCTTAATATTACAAATGTGAATATCAATGAGCTTTTAGAACAGATTTTAAAACGGTTAAAGCCAATCGCAGAAAAGCAGAATGTGGAACTGGTACTTGAGAGTTTCCGTCCGGTGAGCGCAGATGTGGATGAGGTGAAAATCACGCTCGCGTTTACGAATCTGATCGAGAATGCGATCAAATACAACAGACAGGATGGCTGGGTACATGTTTCTTTGAATGCAGATCATCAATATTTTTATTTGAAGGTGGAGGACTGCGGTATCGGTATCCCGGAGGAGTCGCTCGAGCATATTTATGAGCGTTTCTACCGGGTAGATAAGTCGCATTCGAGAGAGATCGGCGGAACAGGCTTAGGTCTTGCAATTACGCGAAATGCCGTTCTGATGCACCGCGGTGCGATCAAGGTGTTCAGTACATTGGGGGAGGGAACCATTTTTAATGTGAGGATTCCTCTGAACTATATTTCTTAGGCGAGGAAAACAAGGAGGATTAATAATGAGCCGGAAGGTAAAGCAGATAAAGCGTAAATGCATCGCTTTTTTCCTTCTTTTTGCGGCTGTCCTGGCGTATGCCATGACGGGCTGCGGAAATGAAAATGAGGAGAGCGCATACCATATTGAATATCTGAATAAGGACAGGAATCGTCTGGTGGACGCGCCGTATGAGCCTGTGGCGGCAGATACGGACGGGATGATCAGGGAATTTCTCGCGGTCCTGAGCTCGGATTCGGACAACGTGGAATACCGTAAGCCGATTCCGAACGATGTGGAGGTAATAAGCTATTCGCTGGACGGGGCGCTTCTTACGATTCATTTTGACGAGGATTACAGCAAGATGGATACGGTCGAGGAAGTGCTCTGCCGTGCGGCGGTGGTGCGCACAATGACGCAGATCAAGGGAATTGACTGTGTCGCGTTTTACATCGCGGATGCGCCGCTTACAGATGTTAAGGGAAATCTGGTCGGAAGCATGAATCAGGACAGTTTTATCGAGAATCCGGGAGAACAGATTAACTCTATACAGAACACGACACTTACGCTTTACTTTTCCAATGAGAATGGAGACGGGCTTGTGAAGGAGGTTCGCGAGGAAGTTTACTATAGCAGCAATATCTCCATGGAAAAGCTGATTGTGGAGCAGCTTCTGGAGGGACCAAAGACCAGCGGGGCAAAGTCTGCGATTCCGGAGGGCACAAAGCTTGTGTCCGTCTCCGTAGTGGACGGCGTCTGTTATGTCAGTTTCGACGAGGCGTTTCGAAATCAGGATTATAAGGTGAACGAGGCGGTTGTAGTCTACTCGATTGTAGATTCGCTTTCGGAACTGTCAACTATCAATAAGGTACAGATTTCTGTGAACGGTGATACGAGCGGCGTCTATCGCGACAATTTTAAGCTTGCGGAAATGTATGACCGGAATATGGATTATGTCGCCGGAACAGCGGAAGTTGTGACGGAGATGGCGACAGAGGAGTAGGAAAGAGGAGGGGATAGGACGATTGAAAAGACCGTTGTGTATTATGGCGGCGTGTTTTCTCTTTGGGATTTTTGTGTCGGCTTACGGGGGAGTATTTCCCCGGATGTGTGTCATGGCCGCCCTGCTTACCGGGATGGTCGTGCCGGCGGGGAAAGTGTTCATACGGCGCGATGCCGCAAAGAGAGAGAAGAAATGCAGGGGCGGCAGGCTCTGCGTACTGCTTTTGCTCTGTGTGCTGGCTTTTTTTGCCGGCAGTGGAAAGTATCGGTGGGAGGAGCAGTGCAAAGCGGTTTATCTGCCCGCGCTTGTCGGTGGGATGCGGCTTTCCGTGCAGGGAACGCTTACAGGAAAGCAGATTCGTAATGACCAATATATCTATGAATTAACGTCCTGTATTATAGGACCAGATCAAAATAACAGCATATCAAAAGAGCCGGTTTCCTGTAACCGGATTCTGGTGTATTCTGACTCCGATCTTTATTCGATCGGGCAAATCCTTGTATTAGATGGAACAGTGAAATTATGGAAAAGTGCGGTAAATGATGGAAGCTTTGATGAGGCGGTTTTCTATCGGTCGCTAAAATGTGATTTTTGCTTAAAAGATATTTCAGTTCGTGCGTCATATGGCAAAAGCGGCGGTATTCGCGAGAAGCTGTGGCAGTTTCGCAGCCGTTTAAAGAAGGTCTACCAGGCGACGATGGGCGGGGAAAAAGCAGGAATTATAACTACAATGGTGACAGGAGATAAGGAACTTTTAGATACGGAGGTAAAGGATCTGTATCAGGTGGGAGGACTTTCTCATATACTGGCAATATCCGGTCTGCATATCTCGATGATCGGGATGACGCTCTATCGGCTGCTTAGAAAAATGGGCCTGGGATTTAGTGCGGCAGGAATTGCCGCCGGAAGCGTGATGTACGCCTACGGTGTGATGGCGGGAGGGAGTGTCTCGGTAAGACGGTCGGTGCTTATGTTTCTGCTTTTTTTGGGCGCGCAGGTACTCGGGCGCAGCTATGACAGTTTAAGTGCGCTCGGTGCGGCGGCGCTCTTCCTGCTGTGGGACAATCCCTATCTTTTGTGGAATGCTGGATTTCTGTTTTCTTTTGCCGCAGTAATCGGCGTCAGGTGGGTGGGCGGCTGTGTGTCGTTTGACAGGAAGAAGCGTGCAGGAAAATGGGCGGAAAAATTCTTTACTGCCGCGGCAATCCAGTTTACCACACTGCCGCTTGTGGCATGGAATTATTATGAAATACCAATTTACGCGCTTCTTGTCAATCTTGCGGTGCTTCCGTGCGTGGGGGTGTTGCTTAAATTCGGAGTTTTCGGCGGGCTGCTTGGAATCGGCTGGCTTTCTGCCGCAAGGGTCATTCTGCTTCCATGCAGGCTTTTGCTTTCCGTGATCAATGAGATTTGTATGTTTGTGGCGAAGCTGCCGGGAGCAATGTGGATTACCGGTCGGCCGGATGTGTGGCGGATAGCGGTGTACTATGGCGTGCTCATTGCATTTACGACGTGTGCGTATCGCAGGAAGCGGCGTAAGGAACGGCACAAAACTGCCGAAGGAACGGGAGGGCGAAGGGGACGGCAAAAGGATGTTGCAAAAGAGACGGTCCCAAAAAACAGGAAACGGTGTGAAGCTGCTTCGGGAGGGCAAAGGGTGCGGCAGAAGCTGTCGGAATTTTCTGCCGGAAAGAAAATAGCGTGCCGACAGGAAATCCGGGCAGCAGCGGCGGGAGCACTGCTTTTATGTATTCTCTGTATTCCGGCAAAAGACGGCTTTGAACTGGATGTTCTTGATGTCGGGCAGGGCGACGGCTGTTTTCTTCGGACAGCGGAAGGCTACACCGTTTTTGTGGACGGCGGAAGTTCTAATGTCGGAAAGGTCGGAGAATACCGGATTCTGCCTTTCTTAAAATATAAGGGAGCCCGGCGGATTGACTGTTGGATGGTATCTCATACCGACGAGGATCATATTTCCGGTCTAAAGGAAATACTTGCGGAGGGATATCCCGTAGGACGCCTTGTTTTTGCACGCGGAATCGTGCGGGATGAGGCGTGGAAAGATCTGGTGGAGCTTGCCGCGGAAGCGGATGCGGAGGTGGTGTATATGGACGCCGGGGATGTTCTGCATCTCGGAGAGGCGGCGCTTACGGCTCTCTATCCGGCGGGGGAGGCGGAAAGTAAGATGAAAGAGGAGGCTGATAAAAATGCGATGTCACTCGTTATTTTATATAAGGATGACCGATTCACAGGAATTTTTACCGGGGATATCGGAAGCGGACAGGAGTGCGAGATCATAGAGCGGCTGCGGGCAGAGACAGATTGCCATAGAGTGGATTTCTACAAGGCGGCGCATCATGGATCGCGTTATTCGAATTCGGAGGAGTTCTTACAGATGCTTGCGCCCCGTGTGTCGGTCGTCTCGTGCAGTGCGTCAAACCGTTACGGACATCCCGCTGAGGAGGCAATCATGCATATGGAGAAAGCGGGAAGTGTGGTTTTTTATACGATGGAGGCGGGGCAGATTACGATTACCGCGGAAAACGAAGAACTGCGGATAAGGAAATATGGTGAGCCGGATCGGGTGTATGTTAGATAGAGGTGTGTGCATCTATTTTAATATGTACTGTCATAAAGTTGTCATAAAAATGGGAAAAGTAGTACATTTCAATTGTAGTGTGATATAATATACCGGGGAAATGGTATGTACGATCTTTTGTATGACAATCAAAGGGTGTATGGATATTTTTAAGTGCAAGTCCAAAACAGATAGAAACAGGGGAGGTGATATCGAAAAGATGGCAGAGAGTGTGTTAATGCAAAGCAGGCTTAAGAGAATGGGCTATAACGGATTTTAAAATTTACGTCTCGGTTTCGGAAAGAAGTGGAAAGGTGAATGTTATCTATTTTTGTTAATTATTTGAATGCATATAGAAGGAGAATAAAAAGTTTGAAACAAATAAGTAAAAGACAGCCAAGAAATAAAGGGCATAGCAAATAAACCATCTTTCGGTGGTTTAAAAATCAAATATAGACACAACACCTAATCAGGTAACAGGAG
>JAETOE010000053.1 GCA_021771815.1 Roseburia hominis
CGCTGCCCATTCTTAACCCCAATCAGGTATAAAAAATAGGACTAAATTAGGCTTAACCCCTTGATTTTACTGGGTTTCTTCTAACTTGGTCCTATTATAACACGGGCATCAATATAGTCCGTGTCCAGACGTTCCAACGTTTTCTCCACTGCATCCGTCTGCTCGTAAAAGGAAGGCCACAGCTTGGTTTCCAGAAAAACCTCTTTGCGGTCGATGCCGGATTTCTTAATCGCGCGTCCCACTGCCTTTTCATTCACATAAGCATTCGCCGTATCGATCAGGCGATAGCCCGCCTGCAGCGCGCTGGTCACAGATGTCTCCGCTTCGTCCGGGGTCAGTAAAAAGGTTCCGATGCCTGCCATTGGCATCTCTACTCCATTGTTCAAAGTTACGTATTCCATAGTGATTCCTCCATTCTTTTATTTTTGCTTATCTACAGGCGGACGCATTTTTGCGTAAGCCTTCAGCTTAAGGAACGAATTTTTATAATAGCGTTTGTTCTTGTTAAGCGCCTCGGTTTCCGTCATTTCCGCATCGCTCAGGCGGAAATCAAACAGATCAAAATTAGCGCGGATATGATCCGGATTCCTGGAACCCGGAATTACCACATTCCCTGCCTGAATGTGCCAGCGCAGGATGATCTGGGCGTTGCTCTTTCCATATTTCTTTGCCAGCCTTGAGAATACCGGCTCCTCCATCAACTTCTTATCTCCATGTCCCAGAGGGTACCATGCCTGAATAACCATATTTTCCTTTTCCAGAAATGCCTTCAACTCCTGCTCCTGGGAATACGGATGCAGTTCCGTCTGCAAAATGGCCGGCTTCACTTCGCAAATATCGAGAATCTCCTGCATCTGCGCAGTCGTGAAGTTCGACAAACCGATGGTTCTGACCTTGCCCGCCTTATAAGCCTTCTCCATCAGCCGATACCCGGCAATATAGTTTCCTGCGGGCTGGTGGAGCAGCAACAGGTCAATATAGTCCGTGTCCAGACGTTCCAGTGTTCTCTCCACCGCGTCTGCCTGTCCGTAAAAAGCCGGCCACAGCTTGGTTTCCAGAAAGATCTCCTTTCGGTCGATGCCTGATTTCTTAACGGCGCGTCCCACTGCCTTTTCATTCACATAGGCATTCGCCGTATCGATCAGGCGATAGCCTGACTGCAAAGCAGCGGTTACAGATGCCTCCGCTTCATCCGGACCCAGCTGGAAGGTTCCGATACCGACCATTGGCATCTCTACGCCGTTGTTAAGTATCACATATTTCTGATTGCTCATTTTCACCGCTTCCTTTGCTTTCCTGACTTGTATGTATCCATTATATATCAGGGCTTTTCCGGGTAGAAGTTCCTTTCGGTTTTTCAGTTTATACCTTAAGGTTATAATAGCATACTGGTATTCTTAGCTGGGAACGGACCCAAGCCCCAAAGCATCAGCTAATTGCTCAATGGAATTTATATCCGGAAATCCTAAACCTCGTTCCCATCTGCTTACAGCTTTATCGGTAACCTGCAACTTTTTAGCCAAATCAGCTTGCGTCATATTGTTTTCTTTTCGCAATGCAGAAATCTCTTATTGTGGTGTGCCTTCCTCTGTTTCTGTTTGCCTATCTTTCAAGCCGAATTTTGAACAGCTGCCCACAGATAGACACAAAAATGTGATTACTATTCCCTAAAATAAGAATAATTTTGTAATATGTGTTGTAAATCTCATGCCTTAGACATATAATAAAAGTGTGATTACAAGCCACATTAACCGTCGGAAAAGTGTGAAGGAGTATATCTATGGAACGATTGATTTTAAATAAGCTGCTGGATTGGAAGAATTCACCCTATCGCAAACCGCTGATTTTAAAAGGTGTACGGCAGGTAGGAAAGACTTGGGTTCTCAAAGAATTCGGCAGACGTTATTATAAAAATACAGCCTACTTTAACTTCGATGAAAACGAAGAATATAAGCAGTTTTTTGAGACCACCAAGGATGTAGATCGCATTCTGCAGAATCTAATGATGGCCAGCGGTCAGAAGATTGTGCCGGAAAAGACACTCATTATCTTTGACGAGGTACAGGACTGCCCCAAGGTGATCAACTCCATGAAGTATTTCTGTGAGAATGCTCCGCAGTATCACATTGCCTGTGCCGGTTCTCTGCTGGGGATTGCTCTGGCGAAGCCATCCTCCTTCCCGGTGGGCAAGGTCAACTTTATGCAGATCGATCCAATGACCTTCACGGAATTCCTGCTTGCCAATGGTGACGAAAACCTTGTCAGGTATCTGGAAAGTTTGGATACCATTGAGCCGATCCCCGATGCCTTTTTCAATCCGCTCTATGAGAAATTGAAGATGTACTATGTCACTGGCGGTATGCCCGAACCAGTGCTCATGTGGACGGAAGCACGGGACATTTCTGCTATGCAGGAAGCCCTGTCCGGGATTATCGACGCTTATGAACGCGACTTTGCCAAGCACCCCAACATCAGTGAGTTCCCGAAGATTTCTATGATCTGGAAGTCCATACCGTCCCAGCTGGCAAGAGAAAATAAGAAGTTTATCTATAAGGTTGTCAAAGAAGGTGCAAGGGCCCGTGAATATGAGGATGCTTTGCAGTGGCTGGTGGATGCCCGGCTGGTGCATAAGATCTACCGCAGCACCGCTCCCAGCCTGCCGGTGGCTGCTTACGATGATCTGTCTGCATTTAAAATCTATCTGGTGGATGTGGGGCTGCTCCGCCGCCTCGCCCAACTGGCGCCCACAGCTTTCGGAGAAGGCAACCGCCTGTTCACCGAGTTCAAGGGCGCACTGACTGAGAACTTCGTGCTGCAGACTTTAATCACGCAGTTTGAAATAGTTCCCCGGTACTGGAGCCAGAACAATCCTCCTTATGAGGTAGATTTCCTCGTCCAGCGAGAAAATGATATTTTCCCCGTTGAAGTCAAATCCGAGAGCAACACAACCAGCAAGAGCCTGAAGAAATTCAAAGAACGATTCCCGGATCAAGTCAAACTCCGTGTTCGGTTCTCTCTGGACAATTTAAAGTTGGATGACGATGTGCTGAATATTCCACTGTTCATGGCTGACCAGACAGATCGATTGATTGGGCTGGCATTGGAACAAAAAATCAATATGCGATAAGAAATCTCTTATTTTTTCTTTTTTGCATTCTTCGCCAGATAGTTCAAATACAAACCGCCGCTGCCGACCCGCTCCACAGCTTTCAGGTCAAATTCCACCGGCTTACCTGCGCTCCACTCTGGAATCCGGGTAAATACAGAAGCCGTTCCGCTGCTCCCATCCGTCACCGGGCACAACATCAGACTCAGTTCATCTACCATACCTGCCTGCAGGAATGTCCAGTCCGCCACACCGCCTCCGCAGATCAGCAGCTTTTCAATCCGGAACAGCCGATGTAACTTTTCCATCGCTATTTCACAGTCCAGTTCGGTTTTTCCTGCGAGAATATAGGATACACCTCGCGTTCTTAAGTAAGCGCGGTAGGACATAGGCGCCGCCTCCGTCAAAATCGCAATGACATGGGCTTCGCCCCGTCCCTTGTTTGCAAATCTCCCCGATTCCCAGCCAAGCTCTCCTTTCGCATCCAGGGCAACAAAATAGGGCTTCGTCTCATCACCGGCGACAAAATCTCCCTCCGGAACACAGGCGTCCTCTTCCAGAACCGGTTCCCGGAAGTCCAAAAATTCCTTCGCAGTTGTGGTTCCATACAGCCATGCATCCGCGTTCATTTCTGTGCGGATTTTTCCGTACTCTCCTCCAAGAGAACACGTTACTTCCGTTGCCATAAACGGACCGTTGATTTTCCCGTCCAGGGAGCTTAAAATGTGACAAATGACATAAGGCCTGTTCATACCGTTTTTCTCCTCTCTTACCGGCTGTCTCCACTCCTGGTAACAGCCGGCGCCTGCATTATTCCGCCCTCTTTAATCCTTATTCCTCCCCATATACTTCCTGAATCAGCGGAAACGTGCTCCATGCCTTCGGCCATCCGCAGTAAAAAGCAAGCTGCGTCACGATTTCCACCGCTTCCTCCTTTGTGATTCCATGTTCCTTCCCAAGTGCCAGATGGGATTTGAGCTGTGGATACAACCCCGCGGAAAACAATGCCGCAATCGTAATCATGCTCCGGTCTCTCGCAGAAAGCTGCTCCTCTCTCGACCATACCTCCCCGAACAGCACATCATCGTTCAGCTCCGCAAATTTCGGAGCGAGCGTTCCCAATCTGTCTCTCCCTGCTGTTTGTTTCTTTGCCATTTTCCTCATCCTCTCTTTTGATTGAATTGTTTGTTGCTTCTATTTCCTATGGCTGCCAGATCCAGCGCAGTCCATTATAGAAATATTCCATTGCATACTCACCGCTGTGCGTGCCGCCCGCCTGTTCCAGAAAATACAGATTTCCTTCTCCTTCGTTATCGGCATACCGGAAGGTACCGTCACTCACTTCCACCATCGCCTCGATCTGATATCTGAAAGAGGCATAAGCAAAATCATCCGTACCCGATGCCGCAAAAATAAAGAAATCATCCCATGTATGCCCGGAATCCCTGACCATGGATGCCATGTACTCTCCGTCCGACGTCAGACTTCCGCTGGACGGCATAAAATAGCGGAACTCATCCAGGCAATACTGGAAGGTCCTCCATGTTGCCACGGACCCCATGGAAAATCCGGCAAAGGCGCGGTGGTCTCTCGAAGCACAGATTCCTTCCACCGTCGTATCCTTTGCGTAGGTGCTGTAAGTGCCCTCCACCGCCGGTATCAGGTCACCTGCCAATTCCCTGTGATAATTGTCCGTCAGGCGGAGCGCCAGACTATAATCCCCGCTGTCATCCGGTCTGGTATTATTGTAGGTAGGACACACCACGATCATGGGACAAATCTCTCCGTCTGCAATCCCATTGTCCAGAACATTCTTAAATACAGCCGGGCGGTCCGGTATGCCAAGGTACGTCGTCTCATCGCTCCAACCGCCATGCATCAGATACAATACGTTATACTTTTCTTCTTCGGAATAACCATAAGGCAGGTAGACGATCGCCCTTTTGTGCAGCGTCTGTTCCCGTTCCTCATAAGTCATGGACTCATAAGTGTCGTATTCCAGTTCCACGAGTGTACCCGGATATTCAGATTCTTCAAAATATTCCTCCGGTATCTGTGCCAGTTCTTGTGGAAGTGCCGCTTTTGCCACTGTTTCCTCATTCCTCTCCGTTCCCTGAGCCGTATCACTATGGTTCTCTTTTGCATCGCCATGGATTTCTTCTGCCCCCGGCCCCGGTATTTCATCGGTGCTGCCTACATCTTTCTCCAAGCCGCAGCCTGCCAATATTGTTATCGTTGCCAGTATCGCTGCCAACAGCCTGTGTCTTTTCATAGTCTTCCGCCTCCGTTTCTCACGCGTCATTATTTTCGCATTATATCAGAACCGGCTTTTCCTGACTTTTTGCAAACAGCTTTCCCCGCTGCAAAAAGTAATAAACTATCTAAATACCACAGGAAGCGTTAACCTCCCCATTCCTCTGAGCCGATCCGCTCACTTCATAGGTAGCTGTCAAAAACAGGAACGGCATGGCATATAAAAATCTTGCCATCGCATATTCGATTCCATAATTTTGTCCGATAAATGTAACAACTGTCTGTGCAAAAGCACTGACAATAAAGTAGCCAAGATATTCGAAGTTCAGCGCCGCTGTCATTCCTGCTACCGCGCTGGAACCAAAGCTGTTGACAGCCGCCTGAAGGCAGATGTTAGAAATGGAAAAGACAGCAGACTGGAGCGCTGCCGGCGCACCTATCTGAACAATTCATTGCAGGGAATTCCTGTCAATCCGCAACTTTCTCCAATCCAGCCGGATCATCCCATTTTCCATAACATATACTTACTCCTTCTTCGCTTTATCAATCCAGATCATAAGATGGTTTTAAAAGCTGTAACAACTCCATATCATGGTGATATGCGAGATAGGATTCCGTATCCAAAATCATTGTAGCGCCTTGTTCCATGTCATAGGTTTCCCACTCAGGGAGACCGTCTGCGCCTGGAACACCGGTTTTTGCGAAGTTGACCCAGACCTGCGTCATAGTGTCATTCAATGCTCCGCCGGAATGGTGGAACACATACGGAATCTCTGCTCCATGGTAAGCGCCTCCGGCGTTGTCGTCATAGGCGAACACATAGGAATAGACAGGGACCCCGCTTTGCATCGCCTTATGTCTGGTAATCTTAAGCAGCGGATACCGCAGAAGCGTATCCAGTGAAGTGATTTCAGAGGGCGTTTCATTCGGATAAGCCTCGTTAAACGCCTGCTGGATCTCGTCCGTCACCTCGCCCTCGGATGGGGAAGCCCCCGCCATGGCCCACTCGTTCAGGTTGCTGCCGATCAACAGCGGGATGTCCCTGCCCGCCTCTGCGAAGCCATCCTCTGTGACCGGATCGGTGGGCAGATACGCCCCGTCCACGACCGGTCCCCACTCCATGGCATAGCCTTCGGAAAGAGCGGCCGGAATCTGAAATTCACTTCCGGTTGCCTGCAAAGCACTATTCGCCGCGTCCTGCAGTTCACTTTCCGGAACACTCTGAATATCCTCAATATTCTCTTCGGTGATGCCTAACGCGTCTAAAATATGCTCCGTCAGTGCGAGGCTCTGCTCCTTTGTGGCAAATGTAAGCCCCATGGTATCTGTAGCGCCGCTCTGGACGATCCCCTTTGTAAAAAGCCCCTGGGCTTCCGGAGCGGTCATCAGAGCCAGCACCTTTGCACCGCCGCCGGACTGTCCAAAGATGGTTACATTGTCCGGATCGCCGCCAAATTGGGCAATGTTGTCCTGAACCCATTGCAGCGCCATGACCAGATCGGTAAGTCCCTGATTGCCGCCATTGGCATATTTATCCCCATATGCGGATAAATCCATATATCCAAATACATTCAGACGATGGTTGACATCCACAACGACCACATCGCCGTAGGCGGCCATTGCCCCGCCGTCATATGTAGCGTCATTACCTGAACCGGTGGAAAATCCGCCGCCATGAAACCAGACCATAACCGCACGCTTTTCCCCATCGTTGATAGACGGAGTCCAGATGTTCAAATTCAGGCAGTCATTTGCAGTGCCCTCTGCGTTGACGTTGCCACCGGAGCCAAACAGACTGCCCTGGGGAGAAATGGGACCGTAATCCGCGGCGTCCAAAATCCCCTCCCAGTGCTCCACCGGCTGCGCTGCCACAAAGCGCTCCGGCGCGGAGCCATAGGGTATGCCATGATAGGTATAGATATCGTTGCTGATGTAACCCCTCACTGTTCCGCCTGTGGTTTCCACGATCGCAGCATCCGAAGGCTCGCCAATCTCAACCCTGGGAGGCGCGAATTGACTGCGGATATAAAAGAAGATTCCTGCACCTACCGCAATAAGAACCAGCAAAATAATTCCGATTACCATTAAAACAATATGTAATTTTTTCTTTTTTTCTTTTGCCATATGGTTACAACCTACCTTTCATGCTATTTTTTTGACCATATTTTGATATTTATGTTTATTATATTTCATGACGCTTCCTCTCACACTACAAGATTGGTAAGTAATCCGGTTATCAGAGAAAATGCCATAACAAAAGCAATATACAGGACAAACCGCTTTATACCGAGAACAATCTTTAATGCGCCAAGATTGGTAATCTTCGTAGCAGAACCGGTAATCATAAATGCCGCCGCGCTTCCCATGCTCATCCCCGAAACCAGCCACTGCTGCAGCAACGGTATCGTTCCTCCGCCGCAGGCGTAAAGGGGAACGCCAATTGTCGCCGCCATAAGAACACCGAATCCCTCGTTACTTTTCCCGAATAATTCCGCAAAACGATCCGCCGGGACATAGCGCTGGAACAGCGCGGACAACAGCACTCCAAGCAGGAAATATAAACCGGTCGCCCTGACATTACGCCCCAGATTTTTCAAAAAACGAAGAACCGGATTGGGGTCCGTATCGTGGCTGGCGCGGGGCTCAAAACCGTTAAAATCAAAGAACGGTTCTTTCCCATAGCAAATATGTACCAACAGACCTGCTGCCATTCCGCAGATGGTGCAGGAAATCAATCTCACCGCAAGAGCAGTCGGACCAAGAGCCGTACTGTAAAAGATGAGCTGCGGATTTAGAAGCACACTGCTCATCATAAATGCAGCCAGCCAGTCGTGCCGCATCCCATGCCTTGAAAAAGAAGCCGCGATCGGAATCGTACCGTACATACATAAAGGGGAAGCAATCCCCAGCAGGCTTGCGGGAATCACGCCCCATACGCCCCACCTTTTATCCCGCAGGCGTTCAAAACAGCCATGTATCGCATCCTTTGCAAAAACGGAGACCAGCGATCCGACCACCATGCCCAGTATCCAGTAGGCTGCGATCTGACGAAGCTGCACCATAAAATAATAACTGATATAAACGATTTCTCTTTGCAATATGTCAATCATCGATGTTCACCAATTCATAATGACGGTTTCCCAGACCAATCTCCTGCGCATGCTCCAATGTGTGCAGACCGTTACGGCTGTTGACGCGATCCTGAAGCGATTCACTTCCCTCTGCGGCAAACGCAAGGTCAATACATGCCTGGTCAATGGCAACCGGATCCGTGGAAGTTACAATACCAATGTCATGAATATCCGGCTCGGCAGGATTCCCGTCACAATCACAGTCAATGGAAATATTGTTCAATACACTAATATAAATAATCCGTTCTCCGTTGCCAAGATAATCGGAAACGGATTTTCCCGCCTCCGCCATGGACTCCGTAAAGCCTGTCTGATCGCCGCCCCATGGGCTGGTATTGCTTTTACCGGAGGTGTGAATCAGGCATTTTCCTTCTTTTGAGCCAAGGCCTATGGAAATGTTCTTAATTGCACCGCCAAAACCCGCCATGGCATGGCCTTTAAAGTGCGACAACACAATGTAGGAATCATAGTTTTCAAAATGTGAACCGACCAGATTGCTCTGTAAGCGTGTTCCGCCTTCTACCGGAAGCTCCATCGATCCGTCCGCATCCAGAATGTCCACATCCGCAATGGCAGTAAAACCATGGTCCTCCGCTACCTGCATATGCATCGCCGTTTCCGTTCTCGAACCGCCGTAGGCCGTATTGCACTCCACGATTGTCCCGTCTACGGATTGCACCAGTTCCTGAATCAGATCGGGTTCCAGATAATTGCTTGCGGGGGGTTCTCCCGTGGACAGCTTGATGGCCACGCTGCCGGTCGGCTCCCATTCCAGCGCCTCATACACTGCCATCAATCCCTCCGGCGAGATATCTGAGGTAAAATACACGACAGAACTGGAAATCTCTTCCTGTGAAGTCGAATCCTCCTCCGCAACATTGTAGGTAACATCCTGTGATTCCGCTGTCCCGGAGCTGCCCGCGGGCGTCTGCGGGGAAGTGTTCCCACATGCCGCTAAAACAACCATCAGAGATACAGACAAAAAAACTGCAACTATTTTTCTCATAAATTCAATACTCCTTTTTCATTTGATTCTGCCCGCAGCCATGTGCCAGTCTGCTAATTCATTTGCACAAAAGCCCCTCACGATTTACAGTTTGTACCGCCAAACACATCCGACATTTCCATCGCATCAAGCTGCTGATCCAGAATCCAGATTTCTTCCTCTGTCAGCTTAATTCCCGCTGCCCCCGCGTTTTCTCTCAGACGATCCGGTTTTCTGGTTCCGGGAATCGGCACCAGATACGGTTTCTTGCAAAGCATCCATGCCAGCGCTATCTGACCGGGCGTTGCCTGCTTTTCTTCCGCTACCATGCGGATTAACTCTAACAGCTTCTGGTTCTGTTCCACGGCCTCCGGCGTAAACTGTGGCATTACGCTCCGGTAATCCGTACCCGGCTCAAATTTAGATCCCTTCCCATATTTCGCGGACAAAAATCCGTTCGCCAGTGGGGAAAAAGCCACATAACCGATTTTCAGTTCCTCCAGTACAGGAAAGAGTTCTTCATACCAGCGCGCCATCATAGAATAACGGTTCTGGACTGCCGTTACCGGGCAGACCGCATGAGCACGCCGTATGGTTTCTTCCTTAGCTTCTGAAAGCCCCCAATGCGTAATCTTGCCCTCCTGTATCAGTTCCTGCATGACGCCCGCCACTTCCTCAATCGGAATGGACGGGTCTGTGCGGTGCTGATAATACAGGTCGATATGATCTGTTCCGAGACGCCTCAAAGAATTTTCCACAGAAGCCCGGATTACTCCCGGTCTGGAATCCGGCACCAGGGGTTTATTCACCTGCTTGCTTTCCATATCAAAATGGATTCCGAATTTGGTTGCAAGCACTACCTTATTACGATAGGGTTTTAAGGCTTCCCCCACCAGTTCTTCGTTGTCGTGTGGATTTTCGGGCGTACCATAAACTTCTGCTGTGTCAAAAAAAGTATATCCCATATCCACAGCCTCCGCCAGCAGCTCTCGCATCTCGTTTTTATCCGCAGGCGCTCCGTATGCATGGCTCATTCCCATACAGCCTAGTCCTACCGCAGATACTTCCAAGTCTTTTCCCAATGTTCTGTGTTCCATATCCAATCTCCATGCTTTTCAAATTTTAACCCTGAACTTAGCACTTTGTGGGCAGTCCTCATTCTCTGATAAAGTCCGCCAATTTCAAATTCTGCTTTTCTATAAACTCTCATTTTCTCTTTGCGTTCCGATTAGCGAAGGCAGTCCTTCACAATACCTGTAATTTCATCCGGTGAAAGCAGGTCGATATATTGATTTCTTTTACCGCTTCCACGGAAACCTCACCATTAAAGTACATATCAATGCCCAGATCCTCAAAAAGTCCGGTCAGTTTATCGGCGGACTCCCCGATGCTTCCCTCATAACCGAAGGCATCCTTAAAGTAGCGGCGGATGTCAGCATCATGGTATTTTGCCATTACTTTCAGGAATCGCGGGAGCAACGTTGTCAGGCTCTTGCGGTAAGTAGTTCCATACAAAACCTCCGGAATGAGTTCCAATTCATAAATGTCGTAAGCATAGTTTTCCTTCACATCATCATTACAAACCCAGGCTGTCTACCCAGACCCGAACATCTTCTTCTGAAACGCCAGACGAAAACCGCATACCCTCCAGCCAGTCTCCGGTTCCCGCCGCGATGTAATTGGCAGCCTCCTCTGTATTGCCCGTTGCAGAAAAATAAACTACTAATATTTTTCCTTCTATAGTCTCTGTATCCCCGGAAGTTTCTTCTGTAACCGTCTCTATCGGACTTCGATTGGCTCTTCTGTCGGATACTGGGCAGACTCTTCCGCCAAAATCTCAGCAGACGTTTCCGTAGATATCCGGTCATTTTCACTTCCGGACGGAACGTCCGCTGTGCTATTTCCGCTGTTTTGACTGCCACAGGCAGTCAGCACAAAGATCATAGATAAACCTAAAAATGTTGCGGTTATTTTTTTCATGGCAAATTGTCCTTTCTTCATTTTCCCGTCTTTGCGGGTATCTGGTAAACCTTGTAGTATTTTTGTTAATAGCATTCCTGGAATATTTTCAGGATTTCCTCATGGGTCATCTTCCTGTAGCCGCCGTAAGCCAGATTACAGGAGCCCGCAATGTCCTTCAAATCCGTAGATTCATCCACACCCAATTCCCGCAAAGTCATTGGAAGACCAATTTCCCTGATAAAATCCGCCAGCGCTTCCACTCCGGCGCGTGCCAGTTCTTCCCCTGTTCTGCCCTCCGGTGAAATGTTCCATACATTCACGGCAAACCTCTGGAATTTGGACAGCCCATCCCGATAGATATGGCGGTAATAAACGGGATGCAGTACTGCCAACCCTGCGCCATGGTTGCAGTTCGTATACGCCCCAAGCTGATGCTCCATCTGATGGCACTCAAAATCCATACGTTTTCCCAGCTTGATAATGCGGTTTTCCGCCATGGTGGATTCCCACATCAGATTGCTTCGGGCTGTGTAATCCTCCGGGTTTTTGATTGCCGCCCGCAGATCGCGGATCACGCCCCGCATAAGCGCCTCCGAAATATCATCAGACACATTATCTTCATCGGGTTCGCTGAAATAAGTCTCCATGATATGGGACAGGATATCGAATCCGCCGGACACCATCTGATTTTCCGGAACGCTGAAGGTGTAAGTCGGATCCATCAGGGCAAATTTAGCGTTGCACATGGGATAATCCTGCCCGGTCTTGACTTTTGATTTCTCGTTGGTAATCACCGCACCACCATTCATTTCACTTCCGGTTCCTGCCACCGTGACGATCACCCCCAGCGGAAGAGGATCAAAATCAACAATACCCGGTCTCGCCCAGAAATCCGCCCAAATATCTCCGTCATACACCGCCGCCATAGAGATCGCCTTACAGCAATCCATGACGCTGCCGCCGCCCACGGCCAAAATCAGATTTATCCCGTTTTCCCGCGCCAGCTTTGCACCCTCCAACACCTTGGCATAGGTAGGATTTGCCCCGATACCGGAGAATTCAACTACATTCTGTCCTGCTTTTTTCAGACATTTTGTCACCTCTTCATAGACACCGTTACGTTTAACGGAACCGCCGCCATAAGCCAACATGACATTCTTCCCGTAATGGCCGGAGAGGCAGGCAAGATACTCCTTGACACAGCCTTTTCCAAAGTAGGTTTTGGTCGTGTTTTCAAAAATAAAGTTGTTCATTGCAATACATCCTTTCCTCCCTTTACTCGTGGGAATCACCGTCAGATAGTTGTCTCTGCCAGAATGCGATTGCCTCATCAACCCAACCTTCCGCAACCGTACCGGTTCCCAGCCCAAAACCATGCCCAAGCCCCGGATAGGAATGAAATTCGGTGTCGATTCCCAACGCGCTCATGCCGTCAAGCCGCTGCTTCATGACACGCCAATTTGCAATTCCATCATTTTCCCCGACCGCCACAAAGGTTGCAGGATCACCCTCGCTATACTCGCTTAATCCGGTATACTGCATAATGACTGCCGCCGGCAGCGGAAAGTCACCGGCTCCAAATGCCGCCGTTCCATAGGAGCCAACCCACGCCGCCATTCTCGCGCCGGCACTTCCGCCCCACAGCGAATAACCGTCCGTATTTACTTGCAGTTCCTCTGCGTGCTCAAAAATAAACTGAATGGCACGGGACAGGTCTTCGCAGGCTGTCTGCGCACCGGGCCGGTAAATCAGGGCAAAAGCGTTATATCCTTGTTTGGACAGCTCCAAGGCGTGTGGAAAACTGTCCTGCATCGCGCCTACATAGGCAAATCCACCTCCTGCATTACAGACGGCAAACCTTTCTTTGGGATTTCCCTTAAAGAAAAACAGCCCTGTATCTTCTTTCGCCGGGTCAGCCGCAGTTCCCCCAACGTGTTCCCACTGTAATAACCGGTATCCACCGGGAAGATCAGTCTTCCGTAATCTCCGAAAACAGGGTCATCCGTGACATCGGATATAGCTGTATCAGCCGTATAAAAATTTCTCATAGCTTCCTTTTCCGTATCCGTCTCCCCGGATTCCGTCTGAACAGAATTAGATGACATATCCTGCGCCTCCTGATTTGGCTTTATTCCTCCTGTATTTCCACAGGCGCCAAGTACCATCATGCACAAGACAGTCAGAAGTCCTGTCACCATCACCTGCTTCATGCACGTTTCCCTCCTTATCAGACCCTTTTCCATCTCATTTCCTAATTTAGAGTATAAAAAAATCGAGGCCTCCACAGAAGTCTCGATTCGTTCATCAGTTAATACCTAAAGGTTGTATCTAAATAATCCATAAAATCCGCGCTATCGGTGCAATACCGTCTGGATTGCCGCCAAAAACCGCTCTACCGTTTCCGACGGAGTCTGTGAATGGAGCAGACCATAAGGAATAGAGTGATTCCATTCTACAGGAATGATTTTTAATAACGGATGCACATTTTCCCATGCCTGAACCGCCATCAGGACATCATTGCTGTTTTCGCACCGGTTAAAGACATCCACACTGTAAAAATCAAAATCCACAATCTGAATCCGGCTGTGATTCTGCCAGATATCATCCCGAAGCACATCCACATAATGACTCCAGTTCCGATGCATCAGCATCAGCCGTTCGCCGTACAAGTCCGAAACAGTCAGCAGTTTTTTATCGGCAAGGCGATGGTGGACGGATACCGCACAGCAGATGGGCTGTCTGGAGATTTCAAATCCTGCACAATTTCGGAGATTCAACATCGTGTCGTCAAAAATTCCAGCAACCACATCAATGTTCTGTCCGAGATTTTTCAAAATCTCCCGCGCATTCTCCGGTGTATTCTCATACGGGACAAGCTGGAACTTAATCTTGGGACAAAATTCGTGAATCTTAGGCCAGAGTTCCACCAGAACCCCCGCCGGCGTCATAGGAGAAGTTCCGATGCGGATCACATTATCGCCTTCCTGCATCGCATTCTTTGCCCGGATGACAGAGTCCTTACAATACTGAATGATATATTTCGCATCGTTATATAAAGATGCGCCTGCCTTCGTCAGCGTCAGTCCCCGATGCGTGCGCTCAAAGAGCTTCACATCCAAAGAGACCTCTAACAGATTGATCTGTTTAATAACTGCCGTAGGCGTGATATATAATTGGTCCGCCGCTTTATTAAAGCTTCCTGCATCTGCAACACGGATAAAAGTTTCAAGCTGAGGGTTATACACCGCTATTACCTCTTTTCCTTATACGCCGCTCCCACATTTCCCATTCGTCCGCCATTTCCTGACAGGCATATATTCAAACGCAGCGCGTCTCCTTATCGAATCTCAACTTTTATTATATGCGTAGATACGACCAAAAGCAAGCAGACCATATGGAACTTTCCCTTACTTTTCTTGATAATCCAGTTCATTTTTTATATGATTGATTTCATCTAATGTTAATTCACATAGACATATTTCAGCAATACAATTCAACTGTGATAAACCGATGTATAGCCTATCCATTTTAATGTATTTAAAAACTTTTTGCTCTGAAATTTCTATTTTTATTCCATCCTTATATAAATGTGTTTTAAAATAGGAACAACTATTTTTTAACTCATCACTTATCGTTATATCTCCTATTTCGTAAACATCGATATTTAATCTGGTCTCATTGATATCATATTCTTTGCTTAACAATAATGTAATTCTCTTTATGAGTCCACTTGTCATTCCTACTGTAATTTCCAGAAAAGATGTCCTGTCTTTAGAATACGATATACTTTTTAGAGGCTCAGCTTTTCTATCAATTATTACTTTCAAAGGAATATACTCTTCCAAACTTACTGCCATTTTTATTGTGTTGCTTTTCATAACATTTTCCATTTTCTCTTCTTCGCCTTTACCGCATCTGCCGCCTTTAATTCATTTTCCCACTAAACTTGTCTACTTTTTTTAAGTATATATCTCCATGGTAAATCTCTCTTCATCCCGTCACCTGCCCTTACTCGAACGATAATCCGTCCGGTTCTTTGATTTTCTTGCCGCATTGGATTTTGATAAGCAAAGCATGATACTTTTTCTGTTCATGCCAACCTTATCCGCAATATCATCAATTGAATGATCATCAGCCTTCAAGAGAAGTATCCGGGTTCAATTGACAGTCTGAGCCTGTATAGTACGTGCTCTTGTTTGCAATTCCAAACATATCCGCCACATTTACTCTGCTACTACAGAAGTGGTAGTTATTAGACTTCGTTGCTCCGTATCAACTTATTTCTTTTCTTCCAATAATCTTACAAATTCTTTCGGCATTGGAATAATGATCTGTAGCGTAAAAATATTCTTTTCCTGACTTGCCACTAAAGTACCACCATATTTCTCTGTCAAATGCTTCATACTTTTCATTCCAAATCCATGATAAGCCCGGTTTCGACGCTTTGTCGAAACCGGTAATCCGTCTTTAAATTGCAACTCTCTGTCTACATAATTATTAGTCTGAATACAAAGGAAATCGTTTTTTGAAGATATTGTGAGACTGACCACCCTTTTCTCTACATCCTGATATCTGCTTACCGCTTCAATTGCGTTATCCAGTGCATTTCCCAGAAACGCATATATATCCATAACGCTCATAAAATCCATATGTACTGCATCTGCAATACACGTTAATGTAATCTGATGTTTTTCACAATACAGGCTCTTCTCTGATAAAATTGTGTTCAAAACCTCATTTTCCGTTTCCACAACATGATCATAAATCATAATGGAATCCTCAACTTCATCAATGTACTGCTGCATATTTTCAGAATCTGCATACTTTAATGCCTGAATCTGATGTTTTAAATCATGACATTTATGATTAATAATCTCAATGTTTTCCTTGGAAAGCTGATATTGTTTTTGTCTCTCATATAAAAGCTGTTTTATAATCTCCTTCTCACGACTTAATGTATTAATACGAAACACACTATACTGTACAATTAAAATCAAAGCACATATGAAAAAGTCCATACATGCACCAAGGTAATTTACTGTAGTGCCGTCAGTACGAAAGTCTTCCCGGAATACGCTCTGGCAAGTAAAAGTTCCACATAATAACATAATCAATATTACCAAAAATAAACCGATTGTTTCTTTGGTGTCTTCATAAAGCTTTCCTTCACATGCCCTAAGTTTAGCTGCAAAAATACGCATGACAAATGCATACCATAACAAACACGTGATCAGACAAACAATCATATACAATAGAAGATTTTCTCTCAAATAACTCCAAATCCCAATTGCAAGAACTTCATTTACAACAATATATTCTATATGCATAGTTGCATATCCTGAAATTATAATAAAAAGCATATCGCTTATGGTGATTTCAAAACATACCTTAACAAAAAGCATTGTCAGGAAAAGAAGACCTATGTACCAGATAAGTGAAATAATACCTGTAAGCACCTTATTCCCGTATCCAACAAAATACTCACGTATAAAAATATACAAAACAGACAATAAACAAAGTAATACACCACCTGCTGTGATCAGCGGAGCAAATCCTCTTTTCTTCTTTGCAAAAAAATATGCAAACATATATTCCGCTGTCAATAACTCCACAATATATCGCAGTTCTTCAAAAATATCCAATCCACTCATTCCTGCATACCTCCGATATAACGTGCAAACTGATCCATGAACTCATTTTTCTTACTCCGGCTGATTGCAATCTCCTCACCTGCAACCGTCACATTATTTCCGGTAACAGACTGCACGTATTTCAGATTGATCAGATAGCCATGACTGCATCTTGCAAAATGATATTTCAAGAACATCTCTTCGGTCTCTTTCATTACTCCTCTTGCCATATAGTGAAGTGCTATACTAAAGTTGTAACAGAAGTGGCTAATAAGATATAATTAAAATTATCAAGGAAAGAGGTACTTATTATGCCACAAAGTTACGCACCCGAATTTAAGAAAAAAAT
>JAETOE010000005.1 GCA_021771815.1 Roseburia hominis
CAGATAAAAACGTGCCGTAAAACACAGCACGTTAAGATAGACAATATGAAGGAGATGCCGAATTCAATCTGCGGTAATACTGCCGTAGGTGGGAACTATAATTCGACGTGTGACATCTTGATATTTTGACGTTGATTTCTTTTGCTCATAAGTATTTGGATCAATGTCATAAAATGCCGGGTAAGCCATGAAATGTAATGGCAGAATATTGGGTTTAGCGTGGAAGGAATATTATGTTTGGAACTGTTATTATAGATGCTTATAGAAAAGAAGAAGCTATGGAAATGGCGAATGCAATTGATGATTTATGTTCGCCGAAGGATAATTATGGTTGGGCTTCAGCGGGAATCTATTGTTTTTGGGATTACTATGCGGAGGCAATACTGTATATTGGTTTAGCGGGAGATTTGGCAGAAAGATTTAAACAGCATAATGGAATATTGCCGATTAAGGAAGGCTCTAAACAGAAACAAATAGAGGAGTATTTTTCTAAGAATGAGCGATTAGGATATACAATATTTGTCCAGTCCCCCTTATCTCAGCCATTAGTACATAGAAATAAAGATATGTATGAGGCATTTGCAAAACAAAATAATTCTCCGGTTGAGGATATGCTAAGTGATCAAGGAAGAGAAGATATTAAAATGGTGGAGGGAATTTTAATAGAAGCCTTTCGTAAAAAATATGGTCATTTTCCTCCGTGGAATGGGATTGGTGGTTCAACAATAGGGCAGAAAAGAGTAATGGAGAATAATATAAATATAGTAAAGAGTTTTTGTCAGCCTGATAATTACTATATAAATCCTATCGTATCTCGTTCAACAATTCGGGAGTTATCTCAAAATGCTGAATGGGCTTGGTATGAAAACTATTTACATGCTGTAAGAATGAATATCCTTATGTTTGGTATGGAGTATCAAGAAGCGTTGGATTTGGTAAAAAAGAATGATATTATTAACACATATGAAGAAATGCAAAAAAGCGGATATATGAAAAAGCATTTAATTGTTTAGTTGGAATGTTAGTAATAGACGCTTTTAATAAATGTCTATCGAGGAAAGTATATGAGAGATGATTTTTCACAAGTCACAAAGGATTTATTGGCAAATAGAGTAGGATGGAAGTGTAGCAATCCAAATTGTAGAAAAGCAACACGTGGAGCTGGGACGGAAAAAACGGATGTTATAAATATAGGAGTTGCATCCCATATTACGGCTGCTTCTAAAGGCGGTCCAAGATATGATGAAGATATGACAGCCCAAGAAAGAAAGTCTTCTGAAAATGGGATATGGTTATGTCAGTCTTGCTCTAAACTGATAGATTCAGACGTAAAAAGGTATCCTGTTGACAAGTTGAAAAAATGGAAAGAGATTTCTGAACAGATGGCAGTTCTTGATTTGGAGGAAGTAGTAGTAGATAAAACGGATGAAGATAAAGAACTTATAAAGTTTTTTATACAATGTTTTGACAGACCAGCATTCCAGGATAGAATATGCCAAGAAGGAAGAATGGAGGATTTTGATAAGGCTATTGAAGATACGATTATTGCATTGAATACGGGTGTTCTTAGGACAAGGGATGGAAGTATTTTAAAGAAGTCAGAAGGGAAATCAGCTATTGTAAATGCAGAGTGGAGAGAGAAACTCGATACGATTTGTGATATGTTAGTTGCTTTGAGAAAACGATTAAGAATCGCAAAAGCCGCAGGAGCATATTCTGCATATGGTGAAGGGGAAGTAATGTATTGTTTTTATGATAGAGAATTGGAAATGTGGTTTGATTCTACACGAGAAGAAATCCTAAAAATATTATCTGCAATTTGTGAGGAAATTGGAGTGCACGGATTGCATTTTCACAGAAGACAGTACAGATGGTAACTGATTATAGCGGGGTAAAAATCTACCCCCTAAGTGTGGGATAAACCTTTTCGCAAAAGGTAATAGTTTCGCTATTTAGTATAAGAAATAACTTTCACCGCATGTTGAGACGGTGGTGTTACTACAAAGAAATGATATGTAGAAATCCTTGAATTTACGCACTTTGTAGAGTTTTTCAGTTTTAACAAAATAGGTGAAAATCACAAGGAAAAAGAGCTTGTGAGGAAGGTGACCGTAGTTGTGGCATTAGACCTCGGTTGCGGGAACGCAAAAAATCAAAATATGAAAGCGAATAGAGAGTTATCAGACATATTGATAGAACGTAGGGATACTTCAAAAGAGTGTCCCTATTTTTTACTTTAGGCAGGAATGTTTCAAATCATCAGAATAGTGCATACTGTACCTGCCGAAGAAGAACAGTCGAACAGTATAAGCGGAGAAACGTTACGTTTCATTTCCTTTCGGGCGGCGAGAATTCGTATTTGTATAGTTGATATAGTTCGTTATAACGGCTAAAATAGGCACAGTATAGGATAGGAGGTCAAATATGTTTGAATATATGACGGCACAGGAAGCCGCAGAAAATAGAATGTATCACTTAGGTGGGTGCACGGCTACGTAAAGAAAATCGAATTGAAGGCGTTGTAAACATCAACCATATCTGGCTTATTCCGTGTAACACAGAAAAACCTGGGGATATGCGACGAAGGAATTGTAAGGAGACGGGAAAATGATAGAAATTTATTATGTTGAAGATGACAAAACGATTGCAACGACTGTGAAAGAGTATTTGAACCAGAAAGGATACGCTGTTTTCGTGTTTGAAACAATAGAAAGTGGAAAAAAGGCATTTGAACGTAAACGTCAAACCATACGCTCAACGTTAAACTTACGCCGCTATTATGAGCGGCGTGGTTTCCCGCATTCTTCTGGAAGGCTTTCTGACCATGGCATCAGGTAATCCAGCTTGACAGGATCTATATTTCCTTTTTCGTCACAGAGTTTAGGAAGCTCCGTGAGGATATATTTGAAGTAATAGTATGGGCGCAGGTTATTCAACTTCGCAGTTTCTGAAATACTGTAAACAAAAGCGCTTGCAGAGGCTCCATTTGCGGTGTTGTGGAACATCCAGTTTTTCTTGCCCAAACAAAAGGTGCGAATAACCCGTTCCGAAGCCGAGTTATCGATCGGAACATCGCCATCCTCCAGAAATACCTTTAAATATTTTTCCTGATTGATTATAAAATTCAATCCCTGACCACTTTTTGATTTTGGAGGTACAGTGCAATCAGCCACCTGCTGTTTTACCCATGCAAAAAATTCCTCAACCATCGGCTTGATAACTTCCTGCCGCTTTTGAAGACGTTCCTCTGATGAGAGTTCTTTCAACTCTGTATCAGCTTTATAGAATTCAGCTATTTTTTGCAATGCCTGATATGCAACCGACTGCCTTACTGCCTGTGGGTCTTTTTTATCCGCAGCCTTTACGGCATCGGCGAAATCCCGCCTTGCATGTGCCCAGCAATTCGCATTTGTCACCTCTGGCAGTTTTTTATCGACCAGATGGTATTGCTTTAGACTGTCCGTTACAAGGATTCCTTTATAGTCCTTGTAAAATTCCAGAGGTTTTTGATGATCCCGCCCTTTTTGATATTCATATATCACGATCGGACGCTTGGAATAAAACTCTCCGGAGCGGTGCACCCACATATAGCATTTACTGTTGGGGTGGTCGCTGTCCCCAATTACCTGGGTTGGGGTCTCGTCAGACTGTGTAACGTGCAGCGACAACAATTCCTGTTTCATCCGTTCGATAAAAGGCGCAAAATACTTGTTGGAGCATTTAATAATCCAGTTAGACATTGTCTGCCGGGATATGTTCACACCATTGCGTTCGAATTCCTGCTCAATCCGGTGAAGTGCTGATGAATTTACATACTTCACATTCAGAATAGATGCCAGCAACGATGGCGACACGATACTGTTGCGAAGCAGGTCCTTTGGTCTGTCGCCACGTAAGAATTCATCCTGATGGTCGCCATCGGTTCCAACGTATACCTCGACAGTATGAATTTCAACCGTCCATGACTCCGGTTCATGGCGGAGTCTTTTGTATGTTTCATCCGGCATACGGCGCCAGTTACCTTTTCCGTAGAACGTATCCAGCTGCTCTTCGGAAACGCTGTAAGGAGGAATGATCTCTTCCGGAAAATCCTTTAAATCAAGATTCCGCTGCCCCTTTTTCTTCTTACTATGTTTCGCAGGCAGAACTTCTTCTGCGGCTGGCTCCGGGGCAGATTCATCGTAGGAAGCCTCGGCTTCATCGAAAAACGAAAGTTGTCCCTCGATGGACTTTAAGGTTTCCGTTTGTCTGCCAAATCTGTAATTATTGGCAATGCGTACCTGCTCGATGAGCTTTTCGAGGTTTTCATTCAAAGCGTCAAGCTGTCCCTGCATCATGAGAACGATGGTGATCAGTTCTTCACGACTGCAATTATTCAGTTCTTCGAGTGTGTGCTTATTTGCCATTGATCCGCTCCTTTAAACTGTTTCTATTATAACAGAAACAGGCATAAATGGCGAACCCGCGTGCGCTGAGTTTTCGTCATTATGCCTATGTGTATAAAGTTGCATGATGTTCATAAACACAAGAAAATATAGAGCTTTCAAAGTTCAAAATATTTATTTCAAGCCCTTTATAGCTGCTGTAACTGCTATAGATACGGCTCAAAAGTCAAGATATGTAATCGGTTTTTGGGCATCCGGAATGCCTCTGAAGAATCTCTGTTTTGCACAAAAATTAACCGGCTTTTTTGGGTGTTACCTCTTTGATCTTTGGATCGAGGGGATTGAGCCCAAGCATGAGATAATTGAATTGTTCCTCTGTAAGCTCAGCTGCCTCTTCTGTAGTGCGCGGCCAGGACAGGGAGCCTGCTTCAAAACGCTTATAGAGCAAGAGAAATCCATCACCCATCCAAAGCAACCCCTTGATTCTGTCAGAGCGTCTGCCACAGAAGAGGAACAAGGTTCCTTTTTCAAATGGGTTTTGATGATATTTATCTCCGATAATCATAGATAGACCATCAATGCCTCTGCGAAGATCCGCCGTTCCACATGCAAGCACAACACGGCGGATTTTAGCAACATCTTCAAGCATGGGCTACCTCCTGCAGAAGTCTGCTTAACATTGCTTCCGAAATATCATTAGATATTTCAATAGATATGCCGCCACATTTGATAACCGCAACCGGACTGGGAAACGAAGTACATGGTGCTGATTCAGGAGAAGCTGCCACCGGAATAGAAATCTCCGCAAAAGACACTTCTGTAGTCTGGGCAACAGCGGGAACCTGTATCTGATCGTAAGCTTCTTTACGGAACTTACGCAACCAGTAATAATAAGCTTTTTCTTTAATCCCATTGTCAGCGAGCCATTGCCTAACCGAAACATCCACAGGCCGCTCCTGACACTGGTTTACAATATTTAACCAGTTCGCGCGCCTTACGTCGTGAGTTGATTGATCCATGATAGTTTACCTCCTCTAAAAAACTACTAGTTTTTTCGTGTTTTCTAGAGTGTCTCACAAAAATGCTAACTATCCAAGGCGCGTGGTTTGACATTTACATTTGAACATCATATTCCAAGCGTTGCACTGATTGACTGGAACATGCCAGACGGTAAGGGAGATGATTTCTGCAAATGGTTACGTTGCAAATGGGCAGAACTGCCTGTTATTTTTCTGACCGTCCGAGATGATACCAGTGATATTATTTCTGGTTTTGAGAACGGGGCTGATGATTATGTGACAAAACCTTTTGAATTGGAAGTTCTGCACTCCCGCATCTGTGCGCTGCTTCGCAGGACGGGCAACGTACAGAGCCAATATCTTTCCTGTGGCTTAGTTTCCATTGACAAAAACAGGATGGCAGTTTTTTACGGTGAAGAAGAAATCTCTGTCAGTCAGACAGAATACCAGCTTTTAGAGCTTTTACTGCTAAATAAAGGGAAAACCGTTACAAGGGAGCGGTTATTGACACAAATATGGGACAACAATGGGAATTATGTCAATGACAACACGTTGACTGTGACAATGAAGCGGCTTCGGGAAAAACTCCATCATCCATCCTGCCTAAAGACCATACGAAGTTTTGGCTACCGCATGGAGGAGGAGATATGAGCAAAAAGTCAAATGTAAAAATAACAGCCCTGTTTGTATTAGCGGTCAGTTTTATTGTTGCCGCTGCAATCACGCTTCTTCTTGCTTTTTATTATCGCTATGTATGTTTTCAGGCATTGGGTGGATTTTGCGAAAGAATCATACAGAAATACCCAGATTCCAGACAATATATTTTAGAACTGTTAAAAACGAAGGATTTCTATGCTGCCAACAAGAAGGAAAATATCTTGTCTGCTTTTGGTTACCAGCCGTCAAATTTAGAAATTTTGAGTGCGACAGTTCTTTGGATTGCCGTTTTCGTTTTTTTGACAGGAGCCATCCTGTTTCTTTTTTCTTTCTGGTATTGGCACAGAAAGTCAGCGGCCCGCATCCAGACATTGACAAATTATCTGGAGAAAATCAACACAGGCGGTCAGGGATTACTTTTGGATGCTTCAGAAGATGAATTTTCCAGATTGCAGGATGAGATATATAAAACTGTAACAACACTGTACCAGACAAGGGATGCTGCGCTTTCGGCACAAAAATCTTTTGCAGAAAATCTCTCTAATATTGCACATCAGCTTAAGACACCGATTACATCTATTTCTTTATCTGTTCAGATGGTGGGAGAACACATTGGAGATAAGCATGTCCGTGAGATAAAACGGCAGATAAACAGACTCACTCACTTAGAAGAGGCGTTACTGTTGTTATCCCGTATTGATGCGGGAACGCTTACACTTAACAGAAAACCCACAGATGTTTTCACTTTACTTACTTTGGCGTCTGATAATTTGTATGAGCTGTTTATACAAAAGGGGGTTTTGATTGAAATTCCAGAAAAGGGTGAAATGGATATTACAGTGGACTCCGACTGGACAATGGAAGCAGTTATGAATCTGATGAAGAATTGTATGGAAGCATCAGAATCTGGTGCTACGGTTCATTGTTCCTACGAACAAAATCCGCTCTATGTGCAGATAAGGATATGGGATGAAGGACAGGGATTCGAAAAAGAGGACTTGCCCCATCTGTTTGAGCGGTTCTATCGAGGGAAAGGAGGCAAAGACGCTGGAATCGGAATCGGTCTTTCTCTTTCCAAAGCAATCATAGAAATGCAAAATGGAATCATCCGTGCATTTAACCTTTCCGAGGGTGGCGCTTGTTTTGAAATTCGTTTCTACAGTCACTGAGATGTCACTTTCACTTGTTATAATGAAAGTGCCTTTGGAGGGGAATGCCAGGCAGTATAGAGGGGGTCACGTAAAACAGTAGAGCGAATAAGGAGGATTTGACAGCATGGAAATACTGAAATGCAACGGTATTGAAAAAGTATTTGGAAAAGGCCAAAATCAGGTCACTGCTTTAAACGGAATCAATCTGTCCATCGAAAAAGGAGAGTTCGTTGCAATCGTTGGAGCATCGGGTTCTGGGAAATCGACGCTTCTGCATATTCTGGGCAGTGTGGACAAGCCTACATATGGTACTGTAACGGTGGATGGCGTTGACATTAGCGGATTGAATGCTACGGATGCCGCAATTTTCAGAAGAAGAAAGGTAGGGTTGGTCTATCAGTTTTATAATCTGATTCCCACGCTGACAGTGGAAAAAAATATCCTTATGCCTATGCTTCTTGACAAGAGAAAGCCCGATAAAGAATATTTTGAAACGATTATAACGACATTGGGGATAGCGGATAAAATGGAGAGTTTGCCGAGCCAGCTATCAGGAGGGCAACAGCAAAGGGTCGCAATCGCAAGGTCTTTGATTTACCGTCCCGCCATCCTTTTTGCGGATGAACCGACAGGAAATCTTGACCAGAAAAATTCAAAAGAGATCATTGACCTCTTGAAACTGTCAAACCGTAATTTAAAGCAGACTATCCTTTTGATTACCCATGACGAAAAAATTGCGTTGGAAACGGATCGTATTGTAACCATAGAGGATGGAAAGATAGTCAGCGACCAAAAGCGGAGGTGAGCAGAATGTGGAAGGACTACTCCAAGAGCTATATTAAAAACAACCGTGCATCCAGTATGTCGATTATAGCGGCAGCTTTCGCCGCCACAATGTTTTTGTCTTTGCTATGCAGCATAGCCTATAATTTCTGGGTATACGAGATAGAGAAAATTACTTTGGAAGAAGGGGACTGGCAGAGCCGCATTATCTGTGAAAATTTTGATGAAGTTGATTTATCAATGCTACGCCAATTTGCGAATGTAGAAAAAGCTGTCATCAATAAGGAAGAATCGGAACATGGTGAAATTGTAGTTGATATTTACTTTCAGAATGCCCGAACAATTTATCGGGATATGCCGTTAATTGTGGTACAGCTTGAGCTGAAAGAGGATAACATTCAGTATCATTCGCTGCTCTTATCCCGATATTTTATACATGACCCGGAGGATGCAGAGCCACCCATGCTTTTAGCACTGTACTTAAGCATATTGTTGATTGTGGCACTGTCATTGATTTTAATCATCCGAAACTCCTTTGAATTATCTATGAATGCCAGAATCCATCAGTTTGGCATTTTTTCAAGCATTGGGGCTACGCCGGGGCAGATTAGAAGGTGCCTCATGCAGGAAGCGGCAGTTTTAAGTATACTGCCGATGATATTTGGAAGTCTGCTTGGAATTCTGATAAGCTTTGGTGCAATAGGAGCAATAAATATTTTTGCCACTGATGTATCTGGACGTCATGAAGCTGTTTTTCATTACCGACTGTCCATATTTGCAGTTACGATTTTGATTTCTGCTATAACTGTACTTTTTTCAGCATGGATACCCGCAAGAAAATTAAGCAAAATTACGCCGCTTGAAGCAATCCGAAACGCAGGTGGTTTGATGTTAAAGAAAAAAAAGCATTCACGGATTTTGTCCGCACTGTTTGGAATGAAAGGCGAACTGGCGGGGAATGCATTGAAAGCCCAAAGAAAATCTTTAAAAATATCCACATTATCGTTATCGCTGTCTTTTCTGGGCTTTTCCATCATGCTTTGCTTCACTACTCTTTCTGCTATCAGTACCAGATACACTTACTTTGAACGGTATCAGGATGCATGGGACGTTATGATAACTGTAAAAGATACAGAAATATCCAATTTTCATCTAACAAAAGAAGTGCAGGGAATATCAGGATGTCAGGAGGCGGTCATTTATCAAAAGGCAGAGGCAATGACAATTTTGCCGGAAGGATTACAGAGTGATGAATTGGCATCTCTTGGCGGGCTTGAGGTAATCGCAGGAACTCCAAATACGGAAGGGCAGTTTCAGGTACCTGTCCAGATTATCATACTGGACGATGCAAGCTTTTTGAATTTCTGTTTACAGATTGGAACCAGACCAAGCCTTAACGGAGCAATCGTGTTAAACCAAATATGGGATAGTGCGGATAGCAATTTCCGATATAAAGAATATGTTCCATTCGTGAAGGAAGAAAGCCAGACGACAACGCTTTATAATATCAGTCAAAATGGACAAATGGCAGAAGTTCCTGTATTGTGTTATACGCAGACTTTCCCTTTGCTTCGGGAAGAATATAAAAATTACGCGCTTGTACATTTTATACCGCTGACTATGTGGAAAGAAACGTTAGAACAGATAGGAGATGCTGAATCGGACAGTTATATCCGTATCTTTTCAAGCGGAAATGTTGACCTTGCCGATTTGGATAATCTGGAAAAAGAAGCCGTATCGCTTGTGGGACGGGAGTATGAGGTTGAAAGCGAAAACCGAGTGCAGGAGCGTCTTTCAAACGACAATTTAATCTATGGAATGAAAGTGATTTTTGGGGCTTTTTGTGTATTGCTTGCCGTTATCGGAATTGCCAATGTATTTTCGAACACATTGGGATTCCTTCGTCAGAGAAAACGGGAGTTTGCGAGGTATATGTCGATTGGCTTAACTCCGCAAGAGATGAGGAAAATGTTCTGTATTGAGGCATTTGTGATTGCAGGAAAACCGCTTTTGATTACGCTGCCACTTACCGTGCTGTTTGTACAGTTCGCTGTAGCCGCAAGCTATTTAGACCCGATGGTATTCTGGTCGGAAGCCCCGATTCTGCCTATTTTGGCATTTGCGGCTGCTATCGCATTGTTTGTCGCATTAGCCTATTACATTGGCGGTAAACGTCTCCTGCAATGTGACTTGAATGAAACATTGCGGAATGATGCATTGGTCTAGTAAAAATAAATAAGTTGTTGGCGGTTGTTGAGAAATTAGAACAGAATACAGAGTATCATGTCGAGAAAAAAATTTTCGGGATGTTTTTTAGCTTATGAAATTGCTTAATTATTCAGATATGGTATTTTACAAGGAAAAGGGATACTGTGCAACCAAGCAAGGCGAGATTATTTCATATGCGTATGCAAAAGATATCCAGCTAAATTAATTTGGGGCGAAAGGGTAATTATGGCTGTGGAGAGGCGAGGGCAATGCCTCTCCACAGCCAGTTTAGGTGCAATTTCCGCAAGATGACATGCATAAATCACACTTATCCGTGGAAAAATAAGCATTATTTTTTCACGGAGATAAGCGTATGTATAACTCTTTTTTTTGCTGGTATTTAAAATGTCAATCTGATACACAGACTTTAGCGGTGATACCTGCCGTTCACAACAAAAGGAACAAACGTACCTGTTCTATTCAGGTTATTACGGATGATGATGCATGGACAGCTGCGTTTCCGGCAGATTCATTTCGACGGACAAGAAGAAATATTTTTATCGGAGAGAACCGATTTGGTGAAAAAGGTATTCGTCTGTCAATATGCACGCCGCAGCTTACCATTAGGGGAAAATTAGATTTTGGACCGCTGTCCCCACTAAAATATGATATTATGGGACCGTTTGTGTTCGTGCCGTTTATGGAATGCCGTCACAGTGTGCGGAGTATGCGCCATTCGGTCAGAGGGAATGTTCGTATTAATGGACAAAAATATTCTTTTCAGAATGCATGGGGATATTGGGAAGGAGACCGGGGCAGGTCATTCCCGAAAGAGTATATATGGACGCAGTGCTGTTTTCCGGGCGGGTCGTTAATGCTGTCAGTGGCGGATATTCCCATGGCAGGGATTCATTTTACCGGTATTATAGGCGCTATATTATGGCAGGGGAAAGAGTACAGGATAGCCACTTATCTGGGAGCCAGAGTTGTGAGAATCCAGAATAAAATGGTTAAGATCATACAGGGAAATCTGGAATTGGATGCCCGGCTGTTAGAAGCATCTGAACGGCCTCTTAAAGCTCCGGTGATGGGAGACATGGTAAGGACAATTCACGAAAGTGCATCCTGCCGGGCTTTTTACCGACTTCGCAAAGAGGGGCATACTCTGTTTGCTTTTGAAACAGACAGGGCATCTTTTGAATTTGAATATTTTCAGTAAAGTTAATTGACAATATGAGTGTAGCACTCTATAATGAACATTGTTCATATTGAGGTGGTCGGATGAATACAGTTGTAACATCAAAAGAGGAAATCTTGAAAACCAGTCGGAAACTGATTCAGCAACAGGGCTGTTCTGCACTTAGTATCCGTTCTGTTGCAGCGGCGTGCGGGGTGTCGGTGGGATCCATTTATAATTATTTTGATTCTAAAGCAGCGCTGGTAAGTGCTACGGTAGAAAGCATCTGGCGCGAGATTTTCTATCGTCCGGAGGATGGGGCAGTGTTTTGGGACACACAAGCTTGTATTGTCTGGATGTATGGACAGATGGAATATGGCTGCAAGCAGTATCCCGGCTTTTTTACGCTGCACTCTCTGGGGTTTATGCAGGAGGACAGAGCAGACGGGAAGCAGAGAATGCAGCAGACCTGGCAGCATATCCTGGATGGGATGTGTTCCGTCTTAAAGCAGGATGCCAGGATTAGGACCGATGCCTTTACGGAGCAGTTTACAGCGGAAAGATTTGCGGACGTTTTGTTTTCTCTGATGCTGTCCGCTTTGCTGCGCCAGGACTATGATCCCTCCGCTGTTCTGGAGATTGTTCAAAGGACTCTTTATTAAAATATCACTGAATTGTGGTGTTTTTTATTCCATAAAATGAACATTGTTCACCAGGGAAAATAAATTATGAAAGTAAAACGAAATATACTGCTGTTCGCATGGCTGGTGACCGGATTGGTGTTTGACCGTAACTATGGAGGGCAGTATTTGCCGCGCCATAGTTCAGAATAAAATATAAAGGAGATAAACTATGCAAGCGATTGTGGAAACTTTATTTGATGCTGTCTATCTGATTTCTGTTATTACTATTGGGATCTTGATGATCCGGGGCAGTAAAGAAGATCGCCAATTCCGCCTGTTCGGATGGATGGCTGTAGTGTTGGGAGCGGGAGACTCGTTCCATCTGGTTCCCCGTGTTCTTGCCCTGTGTACTACCGGTCTGGAGAATTACACTGTTCCTCTGGGTATTGGAAAGTGGATCACTTCGGTTACGATGACGATTTTCTATGTGCTGCTCTATTATGTCTGGAGACAACGCTATAAGATTATAGGTCAGGGCGGTCTTACTGTCGCTGTATATGGTCTGGCCGGTTTGAGGATCGCTCTGTGCATGATGCCTCAGAACCAGTGGCTCAGTGCCGAGGCGCCTCTTTCTTGGGGCATCTATCGCAATATTCCCTTCGCTTTGCTGGGCCTTATGGTGATTGTGTTGTTCTATCGCAGCGCAAAGGAACACAGGGATAAGCCGTTCCGCTGGATGTGGCTGACTATCGTGCTGAGTTTTGGCTTTTACATCCCGGTAGTGCTATGGGCGGATATCATTCCCATGATTGGGATGCTGATGATTCCCAAGACCTGCGCCTATGTGGGAACGGTACTCATCGGATATTTTGCGATGAAGCAGGAGTGCAGGAGGTAATCTGTATGTTATTTGAAAATATTTATGAAGAGATCTTCCCTTTCTGGGGAAAAATATCGGATGCAGACAGGGACTATATCTGCCAGAATTCCCATCTGCTCACTTATTCGAAGGGCAAGAATATCCACAATGGGGAAGAATGTTCCGGTGTGATCCTTGTCCGTTCAGGAAGCCTGCGGCTTTATATTATGTCGGATGAGGGAAAGGACATTACGCTTTACCGTCTGCATAAAGGGGAGCTGTGTATGCTGTCTGCGTCCTGTGTGCTCGATGCGGTCACATTTGATGTGTTCGTAGATGCGGAGGAAGACAGCGAGTGCTGTGTGGTCAGTGGACCTGCCTTTGCGGCGGTATCCAAACGGAATCCGGACGTCCGGATCTTTGCGCTGGAAACTGCGGTCAGCCGTTTCTCGGATGTGATGTGGGTGATGCAGCAGATCTTGTTTATGAGTATGGATAAAAGGCTGGCGATCTTCCTGTCCGATGAAGCAGCCAGAACCGGTTCGGATACGATTAAACTGACGCACGGGCAGATTGCCCGCTATATGGGGTCTGCCCGTGAGGTGGTATCCAGGATGCTGAAATATTTTGCCGACGAAGGGATCGTGCAGATGTCCAGGGGCGGCGTTACCATCCTTGATAAGGAACGTCTTCATAAATTAGCCTTTTAGCATGGCAAGGATATCTGCTTTTGGTCTTGCGCCCGTCGACTGGTGTATAACGTTTCCGTTTTTGATGACGGCCAGCGTGGGAATGCTAAGAACCTTAAATTTCTGCGCCAGTTCCGGTTCCTCGTCTACGTTGACCTTGCCTACCAGGTATTGCGGGTTTTCCGTTGCGATTTCTTCCACGATGGGGGATACCATGCGGCAGGGGCCGCACCAGTCGGCATAGAAATCCAGAAGCACAGTTTTTTCGCTGGCTCTCACAGAGTCGAAGTTATTTTTGTTTACAATAAGTACGGACATAATCAGTACCTCCTTTTCTGTTTGTCTGACGGCAGTGTATCATACTCGGATTGCTGCTTCTGTGATGTGGTCACATTCAGGGAATATCAACATAGGACGCTGACATTACGGAACGTTCATCCCCGTAAAATGTCAGTGTTGGCGCCGCGAAGCGTTCTATGCTGCCGGAGCATTACATTAAGTGGGCGTCTTTGCAGACGAAACAGGAAAATCAAAGGAAGGCGCTGTATACGGGAGATAAAACGGAATTGTAAAATGTTCACAAACAGGATTCTGTCTGCGGTATGACGAAAGTAGATGCCGTGGAACAGAGTCCTGTTTTTTACAGAAAAAAATAAAATTAACATTTCAGAAACAAAAAACAAACAGTATGCAAATAATAAAGGCTTATTCTCTTACCATCAAGCGAACAGCAAATTTTAAGAGAATGGAGGAAGGAAGAATGGAAACAACGATTCAAAATACCGGAAAAAAAGCGCTCAAGATCGCAGGGGCTGTCTGTCTGGCGGCAGGAGTGGTGGCGGTCAGCGCATTGGTGGCAAGCGGAGCCGCGGCAGGAGCTGTTGTAGAAGGGTTTAAGACGGCGAAGAACACGATGAGAAGAGTGCTTGATAAAGAGGCGCAGGACGTTGGCGGTGAGACGTCCGCGGAAAACGCTGCGGAATCTGAAGCCGCGGCAGAAGAAAATGCCTGAACAGATGATAATTCAGGAAAAAGAACACAAAGAAAAGAAATGGAGAATAAGAGCATGGCAAAATCAAAGTTGGTAAATGCAAACGAGAAGATCGCTGAGAGCGTAGTCGGCGGCTGCAAGAAAATTGAAGAAAGCGTAATCGGCGGCTACAAGAAAATCGAAGAGAACGTAGTCGGCGGTTACAAAAAGATCGAAGACGGAGCAGTCGGAGGATTTAACAAAATCGCGGATAAGTTCGTGGACAGCTTTCTGACAAAGGAGGGCGAGTCGGTGGAAGAGGCGAGAGAAAGACTGGCCAGGGAACAGAAGGCAGCCATGGAGAAGAACGTGCAACAGGCGCAGGACGCAGCGGTCTGCGCAGACAGAAAGGCAGGTATCCGGTAATGAAAAAGAGTACATTTGTCTCTATGATTTTGGGAACGATCGGAGGTATCTTATTTGCACTTGGAATGTGTATGGCGCTGATTCCGGAGTGGAATGCATTTCGACCGGGCGTGATTATGGGCGCACTCGGCATCGTTGTACTTCTTATAATGCTACTTGTTTGGAGAAAGATGGAGAACAAAGAGCCGATCAAGCTGTCGGGAAAGACGATCGGTGCAACGCTGATCGGAATTATCGGGGCGCTGCTGCTCGGCGTTGGAATGTGTCTTACGATGGTATGGAGTCATATGATCGCCGGTATTGCGATCGGCATCGTAGGTATCGTCGTAATTCTCTGCCTGATTCCATTTATCAGGGGCTTAAAGTAAAAAGGGACGGACTTAGCGTGTGGCGGAAGGAAAACTGCCGCACGTTTTTGCTTTATAGAAAATACCATATCCGTGTAAAGTAAGAAGCGCCACGTGTTTACAATTTAGACACAATTCACAAACAAAACGCAAACAAATTTGGTTTATAATAGAAAAAGAAATTTTACAAGGTGAGCACAAAATGCTGCCGCAGATGTTGTTTCCTATTTTGCCGGCGGGAGGGAATTACAATGATTAAGATACTTGTAGTGGAAGACGATGTAAAACTGAATCAGATTGTATGCACGTATTTAAACGACAGCGGATTTTGGGCAAAGGGATGTCTTTCTGCAAATGAGGCGTATGAGGAAATGTACAATAACTTGTATGAATTGATTATTTCGGATATTATGATGCCTGGGATTGACGGGTTTGAGTTTGCCAGGTCTGTCAGACAGGTAAATAAGACCATTCCGATCCTGTTTATGTCTGCAAGGGATGACCTCCCGGCAAAACAAAAGGGATTTTTGCTTGGGATTGACGATTACATGGTAAAGCCGATCGAACTGGACGAGCTGCTGCTCCGTGTCAGGGCGCTGCTTCGCAGAGCGAACATAGAGATGGAGCGGAAGATTGAGGTGGGAAATCTGGAACTGGATGCAGACGGGATGAGCGCCATGATTGACGGGGAAGAGGTCAGTCTTACCACAAGGGAATTCAATATCATATACAAGCTGCTGTCCTATCCGAAAAAGACATTTTCCAGAGCGCAGCTTATGGATGAATTTTGGGGCGTGGACACCGAAACAAGCCTTCGTGCGGTCGACGTTTATGTGACGAAACTGCGGGATAAATTGTCGGCGTGCGACGGCTTCAAGATCGTGACAGTGAGGGGACTTGGCTATAAGGCGGTGCTCGTATGAAAATGAGAGAAGACAAAAGGCAGGAACGGGTCAGGGAAAGCAGATTTCCGGCGTCCCTGTTTGCGATATATCTGGGCGTTCTCCTATTGATGTCGGGCGTCCATACAGGATTGATTGTATTCATGAATAAAGTGGCGTGGAATGGAGTGGTTCAGTCCGTTATTCCCATGGTTTATTGGGGAGTGGTGGCGGTAGCGCTTACGCTGTTTACCAGAAGAAAAATTCGTGCAACTTACGAAGAGCCGATGCATAGGATGGCAGAAGCGACTAAAAACGTTGCAAACGGAGACTTTTCTGTGTATGTCCCTGCGCTTCACACGCAGGACAGATGGGATTATCTGGATGTCATGATGATGGATTTCAATAAGATGGTCGAGGAACTGGGGAGCATTGAAACACTTAAAACCGATTTTGTATCAAATGTCTCCCATGAAATGAAGACGCCGATCGCCATTATCAAAAATTATGCGGAACTGCTGGAGGGTGAAAATATCACAGAGGAGGAAAGGAAAGAATATGCGGCGGGCATCGAGGGAGCGGCAACGAGGCTTTCCAATCTGATCAGTAATATCTTAAAATTGAACAAACTGGAAAACCAGAGGATTGTTCCGGAAGCAGAGGCATATGATGTGTGCAGGCAGTTATGTGAATGCATCCTTCAGTTTGAGGACGCGTGGGATGAAAAGGAAATCGAACTGGAAATCGAGATTGAGGATGCAGCGCTGGTGGAAGCGGACGAGAGCCTTCTGGAACTTGTTTGGAATAATCTTTTGTCAAATGCAGTCAAATTTACGGAGCCCGGGGGAACTGTTGCAGTGAGGCAGACTTCGGATGAGAAAAATGTAAAAATAGCTGTTTCCGACACCGGATGCGGCATAAGCCGTGAGAGCGTAAATCACATTTTTGATAAGTTCTACCAGGCAGACACGTCGCATTCCAAAGAGGGAAACGGGCTTGGGCTGGCATTGGTGAAGCGGGTTCTGGAATTGTCGGACGGCGGCATTCAGGTTACGAGCGAACCGGGGAAAGGGAGTACGTTTCTTGTGACGCTGCCCGCGGTGGAACGCCCGAAGACGGGAAAGGCGGAAAACGATAATGGATGATAATAGAACGAAAAAGGAATTTGTGGGATATGAATACAAAGAAGTCGTGACGGATAAAAGCGGCGTTTCTTTTCTGTTGGACGGGTACGAGAATTTCGGATGGGAAACGGACGAAAACGGCTATGCGGCTGTCAAAGACAGCGGCAATCCGAAGAGGCAGGAAAAAGTGATTTTACGGCTCAGGCGGAACCGGAAGATTGTAAATAAAATGGAACTTACAAGGCTTCAGCGGAATTTTGAGAGCTGTGTCGGGGAAATTGAGACATTGGAAAAATCAAAAACTTCTGCAGCGACGATATATGCATTAATTATCGGCGTTTTGGGAACCGCGTTTATGGCGGCGGCGACGTTTGCAGTGACAGCGCAGCCGCCGCATATAATCTTATGTATTGTGCTTGCCATACCGGGCTTTATCGGATGGATTCTTCCTTATTTTGCTTATACGAGAGTGGTGGAGCGGCGGACAGCAAAGGTAACGCCGCTGATCGAAGAGAAGTATGACGAGATTTACGCAATCTGTGAAAAAGGAAGTAAATTGTTGTATTGAGAGGAACAGAATTGAACTTACACGAAATCTACACACCCATAACCGCAGCGCCGTTTATGTGCGGCGAAAGCTATATCGAAGTTCCGCCCCATGAAGCGCTGCGTCCGTACATCCGCTGCTTTTGGGGCAGTCCCAGACCATATGAACAAAAGAAAGCAGACAGACCGCAGCAACAGCTTATTGTGCCGGACACCTGTATGGATCTCATTTTCACAGCAAATTATACAGAGAACCGGATAGACGGCGGCTTTTGTGGAATTGACGACCGGACATTTCGGGAAGAGAATCTACAGCTGCGGACGGAGAAGACATCCACCTTTGCGATTCGGTTTTACGCGTGGAGCACGGTGCTCTTTGCGGAGGATTCGTTGCATGATGTGAAAAATGCGCGCGTAGATGCCGGATGTCATTTTTCACGTCTGAAAAGGGAATTGGAGAAGGAGATTTTTGACGCAGAAACGCTCGGAGAGCGAATCGGGATCGCGGAACGCTGGCTGCTTGCGCATATACGCGAGGACAGGGAGAACCGTCTTTTTATGGAAACGGCAGCGCAGATTTTAATGGGCAGAGGCGTGCAGAATATGGCGCAGCTCGCGGGGGAACTTCATGTCAGCTCTCGCCAGATGGAACGTGTATTTCGGGAAAATATGGGGATATCGCCGAAGAAGTTCTCTTCACTGGTGCGCTATCAGTACCTATGGCAGGACATTTTATACCGGGACCGGTTCGACGTGCAGGACGCGGTACAGCGATACGGCTACACCGATCAGGCGCACCTTTTGAATGATTTCAAACGTTTCCACAGTATGACGCCGAAAAAGGCGCGGGAATATGCCCGGCAGAATGTCGGATTTTTGCAAGAAAAACCGGGAGGTTTGCAGTAGACTATATATAGATGTACCATAGACACGGCATATTGGAAATGCGGCAGGAATAAAGCTGTATATCGGCAGTGCGGTTGTATATAACGGATGTGAACGGGAGGTCTTGATATGGCGAACAGGGAACTTGCGGAATATATCATGGAACAGCTTGCGGACTTGGGTGAGGTACGGAACATTCCGATGATGGGCGGTTACGTTTTCTATTACAGAGAGCGGATTTTCGGAGGTATTTACGGGAACGGCTTTCTGGTGAAAGTCACGGAGGCAAGCAAACGCTTTATGCCGGACAGTGTGCCGGAACCGCCGTATGATGGGGCGAAGCCGATGCTTCCGGTCACGATTTTGGAAGACCGCGGCAAGATGCAGGAAATGGTAAAAGCCATGTACCCGGAACTGCCGGAGCGAAAGCCGCGTGTCAGAAGGCGTTAGAAGCGAAAGCGCCGTTTATATTTTGGGAGGATGATTCATATGTCAGAGAACAATTTTTATGAAACTGCAAAAGCTTTTATTTACCGGAACGCCAGACCGCTTGATTTTGCGATTTTCCGATATCACTTTGAGGAGGGAACGGCGGAAGAGGTACTGCGCATTCTGGCAAGCTATCAGAACAGCGACGGCGGCTTCGGCCATGCCCTTGAGCCGGACAACTGGAATCCGGTGTCTACGCCGGTTGCGACGTGGACCGCCACGCAGAAATTGAGAGCGCTCGGCGTACCGGAGACGGCGGATGGGCTTATGGCGGAGAAAACGGCGGAACGGAATGCTGCAGGAACGGATAAGAAGCGTTTGAGCGCGGGCGAACTGGCAGAGGCGCAGCGGATCATAGACGGAATTCTGCGCTATCTGGATAGCGGAGCGGATTTCGCCGAGGGAAAATGGTACTATACGGTCGCGGGGAACAACGATTATCCGCATGCGGTGTGGTGGAGCTGTGAGAACAAAACGGGACTGCCGGACGACAATCCGACGGTCAGTCTGGCGGGTTTTGCGCTGTGCTATGCCGGGCAGGGCAGCGAACTCTATCGGATGGCGGAGCAGATTATCACAGCAACGGTGACCTCGTTTGTAGATAAACCGACGCAGGAAATGCATACGCTGAAAAATTATCTGGAACTGCTCTCGTACCTGGAGGAGAGCGGACGCAGCGACCTGGTTGACATGGAAAGATTCCGCGAAAAGCTGTATGAGGCAATCAGGAACAGTGTGTGCACGGAACCGGAACGCTGGTACACGGAATATGTCGGAAAACCGTCGCATTTTTATGACGGGACAAAACGGCTGTTTACAATTTTCGACCGTGTGCTCTGCGAGAAGGAAGCGGATCTGATGCTGGAACAGCAGTGCCCGGACGGGGCATGGAATATCACATGGCAGTGGTGCACAGAGTACAGGGAGTTTGAAATCAGCGCAAATTGGTGGAAATCAGCGATAATTACCGGGAATTTGCTTTACCTGAAAGCGATGGGGAGACTGTAGACGGGAAATAATTGTAAAATAAGGGAAAAATTGAATATTTTATGACAATTCTACTTGTATAATCGGTACTAATTTACTATAATAGGACTATAATATCGGCGGTATGCCGATAAGGAGAGACGGACCAGAGGAGAGCGATAGGAGGATTGTCTGGGGAGAAAGCAATCGGATAAGAACTGATTCTAAACCGGAGGCTTTCTTTTTGCGTTGTTCGGAGGATGAGACGATGGAAGAGGTTTTAGAACTGTTTTCGATGGAATATGCACTGGAAATGATTCTGGTGTTCGACGGGAGCGGCAGGATTACATCCGCAAATCAGGCGGCAAAGCGGCAGTTGGAATACGGAGAAGAACTGTGCGGGAGATTTGTCTGGGACATATTTCCGGCGGAGCTCGGTGTGGTCGAGGCACAATTTATCAAAGAGTATCCGTTCGGCATGACGGTTCGGGATATGTCGGCATACCGCAAGAACAGAACCTGTTTCCCATGTCAGGTGAGAATGCTTGAATGGGAGGGGCATTCCGGCTTCTATCTGTGCATGGCGTATGATTCGACCGAGAGGGACTTTCTGGAAAAGCGCGCGGCGCAGGCGGAGACGGACGCGGACGCTGCGCTTAAGGTGAAGTCCGAGTTTGTGGCGAATGTTACACACGAACTTCGTACCCCGGTCAACGGCATCCTCGGCAATACCAGAGAATTGATGGAGATTGAGGACGAGGAGAAGAAGATGAAGCTGCTCCGGCTTGTGGAGCGCGGCTGCAATGATATGCACGCGATCATCAACAACATTTTGGATTTCTCTAAGCTGGATGCAGGCAAGTTCGTTTTGGAGCCGCGGCCGTTCAATGTTCGTTCCATGATAGATTATGTGCGGGCGAATCATGCCAATAAGATTACGGAGAAGGGACTTGAGTTTTTCATCACTGTATCGCCCGAGGTGCCGGAGGAGATCATCGGGGATGAACTTCGTATCGTGCAGATTTTGAACAATCTGCTGTCAAATGCCACGAAGTTTACTTCCGTCGGCAAGATTACGTTGGAGGTTGTCAAGACGGCGCAGATGAATGGGCGGGTGGAACTGTTCTTTTTGGTAGTCGATACGGGCATCGGAATCGAAAAGGCGGATCAGGATAAGCTGTTCAAGAGTTTTTCACAGGTGGATGCGTCGATATCGAGGAAGTACGGCGGCACGGGGCTCGGACTAAATATCTGCAAACAGCTTGTCGAGCTTATGGGCGGCAATATCCGTGTGGAGAGCCAGCCCGGAACAGGAAGCATTTTCAGCTTTTACATATGGGTGGATGTTCCGGGAGAGGAGCTTGTCGGCACACAGGAGCAACCAGTGGAGTATGAGATGCCGCAGTTTGTCAGAAGTCTTTCCGATCTGGAGGAGAACCAGAAGATCTGGCGCTACGGTGAGAAGGAGAATCTGGACGAGATCCGCAAGAACCTGTCGAAGCTGATTTTATCCGTGGAGATGGACAACTGGGAGAAGGCGGAAATGTTCTCGGAGACGCTTCGCGAATTGACGAAAGAAGCTCCGGGCGAGGTAAAGAGCGCCGCACTGCGGCTTAAGATGGCAGTACAGAAAGCGGATTATGATAAGGTTGTAGCAGCGCATGAGAAACTGGCTGCGCAGCTCTCTACTGTCGGCGATTGACGTTAGGAGCGCGGCTATACCGGACGCTGCAGGAGGATTGCTATGGCACATGAAGAGAAGAAAAGAGAAGCGCGCGGAATATTGATTGTAGATGACGTGGAGGAGAACCGCTTTGTCCTGCGCGATATTATTTTGGATATGGGATATCTGCCGATTCTTACGGAAAACGGTGTACAGGCGCTTAAGATGGTGGAGCGCTGCCATCCGCAGCTTATCATTTTGGATATTGCGATGCCACAGATGGATGGGTACGAATTCTGCAAGATCATGAAGGACAATGCCGATACAAGAGATATTCCGATTGTATTTATCTCCGCGTTCGATAACCCGGCGGATATCGTGCAGGGTTTTACTCTCGGCGGGGAGGATTATATTACGAAGCCGTTTATACCGGAGGTCGTCAAGGCACGCGTCGGTATGCATCTTAAGCTTTCCAAGGCGAAGAAGGACATGGTGGAGATCAACCGTCAGCTTCAGGTATCGGTGAACGAACAGCTAAAGCAGATGGAGATAGAAAAGAAAGACGTTATCTATGCGCTGCTTCGTGTGGCGGAGGAATGCAATGGTTACAACGAGGCGTATACGGCGAAGCTCGGGGCGAACTGCAGGATTCTCGCAGAGGCGATGCAGTTGTCCGCGACTTATGGAAGTCTTATTTCCGATACCTATATAGATACGATCGAACTGACAGCGCCGCTCTGCAATCTTGGGTATGTGGCGGTTCCGACCGATATACTGCAGAGAAAAGGCGAGTTGTCCGCCGAGGAGCAGGCGCTTTTTGCAAAGCATACCGTCGTTGGCGGGGATATCTTAAAGGATATCCGTCAGGTCAGGGATTTTAACAATTCCCTTGATATCGCGGAGGAGATTGCGCGTTATCATCATGAGAACTGGGACGGCAGCGGTTATCCGGAGGGCAGGAAGGGAGAAGAGATTCCTCTTTCCGCACAGATCGTCGGAATCATTTCGGCTTACTGTACGCTGACGCAGGATAACGGAATGGACAGGCGGGATGCGCTGGAACGTATGGAGCGCGATGTGGGAAGAAGATATAAGCCGGAGCTTTTTGATATCCTGCGAAGAATTGCAAAGCAGCTTCAGTAGAGGGCATGGCAGCTTTAGGAAGGAATTAGGGATGCGTCAAATAAAAGTATTGGTTGTGGAAGACTCTCTTGTTTTTCGGGAGCTTCTTGTGCAGAATCTGAATAAAGACCCGGCGATCGAGGTCGTGGCATCGGCGCGGGATCCTTATGAGGCGAGGGACGCGCTCATCGAGCATAATCCGGATGTGATGACGCTGGATCTCCAGCTTCCGCGGATGAGCGGGTTGGAATTTTTGAGAAAACTGATGCCGCAGCACCCGCTTCCGGTCGTTGTCATCAGTTCGCTAAGCGACAAAGTGTTCGAAGCACTGGATGCGGGGGCGGTGGAGTTCGTTGCAAAGCCTGCGGTGGCAGATCGGGCGCAGATTGAGGCGTTCGTCCGCAACGAGCTTCCGATCAAGATAAAGATCGCGTCAATTGCACGCATCAGTTCGATCAAGAAGGCGGCACCGCTTGTGTTGCCGGAGCAGCCGGAGAGAAAAAGTGATGAACTGATCGTCGCGATCGGAGCTTCTACTGGAGGACCGGAGGCAACGATGAATGTTTTAAAGCAATTCGGAACGGATATACCGGGGGTGGTGCTTGTGCAGCATATGCCGGCAGGGTTTACCGAGATGTACGCCAAGCGGCTTGACGATGAGTGCCGTGTCCGCGTGAAGGAAGCGCGGACCGGAGATGTGGTGGAGCCGGGGCAGGTGCTGATCGCACCGGCAGGCGATTCACATATGCAGCTTGTGAAAGCGGGCGGCACATATAAGGTAGTAATGAAGAAAATGCCCAAAGTGAACGGGCATTGTCCGTCGGTGGATGTACTTTTCCACTCTGTCGCAGAGACGGCGGGCAGCCGTTCAATCGGCATTATTTTGACGGGAATGGGCGGAGACGGAGCCAAAGGACTTCTTGCAATGCGGAATAAGGGGGCGCATACGATTGGTCAGGATGAATCGACCTGCGTTGTATATGGGATGCCCAGGGTTGCATATGATCTGGGGGCGGTCGAGTATCAGGAAAAGATCAGTGATATTGCAAGAAGGACCTATACGATATTAGGCAAAATGTAAGGAGGTATTTATATGAAAATTCTGTTAGCAGAGGATGATTTTGTAACACGCAAGTTTATGACGAGTTTTTTGTCAAAGTATGGGGAATGCGATGTGACGGTGGACGGTATGGAAGCGGTCGACGCTTTTATGATGGCACTCGAGGATGGCGAGCCGTATGATCTGGTGTGCCTTGACATCATGATGCCGGTCATGGACGGCTATCAGGCGCTCGTGGGAATCCGCAATCTGGAAAAGGAGCGGAATGTCCCGGAGAATCAGGCGGTAAAAGTGATTATGACGACTGCTTTAAACGATGAAAAGAATGTAAAGATGGCATTTGAATTGGGATGTACCATATATTCCGGTAAGCCGATTGATCAGAACAGATTCGAACAGGCGCTTAAGAAGCTGGGCTTAATCTAGGGGGAGACGACGAATGACGGAAGAGTTCAACGCAGACGATATGCTCGGTATATATCTGTATGAAAGCGGACAGTTATTGGAACGGCTGCAGGAAATCGTTTTGGAGCAGAAAGATGAGACGTGTTTTGACGGGGACAGCATCAATGAGATTTTCCGGACGATGCATACGCTCAAGGGGTCTTCGGGAACCATGATGTTTGACGATATTACAGCCGTAGCGCATAAGCTTGAGGACGTGTTTTTTTACCTGAGGGAATCACATCCGCAGAAGGTTCCGCATTTAGAGCTTGTGGAATATGTTCTGGAAGTATCGGATTTTATTACGGGAGAGATGGACAAGATCGGGAATGGCGAGGCGGCGGATGGCGATTCCGGCGAGATCATCGCGAAGGTCGATAAGTTCCTGACGAAAATCAAAAAGGATAATGGGAACGCTGCTTCCGGGAGTGAGGAGAAGAGGAATGTACACGAGGAGCCGAAGCAGTTTTATATTGCGCCCAAGGCGACAAGTAACAGCCATTTCTTCAGAATCTATCTGACCTACCGGCCGGATGTTGCGCTTGCCAATGTGCATGCTTACAAGACGTTGCACTCCTTAAAGGAAATCGCCGAGGATATCTTATATTCCCCGGAGGATATTATTTCCAATGACAACAGCGCCAAGGAAATATTGGACAACGGCTTTAAGATTCTCATCCAGACGCAGAGCACGCAAGCGGAGCTGAAGAAACGGCTTCAGAGCGCATACGAGCTGGAGAAGATAGAGATTTACCCGTGCACCGCAAAGGAATATCAGCAGGAATTTGACTCAGTGGAGTCCGAGATCCGAAGCGAACGGGATTCGGGCGCGGAGGGGCTTGCGGCGAAAGCCGGGCAGGGGCAGCAGGCGGCGCCGAAGAAAGAACTGGCGCCCGGCGATTTCGTCATTTCCTCCAAGGAGCCGGGCAAGCCGAAGAAGCTGGCGAAGGATAAGCCGAAAAAGTCCGAGAATGCGTCGTTCATCAGCGTGGATGTATCGAAGATGGACATGCTGATGGATTTGATCGGAGAGCTTTCCATCGCGGAGTCGGTCGTACTGCAGAATCCGGACTTGAACGTGCCGGGGATTGCGCTTGATAATTTCAATAAAGCGGCGGCGCAGGTGACGAAGCTTATGACCGATCTGCAGAATGCCGTTATGAGTATGCGAATGGTTCCGCTGACGAACACCTTCCAGAAGATGAAACGTATTGTCTTTGACGCGTCAAGAAAGCTCGGTAAGGATATCGAGTTCGAGATGATCGGCGAGACGACCGAGGTGGATAAGAATATTATTGAGCGCATTTCCGATCCTCTGATGCATCTGGTGCGCAACTCCGTCGATCACGGCATTGGGACGAAGGAGGAGCGCGAGGCAGCGGGCAAGAGCGAAAAGGGCAAGATAACGCTCTTTGCGAAAACCGAATCCGGAAAGGTATGGATCGGCGTATCCGATAATGGAAGAGGCTTAGAACGTGATAAGATCATGGAGAAAGCGAGAAAGCAGGGGCTTCTTGACCCGGAGAGAGCGGAGAGCTCTTATACCGATAAGGAGGTATACCAGTTTATCACGCTGCCCGGATTCTCCACGAACGAGGAGGTCACGGAGTATTCGGGAAGAGGCGTCGGCATGGATGTTGTAGTTTCGAACCTGCAGTCGGTCGGCGGCGCGCTTGAAATCGACAGCATACCGGGAGAAGGAAGCACAATGCAGCTTAAGATTCCGCTCACACTCGCCATCATCGACGGCGTTGTGTTGGAGGTCGGCAGTTCTTCCTTTGTCATGGAGACTGGTGCTGTCAAGGAATTCGTCAGCGTGAAGGGGGACATGGTGGCGCGCGGGCCGAACGGCAAAGAACATGTCGCGATCCGCGGTGAGAGTTATCCGGTGCTGCGGCTTGGCGACTGGTATCATCTTGATGGATACAAGACAGATGTAGAGGACGGTATGATGGTCGTCGTGGAAGTGGAGAACAAGAAGATCTGCATCTTTGTCGACCGTCTGGTCGGAAAGCAGGAGATCGTTGTCAAACCGATTCCGGGATACGTCCGTAAGGTGAAAGGACTTACAGGCTGTACGCAGCTCGGCGACGGAAGTATCGCATTGATTTTGGATGCGGCGGGGATGATCGAATAGTCTGACAAAGAGAAAGGAAAGGTACATATGGGTGGGCAGAATCAAACGGTAGGAGAAGGAGAAGAGTTATGAAAAATGTGAAGATGCATACCAAGCTTATTATTGGGTTCGTCATTGTGGATATACTTGTTATCACGGCAATATATCTGGGATATTCTACGGCAAGGACGATTATCGGGGTGGACGATCCGCAGCATTATCTGAAATCTTATAAGATGTTTTCTATCGGAATGCTTGTTGTGGCGGTGATCGTGATGGGGTATATTTCGATTGCGATATCGAGGGCGATCCGCAAATCCACACAGGCGCTTTCCGATGTGGCGAAGGTGATCGCCCAGGGCAGGGTGGATATGGATATTGAGAAGCGCTGTAACGATGAATTCGGACAGGTTATTGACGAGTATCAGGTGGTCGTGGATAATATGCGCTATCAGGCGCAGATCGCCGAGGCGGTGGCAGGCGGAGATCTGACGATAGAGGTCGAGCCCAAGTCAGAGCAAGACCTTTTGGGCAATTCTTTAAGCCAGCTTGTGAAGAAGAACCGCCACGCGATGCTGGGCATCCGGGATGCGGCGGAGCAGGTGGCATTGGGTTCTTCTCAGGTAGCGGGCGCGAGCGAAGCGCTTGCGCAGGGTACGACGGAGCAGGCGGGGGCTATTCAGGAAATCACCGCATCCATTGCGGATGTCGCGGGGAAGACCAGACAGAATGCGGATGAAGCAAATAAAGTAGCAGAACTTACAGTACAGACGGTTGAGAATGCGCAGCAGGGCAACGAGCAGATGCATCAGATGATGGAGGCGATGCGCGAGATCAACCAGGCGTCGGAGAATATTTCAAAGATCATTAAGGTGATCGACGACATCGCGTTCCAGACGAATATTCTTGCGCTGAATGCAGCGGTAGAGGCGGCGAGAGCGGGAGAGGCCGGAAAGGGATTTGCGGTCGTGGCGGAAGAGGTGCGGAGTCTGGCGGCGAAGAGTGCGGCCGCGGCATCAGAGACGGCGGAGATGATTGAGGATTCCATGCACAAGGTCGAGGTCGGATCCAGTATTGCGGATGACACGGCGAGGGCGCTTGAACTTGTTACGGCGGCAGTGAAGGAAAGCGGTGAGCTGATTCGCAGCATCGCGGAATCTTCCAATTATCAGGCGACAGAGATCGCGCAGATCGATCAGGCGGTAGAGCAGGTGGCGCAGGTAGTCCAGAACAATTCTGCAACAAGCGAGCAGTGCGCAGCGGCAAGCGTGGAACTTTCGAATCAGGCGAAGAAGATGCAGGAAATGCTTGCAATCTATCAGCTCGGAAATGGAATAGAAGGAACGTTATAGAGAACAGTGGTTGCCCGATGAAAAGTCTAAAGCACACCGAGGCGTAAGGCATCGGTGTGCTTTTTTCGGCGGAGGCGTTAGTGTGGAAAATATGGATTACGAAAAGATGGATAATCAGAAAACAGAAAAGATTGTATTGCTGCTTTACATCATTTACGGGTGTGCCATGATTGCGGTATCACTTGTACAGAACCGGGCAAGCTGGGTATCGCTTTTTCTGTTTGCCAATGTGGTTACAGGCGGTATTCTGTATTTTGGTCACTGGCGTGATTATCGCTCGCGTGCGTATGCCATGACGCTTATGATGGGAGTCATGATTTTGCTCTATGGAACGAGTGAGACGGACATTTATCAGATGTATGCGATCGTGGCGTCATTTACCGTATTTGCGGGTTTTTACGGAATCTGTGATCTGATCGGGATCATCTGGATCGTGACGGCAGTGCTCGCCTTTTATCACGGAGCCATTCTGAAAACAATGCAGTTCCTCCCGGTTGAGGAGGGAGTGCGGGCGATTCTTATGACCGGAAATATTTTTGTGATGCAGTTTGTTGTGTACCGTTGGGTGAAGCAGCGAAATGCGAACGACGCGCGTGCCGAAAAGAACATAGAACTGTTGCAGCAGGCGGAGCGCAGCAAGGACGATTTTCTGGCGAATGTCAGCCACGAGATCCGCACGCCGATTAACACCATCTGCGGAATGAGCGAGGTCGTGCTCGGCGAGGATGACCCGCAGAAGATCAAGCAGCAGGTTCGTTATATCCAGTATGCAGGGCGCAATCTGATGACTATGGTCAGTGATATTCTGGATTTTTCAGAGCTTCAGGCGGGAACCGTCGAACTGGAAGAAGAGGCATATCATATCACTTCCATGATAAATGATGTCATTCAGATGGGAATGGCGAAAATAGGGAACAAGCCGCTGGAATTGATCGTGGATTGCGATCCTGCGCTGCCGTGCGGTCTGTACGGGGATGAGAAAAAAATCCGCAGAGTAATCATGAATATACTGGAAAACGCCATTAAATTTACAAATGCAGGCGGCGCTGGTATCAAGATCACAGGGCGCAGGGAGACATATGGAATAAATCTGTGCATTACGATCTGGGACACCGGGATCGGGATGAAGGAAGAGAGTCTGGAAAAGCTTTTTACGAGCTTTGCGCAGGTTGATACCAGAAGGAACCGCACGGAGGGAGGAATCGGAATCGGTCTTGCGATCTCACAGGCGCTTGTCCGTAAAATGGGCGGTGTGATTACAGTGAAGAGCCGCAGCGGTAAAGGGACGACGGTGAAGGTTGTCATTCCCCAGAAGGTGTGGGATGAACAGCCGATTGCAGAGATTACGGACAGGGAGAAGCTAAACATTGCGGTATATATCAATATGGAGCAGTTTGCGATCGACGCGGTGCGCGACGAATATACCGACAATATCATGCACATGGTCGAACAGCTTAAGGTCTGCTGCAGAATCTGCCGTAACCTGCCGGAGTTAAAACGCAGGCAGGAGAGGGAACATTTTACGCATATTTTTATCAGTGGTGCGGAGTACAGGGAGGACAGAGAATATTTTGACAGTCTCGCGGACAGGACCCGCGTCATTGCAGTCATTGCCTCCAATGAGGAAAAGGATATTGCCAATTCGCGGATCGGACGTATTTTAAAACCGTTCTATATTCTGCCGATCATATCGGCGTTAAACGGTGGGGCAGAGAAGACGGAAGCCGGATATGCACGGCATGTTCGGGGATTTCGCGCGCCTACAGCGCATGTGCTTGTCGCGGATGACAATGAAATGAATATCAGAGTCATAACCGCCTTGCTGGAGAAGTACCAGATTAAGGTGACGGAGGCGGGAAGCGGCAGAGAAGCTCTTGAGAAAATCGAGTCGATGAATTACGATTTTGTGTTTATGGATCATATGATGCCGGGGATGGACGGCGTGGAGACGCTTCGCCTTATCCGGGGAAAGATTGAAAATTATTACCAGAAAGTTCCGGTCATTGCGTTGACGGCAAATGCAATCGCGGGAATGCGGGAGCGCTTTTTGCGGAACGGATTTACGGATTTCCTTGAGAAACCGGTGGAAGCGTCTGTTCTGGAACGTGTGCTGCGTCGGAATCTTCCCGAGGAGAAGATCATTCCGGTCGGGGATGACGGGGAGAATGAGGAGAAGGCTTCTGTACAGAGCCTGGGGCAGGAGAGCGTACAGGAGAAGAAAGAGACGAATATAGTCCCGGAGATTGAAGGAGTCGATAAAAAGACGGGTCTGCTGTACTGCGGCGGAGAGGAAGGTTACAGGAAAGTGCTTGAGGGCTACTGTGTGCGGGGAGAGGAACAGCTTGAGAGGATTGCGACACTGTACCAATGTGAGAAGTGGGATGAGTACGTGATCGCGGTGCACGGCATCAAGAGCGTGATGCTCAGTATCGGTGCAGTGAAGGTCTCGGAACTTGCCAGGGCGCAGGAGATGGCAGGAAAATCAGGAGATTTTGCATACATCAAAGCGCATTATGACGAACTGGCGGATGAGTATGCACATGTTCTTGCGAACATTCAAAAGAGTATGGGCATCGATGCGGTACCCGGGGAAAAAGACAGGGAGCGGGAAGAGGAGGTTTTGGATATGTCAGATCTTCGTGCGCTCGATGCGGCGCAGATTGAGGAATATGCGAGACGTCTGGAAGACCTTGTGTACGATATGGACAGTGAGACGATGCTTGCAGTCATAGGGGAACTGGAACAGTGCAGTTACTGTGGCAAGCCGCTTGTGAAGCCGCTTGCCAAGGTGCGCAGAAAGATAGAGATGGCAGATTATATGTCTGCGCTGGATACCTTTGAACAGATATGCGCAAGCATAGAAGCATGGGGAAAGGGGAAGGAAAATGCTCAGAAGGCTTAGTGACAGGATTCTTGGAAGAGAGCTTGAGTTGAGAGAGCGAATGTTCCGTGTTATCATTCTTATCGGCGGGAGTATGTCGATTGTGGGAATCGTAGAGTGCATGTTCATCATGGACGTCGGTATTATTATCGCGCCGTTGTTTTCTCTGCTCGTCTTGTTGGGAATCGCGCTTTTTATGACGTTTAAATACCATAAGATCGATATGGCTGCGGTGTTTATGGGAATCGTAATCATTATGGGGCTGTTTCCGTGTATGTTTTTCTTAAGCGGTGGAATTGAGGGCGGTCCGACGGTCTGGTTCGTACTTGGCTTATTTTATGTATTTATAATGTTTTCCGGGAAACGTCTGGCAGTTTTCCTTATCCTCTCGGTCATCGTAGATGTGGGGACTTATGTGGCAGGGTATCTTCATCCGGAATGGATCGTTCCGATGCGGTCGAGACAGGCGGCGTTTTTGGATTCCTGTTTTGCCGTATTGGTGGTCGGTTTTGCGGTCGGTATTATCTTAAAGTTCCAGATGAAGATTTATGAGATCGAATGTACCGTCACATTGCAGCAGAAAGAGGAAATCGAGAAGATCAGCGCTTCCAAGAATGAATTTTTTGCAAATATGAGCCATGAGATCCGCACGCCGATTAATACGATCATCGGTTTGAATGAAATGATCCTGCGTGAGAACACCTCGAGGGAAATCGGCGAATATGCCGGAAATATAAAGGCCGCAAGCCGGATGCTTTTAAATCTGGTGAACGATATTTTAGATCTCTCCCGTATGGAAATCAAACGCATTGAGATCGTTCCTGAGGAATACAGGACGGCAGAACTGTTCGGGGAACTGATTGATATGATTCAGGTCGCAGCCGGGGAGAAAAAGCTTGAGCTTCGCGTAGACATTGACGAGACGCTTCCTGCTGTACTCTATGGGGATGAGAAGCGAATCAAGCAGGTTGTCCTCAACATCCTCACCAATGCGGTAAAATATACGGAGGAAGGTTCCGTTACCTTTACGGTGCGCGCCGAGGAGACGGCGGAATCGGAGATTTGCCTGGAGATTGCGGTGGCAGATACCGGAATCGGTATTCGTAAAGAGGATTTTGACGTGCTCTATGACGCGTTCCGGCGCGTCGATAAAAAGCGGACGAACCATGTGGAAGGGAGCGGGCTTGGACTTGCCATCACAAAGCAGCTTCTTGATCTGATGGGCGGCGAGATTACGGTGGACAGTATTTATACGAAGGGGACGACCTTCACGGTACATTTAAAGCAGCAGGTCGTTGATCAGACGCCGATCGGTAAGCAGGATTTTACGGGCAGAACCCATGTGAAGGAAAGCAGCTACAAGCAGAGCTTTGAGGCGCCGGAGGCGCGTGTCCTGATTGTTGATGATAACGAATTGAATGCGCAGATCGTACAGCGGCTTCTCGCTCCCACGAACGTGCAGACGGATATTGCGTGCGGCGGAGAAGCATGTCTTAAAAAGACAAAACAGAAATATTACCATGTGATTCTCATGGATTACATGATGCCGAAAATGAACGGAATCGAGACGCTGCAGGCAGTGCGCAGGCAGGAGAACGGTCTGTGCCGTGAGTCGGCGGTGATTATTCTGACGGCAAATATTATGATGGATGCACGGAAACTCTGCGCGGAATATGGTTTCGACGGGTATCTGGAGAAGCCCGTACAGCCGGCGGAATTGGAGGCGGAGATTTTAAGCTTTCTTCCGAACGATATTGTGGAATACCGCAGAGATTTATTGGACGAGTCGGCGGGTGAGGCGCGGATCGAGCAGATTACGCGCCGGGAAAAGAAAAAAATCTATGTCGCCTCGGACAGTGTCTGCGATCTGCCGGATGAACTGCTGGAGCGGTACGATATCAAACTGATGTATCTCTATATTGAGACGAAGGACGGGCGCTTTACGGATACGAGAGAGATTGATGCGGATAACCTTTCCATGTACATGACGCAGGACAGCAGCGAGGTGCACTCATGCGTTGTATCGGTGGAAGAGTACGAGGAGTTTTTTGCGGAGATGCTCACATGCGCCGAGCACGTGATATATGTCTCGATGGCAGCGTATGCGGGAAAAAGCTATGAGACGGCATTGACAGCAGCGAAGGGCTTCGATCACGTGCATGTGATCGATTCCGGACTGGTTTCCGGCGGTGAGGGAATGGTTGCTCTGTATGCCGCAAAACTGGCTAACGAAGGCAAAAGCGTCCATGAGATTTGTGAAAGTCTTGAGCAGGTCAAGGGGCAGATCGCCAGCAGTATACTTCTTCCGACATCGCGAATTTTTTATAAGAATGGCTACACGAATGTTGTCACGGCAAAGCTGTGCGATGTATTTCATCTTCATCCGTCGTTTACAGTGCGCCACAGCCGCATTGTGATTACGGGGGCAAGAATCGGAAACGTGGAGCATGCATGGAAACGCTTTTTGCGCTGGCATTTGCACCACAAGCGAAAGATAAATACGGATGTTATTATTATCACGCATGTCGGATGTACGTTAAAGCAGCAGGAGATGATACGGCAGGAAGTCATGCGGTGCGTGCCGTTTCACCGGATTTATATGCAGAAGGCGTCTTTTTCCAATTCGTGCAACGCTGGAATCGGCACCATCGGAATCGCTTTTTATACAAAGCAGTAAATGCAGAGTAAAGCAGAATAAAGGGAGGAATAAGAAATGATGAATCCGTCTTCTATGATGAAGATTATGAATGCAAAGAATAAATTTACGGGGAATCATCCCAAGTTTGTTGCATTTTTAAATGCAGTATTTTCACGGGGGATCACCGAGGGAACGATTATCGAGATTACGGTGAAACGTCCGGGGGAGGAACCGATTACCACGAATATGAAGGTGCTGCAGTCGGATCTTGAACTTATGGATGAATTGAAGGAGCTTGCGAAGTAATCGGAACTTCCGGACTTCTCTCGGCATATGATAGCATTGAAGTTATCTATAGGGAGTATAGAGTGGACTATAATCAGGAGCAATTTTTCCGCACGCAGTTCGATGTGCCAAAGATGCCTTTTTATATGAGCTATCCGATGCAGAACCTTTATCTGACTGAGATGGAGTACGAAAAGGATATGGAACGAATGAAAGAACTGTATCCGAGGGAAGTCGGGAAGATTTTGGAGTGTGTGGAAGACGAGTGCGACAAGATGGAGTATGAGGGAAGCCTGATGTTCGATGAGTATCCTGACCGCCTGATGCTTGAGATGGTGATAAACCGGATCGAGAGAAGAGTAAACGGCGAGGAAAACGACGCGGACATGGAGGCGGAACAGTACCGGGGCGGGGGACGTCCGCCACAGGGGCACAGACCGCCGCCACCGCCGCCAAGGGGACAGGGAAATTATCTGCGGGAGCTGATCGGCGTGATGCTTAATAACGAGATGTACCGGAGAAGATGCAGACATCGCAGATGCCGCCGCTGGTGGTAAAAAAAGCATTGCAGATTTTTACAAAAATGCATACAATATAGCTATCGCGTCTGCGATAGCTATTTTTGTGTGTTAAGGAGGGACGACCGTGCAGAAAGGAACCATAAAAGCAGCCGTTCTATTAGTGATATTTATCATTGCAGTGCTTGTTTTTGGAAGGCTGACGAACCATACGAACGAAGATCTTACGACGGAGATGGAGGACGTCACACTCCCCGTGATCTCCTTGTATCAGGATGGCGTTGAAATGAACGAACTGCACGGGTATGTGACCGAAATGAACGCGGCGTACATGAGAGATTCGATTACGCCGATCGGGGAAGACTGGAAGCTTCCGATTACCATTCAGACGTACCAGACGGCGGTGGACACGATTTCTTATGAAATTCGAAGCCTGGACGCCGAGCGCCTGATTGCGAACGCGGACATCAGTTCCTATGAGGAGAAGCACGGGAAGATTACGGCGGAGCTGCAGATCCAGAATCTTTTGGAGGCGGGAGAAGAATATCTGCTGATCATTCAGCTTGAGAGCGGAGATAAGCCGATTTATTATTACACGAGAATCATGCAGCCCAGGGACTGTTACGTGAGCGAATGCGTGGAGTTCGCGATGGATTTCCATGATAAGACTTTTAACGATGAGATGACAGGATCGCTTGCGACTTATATGGAGAAGACGACCGGAGACAATTCTACGCTGCAGTACGTTTCTTTGCATTCATCCTTAAAGCAGGTCGGATGGGCGAATTTCAAAGGGGAAGAACTGACGGCGCCGATTCCTTCGATTAAGGAAATTACCGGAACCTATAATGTGATCGTGCTGGAATATGTCGTCACAAGCGTTGGTGAGAGCGGTCAGATCGAATATTATAACGTGGAGGAGTATTACCGCGTGCGCTATACCACAAGCCGCATTTATCTGCTTAATTTTGAGCGCACGATGAATCAGATTTTCCGCGGTGAGAATGACAGTATTTACGAGCAGTATATTCAGCTGGGAATCCGTTCGGAGGATGTGGAGTACAAGACGAATGAGGCGGCGAACTGTATCGCGTTTGTGCAGCAGGGAGAGCTTTGGAGTTATAATACCGTGGAAAATACGCTTGCAAAGGTATTTGGTTTCCGCGGATATGAGGGGATCGACAGCCGGGAGAATTATGGCGAGCATGAGATTAAAATTGTCGGAATCGACGAGGCGGGCAGCGTTGACTATATTGTTTACGGATATATGAACCGCGGCATTCACGAGGGGGAAGTCGGAATTGCAGTCTACCATTATGACAGCCAGTCCAATACGAATGAGGAATTTGTATTCATTCCGTCGGATAAGTCTTATGAGATCATGAAGTCGGAGCTGGGGCAGCTCATGTATGTAAACGAGGGCGGCGAGTTATTTCTCATGGTTGACGGTACAATATACGGTATCAACTTGAATACATTAAAGACGCGGGAACTGGTCAGGGGGCTGACGGATGAGGCGTTTGCGGTGTCTGCCTCCAACCGCAGCGTTGCGTGGATCGATACGGCAGGAGATTCGGCGAGGGGAAGCGATACGATTCATATTATGAATTTGTCAAGCCAGAAGAGCGTGGATATTACAGGCGCGGCAGGAGAGGCAATCAAGCCGCTCGGTTTTATGGGCGAGGACTTTGTGTACGGTATCGCGAAAAGTACGGACATTTTCGAGGATGCTGCGGGAAATGTGACGTTTCCGATGTACCGGATCAAGATACTGGATGTCTCTTCGGAAGAACCGCAGGAACTTAAGACATATGAGAAAAACGGTTATTATGTGGCCGGCGTAGACATCAATGATTACACCATGCATTTAAGGCGCATCCAGTACAACGGTACGGCGTATGTATCTGCGGATGAGGATATGATCATGAACCGTGAAGGCGATACCGGAAAACTCGTAAGTATCGCGACGAGCACGAGCGAGGAAAAGGAGAAGCAGGTGCAGCTTACGCTGGCAGGCACGGTAAGCGAAAAGGCACCGAGACTTCTGACGCCGAAGGAGACGATTCTCGAGGAAGATAGAACCATTGCGCTCAAGGATGAAAGCGTCACGAGACATTATTATGTTTACGTGAAAGGCGATGTTGTGCTGGCGACAGACAACGTCACGGAAGCGGTTGTTGCGGCGAATGAGAACATGGGCGTTGTCATTGGCGATAATCTGGAATATGTGTGGAAACGTTCGAGGAAGACGACGCAGCCTGCGCCCTCCGAGATCGTGGTCGGCACAGAGGATGCGGGAGCGGGAAGTATCGCGCAGTGTATTAATGCCATGCTTGAGATGGAAGGAATTAACATCAGTGTGAGCGCGTTGATCGAGGGCGGAGAGACGCCGAAAAGTATCTTAAATAATACCATGAAGGAAGTGCGTGTACTTGATCTCACAGGCTGCAGCGTGGATGAAATTCTCTATTACGTGAGCTGCGGCAGCCCTGTGTTCGCGATGACGGGAAGCGATGAGGCAGTGCTCGTTGTCGGGTATGACAGCAGCAGTGTTATCATCTATGATCCGATGATCCAGACGACTTACCGTCGAAGCCTGTCGGATGCCGACGAAATGTTTGCAAACGCCGGAAACGTCTTTTTCACTTATATCGGCAAATGAAAATGCATAAAAAAGTGAAGATTGTAACAAATAATTCATGAAATTTTAACAGTTTTGAGGTCAATGTATTGCAAATTGTGGGAAGATGAGTTATAGTTCAAAAAGTAGTACTTGAAAAGAGGAAGTGGAGGATTATGAGCAGAAAAGAGGTAGTTGTATCAAATGTCTCAGAGGAACATAATAATCCGGTCGCAGAATTGGTTCAGGTTGCCTGCAGATTTGACAGTGAAATTACTTTAGAGAGCAATAACCGCCGAATCAATGCGAAAAGTATTATGGGAATCATGGCATTCAACCCATCCAAAGGGATGACGGTGAACATCGTTGCTGAGGGCAGCGACGAAGAAGAAGCATTAGTAGCAATGGAGAAGTTTTTAGTGTGTGAGTAGTTGTTTTATTTGAGGAGGAGAAGACTCATGATGGAGAAAAAGACGACGGCAAAGCTTGAGGAGACAAAGGCAGCAGCGAAAGCTGCAGAGAGCAAGGCAGCAGTAAAGGTCGAGGAGACAAAGGCGGCAGCTAAGGCAGTAGAGGCTAAGGTTGCAGCAAAGGTTGAGGAGACAAAGGCAGCAGCTAAGGAAGCAGAAGCAAAGGTTGCTGAGAAGGCAGAGGAAGTTGTGAAAGAGACGAAGAAGAGAAAACCAAGAACAAAGACAGCGAAGAAGGCTGCAAAGGAAGAGTTAAAGCCGGAAGTATACGTTGAATATCAGGGTAACAGCGCACTGGTAGAGGCAGCGATCGAGAAGGCGAAAGAAAAGTTTGTTGCAGAGGGACACAGAGCATCTTCTATTAAGTCACTTCAGATTTATCTGAAGCCGGAAGATTACGCAGCATACTATGTAATCAATCAGAAGAATTCAGGCAAAGTAGACTTGTTCTAATACATAAGTATTTGACATAAGCAAGGAGCACCGTATCGCGGTGCTCCTTTTGCATATGCATTTACATATTAATTGCTTTTTTGTTCTTCTTTATACTTAGATACGAGGCGCTGGATGCGGTCGTACGGATTCAGCAGATCGCTGATGGAACTGTCGTGGTTCAGCGTGTCGATAATGTAGGCGATGTACTTACTCATATCGCAGTTGATATAGTACGGCTTTGCCAGAAGCTCCGGCGTCTGGTAGGTAAGGTTGGTAGTAACGACCTTGTATATCGTGCCGTCCGCGACTGCCGTATCAAAACGCTCAAGTCCGTTGGTGAAGAGACCAAACGTAGCAACCACGAAGATGCGGTTTGCCTTTCTCTTCTTTAACTCAGTGGCGACGTCGATCATACTCTCGCCGGAGGAAATCATATCGTCAATGATGATGACGTCCTTCCCTTCTACGGAGGAACCTAAGAATTCATGAGCGACGATCGGGTTGCGGCCATCTATGATCTTGCTGTAGTCACGACGCTTGTAGAACATCCCCATATCCAGTCCGAGCACGTTGGCGAGGTATACGGCGCGGTTGGTACCGCCCTCATCCGGGCTGATGATCATCATGTGATCGGCGTCGATCTGCAGATCCTTTACATCTCTTAAGATACCCTTAATGAACTGGTAGGCGGGCTGTACCGTCTCAAATCCCTTGAGCGGGATCGCATTCTGGACACGCGGATCGTGCGCGTCGAAAGTGATGATGTTGTCGACGCCCATAGAGGTAAGCTCCTGCAGCGCCAGCGCGCAGTCTAAGGACTCACGTGCGGTGCGCTTGTGCTGACGGCTCTCATAGAGAAAAGGAATGATGGCTGTGATGCGTCTTGCCTTTCCGCCGACAGCGGCAATGATACGTTTCAGATCGGCGTAGTGGTCATCCGGGGACATGTGGTTCTCGTGACCGCATACGGTGTAGGTCAGATTGTAATTGGTGACATCCACCATAAGATATAGGTCGTATCCGCGGACGGATTCTTTGATGACGCCCTTCGCCTCTCCGGTTCCGAAACGCGGAACAGCAGTAGAAATAATGTAGGAGTCGCGGCGATAGCCTTTGAATGCCGGATCGTCCTGATGCTGGTGCTGCCTCTTCTCTCTCCAGCCGACAAGGTACTTATCGACCTTAAGACCAAGCTCTTTGCAGCTTTCGAGCGGGATGAGTCCGAGGATTCCGTCGGGCATGGTGTCTAAGTTTCTTTCATCATTTGGCATGAATGATTCCTCCATATAAATTGTTGCGTTGGTTTATTTCAATAGATTGCTCTAATTGAATACATTAATGATAGCGTTTTAAAATACGGATATCTGCACCGAAAAGGTTCATGACAGTGTAACTGTTGGAAATCCGGGATAACACGCGTTCGGAATAAATGTCGGCAAGCTGGTTCATCCTTAAGTTCGTGGAGATAATCGTGGATTTGCGGCGCAGAATCCGCTCATTTAAGCACAGGAACAACTGCGATGACGTAAAAGAGTTGGAAAGTTCCGTTCCCAGATCGTCGATGATTAAGAGATCACAGTCAAAAATATTTTCGCGCGCATCTGACATTTCTTTGTTTCGCTGAAATGTGTCCTTGCCTAATATATCAAATAATTGGAAAGCCGTAAAGTAGACTACCGAATGTCCCCTATCGAGCAGCTCCTTTGCGATACAGTTGGACAGAAATGTTTTTCCGATGCCGGTATCGCCATAAAAATAGAGATTATCAAACTCGCTGCCGAAATGGTCGATAAAATGATGGGATTTCGCAACGGCATCCTTGATTGTAGCCAAAGAGGAAAGTCCGGTCGCTTCATTGATATCGTCGGCAGAATAATAGTCAAAGGAAAAAGTACCAAAATTCTCTTTCTCCAAAACTTCTTTTTTGAGATTGGACTGTGTGAAAAGCGTCTGGAGCGCCGCCTGCTTAAAGCAATGACAGCGCCTGCTGTTTATGTAGCCGGTATCCTTACAGTCCGGGCAGATGTAGGAAGGCGTGAAATAGTCTGCGGGAAACCCGTGCTCCTTTAGAAGAGCCGCCTTCTTACTGCGGTAATCGTCAAGCTGGCGTTTCAGGTCTTCTAACGCGTCAGAATCGCCGTCTAAGAGCTTTCTTGCCTGCGCCACGGAGCAGGATGCAATCGCGTCGTCTATTTCCTTTAAACCGGGAATCTGCGCGTATGCCTGCCTGGTGCGTTCCTCTAAGACATGCTGATTGTGAAGCTGTCTCGCGTCATATGTTCGAAAAATCGCGTCATACTGTGAATTGCTTAAGGGCATCGGTCATCCTCCGGAAATCAGTGTACATCTGTGGTAAGCAGCAGTTTTTCAAGCTGATCGAAATCATAAGTGCGCTGCTTGAAATTGTTGAATTTATTCGGGCTGGCAGCAGTGGCTGCGACAGCGGTGTTCTTCTTCTGGTTCTGATGCGCGGAATCAAGCTTGACAATATCGGACAGATGATGCACTTTGGCGTCGTGCCAGTTCGCAAGCAGCTTGTCCGCATATTCGAAGCTCGGCTGATGCAGACGCTGCATCGTGCGGTTGCACGCCTCAGCAATGATCTCATCGGAAAAGCCGAATTCATTGATCCAACGGCTGATAAAGGAAATCTCCGAGGGGACGAGCATACGCTGCCCCGAGATGCCGAAACAGCTCATGACCTTATAATAGGTCTTGCCGAGCACCGGAGAACCCTGCTTTGCTTCTTCGACGGTTGTGATACCGCGTTTCGCCCAGCCGAGGGCTACCTTTTCTATGTAACGGATGCTGGAATGGTTGTTGCTCACGCAGCTTTCGATCAGGTATTCGATCAGTTCTGCGGAAAAACCAAGCCCGTCCTTATCGTACAGATAAGAAATCGTATTGATGTCCGTGGCGCTTAAGGTGCGTCCGAGATAGCGCTCTGTGATGAACAATACATCGGCAAAAGACTCATCCTCGCGGAAATGCAGAATGTCGTCTGCGGAGTACTGGCGCTTGGACGGCACGGATGGCGCAGAGGGCGTTGGTATCGCCGTTTCTGTCCATACATGGGATGCGTCGGTCTGCTTCGCTGTGGCTGCCGCCGTCTGCTGCTGTGCGGTCTGCTCATATTCAGCCGGGAAAGCCTGCTCCAGTGTATCTGCGCCGTCTGCCTGTCTGGAAACAGAATCCAGCAGACGGACTCCGGTCAGATTCTTATCGCCGTCGTACTCAAGCTGCAGCAGATTCATGCGCTCCCAATAGGCGAGCGCGCGCTTGATATCCTTCTCCATGTGTCCGAACTTGTCCGCAATGGAGGAAATAGAAAAAGAAGCCTCCGGCGTATTCATAAGGCGCAGCAAATAGAGGTAGATCTTAACGAACTCCCCGTTTGCATCGGACATATATTCATCGATAAAGGTGTTGGACACACTGGTCGCGGAAATCTGATTGTCACTGTGTAGCGTGATCTTGGCCATAACGAATCATAACCCTCTTTCATAACGAAGTACGGAAGTGTGAAGACATGCTCCGACACGTTCCATTGATGAATTATAGCACAGGTATTCCGGATTGAGAAGTACATTTTTTCGCAACAAATCCAGTAAAATCAAGGCTTTACGGAAGTGTGGAAAGTGTGGATAACCGACATGGAAAATTAAGGGGGAAAGTTATGGAAACTGACCGGAAGCCGGGGAAATAGAAATTAGCTGTTTGGAGAAGATGTGAGAAAAAAGCGTTATGTAAACAAAAAAATCCACATTCAAAAGTTGAAGTTTTCCCCAATTTGAATGTGGATAATGTGGATAACTTAGTTTCCGAGCAGATGTTCACCGACGTTTACGATGTCTCCGGCCCCCATAGTTATCAACAGGTCGCCGTTCATACAATTTTTTAATAAAAATTTCTCGATTTCTTCAAAGGAAGGAAAATAGTAGCATTCGCATCCCTTTTCCTTAAGCTTCGCGAGAATGTCCATGGAACTGACGCCGTAGATGTTTTTCTCCCGCGCGGCATAGATGTCGGCGAGTACGACTACGTCGGCGAGCGAGAGCACATCGGCGAAATCATCCAGAAATGCCTTGGTTCTGGAGTAGGTGTGCGGCTGGAAGGCGAGCACGAGACGTTTGTGCGGATAATTTGCCGCGGCTGTAAGCGTCGCGCGGATCTCTGTTGGGTGATGCGCATAGTCGTCGATGACGGTCACACCGTCCACACAGCCCTTGTACTGAAAGCGGCGGTCGGCGCCGCCGAAATCGGACAGCCCCTTAGCGATCACGTCGCAGGAGATACCAAGCTCTGTCGCGAGCGCGATTGCCGCGAGCGCATTGGAGACATTGTGCATGCCGGGGACGTGAAGCGTGACTTTCATGAGGGCAGCGCCGCGGTGCATTGCGGTAAAGGACGCGCATGCTTTCTCGTCGAACGTGATGTCTGCGGGGTGGAATTCGCTGCGCGCATCAAGGCCGAAAGTGATGACCTTGGAGGGCAGCCCGTTCGTGATTTCCTCATAATCCGGAATCTCCCTGTTTATAAGGATGGCTCCGTCCGTCCGGGTGTTGTCTGCAAATTGATGGAATGAGCGGCGGATGTCCTGAATATCCTTAAAAAAGTCGAGGTGCTCCGCTTCGATGTTCAGGATGATGCTGTATTTCGGATAAAAATGAAGGAAGCTGTTGGTGTACTCGCACGCCTCTGAGAGAAAGAAGTCGGACTTGCCTACGCGCAGATTTCCGTCGATCGCTTTTAGAATACCGCCGACGGAAATCGTCGGGTCGCACTCTGCGGCGAGCAGAATCTGGCTGATCATGGACGTCGTCGTGGTCTTGCCGTGCGTGCCGGCAACGGCGATGGAATTCTGATAGTTATCCATAATCTGACCGAGCAGCTCCGCGCGCGGCATCATGGGAATGCCAAGCTCTTTTGCCCGGGAAAATTCGGGGTTATCTTCGCTGATGGCTGCGGTGTAGACGACGAGATCAATGCCTTCTGTGATATTGTCCGCAGTCTGACCGCAGGCGACCGTAATGCCGAGACTTTCGAGGTGCTTTGTCAGCTCAGACTCCTTTGCGTCGGAGCCGGACACCGTGAAATGCTCCTTGCAGAGTATTTCGGCAAGACCGCTCATGCTGATTCCGCCGATCCCTATGAAATGGATATGTATGGGTTCCTTAAAATTGATTTTATACATAATCATACCTGCCTGTTTTGTAAATTAATTGTAATGCCAATGCTAATTATAACCTTATATTATTAATTTGCAAATTCTTTTGGGATAAAATCTTTTCGACACAAAAGGAAATAATCCGAAAAAAACGGGCATCTTTGTGCGAAATGTCAAAAAATGGTAGATACGCACAAGAAAATTGTGGAAAATGATGTACATGCGTAAAAGACTATGGTATAATTTATGATGCAAGGAGCAATAGACTGACTAGAAAGACGAGAGGTGATGGACGTGATTCGAAAAGAAATGATAGCTATGCTATTAGCTGGTGGGCAGGGCAGCCGTCTGGGCGTGCTCACTGCCAAAGTTGCGAAACCGGCAGTTGCGTTCGGAGGAAAGTATCGTATTATTGATTTCCCGCTCAGCAACTGCATCAATTCAGGAATTGATACTGTCGGGGTACTGACGCAGTATCAGCCGCTTCGTCTGAATACCCACATTGGAATCGGTATTCCGTGGGATTTGGATCGAAACAGTGGCGGTGTGACCGTATTGCCGCCATACGAGAAGAGCGATAACAGTGAATGGTATACCGGAACTGCCAACGCGATTTTCCAGAATATGACTTATATGGAGCAGTATAATCCGGAGTACGTTCTGATTTTATCGGGCGACCATATTTATAAGATGGATTACGAGGTGATGCTTGATTTCCACAAGGAGAACCATGCAGATGTAACAATTGCGACGATGCCTGTGCCGATTGAGGAGGCAAGCAGATTCGGTATTGTTATTGCAGACGAGAATAAGAAGATCATGGACTTCCAGGAGAAGCCTGCGGAGCCGCGCAGCAATCTGGCATCAATGGGGATTTATATCTTTAGCTGGGATGTGCTAAAGGAAGCGCTCTACGCGATGAAGGATCAGAGCGGATGCGATTTCGGTAAGCATATTATCCCGTATTGCCATGAGGGAGGCAAGCGTCTCTTTGCATATGAGTACAACGGTTACTGGAAGGACGTCGGAACACTTGGCTCTTATTGGGAAGCGAATATGGAGTTGGTCGACCTGATTCCCGAGTTCAATCTTTACGAGGAATACTGGAAGATTTATACGAAAAGCGATATTATTGAGCCGCAGTATCTGTCCGCGGACTCCATCGTGGAGAAGAGCATTATCGGAGAAGGAACAGAGGTATACGGCGAAGTACATAATTCGGTCGTAGGAGCGGGCGTCACTATCGGCAAGGGCGCCGTGATCCGTGACTCTATCGTCATGAAGGACACGACAATCGGTGAGAATACCGTGATTGACAAGTCGATCATTGCGGAGAACTGCCAGATTGGAGCAGGCGTTACGCTTGGTGTAGGAGAAGAGGCGCCGAATAAGCTCAACGCGAGCATCTATTCGTTTGGATTGGTAACTGTAGGTGAGGATTCGATTATACCGGATGGTGTCAAGGTCGGCAAGAATACTGCGATTTCCGGGACGACGGAAAAGGAAGACTATCCGAATGGAATTCTTGAGAGCGGTGAAGTAATTATTAAGGCAGGTGACTCAGTATGAAGGCAATAGGAATTATTTTAGCTGGTGGTAATAACAGCCGTATGCAGGAATTATCCAATAAGAGAGCGATTGCAGCGATGCCGATCGGCGGAAGCTATCGGAGCATCGACTTTGCACTCAGCAATATGAGCAACTCCCATGTGCAGACAGTAGCAGTGCTCACACAGTACAGCGCGAGATCCTTAAACGAGCATTTAAGCTCTTCCAAATGGTGGGATTTCGGAAGAAAGCAGGGAGGTCTGTTCGTATTCAATCCGACCGTGACTGTCGACAACAGTTGGTGGTACAGGGGAACAGCGGACGCGATGTACCAGAACATCGACTTCTTAAAGAAGCGTCATGAGCCGTATGTTATCATCACCAGCGGCGACTGCATTTATAAGATCGATTACAATAAGGTATTGGATTATCATATCGCGAAGAAGGCGGATATTACGGTAGTGTGCAAGGATATGGCGCCGGGTGAGGATGTCAGTCGTTTCGGTGTGATCCGTATGAACGAGGACGCGAAGATTATCGAGTTCGAGGAGAAGCCGATGGTATCGAAGTCCAATACGGTATCCGCAGGCATTTACATTGTGCGCAGAAGACAGCTGATCGAGATGTTAGAGCGCAGCGCGGATGAGGAGCGTTGGGACTTTGTTACGGATATCCTGATTCGCTACAAGAACATGAAGCAGATTTATGGCTACAAGATGAAGGAATACTGGAACAACATCGCGACGGTAGAGTCCTATTATCAGACTAATATGGATTTCCTTAAGCCGGAGGTGCGCAAGTACTTTTTCCAGGATGAGCCGAAGATTTATTCCAAGGTGGACGATCTGCCGCCTGCGAAGTACAATGTTGGCTCCGAAGTGCACAATAGCCTGATTGCCAGCGGTTGTATCATCAACAGCAAGGTGGAGAATTCCGTTCTGTTCAAGAAGGTATTCGTTGGAAAGAACTGCGTGATTAAGAATTCCGTCATTCTCAACGACGTATATATCGGAGATAATACCCACATTGAGAATTGTATCGTTGAGAGCAGGGATACGCTGAAGGCGAATACCTACTACTGCGGCGACAACGGAATCAAGATTATTTCTGAGAACAACGAGAGATATGTACTTTAAGCTAGCCATAAAGGGGGACATAAGATTATGCAGATTACAGACGTGAGAATCAGAAAAGTTGAAAAAGAAGGTAAGATGAAGGCAGTCGTATCGATTACTATTGATGAGGAATTTGTGGTTCACGACATTAAGGTAATCGAGGGCGATAAGGGATTGTTCATCGCAATGCCGAGCCGTAAGGCTGCAGACGGCGAATACCGTGACATTGCGCATCCGATCAATTCGGATACCAGAGAGCGGATTCAGCGGCTGATCTTAGACCGCTATCAGGAGACGTTGGAAGCGGAAGAATAGGGGAAGAATTAAGGGGATAGCAAGATTGCAGAAGGGGATGTCTTAGGATGTCCCCTTTTGTGCGCGTATGGATTCCCGACATAAAACACTTGTAAATTCTGAAAACTTCTGTAAAATGGTACGTGGGTTTAGAGCAACAGAAAACAAAAAATGCCAGAAATCGTCAATTACAAACGGGCGGCAGGAGGTTATGATGAATCAGTTAAAAGCAGTGATACTTGCGGCGGGCAAAGGAACACGTATGAAATCCGACTTGCCGAAGGTCGTACATACTATCGAGGATAAATGTCTTGTCGATTATGCAATCGAGGCAGCAAGAGGCGCAGGCGCAGAGGAGATATGCCTCGTGGTCGGTTATAAATATGAGGTCGTCCGTGAGACGATTCTTCATCAGGACGTCAGATTTGTCCTGCAGGAAGAGCAGCTTGGGACAGGACACGCGGTGAAATGCGCGAAGGATTTCCTCGGGGATGGGGGCCAAACGTTGATTCTGTTCGGGGATACACCGCTCATTACGGCGGAGACACTGATGCGCCTTAAGGAGCATCATGTGAAGAACGGCAATACCGTGACGGTGCTCTCGGCGATGATTGAAGATCCGACCGGATACGGACGTATTATCCGCGATACGGAAGGTGATTTTGTGAAAAGTGTGGAGCACAGGGATGCGACGGAGCAGGAGCTTAAGTCTCATGAGATCAACTCCGGCATGTACATTTTCGATACAAAAGAGTTGAAAGAAGCGCTTGAAAAACTACAGCCGAACAACGCGCAGGGGGAATATTATCTGCCGGATACGCTTACAATTATCAAGGAGAAGGGCTTGAAGGTAGATGCGTTCGCACTGGATGATCCCGAAGACATTCAGGGTGTGAACGACCCGGAGCAGCTAAAAGCGGCAACGGCTGTGATTCGCCGCAGAAATGCGGGCGCAGATAGCAGGGGCGAATAACAGAGAATGGGAGAAAACGATGTTTTTAATCGTAGGTCTTGGCAATCCGGGCAGACAGTATGAGCATACGCGCCATAATGCGGGATTTGATGTCATGGATGCCATCGCGGATAAATATAATATCAGTATCAGTGAGAAAAAGCACAAAGCGCTCTGCGGGAAAGGTGTCATCGAGGGGCAGAAGGTCGTGCTCGCAAAGCCGCAGACGTTTATGAACCTAAGCGGCGAGAGCGTTGCAGAGCTTTTGAATTATTATAAGCTTGACCCTAAGGAGGAGTTTCTCGTCATTTTTGACGACATCAGCCTTGCGCCGGGCAATATCCGTATCCGCAAGAAGGGAAGCGCGGGGGGGCACAACGGCATCAAGAATATTATTGCGCTGACCGGAACACAGGATTTTAAGCGTATCAAAGTAGGCGTCGGGGAGAAGCCGAAGGGATGGGATCTTGCAGATCATGTGCTGGGACGTATGAACGGCGAGGACAGGGAGCAGTTTGCGCTTGCCATCCCCGATGCAGTATCAGCCGCGGAGATGATCCTGCGGGATGAGACGGATCAGGCGATGAATGATTATAATGGGAAGAAGCGGGAGAAGGAGTCATGAAGACGTTCACGGAACCCATGATGGGGCTGAAGGAGTTTGAGGATCTTGCGGCGGCGCTGCCGAAGCTTTCCGGTGTTCTCCAGATTTCAGGCTGCATTGATGCGGCAAAATCACATATGATGTACAGCATTGGCAATGGTTCTGGAAACAGAATCATTGTCACTTTTCATGAGCAAAAAGCGAAAGAACTGGCGGAGGAATATAGCTTCTTTGATAAGAATACGGCGTATTACCCGGCAAAGGATATCTTATTTTATCAGTCGGATATCCGGGGAAACGTGCTGACGGCGGAGCGTATCAATGCATTAAAGCTGATGTTGGAGAGCGAGGCATGCACTATAGTGACGACATTTGACGGTCTGATGAATCCGATGCCTGCGCCGGGCAGATTTGAATCAGCGGTGCAGCGGATTTCTGTCGGAGACACGGTAGAACTGTCGGATTTTGCGAAGCGCCTGGCAGAGCTTGGATATGAGAAGAACTATCAAGCGCAGACCAGAGGGGAATTTTCGGTGCGCGGCGGCATCATTGACGTGTTCCCGCTGACGGAGGACAATCCGTTCCGCATTGAACTGTGGGGGGATGAGGTCGATTCGATCCGCTCGTTCGACGCGGAGAGCCAGCGTTCGATTGAGAATCTTGAGGAGGTGCATATCTATCCGGCGTGTGAACTTGTGCTGACAAAGGAGGAGCGCGCGGCAGGAATCGAGCGCATCATGGCGGAGGCAGAGAGCGTGGCAAAGAAGCTGCGGGGGGAGATGAAGACAGAGGAGGCGTACCGTGTAAAGTCTGCCGCAGAACAGATTGCGGAGGAAGCGGGTGAACTTGGCATCAGCGCAGGTCTGGACGCGTATCTATCCTACTTTTGTAAAGAACGCGTATCGCTGCTCGACTACTTTGACAGGGAGGACGCGCTGGTTTTTCTGGATGAGACGCCGCGCGGCATTGAGCGGGGGATTGCGACGGAGACAGAGTTTACCGAGAGCATGAAACAACGTCTGGAAAAGGGATATATCCTGCCGGGGCAGATGGGAGAACTTTTCTCCTACAAGGAGATTCTGGCGAAGCTTGCGAGACGCAGATGCATTTCTCTTGTGGCGCTCGATATGAAGAATCCGCATCTTGAGATTACGTCGCGTATCCAGATTCAATCCAAGACGGTCAATCCTTACAATAACAGCTTTGAACTTTTGGTGAAGGATCTTGCGCGCTATAAGAAGAACGGCTACCGCGTGATTCTTCTGTCCGGATCGCGGACGCGTGCCAAGCGTCTGGCGGAGGATTTGATGGATGAGGGGTTAAGCGCCTTTTACACGGAGGACTTCGATCATGAGGTAAAAGACGGGGAGATTATGACGGGCTACGGCAAGGTGAAGAAGGGCTACGAATACCCGATGCTAAAGTTCGTTGTGATTTCCGAGAGTGATATTTTCGGGGGTGGAAAGAAAAAGAAAAAGCACAGGCGAACCTACGAGGGTGAGAAGATAGCAAGCTTTACCGACTTAAATATCGGCGACTATGTCGTGCACGAGAGCCACGGGCTGGGCATCTACCGAGGGATCGAGAAGATTGAGGTAGATAAGACCGTCAAGGACTACATCAAGATCGAGTACGCGGGCGGGGGCAATCTTTACATTCTCGCGACACAGTTGGAACTGATTCAGAAGTACGCCGGGGCGGACGCAAGAAAGCCAAAGCTTAATAAGCTCGGCGGACAGGAGTGGAACCGCACCAAGACGAAGGTCAAAGGTGCGGTCAAAGAGATCGCGGAGGACCTTGTACGCCTTTATGCCGTGCGGCAGAACGAGAAAGGCTTCGTGTTCGGACCGGATACCGTCTGGCAGAAGGAATTTGAGGAAATGTTTCCGTTTGAGGAGACGGAGGATCAGGATGCGGCGATCGCGGCGACCAAGCAGGATATGGAGAGCACGAAGATCATGGATCGCCTGATCTGTGGGGATGTCGGTTACGGTAAGACGGAAATTGCCATCCGCGCGGCATTCAAGGCGGTACAGGACGGCAAGCAGGTGGCGTTTTTAGTGCCTACGACGATTCTGGCGCAGCAGCACTACAACAATTTTGTGCAGCGCATGAAGGATTTTCCCGTGAATGTCGATCTGCTCTGCCGCTTTTGCACCAGCGCGGAGCAGAAAAAGACTGTGGAACAGCTTAAGAAGGGACAGGTGGACATCGTCATTGGAACGCACCGCCTGCTCTCGAAGGATGTGGCGTACAAGGATCTGGGACTTTTGATTATCGACGAGGAGCAGCGGTTCGGCGTGACGCATAAGGAGAAGATTAAACAGCTAAAGACGAATATCGACGTGTTGACGCTCACGGCGACGCCGATTCCCCGGACGCTTCACATGAGTCTTATCGGCATCCGTGATATGAGCGTGTTGGAAGAGCCGCCGATGGACCGCGTGCCGATTCAGACCTATGTCATGGAATATAATGAAGAATTGGTGCGGGAAGCGATTTCCAGAGAACTTGCCCGGGGCGGACAGGCGTATTATGTATACAACCGCGTGCGTGAGATCGCGGACGTCGCCACGAAGATCGCAGAGCTTGTGCCGGAGGCAAATGTCGCCTACGCGCACGGGCAGATGAAAGAGACGGAGTTGGAGAATATTATGTACCGCTTTATCAACGGTGAGATCGATGTGCTCGTGTCTACGACGATCATCGAGACGGGGCTGGATATCTCGAACGTCAACACTATGATTATCCACGATGCGGACAACATGGGGCTTTCACAGCTCTATCAGCTCCGCGGGCGCGTGGGAAGATCGAACCGGACGGCGTATGCGTTCCTGATGTACAAGCGGGATAAGATGTTGAAGGAAGTTGCGGAAAAACGTCTGTCGGCAATCAAGGAGTACACGGAGCTTGGCAGCGGCTTTAAGATCGCGATGCGCGATCTGGAAATCCGGGGGGCGGGCAGCCTTTTGGGCGAAAGACAACACGGACATATGGAGGCGGTCGGTTACGACCTTTACTGTAAGATGCTCAACGAGGCGGTGAAGGAGGCGAAGGGGATTGCGGTGCAGGAAAGCTTTGATACCTCTATCGACATTGATATCGACGCGTATATTCCGATGGGATATATTCCGAATGAATTTCAGAAGCTTGATATCTATAAGCGTATCGCCGGAATCGAGACGGAAGAGGAGACGGAGGAGATGCTTGAGGAACTGATAGACCGCTTCGGCGATCCGCCAAAGTCTGTCGCAAATCTTCTTTATATCGCAAAGGTGAAATCTATGGCGCACAGCGTCTATTTTACGGAGGTGGCGCAGAAAGGAGAGACGCTTCGGTTTACGCTCTATGAGAAGGCGGGGATCAATGTGGCGAAGATTCCGGAGTTCGTCGCGGCACAGGGGGCGTCCGTGACGTTTACGGCGGATGCGAAAGCTCCGTATTTTACTTATCATCTGAAAAAGAATTCACGCGATAAGCATGTGGACGCGAAAGAGGTCCTCGAGAAATTCCTTTCGGACGCGAAGTCCCTTCTGACAGAGGAATGCGGGGAAGGCAATTCCGCCGCAGCGCAGTCCTGACTGTGAAAAAAATATGAAATATATTGCGTCATTTCTCCAAAAGCACTATAATAGAGCAGGATTGTCCGCGGGAGAGAATGCGCGGATGAAAGCAGCGGAGCCTGTGCGTGGAAAGAGACAGGCATAAATGGGAGGAACATATGAGAACAAAAAGATGGACCGCAGCGGTACTCGCCGGTGTGATGGCGGTGTCTATGCTGACGGGATGTGGATTGGATAAAAACGAGACGGTGGCGACCTTTGACGAGACGGAGATACCGCTGGGCGTAGCGAATTTCGCGGCGCGCCTGCGGCAGGCGGGATATGATGATTTCTATGTGGCTTATTTCGGCGAGGAAGTCTGGTCGTCCGATATGTACGGAGACGGAACGACGATGCAGGACAACGTCAAGGAAGGCGTGATGCAGACCTTGTTTGATATGTATACGCTGGAAGCGCACATGGTCGAATACGATGTGGAACTAAGCGATGCTGACAAGGCTGCGATTGCGGATACAGCGGCGGCGTTCCTTGCAGCGAATGACGATAAAGCGTTAAAAGCGCTTGGCGCGGACGAAGAGACGGTGGAGCAGTATCTCACGCTGGCGACGATTCAGAGCAGGATGCATGATGCGATTGCCGCGGAGGCAGATACGGATATCAGCGACGAAGAGGCGAACACCGGGACATACAGCTACGCGAGAATTTCCAAGACCACTTATGCGGATGCAAACGGCAATTCCGCAGAGTACACGGAGGAAGAGCTTACGGAACTTGCTTCCACGGTGGGTATGTTCGATACGGAAGCGAAGGCGGGAACGCTTGAGGACGCGGCGGAGAAGTATGGCTACAGTGTGTTAACCGGAACTTTTACTGCAGACAACGATACGCTCGATGAAGCTGTGCTCACTGCGCTTAAGGGCATGAAGGACGGCGAAGTGTCGGATGTGATCGATACCGAGAGCGCGTATTACGTACTTCGTCTGGATGCGAAGACGGATGCAGAGGAGACAGAGAAGACGAGACAGAGCTTAATTGACCAGCGCCGGAGTGACCATTACAGCGAAGTCCTGACAGGCTGGGAAGCGGAGCATACCTGGACGGTGAAAGAGAAGGTGTGGGCGAAGGTCGAGTTCGACAACTTATTCACCACGATTGTAGAGACAACGGAGACGGAGAGCCTCGGCACGGAGAATGCGACAGAGCAGTAATATAAAGTACAGTACAGCGGGATGCAGATGCATCCCGCTTTTTGCTGTGTTGAAGATGAACGGTAAGCTCGCCGGACGCACTGTTTATTCATAGAAAATGCTGACAAACGGCGGGCGTAGTGGTACAATTTTTTTACAAATATTTACATTCGCGGGAAAAAGAATGCGGACGCTGCCGCGGCGAAAATGGATAAAGAATTATAGAAAGAAAAGTTCTGCCGGGCAAAGAAAAGTTCCGCCGGGCAAAGGAAGTTGCAAAATAGCTTCAGAATATGGTATGCTAGAAAGTAATGTGAGGAAAGTTCATATGAAGAAGAATATTATACTGATTGGAATGCCGGGCGTCGGAAAGAGCACGATCGGGGTAGTACTTGCAAAAGTGATGGGCTACCAGTTCGTGGACGCTGATCTGGTAATACAGGAGAAAGAGGGAAAGCTGCTCTGTGAGATCATAGAGGAAGTCGGCGCCGAGGGTTTTATTGAGGTGGAGAACCGCATCAACAGCAGCATTTGTGTGGAGCATGCTATTATAGCGACAGGCGGGAGCGTTGTCTACGGTGCGGAAGCGATGGCGCATCTTAGAGAGATTGGGACGATTCTCTATTTGAAGCTCCCCTATGAGGAGTTGGAGCGGCGTCTCTGTGATATCAAGGGGCGCGGCGTGGTCTTAAAGGAAGGGCAGACGCTTCGGGATCTCTACGAGGAACGGGGACCGCTTTATGAGAAATACGCGGACGTCATTGTGGAGGAGGCGCGGTTGAACGTGGAACAGACAATTGAGAAAATTTTGGAATTGAAGGAACGTTTCCAATGAAAAAAATACAAATTACGAAAAAGGCGGCTGCGCAGGCGGCAGTTGCCGGCGGGGCTGCCGCAATCATAATACTTCTCGGCGTTTCGCAGAAAACTGCGATCGGACAGACATATCAGCGCGTCAGCGTCAACGGGAATGCAATCGGCTGTGTCTCCGAGCGGGTGGACATGGACTATGTTATAAAAGAGGCAAGACGCGAATTGTCTAATGAGACGGGGGAGCGCATAAGCTGTGAGATAGACTGGAACGCGGAGAGCAGCCGGGAACTTTTTTCCGGTTTACTGTCGGAAGATGAATTAAAGGAAGCAGTAAAGGGAATCCTTAGAGAAGAGGGAGCGCAGGGAAAGACACGCGTCTACACGGTGGCAATTGAAGAGTATCGCGCGAATTTTACATCACTGACAGATGTAGAGACATTTCTGAATAAGGTAAAGGCGCCGCTTGACGGGGAGAATGCATATGAGGCGATTATTTATGCGAGCGATTCCCATATCAGCGGAATATTGAATGCCGAGCTGGCTAAGAGCGGGACGGAAAGTGAGATTACCCAGGACGAAGCCGCGGGAGAGGATGATGCCGCAAAGGAGGCGGCAGGAGATATATCTGTGAACGGGGGAATTGCAGGCGTGAGCGCGGAATTCTCCGGCGCGGGAGAAGAGGCTTTTGTGGCGGCGGACGGAGTGCTTGCGGGTGCGACTGCTGAACTTTCCGATGCGATGGCGTATGCTTTTGCAAATCCAAAGGATAACGGATATGAGAACGGCATTCTCGGTATGGAGTTTATCGAGAGTGTGGAAGTGTTCGAGAATTATGTCGACGCAGACAGGATCTCGGATATTGATACGCAGGTCGCAGAAGTAACCAAAGAGAAAGAATCGAATAAAATATATGTAGTGGAACCCGGTGATTGTCTCTCTGTGATCGCGATGGATCACGATACGACGGTTTCTTCGATTGTTGCGTTAAACGGATTTGAGAATTCGGATGTAATGATCCGCGACGGGCAGGAGCTGATTATCGCAGTTCCGGAACCGGATCTTAAGATACGGCTCACAGTAGGTGAGGTATACGAGGAAGATTACACGGCGGATCCTGTCATTATGGAGAATGACTCCTGGTATACGACAAAAGAAGTTGTACATCAGGAGGGAACGACGGGACACCGTGAGCGAAACGACGTCGTGGTCTACGAGAACGGTGTGGAGACGAACCGTACCCTGCTTCACGAGAATATCATGGTGGAATCGCAGGCTGCGGTCATCGAGCGGGGAACGATTATACCGCCGACATACATCAAGCCGATTTCGGGAGGAAGATACACATCCGGTTTTGGAAGACGCTGGGGGCGTATGCATAAAGGCGTTGACTGGGCGTGTCCGGTCGGCACGACGGTCTATGCATCCTGCGGTGGAACGGTCATTCAGGCGTCTTATAACGGCGGTTACGGCAATAACGTCGTGATCCAGCACCCTGATGGACGAATGACCAGGTATGCGCACAACAGCAAGCTTCTGGTTCACGTGGGACAGCATGTGGAGCAGGGGGAGCCGATTGCCTTAAGCGGAAATACGGGACGTTCCACAGGACCGCATGTACATTTTGAAATCTACATCAACGGCTCTGCCGTCGATCCTCTGAAGTACATCAGTTATTAAGATGGAAAAAGTTGTCCGGTATACAAAATGACGGTATTTGTGATATAATAAAAAAAGTGATGCTTGTAAAGCGAAGAACTGCTTGACAAAAACATAGAATAGCTACTATAATTACGTGTTTGTATGAAAGCGTTCATAGAGGTGTGAGATGGAACAGTATGTGATTAAAGGTGGGAATCCGCTGGTCGGTGAGGTGGAAATCGGCGGTGCCAAGAACGCGGCACTGGCAATCTTATCCGCTGCCGTTATGACGGATGAGACCGTTACAATAGAAAATGTCCCGAATGTCAGAGATACGAACGTCCTGCTCAATGCGATACAGGAGATCGGCGCGAAGGTCGAGCGCATAGACGCGCATACGGTCAAAATCAACGGTTCGTTTATCCGGGATCTGAATGTTGACAATGAATATATCCGCAAGATTCGTGCGTCCTACTATCTGATCGGCGCACTGCTCGGCAAATACAAGAGAGCGGAGGTTGCGCTCCCCGGAGGTTGTGATATCGGGAGCCGCCCGATTGACCTTCACATGAAGGGTTTCCGCGCGCTGGGTGCAAATGTTGATATCAAACACGGTCTTGTGATGGCTTCTGCCGACAGGCTGGTTGGGACACATATCTATCTTGATAAAGTGTCCGTAGGAGCGACCATCAATATCATGATGGCGGCAGCCATGGCAGAGGGCAAGACAATTATAGAGAACGCGGCAAAAGAGCCGCACGTTGTAGATGTCGCGAACTTTCTGAACAGTATGGGGGCGAATATCCGCGGCGCAGGTACAGATGTGATCCGTATTGTGGGTGTGGAGAAGCTTCATGCGACGGAGTATTCGATTATTCCGGATCAGATCGAAGCCGGAACCTTCATGCTTGCGGCGGCGGCTACGAAAGGGGATATCACGGTCAAGAATGTGATTCCGAAGCATCTTGAGGCGATCAGCGCGAAGCTTTTGGAGATCGGCTGTGAGGTGGAGGAGTTCGACGACGCAGTACGTGTCGTTGCATCCAAGCCGCTTCGTCACACGCAGGTGACGACGCTTCCTTATCCGGGTTTCCCGACGGATATGCAGCCGCAGATGGCGGTCGTTCTCGGTATTTCCCAGGGAACGAGCACGGTCACGGAAAGTATCTTTGAGAACCGCTTTAAATATGTTGATGAGCTGACCCGCATGGGCGCGAGCATAAAGGTAGAGAGCAATATTGCGATTATCGGCGGCGTGGATCAGTACACGGGTGCGCGCGTGAATGCGCCGGACTTGAGAGCGGGCGCGGCGCTTGTGATCGCAGGGCTTGCCGCAGAGGGTATTACGGTTGTCGATGATATTTATTACATCGAGCGCGGCTACGAGGCGTTTGAGCAGAAGCTTTCCCAGCTTGGTGCGCTAATCGAAAAGGTGAGCACAGAGAAGGATATCCAGAAGTTCTCACTGAAGGTGTCGTAGGATAATAAAGGTGTTATAGGATAATAAAAAGCTGCTGCTTTCATGGTTATAAAATCGTGAAGCAGCAGCTTTTTAACTCTGTTAGGAAATAAGCGATTTCTATAAAACAGCCTGAATATGTAATCCGCCTGATGCCGTGTACAGATCGAGGCAGGAACCATCGTCCAACTGGACGATCGGCTTGGAGAGCTGTTTGCTGTTGAGCATGACGATATTCGCGCTCCGTCCGTCGCTTAGGAGAATCCGGTGATTCTGATAAGTATTTGCAATGTGGTTCAGAAACGTTAAGATGAACTTTGCGTCGTACCGCTGCAAGCCTTCGCGCTCGAACTTCTCGATGACCTCGAACGGGCAGAGCGGAGCCCGGTAGGAGCGGGCGGTCGTCATAGCGTCGTAGACGTCCGCGATGGTGACGACTCTTGCGACAACATCGATCTCGTCATTCTTTAAGCCGCTCGGATAACCGGAGCCGTCGCAGCGCTCATGGTGGGATAGTGCAGCCATCTTCACGTGCGGGTCGAGGTTAAGCGGCTCCAACAGATCGTAGCTGTACTGCGTGTGCTGTTTGACGAGCGCGTATTCCTCGTCGGTGTATTTGCCCGGTTTATTTAAAATCTCAGCAGGAATCTTTAACTTTCCGATATCATGAAGAAGTCCTGCAAGTGTCAAAAGTTCTACTGCGCCAGCGTCCAGCTTCGACCATTTCCCAATCTGACGGCAGATGAGCGACACGTTGAGGGAATGCCCGTAAACGCTGTCGTCCGACGAATGCATATTGTGCAGCATATTGAACAGTTCCAGGGAGGTCTTGCAGGAATCAAATAATTCCTCTACTTTGGAGACCAGAAGCTTCGTGTCCAGAGGTATGCCATTGTTCACATAGCCCTCGAACGAGACTCTCATCTGGCTTAAGACAATCGTGTGGTCAATCTGGAAAGACTGGAACTTCTGCGACGTCTTGATCTTCTGCGAATATGATTTGACTGCAGAAGGGCTGTCCAATTGGTCCTCCTCCTCGCCTTCAATGAATACAGACTGGATATTGTAGAAGGTGAGTTGTAATATAGCTTGTTTTGAAAGTGTCTTGCCTTTTTTGAAAATAATCTGTCCGCTTGGGGTCGTCACGTTGCGGGCAAGAACCATTCCTTCCTTTAAGTAGTACGATGCAACTTCTTTCATGGTAAAGCTCCTCGCATTGTAAATTTGTTCCAACTACTAATAGTATAGGATTTTCAAACTGGAAAGTCAATAAAAAGCTTGACATATATAGGGAACGGGTATATGGTAATACTATAGATTTGAAAATTCAATATTGTGTAAATTTTCTTATTCAGAGTGATGGAGATACATAGGATCTGTGAAGTCACGGCAACCCCTCTACGGAAGGTGCCAACCTGAGCGAGCAAATGCTGTTTTTAGAATATCTGCCTGTCGGCGGAGATCTGTGATAGTTCGAACAATAAGAGGATTTGATCATCTATATTTGTCACTTCCGCTTGTTTTTCGCAAGCGGCTTTTTTATTTTCACAAGTGTTTTTATACGACACAGAAAAAGGAGTATACGATGGAGAAAAGATTATTTACCTCAGAGTCTGTAACAGAAGGGCATCCGGACAAGGTCTGCGATGCGGTTTCCGATGCAATCTTAGATGCATGCATGGCGCAGGATCCGATGAGCCGCGTCGCATGTGAGACGGCAAGCTGTACCGGATTTGTTCTGGTGACGGGAGAGATTACGACGAAGGCAAAGCTTGACATTCCGGCAATCGTGCGGGAGACGGTCAATGAGATCGGCTACAATGACGCCAGGACAGGCTTTGACGGAAATACCTGTGCGGTCATGGTCGCGCTTGACCAGCAGTCGCCGGATATTGCAATGGGCGTTGATAAGGCGCTCGAGGCGAAGGAGGGCGTGCTTAAGGATGAACTTGACACCGGAGCGGGAGATCAGGGTATGATGTTCGGTTATGCGACGAACGAGACGCCGGAACTGATGCCGTATCCGATTTCTCTTGCGCATAAGCTTGCACTGCAGCTTGCGAATGTGCGCAAGGACGGTACACTTCCCTACTTAAGACCGGACGGAAAGACGCAGGTTTCTGTTGAGTACGATGAGGAGGGCAAACCGGTGCGTCTGGAGGCGGTCGTGCTCTCAACGCAGCATGACGAGGATGTGACGCAGGAACAGATTCATGCGGATATCAAAAAGTACGTGTTTGACCCGGTGCTTCCGAAGGAGATGGTGGATGCTCAGACGAAGTTCTTTATCAATCCGACCGGACGTTTTGTTATCGGCGGACCGCACGGGGATGCAGGTCTGACCGGACGTAAGATTATCGTGGACACCTACGGCGGCTATGCGCGTCACGGCGGCGGCGCATTCTCCGGCAAGGACTGCACGAAGGTGGATCGTTCCGCGACGTATGCAGCGCGCTATGTGGCGAAGAATATTGTTGCGGCAGGGCTTGCAGATAAGTGTGAGATCCAGTTGTCCTACGCGATCGGCGTGGCGCAGCCGACCTCTGTCATGGTGGACACCTTTGGGACAGGAAAGCTTTCGGATGAGAAGCTTGTTTCCATCATCCGTGAGAACTTTGATCTGCGTCCGGCAGGTATCATTAAGATGCTGGATTTAAGAAGACCGATCTATCGTGGTACAGCGGCGTACGGACATTTCGGACGCACGGATCTGGATCTTCCATGGGAGGCGACCGACAGGGTGGACATCCTGAAGAAATACCTGTAGGTGACGGTTTGCAGCAGGCTGTGATTTATGAAAAGTTTAGACATTTTTACATAAAATAAATAGGTTTTTGTACTTTTCATGGTATAATGGGTCATAGGATCATGTTCTATGATCCATTTTTTATGGACAAGAAGGGTATCGTATGAAGTTCAAGAATAAAATCATTATTTCCTTCTGCATTATCATATTTATTCCGATTCTTTTGGCGATCGGCGTGCTGTTTGGTTTTCAGCAGATTCAGTTGAAGGCGATCCAGCAGAGGTACGGCGTCGAGAATGATGATTACAGTTATTTTTCCAATTCCATGCAGCTGCTCAGCCGTTTTACACAGGATTCTTTTGAAAAGCTGGCGGATCAGGCGAAGACAAATCCCGGAGTGTTGGAGGATAGTGCCTATCTCGCACAGATGAACGCGGTGCTGGGGGAGAAGTATTCTTATCTGGTGGTGCGCAAGGGGGATGCGCTGCTCTACGTCGGTGGGAATACCAGCCAGGAGTTTCTTTCGGAGCTTCCGCCTTACGGAGGCGCCAAGGAGGGGGCGAATCGCGGTGTCTATGTAGACGGGGAGGAACAGGCGCTTATCAAGCAGATTGATTTTGTCTGTGAGGACGGCAGTGACGGAAGCATTTTTATTGTCACGATTTTAGAGGAGACGGTGCCGGAGATCAAGAGCCTGATCGCAGACGGACTTGTCGCTGTTGCGATGATTCTCGTGCTGACGGCGGTCATGCTCACAGTCTGGATCTATACGAGTTTTATCAATCCGATCAAGAAGCTGCAGGTGGCCGCGCAGAATATCAAGGACGGGAATCTGGATTTTACGGTGGAGGTGGAGAGTAACGATGAGATCGGAGAGCTTTGCCGCACGTTTGAGGAGATGAGGCAGCGGCTTAAGGATAATACGGAGGAGAAGCTTTCGAGCGAACGTGAGAATAAGACGCTGATCAGTAATATTGCGCACGACCTTAAGACGCCGATCACGGCGGTCAAGGGCTATGCGGAAGGTCTGATCGACGGTGTGGCGGATACGCCGGAGAAGCGGGATAAGTATATTAAGACGATCTACAATAAGGCGAACGAGATGGATACGCTTATCAATGAGCTGACCTTGTATGCGAAGATCGATACGAACCGTATACCGTATAACTTTGCAAAGCTGAATGCCTCGGATTATTTTAATGATTGCGTGGAGGAGATCGGGCTTGACCTTGAGGCGAAGAATATCGGCCTGGGATATTTTAACTATGTGGACGAGGATGTGCTGATTATTGCAGATCCGGAGCAGCTAAAGCGCGTGGTCAACAATATTATCGGAAATTCGGTCAAGTATCTGGACAAGCAGAAGGGGCAGATCAACATGCGCATCAAGGATGTCGGCGATTTTATCCAGGTGGAGATCGAGGACAACGGCAGGGGAATCGCAGCGCGCGACCTTCCCTATATCTTCGACCGGTTCTACCGCGCGGACGCGTCCCGCAATTCGGCGACGGGCGGAAGCGGGATCGGTCTGTCGATTGTGAAAAAAATCATCGAAGATCATGGTGGGAAGATATGGGCGACGAGCAAGGAGTCGATCGGAACCGTCATGTATTTCGTGATTCGAAAATATCAGGAGGTGCCATATGAGTAAGGTATTGATTATTGAAGATGAGGTGGAGATCGCGGATCTCGAGCGGGATTATCTGGAACTGAGCGGCTTTGAGGTCGAGACGGAGAACGACGGAACAGTCGGCTTAAAGCGTGCGCTCTCAGAGGATTTTGATATGTTCATTCTTGACCTCATGCTGCCGGGCGTGGATGGATTTGAGATATGCAAAGAGATCAGGGAGGAGAAAAATACGCCGATTCTGATGGTTTCCGCTAAGAAGGATGATATCGATAAAATCCGCGGATTGGGTCTGGGAGCGGACGATTATATCACAAAGCCGTTTTCACCGAGTGAGCTGGTCGCGCGCGTGAAGGCGCATCTGGCGAGATATGAACGGCTGATCGGCAGTAACATGCCGGAGAACGATATTGTAGAGATTCGCGGCATCCGTATTGACAAGACGGCGCGCCGTGTGTGGGTCAACGGGGAGGAGAAGCAGTTTACGACCAAGGAATTCGACCTTTTGACATTTCTGGCGGAGAATCCGAACCATGTATTTACGAAGGAGGAATTGTTCCGCGAGATCTGGGACATGGAGTCGATCGGGGATATCGCAACGGTGACGGTGCATATCAAGAAGATTCGTGAGAAGATTGAACTGAATACCAATAAGCCGCAGTACATCGAGACTATCTGGGGAGTCGGGTATCGGTTCAAGTTGTAGGAGCAGAGATGGACTTATCAATTCTATACGAGGACGAAGATCTTCTCGTCTGCCGCAAGCCCGCGGGCGTGGCAGTGCAGACGAAGAAGCTGGGGCAGGCGGATATGGAAAGCCTGCTTAAGAATTACCGGGCAGCGAGGGGCGAGCAGCCCTACATCGGCGTCGTGCACCGCTTAGATCAGCCTGTTGAGGGCGTGATGGTGTTCGCTAAGACGAAGGAGGCGGCAGCGGCGCTCGGTCGTCAGATTATGGCAAAGCTTGCGGATAAATGTTACTATGCGCTGGTGGACGGCGCGCCGGAGAAGAAATGGGGAACGCTCGTGGATTATCTGGTGCGCGACGGACGGACAAATACGTCGTCAGTAGCAGAGTGCGGCACGAAGGATGCGAAGCGCGCGGAACTGTCCTATGAGGTCATAGAGCAGAAGAACGGGCGCGCGGTGCTGAAAATCCGGCTTGAGACGGGGCGGCATCATCAGATCCGCGTGCAGCTTGCGCACGCGGGCATGCCGATCGTGGGCGACCGGAAGTACAATTTTAAGGAAAATATCACGCCGTCTGGGGAAGGGCTTTGCCTCTGTTCTTACCGGATCGGTTTCCGGCATCCGAAAAGTCATAAGAATCTTGCGTTTGAAATTGACAAGCCTTACCATTTATCATAAAATCTAAAGTTGTGCAGAAGGTTTTGCACGGAAGACAACTTGAAAGCTGCTTGCAATGGCAGTAAGAGCTATGAAAAGGAGATAGATGATGGCGAAGGAGAATAAGAAGCTGGTCGAGGCGATCACGTCGATGGATGTAGATTTCGCCCAGTGGTACACGGACGTTGTAAAGAAAGCGGAGCTGATTGATTATTCGTCGGTAAAGGGATGCATGATTATCCGTCCGGCGGGTTATGCTATCTGGGAGAATATTCAAAAGGAGCTTGACCGCAGATTTAAGGAGACAGGTGTGGAGAATGTCTATATGCCGATGTTCATCCCGGAGAGTCTGCTTGAGAAGGAGAAGGATCATGTGGAAGGATTTGCCCCGGAGGTCGCATGGGTGACGCACGGAGGCTTGAATCCGCTGCAGGAGCGTCTTTGTGTAAGACCGACTTCGGAGACATTGTTCTGCGATTTCTATAAGAATATTATCCAGTCCTACCGCGATCTGCCGAAGGTATATAACCAGTGGTGTTCTGTGGTTCGCTGGGAGAAGGAGACAAGACCGTTCCTGCGCTCAAGAGAGTTCTTATGGCAGGAGGGACATACGGCGCACGCGACGGCGGAGGAAGCCGAGGAGCGCACGATTCAGATGCTGAACCTCTATGCGGACTTCTGCGAGGAAGTTCTTGCGATGCCTGTCATCCGCGGACGTAAGACAGAGAAGGAGAAGTTTGCGGGGGCGGAGGCGACCTATACGATCGAGGCATTGATGCACGACGGCAAGGCGCTGCAGTCCGGCACAAGCCACAACTTCGGCGATGGTTTTGCCAGGGCGTTTGGTATCCAGTATACGGATAAGGACAATAAGCTTCAATATGTGTATCAGACCTCATGGGGCATGACGACACGTCTCATCGGCGCGATCATTATGGTTCACGGAGATGATTCCGGTCTGGTGCTGCCGCCGCGGATTGCACCGGTGCAGGCAATGGTAATTCCGATTCAGCAGTTCAAAGACGGCGTGATGGATAAGGCGAAAGATGTGTGCGAACGTCTCGGAAAGGTGTGCCGCGCGAAGCTGGACGATTCCGACAAGAGCCCGGGATGGAAGTTCTCCGAGCAGGAAATGCGCGGAATCCCGGTTCGCATTGAGCTTGGACCGAAGGATATCGAAGCGGGAAAATGCGTGGTTGTCCGCAGAGATACGAGAGAGAAGATCGAGGTCGGTCTTGATGAGGTTGAGAAGAAGATACCTGAGCTTCTTGATACGATTCAAAAAGAGATGTTCGAGCGGGCGAAGGCGCACCGTGACGCACATATCTGGGATGCGCACAACTATGAAGAATTGTGCGACATCGCGGCGAACAAGCCGGGCTTCATCCGCGGTATGTGGTGTGAGGATCAGGCGTGTGAGGACAAGATCAAGGAAGAGCTTGCGGTAACTTCCCGTTGTATGCCGTTTCACGATCAGGAACAGATCGCGGGCACCTGCGTGTGCTGCGGCAAGCCTGCGCATAAGCTTGTATATTGGGGAAAAGCATATTAAGAGTACGAGGGAACGTGTGAGACATGCGTTCCCTTGTGTGTTTAAAGGAGAAACTTGTGAATAAGAAGGTACGGATTGAACTGCCGGAAAAAGTAAGCTATATAATAAATACGTTGAACCGGAACGGTTTCGAAGCCTATGCGGTGGGCGGCTGCGTGCGCGATTCAATGCTTGGGCGGACGCCACAGGATTGGGATATCACAACGTCGGCAAAGCCGCATCAGGTAAAAGAGCTTTTTCACCCTACGATCGATACGGGCATTCAGCATGGAACGGTGACGGTCATGCTCGCGCATGAAGGGTTTGAGGTCACGACCTACCGGATCGACGGGGAGTATGAGGATGCAAGGCATCCGAAAGAGGTCCGCTTTACCTCGAATCTTCTTGAGGACCTAAAGCGGCGTGATTTTACGATCAATGCGATGGCTTACAATGAGACGGACGGACTCGTCGACGCGTTCGACGGAATCGGAGATCTAAAGCGCGGCGTGATACGGTGCGTGGGGGATCCCAGGGAGCGTTTTACGGAGGACGCCCTTCGGATGCTGCGCGCAGTCCGCTTTGCGGCGCAGCTTGAGTTTTGCATTGATGCGGGGACGCGGGAGGCAATCGCTGCGCTTGCGGGAAATATTGTGAAGGTAAGCGCGGAGCGCATTCAGGTGGAGTTGGTCAAACTCCTTGTGTCTGGCAATCCGGGGGAGCTTGAGACGGCGTATGATACCGGACTGACGGCTGTTTTTCTGCCGGAATTTGACCGGATGATGGAGACGGAGCAGAATAATCCACATCATTGTTATACGGTCGGGAGGCATACGCTCGCCGCGCTTTGTAATGTACCCGGGGATAAAGTGCTGCGGCTTGCCATGCTGCTGCACGATGTTGCAAAACCAGTCTGCCGGACGACGGATGAGGAGGGAGTCGATCATTTCTACGGTCACCCGGCGGAGGGGAGCGGGATGGCGTGCACGATACTGCGGCGGCTGAAATTCGACAATGATACGACAGGTCGTGTCTGCCGCCTCGTGCAATGGCACGATGATAACCCGGAGCTGACAAAAAGGAGTGTGCGCAGGGCAATCCATCGGATCGGGATGGGGCAGTATCCGGCGCTCTTTGCAGTGAAGCGCGCCGATATTCTTGCGCAGAGCGGATATCAGATGGAGGAAAAGCTTGCCTATGTCGACGCGTATGAGCGGATGTATGAGGAAATCCTTGCGCGGCAGGAGTGTCTTACGATAGGGGAACTTGCGGTTACGGGAAACGACCTGATTGCGGTTGGCATGGAGCCCGGGAAGGAAATCGGAGCTATGCTAAAGCAGCTTATGGAAATCGTGTTGGAAGAGCCGGAAAAGAACACAAGAGAAGAACTTATAAAAATCGTATCGGACCTTCGGTCATGAATCGGGACCCCTCCACATATGATGAATAGACACGGTGATGTGACCGTAGATGAATCGTATGGAGGGGTTTTCATGTATAATCGGCCTGAACAGGTATTGGAACAATATGAACTGGAAGTGAAAGCTGTTTCCAAAGGGCGTGAGAGTTATATTTGTGACACCAGTGAGGGACAGAAGCTTTTGAAGGAATATAGAGGCTCTATGGAGCGTGCGGAATTTCTGGCGGGGATGTTGGCGCACCTTGGTGGACAGGGACTTATGGCAGAGACCGTGACCCGGACGAAGGAGGGGGCGCCCATCGCCGTAGCGGAGGACGAAACGAAATATATATTATTGTCGTCGTATCAGGGAGCAGAGTGTGACACCAGAAGCCGCGACGACATGACTGCGGCGGTGCGAAAGCTCGCGGAACTTCACAATGCGGCAGAGTCTTACCGCGAAGAGATTCCGGGGTTCGTGCGCTCTGACTCAAAGGAGCTTCTGCGCCTCTATGAAAAGCACAACAGGGAGTTGGTAAAAGTTAAGAATTACATACGTGCCAAGAAGAAAAAGAATGAGTTCGAGATGCTCTTTTTCGGACAGTATGCGAAGTTCATGGAGAAAGCGGAAGACGTGACGGAGCGCCTTAAGGAGATGGAACCTTCGGAGGATATGACAGGCTTCTGTCACGGCGACTACAATCAGCATAACGTTGTGTTTGTAAAGGGTGGTACGGCAATCGTTCATTTTGACAGCTTTGCGTATCAGATTCGCGTGGGCGATCTCGCGAACTTCATGCGAAAGATGTTGGAAAAGAATAACTGGAACACCGGGCTTGGCATGGACCTCATCCGGGCGTATGACGATGAGAGGAAGCTTACGCCGGAGGAACTTTCCTATCTGTATCTCTACCTCGCATACCCTGAGAAATTCTGGAAAATCGCGAACCATTATTACAACACGCACAAGGCGTGGGTGTCCGGGCGCAATATAGAAAAGCTCGAGAAGTTCATAAGGCAGGAAGACGACAGAGAACGTTTCCTCGAGATGCTGTTTCATTTTACCTCAAAATAGGGTATAATGTCCACGTAAGCATTGAGCAGTGCCAAGCCGGAAAGAAACAAATATCCGTGCTTGCACGAAGATGTTTGTTTCTTTTTGGCTTGATAGGGCGAAAGCCCGTGAACGAGCGGGCTTTGCACGCTCGTTCGCACTGCGGAGTAAATTATTTCGAGAACTGATAGGGCGAAAGCCCAAACGTCAGCGAAGCTGCCGCACGAGCGGGCTTTGCACGCTCGTTCGCACTGCGGAGTAAATTACAGTGCACATTGACAGATAAAAGGAGAATCCACTTGAAGATAAAAATATTTCATTGTTTGACATTGATACTCGGTATACTGATGCTTGCAGGCTGCGGCGGCAGATCAGACCCGCTTGTTACGGGGCGGTATTACAATCCTGCCAGTGAGACGGCGGGGGAGAGCGAGCCTGGGGCAGAGCAGGAGAGCGCACCGCAAGATCCTCAGGCAGTTGAGACGACGGAGCTTGCGGAGCAGGCGCATACGTCGCTTAGCGCGGATCTGTTCCTGATTACAGGCAATGATATGCAGTCGGAATGTTTGATTTTAAAGCAGCTTGCCTCGGGAAAGCAGTATATGTACAATTATTCGGTTACTACCAGATTTCTCGACAAATACGGCAACCGAGCGACAGTTTCCTATTTTGAACCGGGCAGGATCATTACTGTCGGCAAGAAGGATATGCAGGGAAGGCTGCTCGAAGCGCAGGTATCCGATGTGGCGTGGGAGTACCCGGGAGTCACGAAGTATTCGTGCGACGAGGAGCGGGGCGTGTTTACGATTGCAGATACGAATTACTCCTATTCGGAGGGACTCTTTATCAATTCGGACGGAAGCATGCTTGGGCTTTCCGATTTGACGGCAATGGACACTCTGCGTGTCATCGGAATCGACAAGGAGATTTATTCCATTTCTGTGACGACGGGACACGGAGAATTAAAACTCACCAACACGAGCCTGTTCGACGGAAGTTATATTCAGGTAGGCAGTAAGATTTTCTCAGAAATCACATCGGAAATGTCACTTGAAGTCCCTGAGGGAACTTATACCGTGGCGGTCGCGAACAACGGCTGGGGAGGAAGCACGGAGGTCACAATCGCCAGAGGACAGCAGACGGTGCTCGATCTTGATACCTTAAAGGGAGAAGGACCGAAGTTCGGAAGTATCCTTTTTGCAGTGGATGTGGAAGGCGCCATTTTGCAGATCGATGGCAAAGTCGTGGACTACAGCAGCCCGGTGGACCTACAGTACGGCGTTCACACACTGACGGTGACGGCGGATTCCTACGACACTTACAGCAAGAAACTGTATGTGAATTCGAAGGAGGCGACGATCGTGATCGGAATGACAGGGCAGAGTACGGCTTCCGGGTCGGATACGTCAAAGACGGAATCTTCGGATGATGCGGACACGACAACAGACACGGCCCAGGCGGGATCACTTGCGGGAAGCCTCGCAGGAAGCCACAGTGCGGGAAGCACGGGAAGTACGGGCGGTACAGGCACATCCGGCAGCGTGTCGAACGCGACCAGCGAGGCGGAACTGAATGCGATTGTCGACGGACTCCTGGAGGAGAAAGATGAGAATCGGACCTCGGATTACCTCTCCACAATTGTAGAAGCACTGCTGAAACTGAAAGATAATTAAGAAAATGTGGATTGTATCATAAATGAACAAGAATAGTACTTGAAAAAGTAGTGCGGCAAAGATAAGATAAAGATATAATATATACAGGAGGGATAGTAAGATGGGATATAGGGAAAATTATGAAGCATGGCTGAATAATCTGTATTTTGATGAGGCGACCAGAGAGGAGCTTCGCAGTATTTCCGGTGACGAGAAGGAGATTGAAGAGCGCTTTTACATGGATCTTGAATTCGGTACGGCGGGACTGCGCGGAATCATCGGAGCGGGAACGAACCGCATGAATATTTACACAGTGCGAAAGGCAACGCAGGGGCTGGCAAATTATATTGCCAAAGTAGGGGCAAAGGCGAAGGGCGTTGCAATCGCATACGACTCCAGAAGAATGTCGCCGGAGTTCGCAGATGAGGCGGCGCTCTGCCTTGCGGCGAACGGGATCAAGGCGTATGTGTTCGAGTCTTTAAGACCGACGCCGGAGTTGTCTTATGCAGTGCGTAAGCTTGGCTGTACGGCAGGCATCAATATCACGGCAAGCCATAATCCGCCAGAGTACAACGGTTATAAGGTATATTGGGAGGACGGCGCGCAGATCACACCGCCGCACGATGCGGGAATCATGGATGAGGTGCGTGCAGTGACGGATTATGCAACTGTGAAGACGATGCCGCTTGACGAGGCGAAGGCGGCGGGGCTGTATCAGGTTATCGGAGCGGATATTGATGATCCTTACATTGAGGAATTAAAGAAGCTGGTGCTGCATCAGGATTGCATCGACGCAGTGGGCGCAGATATGAAGATCGTGTATTCTCCGCTTCATGGTACAGGAAATATTCCGGTGCGCCGGGTGTTAAAAGAGCTTGGTTTTCCGAATGTCTATGTTGTACCTGAGCAGGAACTTCCCGACGGAGAGTTTCCGACGGTCAGCTATCCGAATCCGGAGGCGGCAGAGGCTTTCGAACTGGGACTTGCACTCGGTAAGAAGGTAGACGCGGATCTGATTCTTGCGACAGACCCGGATGCGGATCGTCTCGGTGTGTATGTCAAGGATTCTAAGACAGGCGAATATCACAGCCTTACCGGAAATATGTCCGGCTGCCTGATCGGTGATTATGTTATCGGACAGCGCAAGGAGCTTTATGGACTGCCGGAGGACGGTGCATTTATCCGTTCGATCGTATCGACGAATATGGCGGATGCAATTGCGGAATACTATGGAATAGAGCTGGTTGAGGTTCTCACCGGATTTAAGTTTATCGGACAGAAGATTCTTGAGTTCGAGAACACAGGCAAGGGAACATATCTCTTTGGCATGGAGGAGAGTTATGGTTGTCTGACCGGAACTTACGCGAGGGATAAGGATGCTGTCGTTGCTTCCATGACATTATGCGAGGCCGCAGCTTACTACAAGACGAAGAATATGACACTGTGGGATGCAATGCTTGCTATGTACGAGCGCTACGGTTATTACAAGGATGATGTGACGTCCATCACCTTAAAAGGTATCGAGGGACTTGCGAAGATCCAGAAGATCATGGATACGCTTCGCGAGAACGCTCCGTCCGAGATCGGCGCTTACAAGGTAACGGCAGTCCGTGACTACAAAAAGGATACCATTACTGATGCGGCATCCGGCGCAGTAAAGCCGACAGGTCTGCCGTCATCCAACGTTCTGTACTATGAGATGACAGACGGTGCTTGGGTATGCGTCAGACCGTCCGGAACAGAGCCGAAGGTGAAGTTCTATCTGGGCGTAAAGGGCAGCTCCTTAGAGGACGCGGACGAGAAATCACAGGCATTGTCACAGGCGGTTCATGCTATGATCGATGCAATGCTGTAAGGAATAACGCGGAAAATCCCCATATTTTGGGGATTTTTCTTGACAAAGGGGAAAAAAACAAGTATAAATAGGAAGTAGGTATTTTCAAGAAGCCTCGAATATCATTTATATCGAAAATCCAGAGGAGGAATTTTTAACATGAACAAAGCAGAGTTAGTAGCAGCAATGGCTGAGAAGACTGAGTTAAGCAAGAAAGACGCAGAGGCGGCATTAAAGGCATTTACTGATGTTGTTGCTGAGGAATTAAAGAAGGGTGAGAAGATTCAGTTAGTAGGATTTGGAACATTCGAAGTATCCGAGAGAGCTGAGAGAACAGGAAGAAACCCGCAGACTGGTAAGGAGATGACCATTCCGGCTTCCAAGGCTCCGAAGTTCAAGGCTGGCAAGGCTTTAAAGGACATGATTAACTAAGCTGTATAGATGCTTATAAGAGTGGATTCCGCACTGCGAAGTCCGCTCTTTTTATTTGCGCGATGGCACTGCGAAGTGCCGGAGCTGCACTGCGGCAAATGCCAGTAAAGAAAGAGAGGGGAAAAATGCGTTTAGACAAGTTTTTAAAAGTATCGCGCCTGATCAAGCGGCGCACCGTCGCGAATGAAGCATGCGATGCGGGACGTGTGTCGGTGAACGGCAAGCCTGCCAAGGCGTCGGTGAACGTCAAGGTCGGGGACATTATTGAAATCGGTTTCGGCACAAAGACGGTCAAGGTTCGTGTGCTGGATATACAGGACACGACGAAGAAGGACGAGGCAAAAGATTTATTTGAATATGTATCATAAATGAGGACACCTCCCAATATATTATTTATAGAGAATGATAGAGGGAGGTTTTTCTATGGATGAGAGAAACAGCAGCACGGCAAAATCACACAAGGTCCTGCTGATAAATCGGGGAAGCGGCGCATTCAGCGGTGTGGTGGATGTTCTCTCCTTTGATGTTGCGGAGATACTCTTAGAGACGGAGCTGGGCATGCTTCTGATCAAAGGACATGATCTGCACGTGAACCGCCTGAGTCTGGAGAAGGGTGAGATCGATATCGAGGGAAGAATTGATTCGCTTGCATATTCGGATGTAAAGAGTGCAGGGAAACAGGCGGAATCACTGCTTGGAAGGCTGTTTAAATAGATGGTAGTCAGTGAATCGATCAGTCAGGAGGCGTGCTTTTTAGGAGTTTCCGTTCTCGTGGGAATGGGACTGTTCTTTTTGTACGATATTCTGCGCATCATAAGGCGGCTCGTGCCGCACGGCAATTTTTGGATCGGCGCGGAAGATTTTGTGTATTGGATGATCTGCACAGGTACGGTATTCGTCATGCTTTATCAGGAGAATGACGGCATGGTGCGCGGTTTCGCACTGGGCGGGCTGCTCGTGGGGATGGGGATATACTATCTGCTGCTTAGCCGTCTGGTCATTCGTATGAACGTGCTTGTCTGGAAGAAGGTGCTGGGATTTCTGGGGAAAATATTGGGATTTTTCCTGCGCCCTGTGAGTAAGGGCGGAAAAAAAGTCGGACGATTTTTCATAAAACGATTGAAAAAGTTTATCAGAGCGGTTAAAATAAGTTTATGTAAACTATAGAAGCGCCGATTCAGACGGCGCGGGAAACGGGGGAAACATGGCAGCGGCAAAAAGACGAAGAAGAAATCAGAATAACAGAGCAGGCAAGACTTGTATCAGCATGATTTTGGTCGTATTTGTGGCGGTCATGACGATTCAGATCGTGAGGGTCTACCAGAAGGATCAGGAGTATGCCAGAAAGCAGGAACAGCTTGAGGCACAACTTGAGGAGGAGACTGCGCGGGCGGAAGAACTGAGTGAGTACGAAGCGTATACACAGTCACAGGAGTACATAGAGGACATTGCGAAGAGCAAGCTTGGACTTGCCTATGACAATGAGATAATTTTTAAGGAAGAGTAAGAATCTCCGGGAGACGGATTAGATAGGTTGTCCGTTTCCCGGAGTTTTTTATGCAGTGCCATTTTCTACATTACGATATTGTCGATTGCGGTCAGCTCCTCCTCTGTAAAGAAGGTATGCCCGACGATTGCGATGTTGTCTAAGATCTGTTCCGGTCTGGAAGCGCCGATTAAGACGCTCGTCACATCCCCGTCCTTTAACACCCAGCTTAACGCCATCTCGGCAAGCGTCTGCCCGCGCTCTGCCGCGAGGTCGTTTAAGGCACGGATCTGGGCGATGCGTTCGGAGGTCAGAGCGGATTCCTTTAAGAACCTGCCGTCGGTCGCGATACGGCTGTCCGCGGGAATACCGTTTAGGTAGCGGTTGGTCAGCATACCCTGCGCGAGCGGGGAGAATGCGATAATCCCTTTTTTCAGTTCCCTTGCCGTGTCCTTTAAACCGTTTTCCTCAATCGTCCGGTCTAAGATGGAATAGCGGTTCTGATTGATGACGAACGGGCACTTTAAGTCGTTTAGAATCTTGCAGGCTTTTCGCAGCGTAGGTCCGTCGTAATTGGAAAGTCCGACATAGAGCGCCTTGCCGCTCTTTACAATCGCGTTGAGGGCGCCCATCGTCTCTTCGAGCGGCGTCTCGGGGTCCATGCGGTGATGATAAAAAATATCAACATAGTCAAGACCAAGACGCTTTAAGCTTGCGTCGAGACTTGCAATCAGGTACTTGCGGCTTCCCCAGTCGCCGTAAGGTCCCGGCCACATGTCATAGCCTGCCTTCGTGCTGATGATAAGCTCGTCGCGGTAAGTTGAAAAATCATCCTTTAAAATCTGCCCGAGGTTGTGCTCGGCGCTCCCGTAAGCGGGGCCGTAATTGTTGGCGAGGTCAAAGTGCGTGATTCCGTTGTCAAATGCGGTGCGGCACATTGCCTTCATGTTGTCGTAGCGCCCCGTGTCTCCGAAATTATGCCAGAAGCCAAGGGACACCATAGGAAGCTTAAGACCGCTTGCGCCGCAGCGGTTATACTGCATTGTGTCATAGCGTGCGTCATTTGCTGTGTAGACCATAGTAAATCCTCCTAAGTTTTCCTTTCATAATGGAATGTCAGGCACATACCTGAACTTTCTTTAGACAGTATAGCATGTTCCGTGAGGGGATGGTGTGAAAAATTCAGGTGAACTTCCTAAAATTCTCAAGCTGGTTCGAAATCCATGAAATAGACAAGTGAAAAGAGATTTTGGCGAAAAGTTTTAAAAAAGCGTTCCTTCCTTTGACAAACATTTCCGCAGAACAAACCTATAATCAGACTCACCCTGTCCGGGAGGCGGGAATGTGTGGTCAGACAGCGGAATCTGACCGGAAAAATGGAAAGAAGGAAAGAAGGTAAAAAGGATGAAAAAAGCAAATGCAAGACAAATGATACTCTGCATGGCAGGAAGTCTGATGTGCAGTGTGAGCGTGATGGGCTGTTATCCGCTGGTGCCGGCGTACTTTGCCGCGCTGTATTTGGAGCAGGTGAGCGGACCGGTTCTGTTGGGAGTGATGTACATAGGAATGTTCGTATTTATGCCGGTGACTGCCGCGGTGAAATATGCGGTGGCGCTGCTTGTTATCATGGGGGCGGTCAGGCTGGTGGAATGGGCGAACGAGAGCTGTCCTTCCTATATGGCCGGCAGTATGGCGGCGATCGCCACGATGATATTGTCGGTCGCCGGGGGGCTTCTTGAGTGGAAGGATCAGCCGGGGATTCTGGCGGCGGCATTGGAGGGAGCGTTTGTGTTCGGTGCGGTCATTCTGTTGAACCGCGCAATACATACGCTGCTGACATGGGAGAAAAAGAGTCTGCCGCAGGAAATGCCGGACAGCGGAAGGGAAGAGCGGCTTATGGGCTATGCTGAATCCTTTCAGGGGCTTTCGCAGGTATTTCACAGCATGAGCACAAAGCGAAGCGGCGAAGCGATGGACGAGCTTGGGCAGGTACAAAATGAACTGACCGGAAAAATCTGCGCTTCCTGCGAAGCGTGCGCAGTCTGCTGGGAGCGCGACTCGACGCCGCTGTATGGAATTCTCTCGCAGATGATCGCGGGCATCTGGCATAACGGCGAGCCGGAGAAAGCGGCAAGGGAGCAGTTGGAGCAGTACTGCAGGAAAAGTAAAGATATGGTCGAGGAAGCGGTGCATGTCTTTGAGCGCGTAAACCTAAACCGCGCATGGTATAACAGATTGTTGGAAAACCGTCAGGTCATCGCGGAGCAGCTCGATGCGATGGCATATATCATGCAGGATTGCGCGAAAGAGGAGCGCCTTCTGGATGCAAAGGAACGCCATGTCATGGCGGAGATCGGATACCGGGCGAAAGAACAGGGAATCATGATAGAGGAGATGCATCTGATCGAGGGCGTGGACGGGAGACTCAAGGTTGAGGCGACGCTGCGCAGCAGGCTTGGCGGCTGTATTGCAGTGAAGACATTTCTTGCCGTAGTCTCGCATGTCCTCGGAAAAAGAATGCGGACGACGTCAGATGCAAGAAGCTTTATTTCCAAGGAGGCAGCGCACTTTTTGTTGTATGAGGATACCGTGTACCGGAGCGTGCAGGGGATTGCGCGCGTCCAGAAGGAGGACGCAAAGATTTCCGGGGATAATTTCTCCTTTTTGGAATTGGATCGCGGGGAAATGCTGCTCGGCCTGTCAGACGGCATGGGATCGGGGAGCACTGCATGTAAAGAGAGCGAGATGGTGTTAGACCTTGTGGAGCGGTTCCTTGAAGCAGGCTTTTCGCTCGAGACGGCGATTCGTATGATGAATTCGGCGATGGTCATGAAGGGAGAGAGTGATCTGTACTCTACGGTGGATTTATGTATGATGAATCTCTACAGCGGTACGGCGCGTCTCTATAAAGTCGGAGCGGCGGCGACGTTCATCAAAAGGGAGGACGGGGTGGAGTGCATCACGTCGGAGAGCCTTCCGGTAGGCGCCAGTCTTCCGGTGGAAATGCATGCAAAGGAGGTATCGCTTCGAAACGGGGATTTTGTTGTCATGGTAACGGATGGTGTGTTAGAATATTTACATGTGCCAAAGCCGGAGGAGACGATGCAGGAAGTCATTTCGGAGATCCGGACCAACAATCCGGGGATTCTTGCCAAGAAGATCATGGAGCGGGTCATGCTTTTTACGGGCGGCAGGGCGCAGGATGATATGACGGTGCTCGCCGCGTGCATCTGGGAAAAAGCGTAGGCGCTCCAGGGCGGACGGCGGTACATGGGAGAGTGAAACAGAAGAATGAGAGAGGAAGTATATCGTCTGATCGAACAGGAAAAGTTAATTGAGCCGGGGGACGTTGTACTCGCGGGAGTTTCCGGCGGAGCAGATTCTGTATGCATGCTGTTGCTGCTGCTCGCATATCAAAGTAAATGCAGATATACTTTGCAGGCGGTTCATGTGGAACATGGCATCCGCGGGGAGGCGAGCAGGCAGGATGCGGCGTTTGTCGCGTCGCTCTGTGAGGAATGCGGCATCTGCTGCCAGAGCTTTGCGGTGGATGTGCCGGACTATGCGGCGCGGCGCGGCATCGGGATGGAGGAGGCGGCGCGCGAACTGCGCTACGACTGCTTTGCGCGCGCCGCGGAGCGCTGCAAAGCGGGGCGGGTCAAGGTCGCGCTTGCACACCACGCGGATGACAATGCAGAGACGGTTCTTTTCCGGATGGCAAGGGGCAGCGGTATCAAAGGATTGGGCGGCATGCGCCCTATGCGCAGCTTGAATGATAATGTGCTTATTATACGTCCGATGCTTGCGGTGACGCGGAGCGAGATTGAAGCGTATCTGAAAGAGTGCGGGCAGCCCTACCGGGTGGATGCGACGAACCTTGACACGGAATACAGTAGAAACCGGATTCGCCACAGAGTGCTTCCGGAGCTTACGGCGGTCAATCAGGAAGCGGTGAGTCATATAACGCGGACTGCAGGAATGATGCTTGAGTTATCCGGTTATCTTGCGGGGGAGGCGGAGCGGATCCTTGCGGAGACATGCCGCTTTCGTCAGGGAATCTGCGAGTTTAAGGAAGCGTTTTTTGTAAATTATCCGGCTGTGATCCAAAAGGAAGCGGTTCATCAGGTCTTAAGCCGGATTGCGGGCAGCAGTCGGGATATTGCGAACGTTCATGTAGAGGATGTGCTCCGTTTGTGGGAACTACAGGTGGGACGTACGCTCGATCTGCCGTACCGGATGCGGGCGGTGCGCTGCTATGGAGGAGTCCGTATTGAGAGAATGCCAGAGGCGGAGGAGACGGCGGCGGACGGTCCGGCGGGATATGAGATTACAAGAGAAATGATAGGGCGTGCACAGTCTGAGGACGGGATCGATGTCGCACTTTCGGATGGAAATCTGCATCTGCGTGTGTTCGATTTTACCGGAGAAATGCAGAAAATCCCGAAAAAGGCATATACGAAATGGTTAAATTATGATAAGATAGAATGTAGTTTGTGGCTTCGGAGAAGGGCAGAGGGAGACTATCTCACCATTGACGAGGAAGGACATAGGAAGAAACTGAAAGAATATTTCATTGGTGAGAAGATTCCGGCAGAACGCAGGAATCAGATATGGCTTCTGGCAGAGGGGGCGCATATTCTGTGGGTGGTCGGCGGACGCATCAGCGCCGACTGCAGGATTCATGATCATACAACAAAGATATTAGAAGTACAAATGAGTGGAGGAAATTATCGTGAAGATCAAGAAGATTAATGTTCATCTTACAGAGGAGCAGGTAGAGCAGAGAGTAAGGGAGCTTGGCGCGCAGATCAGCGAGACGTACGGTGACGAGCCGGTGTGTCTGATCTGTATTTTAAAAGGTTCGGTATTTTTTACCTGTGAGCTTGCAAAGCGCATCACCTCGCCTGTAGAGTTGGAGTTCATGTCGGTGTCGAGTTATGGTTCTGGAACCAGTTCAAGCGGTGTCGTCCGTATCGTACACGATCTGGGAACAAGCATCGAAGGAAAGAATGTGCTCGTCATCGAGGATATTATCGACTCGGGAAGGACATTAAATTATCTGATGGAGAATTTGAAAACAAGAAATCCGAAGAGCTTAAGGCTCTGCACGCTGCTCGATAAGCCGGATCGCAGGGTCGTGGATGTAGTGGTGGATTATGTGGGCTTTGTGATTCCGGATGAGTTCGTCGTGGGCTATGGTCTTGACTACGATCAGAAGTACCGGAATCTTCCCTATATCGGGTTTGTTGAGATAGAGGAATAAAGGAGAAATAGTAAGTTGAATAGTAAGAAAAGTAGTTATAGGGGATTTGGCGTCTATCTGCTTCTGATACTGCTTGTGATCGGTATCTGGTACTGGATGGATGGAAACACGGCGGCGAGCAATTATACGCGCGCGCAGTTCGAGACGGCGCTTGAGGGCGGCGATGTGGCACAGGTGAGGATCGTTCCAAACCAGGGAGAGGTGCCAACCGGAAATATTTATATCACATTCAAGGATTCGTCTACACAGGTGCTTGCGGTAAACGACGTGAGCGAGGTGGAAGAGTATCTGCGCAGCGAGCAGTTCGATGCATATGTGGTGGAGAATCCGCCCGAGGAGAGCTGGGTGCTTGAACTGCTTCCGTATCTGATTATTTTTGGCGCGATGTTCATTTTCTTTATCATCATGTCCAATCAGGCGGCGGCAAATAACGCAGGCAGCGGCAGCCGGATGATGAGCTTCGGCAAGAGCCGCGCGAAAATGATGCAGGACGATCCTGCGAACCGCGTGACCTTCCGCAGTGTTGCAGGACTTAAGGAAGAGAAGGAAGAGTTGGAGGAGATCGTCGATTTTTTGCGTGCGCCGAAGAAATACAATAAGCTTGGCGCGAGAATCCCCAAAGGCGTGCTTTTGGTGGGACCTCCGGGAACCGGTAAAACGCTTCTTGCGAAAGCGATTGCAGGCGAAGCGGGCGTACCGTTTTTCAGTATTTCGGGTTCTGATTTCGTGGAAATGTTCGTCGGCGTGGGTGCATCGCGCGTGCGCGATCTGTTTGCAGAGGCGAAGAAGAACGCGCCGTGTATCGTGTTCATCGACGAGATAGATGCGGTTGCGAGACGGAGAGGAACCGGCATGGGCGGCGGACATGACGAGCGTGAGCAGACCTTAAACCAGATGCTTGTCGAGATGGATGGCTTTGGTGTGAATGAGGGTATTATCGTCATGGCGGCGACGAACCGTGTGGATATTCTTGATCCGGCAATCATGCGTCCGGGACGTTTTGACCGGAAGGTGCATGTGGGACGCCCTGATGTGGGCGGAAGAGAAGAGATTCTCGGTGTGCATGCGAAGAATAAGCCGCTTGGCGATGATGTGGACTTAAAGCAGATTGCACAGACGACGGCGGGTTTTACGGGTGCAGACCTTGAGAATCTGCTCAACGAGGCGGCAATCGCCGCGGCAAAGGATGACCGTGCGTTTATTACACAGGACGATATTAAGAAGTCGTTTGTGAAGGTCGGAATCGGCGCGGAGAAGAAGAGCCGCATTATTTCCGAAAAGGAGAAGCGCATCACGGCGTTCCACGAGTCGGGTCACGCGATTCTGTTTCATCTGCTGCCGGACGTAGGTCCGGTGTATTCGGTGTCGATCATACCGACAGGCGCGGGGGCCGCGGGTTATACGATGCCGCTGCCGGAGAATGACGATATGTTTAACACCAAGGGCAGGATGCTGCAGGATATCATTGTGTCCTTAGGAGGACGGGTGGCGGAGGAACTCGTCTTCGATGACATTACAACGGGAGCTTCGCAGGATATTAAGCAGGCGACGCGCATGGCGAAGGCGATGGTCACAAAATACGGAATGTCTGAGAATATCGGTCTGATCTGTTACGACAACGACGACGATGAGGTGTTTATCGGACGGGATCTCGCACATACCAGAGGGTACGGCGAGGGCGTTGCGACCACGATCGATCAGGAGATTAAGCGTATCATTGACGAGTGCTATCTTAAGGCGAAGAAGATAATCGCAGAGAACAGGGATGTCTTAGATGCCTGCGCGAACCTTCTTCTTGAAAAGGAAAAGATCGGACAGAAGGAGTTTGAAGCATTATTTGACTCTGATTGTGCAGAATTTCTGTTATAAAGGAAAAACTGGTTCGAAGGTACTGTACAAAATGTATAATTTTGAAAGACAAAAATTGTGAAGTTTGTGCACACTTAAATGACGGGGCGTGGTATTATAATAACCGTAAAAACCCCCCAATACATTATATATAGTTTTTGCTATACCCCATAGTAAAAATACCTTCTCCTAAAAAAGACAGCGGATCGAAAGGCTGTCTTTTTTTATTTTGTCCTGTTCTAAAGTATGGAATACAGGGATTCGGGCAAGCTATAGACATAGATGCGGTTTGAAATAATTTCAGGACGGAGGAAATGCTATGTCACAGTCAGTATGGAGCAGGGAAGTACGGCTGCCGGGCTTTGAGAAACTGCACGGAACGGTTCGTACCGATGTACTGATCATCGGAGGCGGTCTGTGCGGTGTGTTGTGCGCTTATTTCTTAAAGCTTGCCGGTGTGGACTATCTGCTTGTGGAGGCAGATACCATCGGCAGCGGGGTTACGAAAAATACGACGGCGAAGATTACCTCGCAGCACAGGCTGATTTACGACCGCCTGCTGCGGACGAAGGGCAGGGAGGCAGCGGCAGCTTATCTCTGGGCGAATGAGAAAGCAATCGCGGAATACCGCAGGCTTGCAGCACAGATTGATTGTGATTTCGAGGATAGGGATTCCTTTGTATACACGTTGTCGGATGATGCTAAAATCGAGGCGGAGGTGACGGCGGTCAATGCGCTTGGAATTCCGGCGGAGTTCATAGAGCACGTGCCGCTGCCGCTTGACGCCAGGGGAGCCATCAGGTTCCCGCACCAGGCGCAGTTTCATCCGCTGAAATTTCTGGCGGGCATTGCGGCAGGCTTAAATATTCGTGAGCATACCTTTATCCGGGGTCTTGCGCCACACCGTGCATGGAGCGACGACGCGGAAATCTCTGCGGATAAAATCATTGTCACGACGCATTTCCCTTTTCTGAATAAGCACGGCAGTTATTTTCTGAAGCTCTATCAGGAGCGTTCCTATGTGATCGCGCTGGAGCATGCGGCAGATATAGGCGGGATGTATGTGGACGAGGCGGCAGAGGGGATGTCGTTCCGCAATTACGGGGAACTGCTCCTCGTCGGCGGCGGAGGACACCGGACCGGTAAACGCGGGGGCGGTTATGAGGAGCTGCGGGAGTTTGCTGCGGCGTGCTATCCAAATGCCGCAGAGCGCTACCACTGGGCAGCGCAGGATTGCATGAGCCTTGACGGGATTCCGTATATCGGGCACTATTGTGCGCGCACGCCGGAACTTTTTGTGGCGTCCGGCTTTCAGAAATGGGGGATGACAGGCTCTATGGCTGCGGCGCGGCTTCTGTGCGATCAGGTGCTTGGAATACAGAATGAATGGAGCGGTGTGTTTTCACCGAGCCGCAGTATGATAACGCCGCAGCTCTTGGTGAACGGATGGGAGGCAACGAAGAATCTTCTCACACCGACGACAAAGCGATGCCCGCATCTTGGCTGCGCGCTCAAGTGGAACGCCGCAGAACACACGTGGGATTGTCCGTGTCACGGCTCACGTTTTGAGGAGGACGGAACGTTGATCGACAACCCGGCGACGGGTGATGCAAATATAAAATAATGGCTTGTGGACGTTATGCGTGCTACAATGCGGGATCAAAAGTCTCCGGGAAATTTCCCGGGGACTTTTTGGCATTTCATGTATGAATATGGCAGGATGTGTTACGGCTGCTTGCGGGAGCCAGGGAGGTGTGTTACGGTTATTATGCCGAGGGACAGGGCACGATTTTGCAGGATGCGGCGGGGTCTGTTTCGGACGGGGAGGAGGAGAACGTTTGAAGATTGAAATCAATGTAGATGCGGAAATTTCCGATACACAGATTAAAGTTTCGTGCAGCAGGCTGACGCCGGAAATCGAGAAGCTTTTAGCGATGCTTCGGATTCTGGACAGGAAGCTCACCGCCGCAAAGGACGGAGAAATCTATCTGCTGGATGTCGGGGAAATCATTTTTCTTGAGGCCGTGGACCGGAAAACATTTGTGTATACGAAGGAAGAAATCTATGAGTCGGATTTTAAACTGTATGAGCTGGAGCAGCAGCTTGCGGAATGCGGTTTCTTCCGCGCGAGCAAATCCTGTCTGGTGCAGCTAAAGTACATAAAGTCATTGAAGGCGGACATAAACCGGAAAATCCGGGTGACGCTTGAGAACGGCGAACAGCTTATGGTGTCCAGACAGTACGCGGATGCGCTGAAAAAGAGATTGGGGGTAAAGTAGATGGAAGAGAGAAAGGATATATTTGCTTATATCGGTCAGGTGTTTCAGATTTTCGGCTTTACGATGAGCGTATTAAGTATATTCTGCCTGTGCTTCGGTGAGGGCGCAAAAGATTACTCGACCATGTTCGCGCTTGGAGGCGACGGGCTTTCGGTCGCAACGCTGCTTGAATACTTGGGAGTGTCGGTGTGCATCGTGGCGCTGCGGTTCATATTTTTTACAACCGAAATTATAAAAACACTTTCCGTGGTCTGGCGGACGGCGGGTATGTTTGCGGCAGTACTTCTGATGATGACGATATTTGTGCTCATATTCGGATGGTTCCCGATAGATATGTGGGAGCCGTGGGTGATGTTCTTCCTGTGCTTTGGCATATGCGCAGGGGTCAGTATGGCAGTGACGACGTACAGGGAGCGCAGGGAGAACCGCAGAATGGAAGAAGCGCTGCGAAGATTGAAGGAGGAGAAGGATGCGTGATATGGGAATGAAAATGACAGAGAGTAACATGGATGGGAAGAACACAGTTGAGGTGGCACATGTGGCGCACAGATTTGCGGAAAAGACGGTGCTTTGTGATATCAGCTTTGACGTGGCTTCCGGGGAGATTTTCGGACTGCTCGGACCGTCCGGCGCCGGGAAGACGACGCTGATAAAGATTCTGACCGGACAGCTTAAGCAGACGAGCGGGCGCGCCGAGATTCTCGGCTGCGACAGCGGAAAGCTTGACGGCGTAACCTATCGGAAAATCGGGATGATGCTGGACAATTTTGGACTGTATGAAAGGCTGTCCGGTTATGAGAATCTCCGTCTGTATGCAAAGATTTACGGGATAACGCAGACCCGGGTGGATGATGTGCTGCGCCGTGTCGGGCTGTGGGAGAACAGAAGGCTTCTGGTTCTAAAGTATTCCAAGGGAATGCGTGGACGGCTGCTTCTGGCGAGGGCCGTGATGAATGAACCGGAAATCCTGTTTCTGGATGAACCTACCAGCGGACTTGATCCGGCGACGGCTGCGGAGATTCACCATCTGATTGAGGAGGAGAGACAGCGGGGCGCGACCGTGTTTTTGACGACGCATAACATGTCGGAGGCGGAGAAATTGTGCGACAACATTGCGCTGCTTAACGAGGGCAGGATCGTGGAATATGGGAGTCCGGAAGAAATTTGTACAAAGTATAATCATCAGAACAGACTGAAGGTTACATTGTACGACGGCAGATGCGTGGAGTTTTCCAACGACGGTTCTGCCGCAGCACCGCTTCGGGAATACCTGGAGGCGAAGCAGATCAAAGCGATTCATTCGACAGAGCCCAATCTGGAAACCGTCTTTATGGAACTGACGGGAAGAAAGTTTGAATGAGGAAAAATTAGGAAGAAAGTTTGGATAAAGAAAGCCGGCGGAAGGAATGTCAGCAGGAAAAAGAGGATATAAAATGGAGGAGATTGAAAATGAGAAATGTGGCAGTGATATTTGAAAAGCAGTGCAGGGACACGCTGAAAAATAAAAATGTATTGATACAGTTTTTACTGTTTCCCGTGATGACAGTCATCATGGAGCATTCGGTTGACATGGAAGGAATGCCGCCGCACTATTTTGCGCAGCTATTTGCAGCAATGTATATTGGAATGGCGCCGCTCACCTGCATGGCGTCGATCATCTCTGAGGAGAAAGAAAAGAATACGCTTCGGGTGCTTTTGATGTCAAATGTCAGACCCATGGAATATCTGCTCGGAATCGGTGGTTATGTGTGGCTGCTTTGTATGTGCGGCGCGGGCGTGATCGCCGCAGGGGGAGGATTCTCGGGAGAGGAATTGCCGGGATTTCTGCTCGTGATGGCGGTCGGAAGCCTGACGTCGCTTTTGATGGGAGCCGCAATCGGGACATGGAGTAAAAACCAGATGGCGGCGACGAGCGTGACCGTTCCGGTCATGATGGTCTTTGCATTCTGCCCGATGCTCTCAATGTTTAATGAGACGATCAGCAAGGTGGCGAGATTCACTTATTCACAGCAGGTGAGCCTGCTCATGGAGCAGCTCGGTCATATGCAGGTAAGCGCGGAGTGCGCGGCAGTGATCGGCGGCAATATTATTGCGGCGGCAGCAGTCTTTGTATGGGCGTACCGGAAAAGCGGGCTGGCGTAGAAAGCTTTTATATTTTGTGGAAAACGGTTTCTATTTTGGGGCTTGCGTATTTGACGACAGTATGCTATAATCTGTTTTTGTTAGGACAAAATTGACAAATGGGCAGATTCCCGAGTGGCCAAAGGGGACAGACTGTAAATCTGCTGCAAATTGCTTCGGTGGTTCGAATCCACCTCTGCCCATTACAAGGCGTTGACATATTTCCTATGTCAACGCTTTTTCTTATTAAGTATTTTCTTATTTCTTAAGTTGTGTTAAAATGATATATGTACGAAAGTATCAGAGAAAATAGTTTCCTGCGCGTTCTATTAGGGAAACGAACAGAGAGAACAATGGGGGAACGGGAGAGAAGACAATGGAGAAAACCGAGAAAGTAACATTTATTCATTCCATTTCGGCGAAGATTACGCTCTTGACAATTATTGTTGTGGTATTGGCAGTATCTGGTGTGATGATTAATGCGGGTATTGAGTCTAAGAAGGCAATAGGGGACGTCGGAGCAAATTATGTGCTCAGCATGGCGGAGTTGTCGGCGGATGTGCTGGACCAGATTCCTGCAGATATGGTAAGTGAGGAAGAATATGCACAGCTGTTAGGCGACGTTAAGATGATTGGGGTAGAATCTTCTTACGCGTATCTGGTGGATTCGGATGGAACGATGCTGTATCATCCGACGGCGGATAAGATCGGTCAGCCGGTGGAGAACGAGGTTGTGAGCGGCGTCGTGGAGAAGCTAAAGAGCGGGCAGGTTCCGGCGAATGAAGTTGTGACTTATGAGTTCAAGGGAACCACGAAGTATGCAGCGTATGCGATTACGGAAAGCCGGCAGATCGTTGTCGTGTCGGCTGATGAGGACGAGATTATGGAGCCGGTGAGCGACATGCAGAAAAAGCTGATTCCGCTCTCGGTTATAAGTCTTGTAGTCTGTATCGTGATCGGGTATATCGTAAGTATGTTTTTGTGCGATCCGATCAAGAAGCTTACCGGCGTAATCGACGCTACGGCGAGAATGGATTTCAGACATAATCCGCACAGTGCAAAGCTGCGCGCCCGCAAGGATGAGACGGGAGCGATGGCGCGTTCCGTACATCTTATGCGTAACAATTTGAGAGAGATGATTGCGGATATTGATGCGGCGAGCATGCAGATTACAGAGAATGTTGACGGTCTGCAGGAGATTACGCAGACGGTAGACCATATGTGTTCAGATAACTCCGCAACGAGCGAGCAGCTTGCGGCAGGCATGGAGGAGACGGCGGCGACTACTGTGACAATTAACGAGAATATCAATGTCATCAAGGAGGGCGCGGACGACATCAACAACATGGCGGTAGAAGGTGCAAAGATGTCCAAGGAGGTCATGGAGCGCGCGGGCAATCTGCGTGACAGAACCGTGGCAGCCAGTGCGAAGACCATGGATATTTACAACAATGTCAAGGTTAAGGCGGATGAGGCGATCGAGGGTTCGAAGGCAGTGGAGAAGATCAACGAGCTTACCGGTACGATCATGGAGATTTCTTCGCAGACCAGTCTGCTTGCCTTGAATGCTTCCATTGAGGCAGCAAGGGCAGGAGAGGCAGGACGCGGTTTTGCGGTTGTTGCGACAGAGATCGGCGGTCTGGCGGATCAGACTTCCAAAGCGATCAAAGATATCGGCACAATTGTGGAGGCAGTCAACGCGGCAGTTTCCAATATGGCGGATTGTCTGGAGGAGATGACCGGATTTCTTGAGGATACGGTGCTGACAGAGTACAAGGAATTTGAACAGGTCAGCGAACAGTATGAGGAGGATGCAGATTCCTTTAAGGTCAGTATGGACGGTGTGCGTGATGCGATGGGAGGACTTGCCAATTCCATCGAGGCGATTGCACAGGCGCTTAGCGGTATCAATGCTACCGTGGGAGAGTCCGCCGTTGGCGTATCCGATATTGCCGAGAAGACAAGCAATATGGTGGAGAAGACGGGAACGACGCATGATATGGTTGCTGAATGCTATGCATGTGTGGAGAATCTTCGCGGTGTTATCAACCGGTTTGTGCTGGAATAGAGAATGAAGAGGAGGGAGACGCGATAGCGTCTCCCTTAAAGCCATATTGTTTCTGGCTTTTCGTTAAGGAGCATTAAGTATGGACAAATCATCATTAAGTATGGACAAATCATATAAGCTGATTGTGATTTTAGCATTGTTGGTACACATTGTTTACCTGGCTATTTTTTTGCGCTATGGTATTAAGGCTCTTTGGCTTTACAATCTGGGAAGCGTGATTTTCTATGTTATTATGGAGCTGCTCGTAATCAGGAGGAATTATAAAGTTGCTACGATTCTTGTACATATGGAGATCGAGCTGTTCGTAGTATTTAATGTTATTATGATCGGCTGGGATTTTGGTTTTCAGGCGATTCTTGTTGCGCTGTCTGCGCTGGTATACTTTAATCCATTTACTGTCAAGAGAAGGATATACATTTTCCCGCTTATTGAATTCATCCTTTTTATGGTGCTTCGGGTGTGGAGCCTGCATTATGAGCCGGTCATTCAGGCGGAGGACGCGACAGGTCTCTATTGTCTGAACTATACCATCTGTTTCGGTATTATTTTGTTCGGCGCAATTATTACGAAGATCGGGACGGATCGCCTTGAGAGAGAAAATATCCGTATGACAAGGGATGGTCTTACAAATATCTACAATCAGGAATTTTTTGTGGAGGAAGTCGGCAGAGTTTTAAGAACGAGCAGCAGCCAGTATTATCTGCTCTGTACTAATATTTCCGGGTTTAAGTTTTATAACGAGCTGTTCGGTGTGGAGCAGGGCGATAAGGTTCTGGTGGAACAGGCGAAGACGCTGAAAGCGTCAGCGCAAGAATTTGCCGTGTACGGCAGATTGGCGGGGGATGAATTCGGCGTACTGATCGAGAAGGATAAGTATAAGGAAGAGCGGATGAAGGAAATTCTGTATGAAGTTCAGAAGAAGTTCAGCACGTTCTTGTATCATATGCACATCTGTGCGGGCGTATATGAGATTAAGGACCACACGGAGCCGGTTAATACGATGTGTGAGAAGGCGAGAATCGCAGTTGATGAGATCAAGGATAACTATGACAGGTACATTACCTATTTTGACGACAAGCAGTTGCAGGATTCTCTGATAAAACGCAGGATTCTGGCGGAATTCAATTATGCGCTTGAAGATATGCAGTTCTGCATTTATCTGCAGCCGCAGATGACAGGGGACGGCAGAATTCTGGGGGCGGAGGCGCTTGTAAGGTGGATTCATCCCGAGGAGGGAATGATTTCTCCGGCAGACTTTATTCCGGCGCTCGAGGAGAGCGGCTTGATCAGCAAGTTAGACATATTTGTCTGGGATCAGGCGGCGCAGGTGCTGCGGAAGTGGAAGGAACAGGGACGGGAGGACTTATACATTTCCGTAAATGTTTCCGGGAAGGATTTTTATTATGCGGATCTTTATGAGACGTTTACGGGACTTGTGCAGAAATACGGCATTAAGCCCCGCAATCTGAAAATCGAGATTACCGAGACTGTCCTTATGAAAGAGGCGGAAAAACAGATGGAACTTTTGCAGAAGCTGAGAGATTATGGCTTTGAAATAGAAATTGATGACTTTGGAAGCGGTTACTCTTCGCTCAGTATGCTCAAAGATATCATTGTCGACGTTATGAAGATCGACATGGGATTTTTGAGGAAGACGGACCATGGAGAGCGGAGTTGGAATATTATAAGGAGTGTTGCGAGCCTTGCCGGGACGTTGGAGATGTATACCGTCACCGAAGGGGTCGAGACGAAAGATCAGGTGTCGCGGCTGCTCGAAATTGGCTGTGAGATATTTCAGGGGTACTATTTTGCAAAACCGATGCCGGTAGATAAATTGGAAGAACGATATATGGAATAAAGTTGTCCATGCTCTCATAAGATGAGTTAGCAGCAGAAATCGCCGTCCTGCGGCGGTTCCTGCTGGGAATCTTTGACGATGGGGGCACAAACATGGAAGAGCAATATCGGACAAGTAGCAGAGAACGGGGGAAGAATGTGCTCGAGGATGAGGAGCGCAAATCGACTGCGGAGAGCTTTATGGAGCAGTTGAACGATCCCCTTATTTTTATTCTCTTCGTGGCGGCGGTGATCTCGCTGTTTTTGCGGGAATATGGTGATACGGTGATTATTCTGGCGGTCGTATTGCTGAACGCGGTCGTCGGCATGATTCAGGAGGGCAAGGCGAAGAGGGCGCTGGATGCGCTGAAAGCGATGACAAGCCCGCACGCGTTGATCCGCGAGGACGGCGAGGTAAAAGAGATTCCTGCAGCGGATCTGCTGCCCGGGGATATCGTGGTGCTTGAAGCGGGGTGTCAGGTTCCGGCGGATCTGGAACTGGTGGAGGCGGTTAATCTAAAAATTGAGGAATCTGCGCTGACAGGCGAATCGGTTCCGGTATCAAAGGATGTGGCAGAGCACAGATACGCTTATATGTCTACAAACGTGACGTATGGGCGCGGGGAGGGCAGGGTCACCGCAATCGGTATGGACACGGAAATAGGAAAGATCGCCGGAATGCTAAGAGGCGTCGGGACGCAGATGACGCCTCTGCAGAAACGACTTGCCGATCTGGGAAAGGTTCTTAGTACCGTATCGATTTTCCTGTGTCTTCTTTTGTTTTTTATCGCTGTATTACAAAAACGGGATATCGCGGAAATGCTGATTACAGCGATTTCGCTTGCGGTGGCGGCAGTGCCGGAGGGGCTTCCGGCAATCGTGACGATGGTGCTGGCGCTGTCCGTTTCGAGGATGGTAAAAGTACATACGATCGTGAAGCGTCTTCCGAGTGTCGAGACATTAGGATGCGTCAGCGTGGTGTGCTCGGATAAGACCGGAACGCTCACACAGAACCGCATGACGGTCACAAAATGTTATGTAAATGGAAAAGTATTGGAGACGGAACGGCTGCAGCCGGAGCAGGAGCGCCATTTTATCCGGGGGTTCGTGCTGTGTAACGACGCTTCGCTGCGCGGCGGAGAGCGTCGGGGCGATCCGACCGAACTTGCGCTTGCCGATCTGGGGGCGCGCTTCGGAGTCATGAGAGAAGAACTTGAGAAAACGCTTCCGCGTGTGGATGAACTTGCTTTCGACTCCGATCGGAAAATGATGACGACGATGCATCGTGAGGGTAATCGCAGGATTTCCTACACGAAGGGATCGCCGGACGAGATATTGGAGCGGTGTCGCTACGTCTTAAACGGCGGGGAGAGAACGCCGTTTACACCGTCTGTAAAGAAACAGATTCTAAAAGGGCTGTCTGTGATGACGGCAGGAGGGCTTCGGGTATTGGCGCTTGGAATGCGCGAGGATGTCTCGGGAATTGAGGAAAACGGACTGACGTTTCTGGGATTTGCGGGAATGGAAGATCCGATCCGACCGGAGGCGGCGGAGGCAGTCAGGGAATTTCGCCGTGCGGGTGTGCGCACGATCATGATTACCGGGGACCGTGCGGACACTGCGCTTGCGATTGCGCGTCAGCTTGGGATCGCAGGGGATGAAAAGGAGTGTGTCACCGGAGAAGAACTGGAGCATATGGGTGATGAGGAGCTTGCCGTGCGGATCGCGGGTACGAGTGTGTTCGCGCACGTATCGCCGGAGCACAAGGTACGGATTGTCTCTGCCTGCCGGAAAAACGGGGAGATCACCGCAATGACAGGAGACGGCGTAAATGACGCGCCGTCGCTTAAATCGGCAGACGTAGGCATAGCGATGGGAATGTCGGGAACGGACGTGGCGAAAAACGCCGCCGATATTGTTCTGACGGATGATAATTTTGCCACGATTGCGGGGGCGATTGCACAGGGCAGAAGTATTTATGAGAATATTCGCAAATCGGTACTCTTTCTGCTGTCCTCGAATTTCGGAGAGATCATCACGATGCTTGCGGCGGTGGCGCTGGGGCTTGCCGCTCCGCTGAAGTCCAGTCATATTCTTTGGATCAATCTGATTACGGATTCGCTTCCGGCATTGGCGCTTGGCATTGACGAGGAGGAGAATAAGAGCTATATGGACCGACCGCCGCGGGATGGCGGGGAAAGCCTGTTTGCAGGCGGCGGTTGGAGGTGTACCTGCTTTTACGGCGTGCTTATCGCGGTAATCAGTATGACGGCGTTTCTGCAGTACCCGATAGGGCTGCTTTTGCAGGAGGGGGTGGCGGTCACTCCGGCAGGAATCGGAAAGCTTCTTGCGGAGACGGAAATATTGAACCGTTGTCAGACCTATGCGTTTACCGTGCTCGGAATGGCGCAGCTCTTTCATGCGGTCGGGATGCGCGATGTGGAAACATCGTTGTTTCGGATGAACCATTTGGAAAACCGTCTTATGATTGCAGCGGTCTTTGTCGGAATCGGTCTGCAGCTTTTGGTGACGGAGATCCCGTATTTTATTGGTTTGTTCGGGACTTGCAAGCTCAGCGTGTTTGAGTGGGTGAGACTTCTGATACTTGCATCTATGCCGCTGCTTGCGCATGAAATTCTGGTTCTGCTCGCCTGTGTCGGAAGGTGTGAAAACAGAGAAGGAATCGTGGCAAAGCAAAGAGCGGCAGCGTCCGGTGCAGAGCAGAATGGGACACGTCAGGAACAGAAGGACGGCGGACGGTACGAGAGATGGCATTAAGAGGATTCTGCGGTAAAGAATATGTTAAGGTTTGGCGCGTGGGATTGACAATGCGGACGCGGCTCGCTATACTCAAAACAATCCTTAAAATAAAATAGCTAAAAGGGAGTAGTAAGAAATGCAGCGTCAACATACGCGGCCCGTTGGGTCTGGCGTTGCATACCAATGATTTTATTTCATGGTTATGAGACTTTTAGCGCATGCTACATATTGTGTAGCTGCGCTGAAAGTCTCATTTTTTATGCAACAGGAAATTGCGTCCTATTGCATAAAAGCGTTGGAAGAAAGGCAGGGTTCGATTATGAAGGAATGGTATCAGATTTCTACAGAAGATGTAATGAAAAGTATGGAAACAACGGAAAACGGTCTGCCCGAGGAGGAGGCAAAGGAACGCTTAAAAGAATATGGTGAAAATGTTCTCGTGGAGGGGAAGCGGCGGACAGTGGCGCAGATTTTCCTTGGACAGTTCGCGGATCTTCTGGTCGCAATTTTGATCGTTGCAGCCTTGATTTCCGCGTTTTCCGGCAATATGGAGAGCACGTTGGTCATCCTTGTGGTCATTATTTTAAATGCGGTGCTCGGAACCGTGCAGTATGTCAAAGCGGAAAAGTCATTGGAGAGCTTAAAGAATCTTTCTTCGCCAAATGCGAAGGTGCTTCGCTTTGGAACAAAGATGGAGATTCCCGCGAGGGAAGTCGTGCCGGGTGATATTCTGCTGCTTGAAGCGGGAGATCTGGTGGCGGCGGACGGGCGGATTCTGCACAATTATTCGCTCCAGGTCAATGAAAGCTCACTGACCGGAGAATCCACGAATGCAGATAAGTCGGAGGGGGTCATCGGGGAAGAGACGGCTTTGGCAGACCGTGTGAACATGGTTTATTCGGGAAGCCTCGTGACTTACGGAAGGGCGAACGTCATCGTGACCGGAACCGGCATGGATACGGAAATCGGTAAAATCGCCGGACTTTTGAATACGGCAAAAGAGAAAAAGACGCCGCTTCAGGTTTCGCTGGATGATTTCGGAAAGAAGCTGGCAGTGATTATCATGGTAATCTGTGCGGTTGTGTTCGGACTGTCGCTCTACCGCAGGATGGAGATCCTGGACGCGCTGATGTTTGCAGTGGCACTCGCAGTGGCTGCGATTCCGGAAGCGCTCAGTTCCATCGTCACGATCGTGCAGGCGATGGGAACGCAGAAGATGGCTCGTGAAAACGCGATTATCAAGGATTTAAAGGCGGTCGAAAGTCTCGGCTGCGTATCGGTCATCTGCTCGGATAAGACCGGAACGCTCACGCAGAACAAAATGACAGTAAAACAGATTTATATGAATCACGAAGTGTTCGCACCGGAGCGGCTTGACGTGAAGCAGCAGCTTCACCGTTATCTGATGTACGATGCTATTTTGAATAATGATTCACGGACGGACGACGGTAAGGTAATCGGCGATCCGACGGAGTCCGCGCTCCTTGAGATGGTGCGGAAAGCGGGAATCGACGATGATCTTTTCCGGGAGGAGATGAGCCGCTTAGAAGAACTACCGTTTGATTCCGACCGCAAGCTGATGAGTACGAAATACAAACTGCACGGCGTGGCGACGCTGCTCACAAAAGGAGCGCTTGACGTACTTTTGGAGAGAAGCTGTTCTATCTGGGATGAGGCGGGCGTCCGCTCCATGACTGAGACGGATCGAAACGAAATCGAGCAGAAAAACCTGGAATTTTCCGAGCGGGGCTTGCGCGTGCTTGCATTTGCATTCCGGGAAATGGAAAAAGGTGAAACACTGACGTTGGAGGGAGAGCGCGATTACACGTTTCTCGGTCTTGTGGCGATGATCGATCCGCCGCGCGAGGAGTCGAAAGCGGCAGTGGCGGATGCGAAGCGGGCGGGAATCCGCCCGGTGATGATTACAGGCGACCACAAGATTACAGCGACCGCCATCGCGAAGGAAATCGGTATCTTCGGAGAGGGGGATATCGCGATGATCGGCACGGAACTGGACGCGATGACTGACAAAGAGCTTGACCAGCTCATCGAGCATATTGCGGTGTTCGCGCGCGTCTCGCCGGAGAATAAGATTCGTATCGTCGAGGCATGGCAGCGTAAGGGGCGCATTGTATCGATGACCGGGGACGGTGTGAATGACGCTCCGGCACTAAAGGCGGCGGATATCGGCGTTGCGATGGGAATTACGGGAACGGAGGTATCGAAGGATGCGGCGTCCATGATTCTGACCGATGACAATTTTGCAACAATTATTAAAGCAGTCGCAAACGGCAGGAATGTATACAAAAACATTAAGAATGCCATTCTGTTCCTCCTCTCGGGAAATATGGCGCGATTGGTATGGAGCCGACGGAGAACGACATGCTTGCGGAAAAGCCGAGAGATCCGAAGGCGGGAATCTTAAGCGGGAGATTCATGGCACTGTTGCTTGTGCAGGGAGGGCTGATCGCTGCCTGCACAATGTTTTCTTTCTATGCAGGACTTTCGACCAGTGTGACGGCAGCGAGTACGATGGCGTTTGCGACGCTCACGCTTGCGCGTCTGTTCCATGGCTTTAATTGCCGCAGCAGGCATTCCGTTTTTAAGATTGGTTTTGCACGCAACTGGTACAGTCTTGGTGCCTTCGTGCTCGGCGCGCTGCTGCTTGGCGCGGTGCTTTTCGTGCCGCCGCTGCAGAGGCTCTTTGCGGTGGAGCCGCTTTCGGGAAAAGCCCTTGGACTGGTTTTCCTTATGGCAGTGCTGCCGACTGTGTGTATCCAGCTTGTCAAGATTGTTATGGATGGCAGACAGCAGAACAGTAGACGGTAGGCAGAAGAAATGCAGGTACCCCTTTTACGGAATTGCTGAATTATGATATGATTGTATAAACATCTTTGAAAGAGAGGAAAAATACGTGAAAGAGAATGTAAATTTTGTAAAAAGGAGTCTTGCACTGCTGTTGTGCGGCGGGATGCTTCTCGGAAGTACGGCGTGCGGTACAGACAGTGCCAAAACGGAAGGTTTCGACACATCGGGGACAGCGGGAACGGAAGCAGCGGGAGCGTCGGATGCGGCGGGGACAGATGCAGCAGGAACGGAAGCGGACGGGGCAGATACGGCAGCAGCGGATGCGACCGCGCTGTCGGTCATGCAGAAATTTAATACGGCGCAGCCGGATGCGTCGCAGGATAATTACCGCACGTGGTATGAGGTGTTCGTCTACAGCTTTTATGACAGCGACGGCGACGGAATCGGCGATCTGGCAGGACTGACGGAAAAACTTGATTACATCAACGACGGCGATCCGTCGACAGACACGGATCTCGGTTGCGACGGTATCTGGCTGATGCCTGTTATGCCTTCTACGACCTACCATAAGTACGATGTGACAGATTACTGTGCGATCGACAGCGAATATGGTACGATGGAGGATTTCGAAGCCTTTGTTAAGGCGTGTCATGAGAGAGGCGTCAATGTCATCATCGATCTTGTCATGAATCATTCTTCCGCACAGCACGAGTGGTTTCGGACGGCGGCTGATTACTTAAAAAATCTGCCCGAGGGAGAGGGACCGGATGTTGCGGAGTGTCCGTATGTAGATTACTATCATTTCTCGAGGGAGAATCAGGGCGGCTACAGTGAGATCGGCGGTTCAGGCTGGTATTACGAGGCACAGTTCTGGAGCGAGATGCCGGATCTGAATTTAGACAGCGAGGCGGTTCGCGATGAGTTTGCGGAGATTGTGGATTTTTGGCTGGAGAAGGGCGTGGACGGTTTCCGTCTGGATGCGGCGAAGGAGTACGAGTCGGGAAATATTGCCGCAAATGTTGAGATTTTGTCATGGTTCAATACCATGGTAAAAGAGAAAAAGGAGGACGCGTATATTGTGGCGGAGGTATGGAACGACCTGCCGACGTATGCGCAGTACTATGAGAGCGGAATCGACAGTTGCTTTGATTTTGCATTTGCGGACAAGGATGGTATCATTGCCGGCGCGGTGAAGGGGAGCAGCGGCGCTTCCTCTTACGGGAAAGCGCTTGTAAATCTGCAGGAGACGATTGCTCCTTACAGCGACAGTTATATTGACGCGCCGTTCTATACGAATCACGACATGGGAAGAAGCGCGGGCTATTATTCCGGCGATTACAGTGAGAATCAGACCAAAATGGGACAGGCGATGAATCTTCTGATGTCGGGAAGCAGCTTCTTATATTATGGCGAGGAGCTTGGAATGAAGGGTTCGGGCAAGGATGAGAACAAACGTGCGCCGATGTACTGGACGAAAGAAGAAGGCGCGGCGGGCATGTGCAAGGGACCGGCGGATATGGAGGACGTCAGGATGAAGTATGACAGCCTTATGGAGCAGCAGGAGGACGGTGATTCCATCTACGCATTCGTGAAGGAAGCGATCAGGGTCCGCAACAGTTCCCCCGCGCTTACGCACGGAACGGTAAGCTACGAAGAAAGCCTGTCAGATCCGTATATCTGCGTGATCAGAAAGCAGTATATGGATGAGGAAGTTGTAGTGGTATTTAATCTGTCAACTGAGACAAGAGATGTAGATCTGTCACAGACCGGCGCGGCAGAAATCTGCGGAGCGCTTCTTACGACGGCAGAAGAACCTGTTCTTTCGGACGGCGAGCTCACTCTGCCGCAGTATTCAGCAATTGTATTAAAATAAAAAGGACATGAGAAAAAGCTTTTACTCAGAGTCATAGCTAAGCAGGAATTCGGCGAACTGCGCCGCTGTATTGGGATTCTGGCTCTGATAGAAGATGCCGAAATAGCAGGTATCGTAATAATTGTTTTTCTTAAGCCAGCTATTGTTGGTAAGCTCAATCGCACACGGATAGGGTTCGACCTCTCCGCCGTCAGTCGAGTAGAGTAAGGAGTCTTGGTACTGCTCCAAAAGCTCTGCCGGCAGGACGGTCGAGAGGTCTATTAATGTGCCCTGATCGGCACAGTCTGTAAACATGTTGCCGGTTCCGAAAAAGAGATCCTGCCCTCCGGCTGCAATCATGACGGTAAGCGTCTGATAATCGGTGTAGGACGTGGAATACTCGCCGTCGTAAAATCGAAGCGTCGAGGAAATCGAGATGTCTGACACTTCGGGATCATAGCCGTATTCCGCCAGAAATTCATTGAATCCGTCCGCCGTTGAGGAATAGGGATCGTTGCAGTTGATCATGATGACATTGAGCAGCGGGTCGCGGTATGACACAAAGTGGTAGACCATGTAAATGATGAAAGAGACTATGGCGACGGTGATAATGAACGGCCACCTATAATAGTCCCAAAGATATTGTGCTTTTGCTTTGTTCGGTAGTGCTTTAAAATCTGTTTTCTTTTCCATAGTAAATACTCCGGTTTCTATAAACTATTACTAAGGATAACACAGATAAAAGTGGGAAAAAAGGAAAAAAGAATGAAAAAAATATAAAATCTCAGACATGAAAAAGCGGGTGATGGGAATCGAACCCACGTATCCAGCTTGGAAGGCTGGTGTTCTACCATTGAACTACACCCGCAAAATATAATCAAAGAATTTCATAAAAAACGCGCCCATAAAATGCGTATCTACGACATTCTGAAAGAGAATGCCCAGTTCCGGAATCGAACCAGAGACACGAGGATTTTCAGTCCTCTGCTCTACCAACTGAGCTAACTGGGCGTCTCACAGAAATTAATTTTACATGAAAGAATCGCCAATGTCAAGCGAAAACTTCTTAAAGAATCTAAAAATTTGGAAAAATATCCAAAAGGGCTTTTCTACAAAAAAGATACATGATAGAATAGAAAAATAGTGAATTAATTCACGAATGGGCGCACGCCGGGGCGTGTGCGGAAAGAGGTCTGTGATGCACGAGAAGTTAGTGATTGTTCCGAGAAAGAAATCGACGGTAAAGAAAGTATTGAATATGCTGTGGTTCGTATTGGCATGCGTGTCGTTTGTGCTGGCAATGTTCGTGCCGATTATCTTTTTGATTCCGGCGGTTATTTTTGCCGCTCTGTGGTATTTTCAGTCGTTCCGCGGAGATATTGAATACGAATATACATATTTTGACGGGGAGTTCCGTTTTGCGAAGATCAAGGCGAAGCGCAAGAGAAAGGGACTCGGCATGGTTTCCATGGAGGACGTGATTACAATCGCGCCGAAGGGCGACCGCAGTGTTTACAAGTATGAGAATGACAGTAATCTTACCTATAAGGATCTGACGTCCGGCGATTCCGGCGCAAAGGTCTATGAGCTTGTGTTCAAGGGTGAGAAGGGAATCAACCGTTATGAGATCGAGCCGGACGAGGACATGCTTGATGAGGTTATGGTCAAGTATCCGCGTATAGTGATTAAGTAAAGAAGAAAGAGATGCCTGTGATCCGGTGGAACGAATCACAGGCACTTTTTATGCACACGGGTGCTGAGAGGAAGGATGCAGCAGAGCTGCCAGCACCCGGCGCAGCGAGTAGGGGAAAAAGCTCCCCTACTCGATTAGAAGGAACTATTTTTTAGAATCGTCGAGAAAACGCATGCGGCTTTCTTCGCCGCGGTTCTGCGAAGCGGAATATCCGGCGGAACCCTGTTGCCGCTGACATTTGGAACACAGCGTGCCGAACGTGATCGGTGCGCCGCATTTGGTGCAGTACATCGAGATCATGTTAAGATGATCGTCCTTGTACTCAATTCGTCCCTCTCTGATCCACTGTTTCACGCGATGCCGCGGGATGTTGAAATGTTCGGCGACATCATATTCTGTGACGTCGTTTGCACGGATATATTCTTTTACCTCGCGGAAGAGCTTTTGCTCAATACAACTCGGGCAAAGTGTCGCCATATAGGTTAATGGAAGAGGTTTTTTGCATTCTTCACAATATTTGTAGTTGTTGAATAAAGCCTGCGGATGCTGTTCCATTTGCTGTCACCTCCAGTATCAGTCAAAACTGACCTATAATTATTATACCATAAATAGCAACATATGAAAACTAGCGCGGGAGGAACTTATTGTGAAATTCTTTCATTTATCGGATCTTCATATCGGAAAACAACTTCACCGTTATAATCTCGGAGAGGAACAGCGGGATATTTTTGCGCAGATCGTGTCGCTTGCCAAAGAAGAGCGGCCGGACGCTGTGCTGATTGCGGGGGATATTTATGACAGTCCCGTGCCGTCGGCGGATGCGGTATCAATTTTCGACGAATTTCTGACAGAACTTTGCGCGATAGAGCCGCAGATCGCGGTGCTTATCATTGCAGGGAATCATGACAGCGCAAGGCGGCTTGACTTTGCAAGTAATATTCTGTCAAAGCATAAGGTGTACATTGCAGGGCTGCCGCCGATGCATGAGGGAGAGCGGATTCTTAAAGTGACGCTTGCCGATGAATACGGACCGGTCGATTTCTATCTGCTGCCGTTCGTAAAGCCGGGGTTTGTCAGACCGCTTTTGGGGGACGGGATTACCGGGTATGACGCGGCGGTAAGAGCGTTGCTTGCCAGAGAGGAATTCGATGCGAAAAGACGCAATGTGCTCATAAGCCATCAATTCTACACGGCGGGCGGGAAGGAGCCAAAGGTCAGTGATTCCGAGGTGCATTATGTCGGCGGAATTGAGAATGTGGACGTATCCGCGCTGGAGCCGTTCGATTATGCGGCGCTCGGTCATATCCATAAGGCGCAGCAGATCGGCGGCGAACGGTACCGTTACTGCGGAACGCCGCTTCCGTATTCGGTCAGCGAGGCGGACGATGCAAAACGCGTTACGGTGGTGGAACTCGGCCCAAAGGGGGAGGAACCGCTTATACGTGAACTTCCGCTGCATCCGGTGCGGCGTGTGAGGAAGTTCGCCGGATCGTTGCAGGAGATATTGAACGCTGCGGGAGAAGAAGTCTGTCACGATTATGTGAGTATTACACTGACGGATGACGTTGAGGCGTACCAGCCGAAGGAACAGTTGGAGGAGCGGTTCGATCGTATTTTGGAAATCCGAATCGATAATGCGCGCACGAGAAAACTCGCAGAGCTTTCCGGGGAGGAGCTTGTGGAAATCAATCCGTACGAGGCTTTCGGGAAGTTTTTTGCCGAAATGAACGGACGGGAGATGACAGAGGAGGAGAGGGAGATGATGCGTCAGGTAATCGCGCAGGAATGGGAGGAAGAGTCATGAAACCGGAAAAGCTTGTGATGTCCGCGTTCGGTTCCTACGCCGGAAGGACGGAAATCGATTTCACAAAACAGCGCGGCGGCTTGTTTCTGATTACCGGAGATACCGGAGCCGGTAAGACGACGATTTTTGACGCGATCACTTATGCGTTGTACAATCAGACGAGCGGCGGCGAGAGAAACGGCGCAATGATGCGAAGCCAGTACGCGAAGCCAGCGGACGAGACGTATGTTGAGTTCTCCTTCTCCTATGCGGGTGCATCTTACCGCGTGCGGAGAAATCCGGACTATAAGATCATAAAGCAGCTAAAGAACGGCAAAAGAAAGGAACAGAAAGTCCCGGCGGGGGTAGAGCTTGTGCTTCCCGACGGAAGTGTATTTCCCGAGAAGAGGAACGCGACGGACGCGAAGATCGAGGAGATTGTCGGTCTGACGAAGGAACAGTTCACGCAGATCGTCATGATCGCACAGGGGGATTTCCTAAAGCTGCTCTACGCGAAGTCGGATGATCGCAAGGTAATCTTCTCGAAGCTGTTTCGGACGGGAAGCTACTGGCGGATTCAGGAGAAATTGCGGCGTTGTTCGGGTGAAATGGACGATGCGATCGCTGAGAATGAGCGCGCCATGGAGCAGGAGCAGGCGAGGATTCTTCTGCCGGATGCAGGAAGCTTAGAACTTTTGGCAGAAGGAGGTTTTATGCTTTTGGAGGAAGACATGGAAGAGGCGGAGCGCGTGGGATTTTCGGCGGAGCAGCGCACAGAACGGCTCACAGAACTCCCGCTTGCAGAGCTGGTGGAGAAGCTGCGCGTCTGGGAGGAGCTACTTGCCGAAAAACAGGAGCAGAAGCGGAATGAAGAAGAGCGGTTTGCGGAGCTTTTGACGCGTGCAGGGGAGGTGAACCGCCTTTTTGCGGACTTAAGGCAATGTGAGGAGGCGGCAAGGCAGCTTCTTTGGGAAGAACCGCTTCAGGAGCAAAGGAAGGAGCGGCTTGCGGCTGCGGAGCGCGCGGGAAAGGTATGGGAGCAGGAGAACCGCCTTAAGGAGAGGGAGAATGCGCTGCATGAGTCGAAGAGCGCGGCGGAGGCGTTGGAAGCATGGATCGAAAATGCGCGTGTCTCCTATCAGGAGAAGGAGATGCAGCTTAAGGAGCTTTCGGAGCAGCAGACGAGAGCATCGGAGCAGGCGAAGGAGCAGATACATCGGCTGAAGGAAAGTCTGCCCGCGTATGAGCAGCTGAGTGCGGCGTCGAAAAGCGGACGGCAGGCAGAGGAACTTTTTACAAAGAAGAACAGGGAGATTCAGAAAAAGGCTGCCGAGCAAAAGCGGCAGCTTGACGTGTGGAAGCGGGAGAGGCGGCAGGCGGGCGAGCGCCGCGGCGAGGCGAAAGACGCATGGGAGAAAAGCACTGCGGAGGCGGCGGAGGCGGCAAGGCATTATGAGGAGACATACCAAAGCTTTCTGGAGGAGCAGGCGGGTATTTTAGCGCAGCAGTTAAAGGAACGAAAACCATGCCCGGTATGCGGTTCTACGGAGCATCCGCATCCTGCGGTGGCTGCGGAAGGAGCGGCGACCGAGGCGGATGTGAATGAGGCGAAGAGCAGACGCGAGCAGGCGGAGGCGGACAGGGACCGTGCCTATCAGGAGTTTGAAGCGTGGAAGCAGAAAGAACAGGAGCTGGAGAGCAAGCTGGCACGGGGCGGACAGGAGGACGTCGAAGAGCGGATCGAACTGGAAAAGCTGCGCCGTGACTGGCAGGAGTGCGAGAGGGAGTGTGAGCGAATAAAAAGCGGTCTGTCTTATCCAACAGAGCGAGAGGCAAAGCAGGCGCTTGATACGCTTTTGAGCGGGGAAGCGGAGCGTGAAGAGGCATATCGCAGGAAAGAGCAGGAACTTGCCGGGCTTAAGGAAGAAATTGACAAGCGGGAGGGACAGCGGACGCAGGAAGCGAAGAAGAGCAAGGAGCTTGAGGAGGAATGCGCGCGGGAAACAGAGGTATTCCGAAAGGCGCGGGAAAATGCGGGCTTTTCGGATGAGGCGGCGTACCGGAACGCGATTCTTACGGAACGGCAGAAGAAAACGCTGGAGCAGGAATCGGAGGATTTTGCAGAGCGTTCGTTGAAGAACCAGGGACAGCAGGAGGCGCTCGGGAAGGCAATTGAAGGAAAGCAGGAGACGGATACAGCAGAGTGGGAGGAAGCGGCAGCGCAGGTCAAAAGGGAGCAGGAAGCGCTTAAGGAAGCGTTTCTTAAGATGCACACTGCGTACGAGACGGACTCTGCCGTGCTGAAAAATTGTAGGGCGTATCTGGAGAGAAGAGAGAAGCTAAAGCGGAAGGATCAGGTGATAAAAAGTCTTTATCGCACGGCGGACGGCAGGCTTCCCGGCTCGGTAAAGATTGATTTTGAGACGTATATCCAGAGACAGTATTTTAACCGGGTGATTCACGAGGCGAACAAGCGGCTATTGACGATGAGCGGACATCAGTATATGCTAAAGTTAAAGGAGACTGCGCAGGGCGGTAAGAAGTCCAATGAAGGGCTGGATCTGGCAGTCTACAGCCTCATTACGGACAGTGAGCGTGATATCAAAACGCTTTCCGGCGGGGAATCGTTTCTTGCGGCGCTTGCAATGGCGCTTGGGCTGTCAGATATCGCCATCCGCGAGGCGGGAGCGGTGCATCTGGACATGATGTTTATCGACGAGGGTTTCGGCTCACTCGATGCGCATTCGAGAAAGCAGGCGATCGAGGTGCTTTCCGGGCTTGCGGGAGACGACCGTCTTGTGGGTATCATCTCGCACGTCACAGAATTAAAAGAACAGATTGAGCACAGACTACTTGTCACACGGACGGAGCGGGGAAGTGCGGCAGTTTGGGAGGAATAGATTTGGAGATTTATATGGATAGGACACAGTGTCCGATCGGCGTATTTGACTCCGGCGTCGGCGGGATCAGCGTATTGCGTGAACTGGTGGCGCGGATGCCAAATGAGAACTATATTTTTTTTGGAGATTCAAAGAATGCGCCGTATGGAACGAAGGCGCTTAAGGAAGTGCAGGAACTGACCTGCGCGGACGCAGCATATCTGATTTCACAAAATGTAAAAGCACTTGTAGTCGCCTGTAATACGGCGACAAGCGCAGCGATCAATATTCTTCGGGAGAAGTATGTGGATATGCCAATCATCGGCATCGAGCCGGCGTTAAAGCCTGCCGTCCATGCGAGAGAGAATCCTCGTGTGCTTGTCATGGCGACCCCCATGACGCTTCGGGAGGAGAAGTTTCATGCGCTGATGCAGAAATTTGAGTCGGACGCTGATATTTTGCCGCTTCCATGTCCGGGACTGGTGGAATTTGTGGAGCGGGGTGAACTGGACGGGGCAGAGTTGGAAGGATTTCTTGCGGAATTGTTCGCCCCCTTTTTGGAAAAACCGGTGGACTGCGTCGTACTTGGCTGCACGCATTATCCGTTTGTGCGTGGGATGATTCAAAAAGTGCTGGGAAGCCGCGTGGAGATATTTGACGGCGGCGAAGGAACAGCGCGTGAGACACAGCGCAGGCTAAAGGAATACGGACTGTGCAACATGTCTAAAGAGAAGGGAAATGTCACACTGTTGAACAGTCTGGCATCGGTGCAGACGGAACGTCTGGGATGGTTCCTTTTGGAATCCCACAGGTGAGCACAGGGTAAATCTAAATAAAAAAATTGATTTATAAAAGAAATCTAAAATCGGAAAAAATGAATTTTAGAAAGCTTTTCTTAAATTGACACACTTTGGACACAATTATTCCGTATACTAGAATCATCGAAAGGAGCTGATAACGTTTCCCAGAACACCGTGATCGGCAGCCCGGATTTGTGGAATAAAGGTCATATTTTCGGTGCATCTTTCGACAAAATTTCCTTTATATAGATTAACATTTTCATAACTAAACTCCTCGAAGAAACCCCGGAACAGTAATGTTTCCGGGGTTTCTTCATGCTGTTGGGAGACGTTTTGCTTAATCGCAGTATTCAAAGTCGGTCGGTGCATCGATGAGGGTCGCCGCCTGGAAATTGTGACGGTGTCCGCCTTCTTCTTCGGTGGTCGCTTTGATATAATGCACATGTTTGCCGTTTCCGACCTCAATGGCTGGGCCGGTTTTGCCGCAGAATTCATGGAAGTGCCCATCTGAGAAATCCGTGCGGAATTTCACCTCGTGAACGTGGCTGACTCCGTAGGGAATCGCCTCGTCGGACACTGTACAGAAGCGGTGGTTGTGGCATTCGTCGCACTCTTCCACAATGGCGGTGCTACCCGTAATCTCATGAACATGCAGCTGTTTGTCGCATTTTTCGTTGTTTGGATAGAACATTTTTGACTCCTTTTTTGTTTTGTTGATATATTTTATGTCAGAAGTGGGAAAATGTGCCGGAATAAGTAGATTTTTGGTGTGGTAAAAAACACCAAAAAACAATATTTTTTGTGCGGTTTTTCTCCGAAATCGCCACTTTTCATTTGAACAATAAAGGTATAAAATAGCAATGCTGTAAGAATATTTTATGAAAATTTCATAATCAGCAAGAAAGGGAGTATAGATATGGAATCATATTCATTTTTATTGTTCTTGGGTATCATCATGATATCTACTAAGGTGCTTGGCTTGTTCTCAAAAAAGATACATATGCCGGCAGTGGTGGGAGCGCTTTTGGCAGGTGTCATTTTAGGACCGTCCGTCCTTGGAATGGTCACACTGGAAGGCGAACCGGGCAAGTTCCTTGAGCAGATGGCGGAGATCGGCGTTATTCTTCTTATGTTCAATGCAGGACTGGAGACGGACTTAAATGAGCTTAAGAAAAACAGTGTCGCTTCTTTTGTTACGGCAATCATCGGCGTGATCGTTCCTCTGATCGGTGGGTTTTTAGGGTATGCTTTTTATTTCCATACCGATTTTAACGATTATGCTGAGATATTGAAGGCAGTTTTTGTCGGCGTCGTGCTTACTGCAACCTCTGTAAGTATTACAGTAGAGACGCTTCGGGAGATGGGCAAGCTCAAAGGAAAGGTCGGCACGACGATCTTAGGAGCCGCAGTCATTGATGATATTGTCGGTATTATCGTGCTTACGGTCGTGACGAGCTTAAAAGATCCTTCCGTAAATCCGCTTACCGTTCTCTTAAAGATCGTCGCATATTTCATTCTGATCGCGATTCTTATTATCGTGCTGACAAAGCTCAAGGTGTTCGTAGAGAGGGAGGACGGAAAAAGAAGAACCGCGATCATCTGTGTTGCGCTCTGCTTTATCCTGGCGTATATTTCCGAGGAGGTTTTCCAGATTGCAGATATCACAGGCGCTTACTTTGCGGGCCTGATGCTCTGTACGATGAAGGTCGGACCGTATGTTGCAAGGCGTTGCGAGATTCCGTCTTACCTGATTTTCTCTCCAGTGTTCTTTGCGAGCGTCGGTCTTAAGGTAACACTTGGCGGAATGGACGCAAGTATCTGGATTTTCTCGGTAATCCTGCTTGCAATCGCGATTTTAAGCAAGGTTGTCGGATGCGGTTTTGGCGCGAAGATGTGTGGATGTACCGGCAAGGAAGCGTTGCAGGTCGGTATCGGTATGATTTCCCGTGGTGAAGTTGCGTTGATTGTAGCACAGAAGGGCTATGCGAGCGGTATGTTGGACGACGTACTCTTCGCGCCGATCGTTCTCGTGGTTATCGTGACGACTCTGCTCACACCGATTCTGCTTAAGCTTGTGATGAACGATAAGGAGCAGCCGCAGGAAGCGTAAAGGGAGCAGATGCGGTTGGATGACCGATGATTGATTAGAGCAGAAGAAACCAGACAGAAGAATAAGTTAAGTCTGATAAGAAGAAAATCCGTGGATGCCGCAAATGGCGTTCACGGATTTCTTTTTGCCGGACGAAATGCGATAAAATGTCAGCAGGCAGCGACGTTTCTCGCAGCCACGATGTCAACGCCCGTGCCTGCCACGTTTGGCAGAATGACGTCGCCGATCTTGACCGGAGCGTCTACAGTCACGTCCTTTAATGCCTCCACGCAGGCAAAAATCTTATCCTTCGGAATATCCGTGGCAGTCTTGACGTTCGCCATCGGAAAGACGCCGCCTCTGACGCGTACCGTGGAGGTCACGATGCGTGTCGGGTTGGTGACTTCTTTTCTCGCGTAGGCGTCGCCCCGCGGACAGGTATTTCCGGTAACTGCGGTGACAGTGTCACCGTCCATGGTAACGGTAAGGGCGCACCCGAGCGGGCAGCCGATACAGGTCAATTCTCTTGTACTCATAATAGCCTTCCTTTCTGTCACACGGACTCTTCAATGCGGATCGTAATCTTGCCAAGCTCCGGGAATTCCGAAAGCTTTTTCTTGTCCAGAATCACCTGCTCCATCTCACCGGGAGCCATGACCGGGCGTTTGCGTCTGCTGATTAAGGTATCGTCAAAATAGGTCGCGATCGAACAATTTTTATACACAGCGCCGACACGGAAGCGGACGGTTAAGGTGTCGTCCATCTCGGTGGGGCGGATATACTTCGGAACGGTATAGCGCACGCCGTCCACCGGGAAAATCTCGACGGATTTCGTATCCTTTGCCGCGCCGTTCGTGATGTAGGCGGCAGCGTTTTTGCCTGCCGCGGTCGCTTCCTGTGACACATAGTCTACGAGATCATGTACGTGGAGTACATTTCCGCAGGCAAAGATACCGTCGACGCTCGTCTCAAGGCTGTCGTTTACGACCGGACCGGAAGTGATTGGATTGATGCTGATGCCAGCGCTGCGGCTCAGTTCGTTTTCGGGAATCAGTCCGCAGGAGAGCAGCAGGGTATCGCAGGTGTAACGCTCTTCCGTACCCGGAATCGGTTTGCGGTCGGGACCGACTTCTGCAATCGTGACCGCTTCCACACGGTTCTTACCCTCGATATCGACGACGGTATGGCTCAACTTTAAAGGAATGCCAAAATCGTCAAGACACTGAACAATATTGCGCTTTAAGCCGCCGGAGTAAGGCATCAGTTCGGCAACGACCTTGACTTTTGCGCCCTCTAATGTCATGCGGCGCGCCATGATAAGCCCGATATCTCCGGAGCCTAAGATGACGACCTCACGCCCCGGCATGTAGCCTTCCATGTTGACAAGGCGCTGTGCGGTTCCGGCGGAGAAAATGCCTGCCGGACGGTAGCCCGGAATGTTTAATGCGCCTCTGGAACGCTCACGGCAGCCCATTGCGAGAATTACGGCTTTCGCCTCGATCTCGAACATGCCGTCCTCACGGTTCATGGCGGTCACGGTCTTTGGGACAGAGCCGTTCGCAGACGTTTTGTCTGCGGTGGAAATATCCATGACCATTGTGTTCAGCTTGTATTCGATGCCACGCTCCGTCACCTGATCGATAAAGCGGGAAGCGTATTCCGGTCCGGTCAGCTCTTCCTTGAAGGTATGTAAGCCGAAGCCGTTGTGGATGCACTGGTTCAAAATGCCGCCAAGCTCCTTGTCGCGCTCGATAATGAGAATGCTGTCGATTCCGTGATCCCTTGCAGATACTGCGGCTGCCAGACCTGCAGGACCGCCGCCGACGATGACTAAATCATAATTTTTCATGTCGATTTCCCCCTCTTATATCTCTTTGTTCGTGCCGATGACGATCTCGCCGCCGACGCCGTTCTTCGTGATGGCAAACATGCTCATAGGTACTTCACGCTCTAAGATTTCCATGGTACGCGGAGAGCAGAAGCCTGCCTGACAGCGTCCCATGCCGGCTCTGGTGCGGCGCTTGACTCCGTCAAGGGAACACGCGCCGAGCGGGCGATGAATCGCGTCCAGGATCTCACCTTCGGTAATCATTTCGCAGCGGCAGATGATGTTGCCGTATTCCGGATGCTCTTTGATGAGCGCGTTACGCTCTTCCATGGGGAGCGTCTCCGGGCGTAAAATGCCTTTTCTTTCGGCAACGAAATCACTTTTTTCTTTGAGCTGCAACAGGCCTTTGGTGATACCTGCGACCATCTCGCCGATGGCGGGAGCGGAGGAAAGTCCCGGGGACTCGATGCCTGCGGCATTGATAAAGCCTTTGGCGTCCCCTGCTTCTCCGATGACGAAATCACCGCCGTCCTCATGCGCACGCAGTCCGGCAAAAGAGGTGATGACCTGACGCATCGGAACATTTTTCACACTGAGTGAAGCGGTGGCGCCAAGCGAATCCAGACCCTCCTGCGTTGTGTTGACCGCTTCTTTGTCGCTTACATCCACTGCGGTCGGACCGACCAGAAGATTTCCGTGGACGGTCGGCGATACGAGAACGCCTTTTCCCATCGCGGACGGGAGCTGGAAAATCGTGTGGCTGACATGGGTTCCGGCTTCCTTGTCAAGCAGACAGTATTCGCCTTTGCGGGCGGTGATATGCAGCTTGTGAGCGCTTACCATGTTGTTGAACTCGTCGGCATGTACGCCTGCCGCGTTGATGACGATTTTTGCCCGGTAGATTTCCGGTTGGTTGGTGTCGGTATGTACCGCTGCAAGCTCGTAGCCGTCCGTGGTCTTTGAAATGGAAGTTACTTTCGTGTTCAAAAAGAAAGAAACGCCATTCGTAAAAGCATTTTCCGCGAAAGCCATCGTCATGTGGAACGGACAGACAATTCCTCCGGTCGGTGCATAGAGGGCGCAGGTCACGTCGTCGCTCAAATTGGGCTCGAGCTTCAGTAATTCGCCGCGCTCTAGGATTCTTAAGTCCGGCACGCCGTTTTTCTGTCCCTTCTCTAAGAGCACGTCGAGTCCCCCGCGGTCCTGATCTTTCGTGCATACGACGAGGGAGCCGTTTCTCTTAAACGGGATATCCAGCTCTTTGGCAAGCTGATCCATCATTTCGTTGCCGCGCACGTTCAGTCGGGCTTTCAGGGAACCCGGTGTCGCATCAAAACCCGCATGGATAATCGCGCTGTTGGCTTTGGAGGTGCCGCAGCAGACGTCCTCCTCCCGCTCGATGACGCAGATTTTTGCGTCATATCTGGACAGTTCCCTTGCAATCGCGCTGCCGATGACACCTGCGCCGATAATTGCTACATCATACATAGTAGATTCTCCTTTTCTTTTTGCATTGCTGACAAAAGCTTCTTTTCCAGGATCGCCGGGAGTGAAAGAAACAAAGCGCGCACGTTTCTTTCGAAATAAAAAAAGAGCAAGAAAAACAAAACGATGAAAATCGTCTTTGTCTTACCATGCTCTCGTCTCTCGGTAATCTCTGTGAACTTAATTTTATTATAGCATGAAGAACAGAAGATGCAAGTAAAAAATTATCGTGCGCGGCAAAAATATCGTGAGCGGCAAATGCAAAGTTTTGCACGCAAGTTTTTGCACGCAATAACTTGCATGAAAAATTTGTGGAGCGGTACGCGAAACTGCGTTATAATAACGGGTAGATGCAAAGGGCAGGAGGACTGCGGGATGGGTAGAAGCGACAAACAAAAATTAAAGCTGCTTTATATGGCGCAGCTTCTGATGGAGCGGACAGATGAGGAGCACCCGGTCACGACGAAAGAAGTGATAGAATATCTGGGGGAGAAAGGGATTCCGGTCGAGCGCAAGACCGTGTACCGGGATATAGATCAGCTCACGGAATTTGGACTGGATATCATTCGGATCAAAGAGCGTCCGGGAGGTTATTATCTGGCGAGCCGCAAGTTCGAACTGGCAGAGTTAAAGCTCCTGGTGGATGCGGTGCAGGCATCGAAGTTCATCACGGCAAAGAAATCCGGTGAGCTAATCGGGAAGCTGGAAACGCTCTGCGGAAGCGAGCAGGCGAAGCAGCTTCAAAGACAGGTCGTCGTCACGAACCGCGGCAAGGCGGTCAATGAAAATATTTATTATAATATTGATATGATCTACAACGCTATTGCGGAGAATGTCAAGATACGGTTCCAGTATTTTGAGTGGAGCGTAAATAAGGAAATGAAGCTGCGGCGGGACGGTACTTTTTATGAGGTGAGTCCGTGGCTGCTGTCGTGGGATGACGAGAATTATTATCTGATCGCATATGATGACAGAAGCAGGGAGATCCGCCATTACCGCGTGGATAAGATGCTGCGGATCGGTCTGATGGAAGCGGCGAGAGAGGGAAAGAGCAGCTTTGCGGATTTCGACGTGGCGGCTTATTCGAAGAAGACTTTCGGGATGTTCGCGGGGGAGGATGAGACGGTCACGCTCTACTGCGACAGCAGGCTGACCGGAGTCATGATTGACCGCTTCGGCAAGGAAGTCCCCATGCGCCAGTGCGACGAGGGACACATCCGCGCGCGCGTCAATGTGGCGGTGAGCCGTCAGTTCTTCGGGTGGCTGACAGGGCTTGGTGCGGCGGTACGCATCGAAGCGCCGGGCCATGTCGTGCGCGAATATAAAGATTATCTGCAGGAAATCTTAGGGCAATACGGAAAGAAGGATTATGAGGGAACGGACTTATAAACTTACGATTGAAGGAGTGACGATCACTGTCACGAAAAAGCGCATGAAAAATATGTATCTGCGCATTAAGAAAGAGGATGGTACGGTTCTGATTTCCGCACCGCATCAGATGAGCGACGCGCGCATCGAGAGCTTTGCGAGAGAGCGCATCGACTGGATTAAGAACTATCAGCAGAAATACGCGTCCGCGAAACAGCAGCGGGCGGCGGACAGGGAGTTAGAGCCTGCGGAAATAAAACGCAGAAAGCAGATGTTAAAGAAACAGGTGGAACTTCTTGTGATGAAATGGGAGCCGGTGATGGGCGTGAAGGTGTCCGGCGTAACGATTCGCCAGATGAAGACACGCTGGGGTTCCTGCAATGTAAAGACGCACCATATCAACATCAATCTGGCGCTTCTCTATAAGCCGGAAGAATGCCTGGAATATGTGGTCGTCCACGAGATGACGCACATCCTGGAAGCCAGCCACAACGAAGTGTTCTGGGGCTATATGACGAAGTTCTATCCCGACTGGAAGCGCGTGCGCAAATATCTGAATGATGAGGTGGTAACATAGGCAGACGACAGATTTTTGGCAGATGTTTTGCACATTGTCGGATGCCGCAGAGCGCGTAAATAGCGGTATGGCTTAGATCATACGAACTGATTTACCGAGGGATCGTAGATGTAGTCGATGGCTGCGAGCGTTGCTGCGGTCGCCTCGGCATCGAGCCCAAACGCGTCTGCAAAATCGTCGAAGGAAGCGTAAGTGTCGCGGAGCTGTGTGTTGATGAAGCTAAGAAGCATCACCGGGTCTTTGGGAAGAGCATCGTATACCATGATAGGCGATTCCTTTCTGTGTCTTTCTGTGATATAATGAGCGCAAGCGAAGCAACGTGCTTGCACGATTGAAGAGCGGCGAATGATGATGGTGTGCCGCCTTTGCACGCGATATAATAATGTAATAATTGTAATACCGCCGGTGTTTAAAATAACATATCTTCAAGGAAATGGCAAGGTCATGGATTGATGAAGGTGACGCATGGAGACGCGATATGGTAGTGTAGCAAATCGCTCACATAACGGGAATAAATAAAAAATGCATAAGACGGAGAGCAACATGGGACAAAAGATTGACAAAGAAGTGTTTGATAAATTTTTTGAGGAAAGTTATTGTGCGGTGGAATATGCCAATGTGAAAGCGGAATTCGAGGAAGTCGCTGCGGCGGGAAACGATATTTTTACCGGAAGCTATGAGGCGAAGAATCTAAACCGCGAGAACTTTATTCTGTATCTGACAAGCGAGAGCTACTGCGACTTCGAGACAATCGTGCAGGAGACGGTGGATGATCTGAATCCTGAGATTTTGGATGCGGTCATGGACATTACCGAGATGCAGGGGGACGGCGACGAGGTGACGGAGAAATACTGGGAGACTCAGCGGGAACTGCTTCATGAGTTCCTGCTGAGACTTTATGATGAGGTGATTTCCGGTTGGAAATAGCATTCCTAGTAACTGCCGATCTGCCGCAGAACCTGCTGCATCTGTTTGATGCCGCGCTCCTGTGAGGAGATGATCGCATCCAGAATCGGGATGAGGTCGACGCAGAGGTTGTATTGCAGGGCGTTCTTAGACATTTCGACGGCGCCCATATGATGCGGCAGCATTTCGTGAATAAAATTGGCGTTGATATCGTTGGAGACGCGTGCATTCAGCATACGGTCGAACATCGTGCGCATAATCTGATCCGCCTTGCGCTGGTAGAGCGAGAGATCACGCTCTAAGTTCGTGATGCGGCTGCAGTAAGGCTGAACCTTCTGCATGGCGGCAATGCTTTGCGTCTGTGCCGTAATAATTCCACTTGCAATGTTTTGAAGCGGAATGTTTGTGGTATATTTTAAGAGATTTTCGGACATCTGGATTGCCGCGCGGTGATGTGGGATCATCTGAATGATGAAGTTGTGTGAGATGCTGTCGGTGAGGGTGACGTTCGTCATGCCTTCGATCATGTTGTCGAGAATGGAGTAATAGACTTCCAGATAATCTTTGGTGTTATTGCTCAATGTAGATTCATGATTCATAGATGGACTCTTACCATTTTTACTATAGTATATGCGAAGGAAGAAAAGGCTTGCCGGTTTTGGAAGCGAAATGATCGGATGGAAAAGGGGGAAAGGAGGAGAATTATGGCGAAATCGTGTGATACCTGCGTGTACAATGTGTATGACGAGGAGGATGAGGAATATTACTGTGAGGTGGATATGGATGAGGACGATGTGGCAAGGCTGATGCAGGGACATTATAAGGAATGTCCATATTATCAGCTTGATGATGAATATGCGGTGGTAAGACATCAGATGTAAAAAGAGCCTGTGCATTGTGATAATCAGCCCCTTGTCAAGCAGACAGGGGGCTGATCAGTGTACAGACTCTTTTATAGTGTGCCGGATGGCACGCATTTGATTTTAAGTTAAAATGATATCATGCAGAAATTAATGCTCGCCACACTGAATCGCTGCCTCCACAAATCCCCTGAACAGCGGGTGCGGGCGGTTTGGTCTGGACTTGAACTCCGGGTGCGCCTGTGTCGCAATGAACCACGGATGATCCGGAATCTCAATCATTTCCACGATTCTTCCGTCCGGTGAGGTTCCGCAGAGCTTCATGCCGTTCTCGGTGAGCGCCGCGCGGAAATCATTGTTGACTTCGTAGCGGTGACGGTGTCTTTCGTGAATCTCCTCAGAACCGTAGACTTCATGCGCTTTGGAGGTCGTGTCAAGGATACACGGATAAGAGCCGAGTCTTAAGGTACCGCCGATGTCTTCCACGCCGTTCTGGTCCGGCATAAGTGCGATGACCGGATGCGTAGTGTTCGGGTCAAGCTCAATGCTGTGCGCATCGTTGTAGCCGCAGACGTGCCGCGCGAATTCGATGATGGCGACCTGCATGCCGAGACACAGACCCAGGTAGGGAACCTTGTGTTCACGCGCGTATTGCGCCGCGAGGATCTTGCCCTCCACGCCGCGGAAACCGAAGCCGCCCGGAACAAGGATGCCGGAAACATCGGAGAAAATCTCGTCCACATTTTCCGCGGTGACATCCTCGGAATCTACCCACTTGATATTGACAGTCGCGCGCTCTGCGATGCCGCCGTGCTTTAACGCCTCTACGACGGAAATGTAAGCGTCGTGCAGTGCGATATATTTGCCGACCAGCGCGATGTTGACCTCCTTATTCGGATGGCGGAGAGCGTCGACCATCGCCTCCCAATCCTTAAGGTCCGGCTCCGGGCAATCCAGATGGAGCGCTTCGCAGGCTACCTTTGCGAGATTTTCCTTCTCCATTGCAAGAGGAGCCTCGTAGAGATATTCGACGTCGAGATTCTGCAGTACGTTGCGGTTCGGAACATTGCAGAACAGGGCGATCTTGTCCTTTAAGCTCTGCTCGAGCGGAAGCTCGGAACGGCAGACGATGATATCCGGCTGGATACCCATACCCTGCAGCTCTTTGACGCTCGCCTGCGTCGGCTTGGTCTTAAGCTCGCCGGAAGCTTTGATATATGGAATCAATGTCACATGAATGAGAATCGCGTTTTCATGACCGACTTCGTGCTGGAACTGACGGATCGCCTCAAGGAAAGGCTGGCTTTCGATATCGCCGACGGTTCCGCCGACCTCGATGATCGCGATATGCGTCTCGTCGGAGGTGAAATTGCGGTAAAAACGACTTTTGATCTCATTGGTGATATGCGGGATGACCTGGACCGTGCCTCCGCCGAAATCACCGCGGCGTTCCTTCTGCAGAACGGACCAGTATACTTTACCGGTCGTCACGTTAGAGTTCTTGGTCAGGCTTTCGTCGATAAAACGCTCATAATGTCCTAAATCAAGATCTGTTTCCGCGCCGTCATCGGTTACGAACACTTCGCCATGCTGGATCGGGTTCATGGTTCCGGGATCGATGTTTATGTACGGGTCGAATTTCTGCATAGTCACTTTGTATCCGCGGGCTTTTAAGAGTCTTCCGAGAGAAGCCGCCGTGATACCTTTTCCAAGACCGGAAACGACGCCGCCGGTGACAAAGACGTATTTTACAGGCATAGGGTTATCCTCCTCATATTTAAAAGTGCAGTTATATAACCAAATTAGTATACAACTAAGTTACATTAAAATCCAGCAAAATTTCAAAAAGAATCAAAATATCTTTGGACAGGATTTTAGAAATAATTTAGAAATGACAACAAAAGTTCATGAAGAACGTATTGCTTTTGCATTTCTTTTTCAATATAATATAGAAGATATACGATAAGAAGCCGGGCACGGCTTGGGCTGTGGCTGTTTGGAAAGGGTAAATACAACATGGATAATCAAGGACCTAATAACGGTTATAACAATGGCAATAATAACGGAGGAAACAATAACGGAGGCGGGGACAAAGGAAATCATAATGGTCAGCTTCTTATGGCGTTCATTTTAATTTCCCTGATCGCGCTTTTCGTGATGAGCCTTGTGACGAATCAGTTCAATCAGATGAGTACGCAGAAGGTTTCCTATTCGGAGTTCCTCGACATGGTGAACGGCGTCGGAAAGTGGGAAGGGCACAGCGTAGAGTCGGTGGAGATCGGTTCTTACCAGATTGACATCACGCTTCACACGGATCAGAAGATGCCGTATGAAGTGACCTATTATTGCGGACGCGTGGCGGACGATGATCTGATTCCGCTTTTAAAAGAGAAGGGCGTGGAGATCAACGGGGTGATTCCAGACAACACCTCGACATGGATTTACAGCATTTTAAGCTATCTGATACCGTTGATCATTATCTGGGTCATTCTGGGCGTTCTGATGCGCCGGATGGGCGGCGGAGCCATGGGTGTCGGCAAGAGCAATGCCAAGGTATATGTCGAGAAGCAGACGGGTGTGACCTTTAAGGATGTTGCCGGACAGGACGAGGCGAAGGAGTCCCTGCAGGAGGTCGTTGATTTCCTGCACAATCCGAAGCGGTATCGTGATATCGGAGCGAAGCTTCCGAAGGGCGCACTGCTTGTAGGTCCTCCCGGTACAGGTAAGACGCTTCTGGCGAAGGCGGTCGCCGGAGAGGCAAAGGTGCCGTTCTTTTCTCTCGCGGGTTCTGATTTCGTGGAGATGTTCGTCGGCGTCGGGGCATCCCGCGTGCGTGATTTGTTCAAGGAAGCGCAGAAGCAGGCGCCGTGTATCATCTTCATTGATGAGATCGACGCGATCGGAAAGAGCCGTGACACCCGTTACGGCGGCAATGATGAACGTGAGCAGACGTTAAACCAGCTTTTGGCGGAGATGGACGGGTTTGACACATCCAAAGGGCTCTTGATTCTGGCGGCGACGAACCGTCCGGAGGTGCTCGATAAGGCGCTTCTTCGTCCGGGACGTTTTGACCGGAGAATCATTGTGGATAAGCCGGATTTAAAAGGACGTCTTGAGACGTTAAAGGTACATTCCAAGGATGTTATGATGGATGAGACGGTCGATCTGGATGCGCTTGCACTCGCGACCGCGGGGCTTGTAGGCTCTGATCTTGCGAATATGATCAATGAGGCGGCAATCAATGCAGTCAAGAACGGCAGAAAGTTCGTCAACCAGTCAGACCTGTTCGACGCGTTCGAACTGGTAGCCGTCGGCGGTAAAGAGAAGAAGGACCGTGTGATGAGCGACAAGGAACGTAAGATCGTAGCGTACCATGAGGTCGGTCATGCGATGGTGACGGCATTGCAGAAGAACACCGAGCCGGTGCAGAAGATTACGATCGTGCCGCGTACTATGGGCGCGCTTGGCTATACGTTACAGACGCCGGAAGAGGAGAAGTTCTTACAGACCAAAGAAGAGCTTCTTGCCAAGATTACGACTTACATGGCAGGCCGTGCGGCGGAGATGCTTGTGTTTGGTTCTGCGACCAGCGGTGCGGCGAACGATATCGAGAATGCGACGGCAATCGCGCGCGCGATGGTGACGCAGTACGGTATGTCCGAGAAGTTCGGTATGATGTGTCTCGCGACGGTAGAGAACCAGTATCTTGACAACCGCGCAGGATTGATCTGCGGCGAGGATACGGCGGCGCAGATTGATAAGGAAGTGCTTTCGATCATCAATAACGCGTACGACGAGGCGGTCGGCCTTTTGACGGAGAATCGCGAGGTATTAGATAAGATTTCGGATTATCTGTACGAGCATGAGACGATCACCGGCAAGGAATTCATGAAGATTTTCCGCGAATTAAAGGGAATCCCGGAGCCGGAGGAGGGCGACGATAAGAAGACCTTCTTCGAGCAGGCCCAGGAAGCGCGGCAGAATCTCGAAGATCATGAGGAAAAATAATGTTTGACATTGCAGAGGAATTAAAAAAACTCCCGGATCAGCCGGGAGTTTATATTATGCACGACGCCCGTGACGCGATTATCTACATCGGGAAGGCGGTCAGCCTCAGAAAGAGGGTGCATCAGTATTTTCAGCCGAGTCATGACGAGGGGCTTAAGAAGGCGCAGATGGTGAGGCAGATCGCGCGCTTTGAGTACATTGTCACGGACTCGGAGCTGGAAGCGCTGGTGCTCGAGTGCAATTTAATCAAGGAGCATCGACCGAAGTATAATACGGTGCTCAGGGACGATAAGACATATCCGTATATCAAAGTGACTCTCGGGGAGGATTTTCCGAGAGTTCTCTTTTCCCGTCAACAGAAGAAAGATAAATCCAGATATTTCGGGCCGTACACGAGCGCAGGGGCGGTCAAGGACACGATCGAGCTGGTCAATAAGATTTACCAGCTCCGTACCTGCAGCCGGAATCTGCCGAGAGATATCGGAAAGGAACGTCCATGCCTGAACTATCATATTCATCAGTGCCAGGCGCCCTGTCAGGGGTATATCAGTAAGGAAGAATACCGTAAGCGCGTGGACTCCGTCGTTGAGTTCCTGAACGGCAGCTATGCGCCTGTCATCCGTTCGCTCGAGGAAAAGATGAACGCGGCGTCCGCCGGAATGGAATTTGAGAAGGCAATCGAGTACCGCGAATTGCTCGGCAGTGTAAAGCAGATTGCACAGAAGCAGAAGATTACCCACAACGACGGTGAGGACAAGGATGTTATCGCGCTCGCGGCGGATGACAGGGATGCCGTTGTGCAGGTATTTTTCGTCCGGGACGGTAAACTGATCGGGAGAGATCATTTTTATGTGCGCATTGGAACCGAAGATACGAGAGCGCAGATTTTGTCTACATTTATAAAACAATTTTATTCCGGGACGCCGTTCATTCCGCGTGAAATTATGCTGCCGGAAGAACCCGACGAGCGGGAGGTGTTGGAGGACTGGCTCGCGGGAAAACGCGGCGGCAAGGTCTATATCCGCGTGCCGCAGAAGGGCATGAAGGAAAAGCTGGTGGAACTGGCGCAGAAGAATGCCGAGCTTGTTCTTACCCAGGACAGGGAGAAGATCAAGCGCGAGGAAGGGCGCACCATCGGCGCGCTTAAGGAGATCGAGAAGCTTCTTGGGATGGAGAATCTACAGCGCGTGGAGGCGTTCGATATCTCGAACACGAACGGTTTTGAGACGGTCGGTTCGATGATCGTCTACGAGAAGGGAAGGCCTAAGCGCAGCGATTACCGGAAGTTTAAGCTTAAGACGATCACCGGCCCCGATGATTACGCGTCGATGCACGAAGTGCTCACGAGAAGGTTCACGCACGGAATGCGGGAGATGGAAGAGATGAGTGAGAAGGAATTGCCGCAGGAGTACGGCAGTTTTACACGTTTTCCCGATCTTATTATGATGGACGGCGGCCGCGGTCAGGTGAATATTGCGTTAAAAGTGCTCGATGAACTGCACTTGAATATTCCGGTCTGCGGTATGGTAAAGGATGACTATCACCGTACCCGCGGGTTATACTATAATAATGTGGAAATTCCGATTGACCGGGGCAGTGAGGGCTTTAAGCTGATCACGAGGATTCAGGATGAGGCGCACCGTTTTGCCATCGAGTATCACCGCTCCCTGCGCAGCAAGGAACAGGTGCATTCGGTACTTGACGATATTCCGGGCGTCGGACCTGCAAGGCGCAAGGCGCTGATGAAGAAATATCAGTCGTTGGAGGCAATCAAGCAGGCGAGTGAGGAGGATCTTGCGGCGACTGATGCAATGAATCCGCAGGCGGCGCGTTCCGTGTATCAGTTTTTCCGCGAGAAGGAACAGGAAAACCGCGTTTCTGATTAGTTGAAGATTGTATGTGGATATGATACAATGAGCGCAAGCGAGAAGAGCATGCTTGCATGTTCGGCGAACGGCGAATGATGATCATGTGCTGTTTTTGCACATGATACAATGAGCGCAAGCGAGTCAACAGGTAAATTATTTCAATGACAAAGGAGCGTAAGGGATGAGTGGTGTAGGCGTAGCAAAAGTAGCGCAGATTTTGGATCTGTATAATTTTCTGCCGGATATGGAGTTGAAGGGACACCGGATCATGATCCGCGATGTCAACCGCCCGGCGCTGCAGTTGAGCGGATATTTTGAACACTTCGAGCAGTCGCGTGTTCAGATCATCGGTACGGTAGAGTACACGTATTTGCAGCAGTTGGATGAGAAGAAGAAGGAGAAAATTTATCGTGAATTTATGGCGTATGATATTCCGTGCGTGATTTTCTGTCGTGATCTTCAGCCGGATGCCATGTTTCTTAAGATTGCGGAAGAGAGCAGCCTTCCGGTATTTGGAACGAAGCGGGGCACCTCGGAATTCATGGCAGAGCTGATTTATTGTCTGAGCGAGCAGCTTGCGCCGTGCATCACGATTCACGGAGTGCTCGTCGACGTCTACGGCGAAGGGCTTCTCATCATGGGCGAGAGCGGCATTGGAAAGAGCGAAGCGGCTCTGGAACTGGTGCGCCGCGGACATCGCCTCGTGACGGACGACGTGGTGGAAATCCGCAAGATCAATGAGCATACGCTTATTGGCACATCACCGGATATCACGAGGTACTTTATCGAGCTTCGCGGTATCGGCATCATCGACGTTAAGACCCTGTTCGGTGTCGAGGGCGTCAAGGAGAAGCAGCAGATCGATCTCGTCATCAAGCTTGAAGACTGGAAAAAGGACAACGAGTATGACCGCCTGGGACTCGAGGAGGAGTATACGGAGTTCCTTGGAAATAAGGTCGTGTGCCATTCTCTGCCGATCCGCGCAGGACGTAATCTTGCAGTCATCTGCGAGGCTGCGGCAGTCAATCACAGACAGAAGAAGATGGGTTACAATGCGGCACAGGAACTGTACCGCCGTGTACAGGCGAACCTGACGAAGAAGACCGACGATGATGAGTAACAGTGGGCAGCGCAAGGAGAAGCGGGCTTGAGGAATCGAGCGGATGCACTGCGAATAAGAAATAAATAGGGCGAAAAGGAGCGACAGCAATGGAAAGAATGAATGCATGGGAGAAATACCCGGAAGGCGGGAAAAGAAAAGAAGTATTTGATTTTGCAGAGAATTATCGGAAGTTTCTCTCAGAGTGTAAGACAGAGCGTGAGTGTGTGGCGAGATTCGAGAAGGATGCGAAGGCGGCAGGCTTTCGGAATCTCGAGGAGATAATTGCGGATGGCACAAAGCTTAAGGCGGGCGACAGGGTCTACGCGAACAACATGGGAAAAGGACTGGCACTGCTTGTGATCGGTAAGAAGAGCATGGAGTGCGGTATGAATATTCTTGGAGCGCATATTGATTCCCCGCGTATGGATTTAAAGCAGGATCCGCTGTATGAGGACTCGGATTTTGCATTGCTCGATACGCACTACTACGGCGGCATTAAGAAATATCAGTGGGTGACGCTGCCGTTAGCGCTTCACGGGGTAATCGCAAAGAAGGATGGCACGGTCGTCTCCGTAAATATCGGCGACAAGCCGGGCGATCCCGTATTCGGCGTGAGCGATCTTCTGGTGCATCTTGCGGGCGAGCAGCTTGATAAGAAGGCGGCGAAGGTCATCGAGGGCGAGAATCTCGATCTTATCATTGGCAGCATCCCGTTAGAAAAGGACGATGCGGACGAGAAGGAAAACGCAAAAGAGAAAGTAAAAGCAAATATCATGAAAATCCTGACTGCGGAATATGGTATAGAGGAAGAGGATTTCCTTTCGGCAGAGATTGAGGTCGTACCTGCGGGAGATGCGAGGGATTACGGTTTCGACCGCAGCATGATCATGGGCTACGGACATGACGACAGAGTGTGCGCTTATCCGTCCTTTGAGGCGGTTGCCGCAATGAAGGAACCGGAGATTACCAGTGTCTGCCTGTTAGTCGATAAGGAAGAGATCGGCAGTGTCGGAGCGAGCGGCATGGAGTCGCGGTTTTTCGAGAACACGGTTGCGGAGGTGATGAACGCCGTAGGTGTTTATTCGGAGCTTGCATTAAGACGTGCGCTTCGCAATTCCAGCGTTCTGTCATCCGACGTATCGGCGGCGTTCGATCCGAATTTCCCGTCCGTCATGACGAAGCGGAATGCGGCATACTTCGGCAGAGGACTTGTGTTCAACAAGTATACCGGAGCGAGAGGAAAGTCCGGTTCGAACGATGCGAATGCAGAGTACGTCGGCGCGCTTCGTGCGATCATGGATAAGAATGAGGTGGCGTTCCAGACAGCCGAGCTTGGCAAGGTAGATCAGGGCGGCGGCGGAACAATCGCTTATATTCTCGCAAATTACGGTATGCGCGTGATCGACAGCGGCGTCCCGGTGCTCAACATGCACGCGCCGTGGGAAATCATCAGCAAAGTAGATTTATATGAGGCATATCGCGGTTATATCGCATTTTTGAAAGAGCAGGAATAAGCATGAACGGGCAGTTTTTGGAGCAACTGGAACAGATTGTGGGGAGAGACGGCATACGTCTGGAGGAACCGATGAGCAGGCATACGACCTTCCGCGTGGGAGGGGCGGCGGATGTGCTTGTTACACCGGACAGAAGCGTACTTTCGCAGGTCGTTGCGCTCTGCAAAAAGGAGCGGGTGCCATATTATATTATCGGCAACGGAAGCAATCTTCTCGTGGGGGACGGCGGTATCCGCGGCGTCGTAATCGAGACGAAGGGTGCGGTGAACGAGCTTCGGACAGAGGGTGAGCGGATTGTGGCAGGCGCGGGGACGCTCCTGTCGCAGGCTGCGAGCCGGGCGGCTTCTCTGGGACTTGCCGGTATGGAATTTGCTGCGGGGATTCCGGGAACGGTTGGCGGGGCTGTCGTGATGAACGCGGGAGCTTACGGCGGAGAGATGAAGGATATCTTGGAGAGCGTTACGGTACTGGATGCGGAAGGACATGAAAAGGTGCTTTCCGTGGATGAACTGGAGCTTGGCTACCGCAGCAGCTGCATTTTAAAGAACGGTTATATCGTGCTGGAAGCGGTCTTCCATCTTGCGGCGGGTGACGAGACAGAGATTCGGGCGCGCATGCAGGAGCTTGCTGCGAAACGGATGTCAAAGCAGCCGCTCGAATATCCGAGTGCAGGAAGTACCTTTAAAAGACCGGAGGGCTATTTTGCAGGCAAGCTGATTATGGACGCCGGACTTCGCGGTTATCGGGTCGGCGGAGCGCAGGTGGCGGAAAAGCACTGCGGGTTCGTCATCAACCGGGGAGGGGCGACGGCAGCCGACATTGTAAAGTTGATGGAGGATGTGAAATGTGAAGTCGAGCGGCAGTTTCACGTCACGCTTGAGCCGGAGGTCAAGATGCTCGGGGAGTTTTGATTATACAGGAATGGAGACTGGCTGTCATGAAATTCGTGATTTTGACCGGGATGTCCGGGGCAGGAAAAAGTACGGCAATCAAAATGATGGAGGATATCGGGTTCTATTGTGTTGATAATCTTCCGATTCCGCTGTTGGAGAAGTTCGTGGAACTCTCCGATCTGCAGCAGAACGCGGAGCTGCAGAAGGTGGCGGTTGGAATTGATATACGAAACGGGCAGGCGCTCGAGGAACTTAAGAATGTGCTGGCGCGCATCAGGAGCACCGGAGCGAGTTATGAGATTCTTTTTCTGGACGCAGAGGATTCCGTTCTTGTCAAGCGTTACAAGGAGACGAGGAGGAACCATCCGCTTTCGGTCGGCGGGCGCGTAGATAAGGGAATCGCAGAGGAGAGGAAGAGACTTGCGTTTTTGAAGAAAGGCGCGGATTATATTATAGATACCAGCCGGCTTTTAACAAGAGAGCTGAAAGCAGAACTGGAAAAGATTTTTGTGCAGAATCAGGACTATAAGAATCTGTTCATCACGGTTCTGTCATTTGGATTTAAGTATGGAATCCCGGCGGATTCCGATCTGGTCTTTGATGTGCGTTTTCTGCCGAATCCCTATTATGTGGAGGGGCTTCGTGCGAAGACCGGAAACGATAAGGAGATACAGGATTATGTGTTCCAATACGATGAGGCGCATACCTTTTTGGACAAGCTGTCCGATATGCTGAATTTCCTGATTCCCAATTACATTGCCGAGGGGAAGAACCAGCTAGTCATATCCATAGGCTGTACCGGAGGGAAGCATCGTTCCGTCACACTCGCGAACGCGCTCTATCAGAAGCTTTCCGGCAACAGGGAATACGGGATTAAAATTGAGCATCGCGACATCGGAAAGGATGCGCTGCGCGGTAAATAAGAATGCGGCGGAAGCGGCAGACGAAACAGCATGGAGCGTTGAGGTGTGATATGTCATTTTCAAGTGAAGTGAAGGAGGAACTGGCGAAGCATCTGGGGACGGGCAGACATTGTCAGATTGCAGAGCTTGCGGCACTGATTGCATTTGAGGGAAAGACGAATGCGGCAGAGCCGGAGAATCAGTTCCTTGCACAGAAATATCATCTGTTATTGAAACAGCTTTATAATATAGAAGAAATTCGTTCGAACGAGGACGCCGCGCGTGTGTTTTCCACCGTGAAAATGTGGGATGAGGCAGAGGAAAAACCGGCGCCGTCGGAGACGGTCAAGGGCTTGCTGATTCAGCAGAATTGCTGTAAGCGGGCGTATATTCGGGGAGCGTTCCTCGCGGGAGGTTCGATCAGCGATCCTAATAAGTCCTATCATTTTGAGATTGTCTGCCGGGGGCTGCAGCAAGCCGAGCAGCTTCGGGACGTCATTAACAGCTTTGAAATGGACGCGAAGATCGTTGCAAGGAAAAAGTATCAGATCGTGTACTTAAAGGAAGGCGCACAGATCGTTGATATTTTAAATGTCATGGAAGCGCATGTGGCGCTTATGAATCTGGAAAATGTCCGGATTTTAAAAGAAATGCGTAATTCGGTGAACCGCAAGGTGAACTGCGAGACGGCGAATATCAGCAAGACGGTAAACGCTGCAGTCAAACAGCTTACGGACATTGAATATATAAGAGAACGGGCGGGGTTGTCGAGCCTGCCGGATAATCTCAGGGAGATGGCGCTGCTACGGCTGGAATATCCCGACGCGCCGCTCGCGGAATTAGGGACCTATCTGAATCCGCCGGTCGGCAAGTCGGGGGTGAACCACAGGCTTCGCAAGATCAGCGAGATTGCGGAAGGGTTGAGACAGTAGCGATGTGTGTGCCGCTTTGACGGCAGAATGAGAGGGAAGAGGGAAATGAAGAGAAGTGTTGTAGTTCGTATGCATGAGGAGCTTGAGGCAAGACCGATTGCAAATCTGGTGCAGGTGGCAAACAAATATGCGAGCAAAATCCATCTGCAAATGGGAGAAGCGCGCGTGAATGCAAAGAGTATCATGGGAATGATGAGTCTGGCATTGATGAATGGAGAGACGGTTGTAATTGAAGCAGAGGGAGAAGACGAAGAGGAAGCAATCAACGCGCTTGCAAGATTTCTGGGAGAATAATGGGAAAAGGATGTAGGAATGGGTATGAAAAAGAAATTATTGTTTGTGTTTAATCCGCATTCCGGCAAGGCGCAGATCAAGAACCAGCTTTTGGACATCGTAGATACGATGGTAAAGGAAGATTATGAGGTGACGATTTATCCGACGCAGGCGGCGGGTGATGCGATACGCAAGGTGGAGGAAGAGGCGGACAATTACGATATGGTTGTTTGCAGCGGCGGTGACGGAACACTCGATGAGACCGTTACGGGACTGATGCACCTTCAAGAGAAGCCGCTTCTCGGCTATATTCCGGCGGGAAGCACGAATGATTTCGCTACCTCGCTGGGGATTCCGAAGGATATGGTTAAAGCGGCTGGGGCAGCGGTGAACGGAAAACCGTTTCCGTGTGACATCGGTTCGTTCAACGAGGATTTCTTTGTGTATGTGGCTGCGTTTGGGCTTTTCACCGAGGTTTCCTATAAGACCAGTCAGGAGTGGAAGAATGTGCTCGGTCATGCGGCGTATATCTTAGAGGGCGCGAAACGCCTGCATGACATCCCGGCTTACCGGATGGAAGTGGGTTATGACAACGTGCGGATTTCGGATGAATTTATTTTCGGCATGATTACGAATTCTACGTCAGTAGGCGGGTTCAAGGGGATGACAGGGAAGGATGTACTCTTAGACGACGGAGTGTTTGAGGTGACGCTTATCAAGAAGCCGCGCAACCCGATTGAACTGAATGAAATTATCGCGTCGCTCATTAATCTTGTCGATGATACGGATATGATCTATTCCTTTAAGACGGATGAGGTGCACTTTCAGGCGAAGCGGGAGATTCCCTGGACACTCGACGGAGAGTTCGGCGGGGATCACGAGGAGGTCGTTGTGAAGAATATGTGCAAGGCGGTCACGATCATGGTGCCCGGGGAAGCATAAGCGCCGGGGCAGTTTTTAAGGAGTGGCAGGATTGTTATAATTTTAACTTTATTTTTCACAGGAAGTAATATATAATAGCGGTAGGGTAAACTATTGCCGCATGCGGCAAATGATTAAGTTATGGAGGAAATCATTATGTTAGTATCTGCAAAAGAAATGTTAGACAAAGCAAAGGCAGGCCATTATGCAGTCGGTCAGTTCAACATCAACAATCTTGAGTGGACGAAGTCAGTTCTTCTCACGGCTGAGGAGTTAAAGTCCCCGGTCATTCTCGGTGTATCTGAGGGCGCAGGAAAGTACATGACGGGCTTCGGTACGGTTGCCGCTATGGTAAAGGCTATGGACGAGGAACTTGGAATTACGGTTCCGGTCGCGCTGCATTTAGACCACGGTACATACGAAGGATGCTATAAATGTATCAAGGCTGGATTTACTTCTATTATGTTTGACGGTTCCCACTATCCAATCGATGAGAATGTTGCGAAGACGACAGAGCTTGTAAGCGTAGCTCACGCAATGGGAATGTCCATCGAGGCTGAGGTAGGTTCCATCGGCGGCGAGGAAGACGGCGTTGTAGGTATGGGCGAGTGCGCTGATCCGGACGAGTGCAAGCGTATTGCGGATCTCGGCGTAGATATGCTCGCAGCAGGTATCGGCAATATTCACGGCAAATATCCGGAGAACTGGCAGGGACTGAGCTTTGAGACATTGGATGCGGTGCAGCAGAAGACAGGCGCTATGCCGTTAGTACTTCACGGCGGTACAGGCATTCCTGAGGATATGATTAAGAAGGCGATCTCCCTCGGAGTTGCAAAGATCAATGTAAATACGGAGTGCCAGTTATCTTTCGCAGATGCTACACGTAAATACATCGAGGCAGGCAAGGATCTGGAAGGCAAGGGCTTTGATCCGCGTAAGCTTTTAGCTCCGGGCGCTGAGGCAATCAAGGCTACCGTTAAGGAGAAGATGGAGCTGTTCGGTTCGGTAGGCAAAGCCAACGCGTAGGCGCTTTGGCTTCAGCGAACGCATAAATGCTTTGACTTTTACAATTTTAACAATAATCTCACGTGAAGTTTTACTTTTTTGTAAGATTAGTAAAAGTTAAAAAAATATAAATTTTATGCTTGCATTTCATTTGAAAAAGTATTATCTTAATACCAGTAAAACAATGTGAGCGATGAACAAGGGTGTTCCAATAGACTTGGAATGCCCTTTTTCTGTATCAGAATATTTTACATGAAGTTCTGGTTGAAATCTGAAGGGAAATCGCGTACATTAAAATAAGCAAATCTAGTCTTAGGGGATTAGACGAGTGAGAAAGAAAGGATGTAGAACATGAGCGAAACAGGATACCTTAATGTTGCTGAGATTTTCGGCGAGAACGTATTTAACGATGCGGTGATGCAGGAGCGTCTGCCGAAGAAGGTTTACAAGAAACTGAAAGAAGTAATCAACGAGGGCAAGGAACTGGATCTTGAGACGGCGGATGTTGTCGCACACGAGATGAAGGAGTGGGCAATCGAAAAGGGGGCGACCCATTATACACATTGGTTTCAGCCGCTGACCGGAGTGACCGCAGAGAAGCATGATTCCTTTATTACGGCTCCGATGGAGAACGGTAAAGTGCTGATGAGCTTTTCCGGTAAAGAACTGATCAAGGGTGAGCCGGATGCATCGTCTTTCCCGTCCGGCGGACTTAGAGCTACGTTTGAGGCGAGAGGATATACCGCATGGGATTGTACCTCCCCGGCATTCGTAAGACAGGATGCAGCAGGCGCAACGCTTTGCATCCCGACGGCATTTTGTTCCTATACAGGAGAAGCGCTCGACCAGAAGACCCCGCTTCTGCGTTCGATGGAAGCAATCAACGAGCAGGCGCTTCGTCTGATTCGCTTATTCGGGAATACTACATCTAAGAGAGTGACTCCGTCAGTCGGACCGGAACAGGAGTACTTCATCGTTGACCGGGAGAAGTATTTACAGAGAAAGGATCTGATCTTTACCGGACGTACTTTATTTGGAGCAATGCCTCCAAAGGGTCAGGAGATGGACGATCACTATTTCGGAGCGATCCGTGAGAGAATCGCCGCATTCATGAAGGATGTAAATGAGGAACTCTGGAAGCTTGGCGTAACCGCAAAGACACAGCACAACGAGGTTGCACCGGCACAGCATGAGCTGGCGCCGATTTATGCGGAAGCGAACGTGGCAGTCGATCATAACCAGTTGGTTATGGAGACATTAAAGAAAGTTGCAGGACGCCACGGATTACAGTGTCTGCTTCATGAGAAGCCATTTGCAGGCGTGAACGGTTCCGGTAAGCATAACAACTGGTCGATCACCACAGATGACGGCATCAATTTGTTAGAGCCGGGTAAGACACCTCACGACAACGTACAGTTCCTTCTGGTATTGACTTGTATCTTAAAAGCTGTAGATCGTCATGCGGATCTGCTGAGAGAGTCGGCGGCAGATGTAGGAAATGATCACAGGCTCGGAGCGAACGAGGCGCCGCCGGCTATCATTTCCGTTTACCTTGGCGAGCAGCTTCAGGATGTGCTTTCCCAGTTGATCAGCACTGGTGAAGCAACACATAGCATTTCCGGTCAGAAGTTAGAGACAGGCGTTAAGACGCTTCCGGACTTCATGAAGGATGCGACAGACAGGAACCGTACATCGCCGTTCGCATTCACAGGAAACAAGTTCGAGTTTCGTATGGTAGGTTCCCAGGATTCCGTCGCCCAGCCGAATGTCGTGCTGAATACCATCGTGGCAGAGGCGTTCGCAGAGGCGTGCGAGGTACTTGAGAAAGCAGACGATTTCGATATGGCGGTACATGATCTGATCAAGGAGTACGCGACGGAGCATCAGAGAATCGTATTTAACGGAAACGGATACTCCGACGAGTGGGTTGAAGAGGCAGGGAGACGCGGCTTGCCGAATATCCGCTCCATGGTAGATGCGATTCCGGCGCTCAACACGGAGAAGGCGGTTGCGCTGTTCGAGAAGTTCAAGGTATTTACAAAGGCAGAGTTAGACTCCCGCGTGGAGATCGAATACGAGACTTATGCAAAGGAGATCAACATCGAGGCAAAAGCGATGATCGATATTGCAACGAAGCAGATCATCCCGGCGGTCATCAGGTATACGACCGTACTTGCGGAGTCCATCAGTGCAGTAAAGGCTGCGTGCGGCGCAGACGTCAGCGCGCAGACCGAGATTCTCACCGAGGTATCCGATTTGCTCGCAGAGTCCAAGAGAGCACTTGCAAAGTTACAGGAGGTAACAGAACTTGCGGCTGCAATGGAAGAGGGCAGAGAGCAGGCCGTTTACTACAGAGATGAGGTCAGAGCAGCGATGGATGCGCTCAGAGCTCCGGTTGATAAGCTTGAGATGCTGGTTGACAAGGCTATGTGGCCGATGCCGTCTTACGGAGATCTGATTTTCGAAGTATAGCTACCATAAAATGAGTCCGTCGGCTGCATGCAGCATCAGGAAGCGTGCAGCCGCAGAGTGCTTTTATGCAATAGGACGCAATTTCCTATTGCATAAAAAAATCTCCCATAAAGGGAGGATTGCCAGGCAACTGATGTCGCCTGGCAGATTATGAAAAAGTTTTGTGGGTAGTAACAAATACTGATAACTATCGCTTGTATGGTTATAGTATATGGAAGAGAAATGAAGTTTCCATGTTTACAGAATGAAAGATTTTTGAATCTTAAATGAATAATCTGTGAACAGAGAACAAAATTCGGAAAACAAGGAGGAAAATCCTCTGCTCCTGCAAAGGCAGTCGCATTTTCCTTCGGAAAACAAGGAGGATTTCATATGAAAAAACTGGAAATCATCATCAAGCCGGAGAAGCTCGAAGATTTGAAGAGCGTGCTTGACACAGAAGAAGTAAATGGTCTGAATATCGTAAACAGTATGGGTTATGGTAATCAGAAGGGTATTATCAAGAATTACCGCGGTGCGGAGTATGCAGTGAATCTTCTGCCGAAGATCAAGGTCGAGACGGTCGTAGCGGACGATGTTGCGCCCCAGTTGATCGATAAGATCGTGGATGAGATCAATACCGGACATTTTGGAGACGGTAAGATTTTCGTGTACGATGTGCAGGATGCAATCAGAATCCGTACAGGTGAGCGCGGAACAGATGCACTGTAGGAACGGCAGAAAAATCCCGTGTCAGAGGAAATGAGGAGCCGTCTGATATGGGAAATGAGGAATATATATATTATGAAAAAACTGAATCATGTAAGAAGAGATTATCAATGGGGATAATAGAGGGCATAGTTTATGTATGCACCGCTGTTATCCCTTTTTATGTAGGAGGAAAAGATTATGGATATGAGTGTATGGTTCCTGATGGGAGCAGCGTTAGTCTTTTTTATGCAATGTGGATTTGCGATGGTCGAAGCGGGCTTCACCAGAGCGAAGAATGTCGGCAACATCACAATGAAGAACCTAATGGACTTCTGTATCGGTACAGTCGCTTTCTATCTGCTGGGTTACAACCTTCTTTGCGGGGATGGAAAGTTTGCCGGCTGGGGTTTAAATCCTTTTTCAAATTTCGGAGAAACCGACTGGTCATCGTTCGTGTTTAATCTGGTGTTCTGCGCGACAGCGGCAACGATCGTATCCGGCGCTATGGCGGAACGTACCAAATTCGTTACCTATTGTATTTACAGTTTTATCATCAGCTTATTTGTTTATCCGATCGAGGCACACTGGGTATGGGGAGGAACACCCTGGCTCACGGAGATGGGATTTACGGATTTCGCAGGTTCTGCATGTATTCATATGGTAGGCGGTATCACAGCATTTATCGGTGCGGCGCTCTTAGGACCGCGTATCGGAAAATATGATAAGAACGGCAAGCCAAGACCTATCCTTGGTCACAACATTCTAATCGGTGCGCTCGGCGTATTCATCCTCTGGTTTGGATGGTACGGTTTCAACGGTGCGGCAGCGTCCGACACCATGCAGTTATCACAGATTTTCGCGACAACAACGGTAGCTCCGGCAGTCGCAACCGTTACGGCGATGCTTTATACCTGGATCAGAAACGGTAAGCCGGATGTATCAATGTCCCTGAACGGTTCTCTCGCAGGACTTGTAGCGGTGACGGCAGGATGTGCAAATGTAGACGTTATCGGTTCCTTCATTATCGGAGCGATTGCAGGCGTGCTTGTCTGTGTGGCAGTATATTTTATCGAGGATAAGCTAAAGATTGACGATCCTGTCGGTGCAGTCGCAGTCCATGGCTGTAACGGTATCTGGGGAACAATCGCGGTCGGTCTTTTCGATTACACGGACGGCTTATTCTACGGCGGCGGCGTGCATCACCTTGCCATTCAGTGTCTCGGAATCGCCTGCATTGCAGGGTGGACGATCGTGACAATGAGTATCGTATTTATCGTATTAAAGAAGACCATCGGTCTTAGAGTGTCTGCTGAGGAAGAAATCGAAGGACTTGATTCTACCGAACACGGGCTTGAGTCGGGTTACCCGGATTTCGTTTCCAGAGAATTACATTAGGATTGCACTGATCTAATCCGGTTAGATCGGTGAATCTAATCCCCTTAGTTAGTATATACATCAACAGTAAGCCCCCCAAGCGAAAGCTTGAGGGTTTTGCTGTCTTGTCAGGAAAATCAAGGGATAAGGGGGCGGAACGCCTTGGAAATTAAGGCTTTTCTTAGAAATCATACGAGCTTGAAAAATTGTGCTGTCTGGGAATTTTTCTGGGACTTTTTTGAGCGAATGCATGTCTGGGAACAGGACTTGTACGTGAAAAGTACGTGAATATCGACCGCAAGTTTCGGAGAGCTCAAACAAGTAAGTTGTCAACAGGGAGGGAAATATAGGAAGACATAATGCTGTTATTGGAGCACTCGAAGAATGTGAACCGTAACAGTGTGAGCAAGAACAAGACAAATTTTTCTGTGGTAGATTTTTGGGAAAAATCAAGGTATAATAGTATAGAGATATTAATTTGAACGTTTTTGTAGTGAAGGGACAGGTGATGTTATGGCACCATTAGTACAGGAAACAGCAAAGTACAGTGAGCGGGAAGAAAAGCTTTTTCGTGAGTTAGACAAGGGCATAGATGATATGGAGAAAGGCAATACAATTCCACATGAAGACGCAATGAAGCAAATCCGCGAAAGGTTAAAGGGGTATGCAGTATAAGTTACGTGAGACAAAGGAAGCGGTAGAGGATGTTGCAGGAATGGCAGGATTGGAAAACGATATTGGGCAGACAGAGCGAATATCATTTTGAATAGAGTGAAAAGCCCCTTAGTTAGTATATGTATCAACGCAAAAGACTCAGGCGAAAGCCTGGGTCTTTTGCATACAAAGAAATATTAAGGGATTAGCGTGCGGAAAGCCTCGGAAATTGAGAGCTTTTTAGTGAACTATTTGAATTTATTTCCGACAGTAAGTCTATTGAATAGTTGCGAGGATTCCATTATAATTCAAGATAAGAAATAGGAATGTTTAAGGAAAGAAGGAACGCCATATGTGCACAAAGACACAGTTGCATCAGGTTACAAGCCAGATGGTACAGTGCTATCGTGATATTTATGGTACAGATGTTGTGGGAGTATTTCTATATGGTTCTTATGCCAGAGGAGACTATGACAATGAATCCGATATTGATATGACAGCTATTGTAAAGGGTTCTCGTTCGTAATTACAAAAAAGGCTAAAGGCAGTGTGGGCTGAATCCGCGGATATCGGTTGGCAAATGCTAAAGAGAAACTGGAATCCGCAAAACTGCTTTTGGATGCGGGAAAGTATAAGGATTCTATTGGATGCTTCTATTTGCGATATTTATATCTTTGCGGGCAGTTTTAGCAAAGGATGCAGAGGAACAGTACCAAAAGGCTGTGGAACTGTATGAGGAAGTAAAAGCGTTCCTGGAAAACATCTGAAAAGGAGGGGGAAAACGTTATGAGTGAACAAGATAATGAGGCGAAATCCCTGCTGTTTATCAGCAAATATCCGCAGATTATTCAGGAATTTCTGGACGCTATGGAGGGACAGGAATTCGAGGTCGACACGGCGTTAAACGGAATCGAGGCGGCGAAGAAGTTCAAGAAGAAGCACTATAATGTGGTGGTGACCGGTGTGTCGTTGGAAGGGTACAACGGGGAGCAGATCATTACATACCTCAACAAAAATGCACCGAGTACGGTCTGTATCATCTATACAACGGCGATCAGCCCAGCGCAGCTCCATTTCTTTATCAATGAGCGCAACGTGTTCCGTGTGTTCCTTCGCCCGGTGGATTTCAAAGGCGAGTTCTTCGCGGCGCTGTCGGAGGCATTCGAGTATCATGCAGTGCAGGTGAAGAACGAGCAGGAGGAGAAGGAAAAACAGGAGATACAGGAGAATCAGCGGAAAGAGATTCAGGCGATTGAACACCGCATGCGTATGCAGCAGCTTGCGGGTGACGGTTTGAACCGTTATATGAGGCGGTTGCTGCGGCTGACACTAAAAGAGTACGCCGCAGCGAGACTGTCGGAGGAGGAGCTGCGTACGCTGCTTGGCGAGGAGGAGCAGGCAGTGGAATGCTCCTGTATGAAGGGAGAGCAGACGAAAGAAGGGCTTGCGCAGGCAGAAAATCTTCTGGAACAGGTATATAAGAGAGCCAGATATAAGCCGAGAAGATAAATAAGTCGAGAAGATAAGGAAAAGGGATCAGACAGGTATATATTTCGCGATACGTGAAAAACCGCATTCCATTTGAGTTATGGAATGCGGTTTTTGTCGATTACCTTATGTTGTATACTTTACTGACCGCCCGTGTCAGTTGGCGTTTCCACGCCGGGAACAGGAGAGTAGGGCGTTTCCTGATAAGGAGTGGCAGGCGCGTTGTGGAAAGCACAGGTACCGGCGAGAGCTTCTTCTGTCAGCAGGTAAGGAGTATCTTCCGTACCCGGCGTGCCTCCGGTAATATAGACTCCTGTTGCGTAAGTGTTCGGGCAGTTCGGACCTGCAAGCTGTCCGGAATCTGCACAGATATTCATCAGAATATGGTGATCACAGTACTCGGTAGGCTGCGTTCCCTCGGCAAAGTATTCCGTGTAGACTGCGTTGCCGCGCGGGTCGTTGGTGCAGACACCGTCGATGGCGAGCTTTCCGGATTCCCTGCACACGGCCGCGGTCACGATGCCGTCCGGCTTCTCGAAGTCTTTGTACTCGAGATTCTCGTGTATCCGGCTCATAACGGCTTTCCAGATTTTCTTCGGGTAAGCGACCTGCTTGCCGTTCTGAACGGCGTTGTCATCATAACCGCCCCATACGACACACGTATAATACGGCGTGTAGCCTGCGAACAGGGCGTCGCGGTTCTTCGTGGTCGTACCGGATTTGCCTGCCTGCGCCATACTGCTTCCAAAGTAGGCAGGTGCACCGGTTCCCTGCGTCATAACATCCGCCATGGCATCCGTTAAGAGCCATGCGGTCGTTTCCTTCAGGACGGTGTGCGTCTCGGGTGAAGTGTTGTCGAGCAGCACATTTCCGTCATGGTCGAGAATCTTTGTGTAGAACTTCGGTTTAATGTAGGTACCGCTGTTGGCGATTGTCGCGTAAGCAGCGGTCAGCTCCAGATTGGAGACGCCTTTCGTCAGACCGCCCAGGGCAAGCGTCGGATTGCCGCTCTCGTCGATGCCGACGGTCGTGAAACCGAAATTACGGATATAGTCATATCCAAGGGAAGGTCCGATTTCCGTAAGCGTCTTGACTGTCACAATGTTGATGGAATCGGTGATCGCTTCCCTTAAGGTGGTAAAACCACGGTAGCGGCCATCGTAATTGTTTACGGCTGCGCCCTCGCCCGTCTCATAATGGTACGGCGCATCGTCCTGCACGTCTGCTAATGTCTTGCCGCCTGCGTCGAGAGCCGGCGCGTATGCTGCGATGATCTTGAAGGTAGAGCCGGGCTGTCTCGTGGTGTCCGTCGCGCGGTTTAAGGTCTTGTTGGCGGTCTTCTCACCGCGTCCGCCGACAATCGCCTTGATCTCGCCTGTGGTCTGGTCTATGACCGTTAATGCGGTCTGCGGCTGGAGCGTAAAGGAAATGGTTTCGCTTCCCTCCACGATGATGTCGCCTTCTTCCATGATGTCCGCTTTGTACTGCTCGATTGCGGCGAGCGCATCTTCCTCGGTTGCAAAGTTGATGCTGTAATCCTTATTGGCAGACTGATAATAGGAAAGCATCGTCTGCTGGCTGTAATTGGATACCGTACCGTCCGACGACTCAACGGAGACGCGGTAGGAGAAGGACACCTTCGGCTCGGTAGGATAATTTTCCAGATTATTGATCTCTTCGTCGCAGATTGCCTGAATCGTCGGATCCTGCGTGGAGTAGATCGTCAGACCGCCCTGGTAGAGTGCTTTGTAAGCCTGTGTTTCCGTATAGCCCAGCTTGTCGATAAGGTCCTGAATGATTTCATTCGTCATCTCGTCAACGAAGTAGGAGTTGATGTTGTCATCCTTCGCTTCGACATTGACGAGCTGTATACGGTCGTATACGTTGTCAGCGAGCGCCTCGTCATATTCTGTCTGTGTGATATAACCCTGCTCGAGCATATTTCGCAGAACTTTTCCCCGTCTGTCGGCGTTGTCGTCAGGATGGGAAATCGGATTGTATTTGGTTGGGCTCTGCGTAATCGCTGCGAGCACTGCGCACTCGGAGAGCGTCAGCTCGGAGACATCCTTGCCGAAATAGCGTTCCGATGCGACGCCTACGCCCAGGGTGTTCTGACCGAGGTTGATTGCATTGAGGTAATTCTCGAGAATCCAGTCTTTGTCTACGACTTTTTCCAACTGGAGCGCGAGGTATTGCTCCTGAAACTTTCGTTCGAACTTGTCCGCCATGGACTGCTCGCTTGTCCATTCCGTGAAAACCGTGTTTTTAAGAAGCTGCTGCGTGATGGTACTTGCGCCCTCCGTAAAATGAAAACCGGAAGCGACGCCCTTTAAGCCGGCGCGCAGGATACCCTGTAAATCGATACCGTTGTGGTCATAGAAACGCTCGTCCTCGATGGCAACAAATGCGTGCTGCAGATTGAGGGGAATCTCGTTGATTGTCACATATTTGCGGTTCGAACCGGAAGCGACCAATGTTGCGGTCTGATTCCCTTCACTGTCCAAGACGGTCGTCAGATAGCCGGTCGGCGTCGCGTCGATATCTTCGATTGTCGGGGCAGAAGCGATAATTCCGGAGATGACACCGAATGCGGAGCATCCGCCGACAATCACAACTGCAAAAAAGCATATAAGCAATGCCTTGCAAAAAATTACGCTGAATTTCTTGCGAATCATGGTACTTTTAGAAGTCAGCTCACGCTCGCGCTTCTGCGTACGTTTTTTTCCATAATTCATAGTAGGCCTCCTTTTCTAATCAATATATTATACCAAAGAAATGTGACGGAATAAAGAAAAAACTGAAAATACCACGGATTCTTCACAGTTTCTTAAGGATTTTTGTTGCCAAAAACAGAGGGGACATGGTACTATTTTAAACAGGAAAACAGAGAACGGAAAGTGAGAGAAGTTGTATGAAAACCGTATATTCCGGCGGCGAAGGGGAAATCATAGAAAAGAAATCAAGATTTATCGCGACGGTGCGCCCGGTGGACTCGGAGGAGGAAGCAATGGCATTTATCGCCGAGATGAAGAAGAAATACTGGGACGCAAGACATAATTGCTCTGCATTTGTGATCGGGGAGCGTCAGGAACTTGGCCGCTGCTCGGACGACGGTGAGCCGGCGCAGACGGCAGGACGGCCGATGCTTGACGTGCTGCTGCGGGAGGATATCCACAATGTTGCCGTGGTGGTAACGCGGTATTTCGGCGGAGTGCTGCTGGGGACGGGCGGACTGGTGCGCGCCTACCAGAAGGCGACGCAGGAGGGGCTTGCGGCGAGCGTCATTATAGATAAGAAAGAAGGCAGAAAGCTTTCCGTTGGAACAGACTATAACGGCTTAGGCAAGCTGCAGTATCTGATCGCGCAGATGGAGCTTGCGTTGATTGATACGGTCTATACTGACACTGTGGAGCTGCTTCTGATGGTTCCGGTAAACGGGCAGGAGTCCGTGGAGCGTGAGATTATGGAGACAACTGGCGGAACCGCCCGCATTTCATGGGGAGAAACGGTGCAGTATGCAATGATTGGTAAAAAATTAGAAATTTTTGAAAAAAACACTTGATTTTTTTTGAATACCTGTTATAATATCATTTGTTGACAGCACTTAGGGCTATCGCCAAACGGTAAGGCAACGGACTCTGACTCCGTCATTTCCAGGTTCGAATCCTGGTAGCCCTGCTAAAAACCTCAGTGGAATAATCCGCTGGGGTTATTTTTGTGCATTGAAAAAAACAAGTCGGTGTGTTAGGATATTTGATAAGTAAATGCGCGGAATTTCGTAATGCGCATCTGCGTGGAAAGGAAGTATATGTATCAGTTTAAGAGTCGCGTGCGCTATAGTGAGATAAACAGTGAGCAGCAGCTTACGCTTTCGGCATTGTTGGATTATCTGCAGGACTGCTGTACCTTCGAGTCCGAGGAACTTGAAATCGGTGTAGATTACCTTGCGAGGGAGAAGGTCGCATGGGTCTTATCCTCGTGGGAGATACAGATTGCAAGATATCCGAAGATGGGAGAAGAAATTTGCGTTGGTACATGGCCATATGATTTTAAAGGATTTTACGGATACCGGAATTTTCTGATCAAAGATGAAAACGGAACGGAGCTTGTGCGTGCAAATTCTGTGTGGGTGTTTATGGATACGGAACGGATGCGCCCGATTAAGATATCAGACGACATGGTAAAAGCATACCGTGATAAGATTACCGAGGGGCTTTCCGGCGAGTGGGGCGACCGTAAGGTGGCAGTGCCGGACGGCGGAGAGAAAAAAGAGCCGGTGCGTGTGGCGCGCTTTCACATTGATACCAATCATCATATGAACAACGGCAAATATGTGCTTGTAGCGGAGGAACTTTTGCCGGAGAATTTTATGGTGGGCGGGCTTCGCGTCGAATACCGTAAGGCAGCGGTGTTAGGAGATACCCTTTATCCGGTCGTTACGGTCGGCGAGCAGAGCGCGACGGTCGTGCTTGGCGGTGAGGCGGACGAGGTGCATGCCGTCGTACAGTTCCTGCGCAGGCAGTAACGGAGAGGAACACCGGATGTCTGTGTCGGAAATTTGAATCTAAAAGTATATGCGCAGAAGTGTGTACAGAAATGAGGAATAGAATGAAATTAGGAGAGTATCAAAAGCTTACCGTAGTGAAACGGGTGGAGTTCGGCGTATACTTAGCGGAGCATGAGGGAGAGGAACAGCGCGTGCTTCTTCCGGCAAAGCAGGTGCCAGAGCAGACGAAGCCGGGCGATGAGCTTGAGGTGTTTTTGTATAAGGATTCGAAAGACCGCATGATTGCGACGACCCATACGCCAAAGCTTGTCATGGGGGAGACGGCGGTGCTTCGTGTCGCACAGGTCGGTAAGATCGGCGCGTTTCTGGACTGGGGACTGGAAAAGGACCTGTTCCTTCCATATAAAGAGATGACGCGAAAGGTGCAGCCGGAGGATGAAGTCATGGTGCGGCTTTACATTGACAAGAGCCACAGACTGTGTGCGAGTATGAAAAAGCTATATGAACTGCTCCGTACCGATGCGCCGTATAAAAAGGGCGATACGGTAAACGGCAGAATCTATGAGTTCGGTCATGACTTTGGAACGTTTGTCGCTGTGGACGACTGTTATTCGGCAATGGTTCCGGCGCACGAGGACTGCAGCAGATTTCAGATCGGGGATGTGATAGAGGCGAAGGTGACCGGTGTAAAGCCGGACGGCAAGCTCGATATCACGCTTCGTGAGAAAGCGTATCTGCAGATGGATGCGGACGCCCGGCGGGTCATGGAGGTGATCGAGGAGTTTGCAGGCGTGCTTCCGTTTACGGACAAGGCTTCGCCGGAGGTCATTATGCGCGAGACAGGACTCAGCAAGAACGCGTTCAAGCGCGCGGTCGGCAGGCTTTATAAGGAGCGGCGCATAGAGATTACGGAGCGTGCAATCCGGAAATTGTAGTGACACGGCAGTGCGGTATGTGGTATGATTGAACCATAGTTCAGAGGAAAGGAAGAGATATCATGAAGAATGTAATCAGTACGGACAAGGCTCCGGCGGCAATCGGACCATATTCACAGGCAATTGAGGTAAACGGTATGGTATATACATCGGGTATCATTCCGGTCGTACCGGCGACGGGAGAGATTCCGGAGGGTTCCGCAGCGCAGGCAAAGCAGGCGTTGACGAATTTGTCGAATCTGCTTGAGGCGGCGGGAACCAGTATGGCAAATGTTATCAAGACCACTGTGTTTATTAAGGAAATGAACGATTTCGGCGCAATCAACGAGGTGTACCAGACATTTTTTGAGGGTGCGTATCCGGCGAGAAGCTGTGTGGAGGTAGCGCGTCTTCCGAAGGACGTCATGCTTGAGATCGAGGCGATCGCAACCAAATAAGGCAGACCTGTCGGCAGGCTGTGTAAGAAAAAGCGGGCTGTCCGCAATCGTTAGATTGCAGGCAGCCCGTTTTTTGGACGACGGCTAAACATAAACGTCGATGTTGCCGCCAAGCTCCGGCGTCACGGAACGCTCCAGCATCTGAATCATGGAAGCACCCATTTCCTGCGTCATGTCGAGAGACTGGCTGAGGATTTCGGTGCCGACAGCGTAGGCGAGACTGGCGGAGCTGACGGAAGATGAGGCGTCATAGGCAGTCAGTGTGCCAAGAGCCAGATCAATATTGGTAAAATCCATAATAATCCCACCTTTCCTGTCATTTCTAGGGTCATTATCGCATAAAACAATAGAATTAGCAAGGAAAAGGGACTAAGTTACAGAAAATAAGGGAAAAATTTTACAGTATGTTATTGAACATGAAATATCGGATGGCAGGCGCGGCGAAACGCCGGATGCCGGAACAGGCATAGAGTGAGGAGGAAAAACGATGTACGATATGATTATAATAGGAAGCGGGCCGGCAGGTCTGTCCGCTGCAATCTACGGGCAGCGGGCGAAACTGTCAGTACTGGTGATCGAGAAACAGCCGATGAGCGGAGGACAGATCATAAACACTTACGATGTGGATAATTATCCGGGGATGCCGGGCATCAGTGGATTTGAGCTTGCGACAAAGATGCGTGCGCATGCGGACGCGCTCGGTGCAAAGTTCGTGACGGAGGAAGTGCGCGCAGCAGAGCTTTCCGGGGAGGAGAAGGTGGTTCGCACGGACACCGGGGAATACCGGGCGAAGACGGTCGTGATTGCGGCGGGAGCAGTGCACCGCAAGCTTTCGGTGCCGGGGGAGGAAGCGCTTTTAGGAAGGGGCGTCTCTTACTGCGCGACCTGTGACGGAGCGTTTTTCCGCGGAAAGGAGACGGCGGTCGTGGGCGGCGGCGACGTGGCGCTGGAGGATGCGCTGTTTCTGGCGCGTGCCTGCAGCCATGTTTATGTGATTCACAGACGGGATGAATTTCGCGGCGCGAAGGTACTGCAGGAGAAGGTACTTGCGGCGGAGAACATTACGGTGCTCTGGGACACCGTGGTGGAAGAGATCTGCGGGAAGGAACAGGTCGAGGAACTTTCGCTGATAAATAAGAAGACCGGTGAAGCGCGCAGGCTCCCCGTGCAGGGCGTGTTCGTGGCGGTCGGGATCGCGCCGAATACTGGGCTGTTTCGCGGCGCGCTTCGGATGGATGACGCCGGATATATTTGTGCCGGAGAGGATGGCGCTACTAATCTGCCTGGGGTCTACGCCGCCGGAGATGTGCGCACGAAGCAGCTCAGACAGATTGTTACGGCAGCTGCTGACGGGGCGAATGCTGTCACATCGGTGGAGCGTTATCTCAACGGGCAGATGTCGAATTAGGGAAAATATAGTACCTTGCTGGAAAAATATAACAAAATCTAGCGGGTTGACAGTGTATAGTGCCTTTGCTATAATAACCATGTAATAAATGTAACAAATTCGTAATAAATGCATGGAGGCTTTCATGAAGAGAGGCATTCTTGGAATTACAGGTATTATTTTAACAGGGGCATTAGTTGTGGGCGAATCCACATCGACGATATATGCGGCGCCGATCGCAGGCGTCTCGGTCGCAACAGCGGCGGAAGCGGCGGCAGCCGGAAATGGGAGTCCTACTGCGGGAGTTTCGCTTGCAGTGACGGATTATCTGACCCGGAGCAATGAGGAAGCGGCGGTCGCTGCGGCAGAGGCGGAGGAGCAGGTGAGCGAGAACGAGGCTCCGGTCGTAGAATCCGAGTATTCCGACATTGCAATCGCACAGGTAGATAATTATGTGAATGTACGTTCCGAGCCGAATACCGAGAGTGAGGTACTTGGCAAGCTGTATAATAATTCCGCAGCGACGATTCTTGAGACGACGGAGGACGGTTGGTACCGGATTACATCGGGAAGCGTTACCGGTTATGTTAAATGCGAATATGTAGTCGCAGGAGACGAAGAGTTAGCAAAGGCGGTCAGCACCAGATATGCAAAGGTTACGACGACGACGCTTTATGTGCGCACGGAGCCGTCCACAGAGTCGAGCGTTCTTACGATGGTGCCGCTCGAGGATGACCTGGTCGTTCTTGATGAGTCTGTTCCGGGCTGGGCGCTTGTGACGACCGAAGAGGGCGAGGGATATGTATCGACCGATTACGTTTCACTGTCCACGGATTTTGTACAGGCCGAGTCCAAGGAAGAGGAAGCGGCAAGACTCGCAAAGGAAGAGGCTGAGCGTCTGGCGGCAGCAGCGGCGGCTGAGTCGGCAAGGAAGAAGGAAGCGGCGCAGGCAGCGCAGGATTCCGGTTCGTCGGAGGCTTCCTACAGCGCGCCGACAAGCTCTAACGGACAGGCAGTTGCGAATTATGCGTGCCAGTTCGTCGGAAATCCATATGTATACGGCGGATCAAGCTTAACAAATGGTACGGACTGCTCCGGTTTTGTCATGAGCGTGTACGCCGCATTTGGAATCGGACTTCCGCATTCCTCGAGTGCACTCAGAGGCTGCGGCTATGAGGTAAGTCTTTCATCCGCGCAGCCGGGCGATATCGTATGCTACAGCGGTCATGTCGGCATCTATGTCGGTAATGGCACGATCGTGCACGCGAGCACACCGTCGAGCGGAATCACCTATTCCAGTGTGAATTACCGAAGCCCGATCTGTGTAAGAAGAATTTTCTAATTGTATTTGCCTAAATTTGAGATAGAAGGGAATGTTCATGGTGGACATTCCCTTTTTACTATATATGAAGGCTGATGCAGGAGTCATTGGCCTATACAATATGCACAAAATATGAAAATCTCTTTGAAAAAAATGCCGAAATAGGAAGAAGGGGAGAAAAAGTTATCCACATTCAAAAGAGTGGAAAAATGGAAAAAAACGAGTTATACACGAAGTTATACACATTATCCACAGAAAAAACAGAGAAAAAAGAGGTTTACATAGTAAAATAATCGAATGTCTGTTTTGTACACAAATTATAAAGTTTGATGTTTTGGCGGGAAATGGGAAAATAATATTGACATTTCAAATATAAAATAATTAGGAAAAATTCAAAAAGATATCTGTAAATTCGAAAAAAGGAACGCCCGGACGCGGCAAAATGGGATATAGATGGAAGAATCTTGAAATATCACAAGACTTTTGATATACTATTTGCGTATATTTTTTTAGAACAGTGGAAATGAATATGGGTGTATTATGACGAAGAAAATAGATATCATGGGAATCGGACTGGACAATTACACCGTTCGCGAAGCGGTGATGCAGGTCGAGACCTATTTAAGCGGCGATACGCTGAACACAGTTGAAAGCGTTTCCATGCATATGCTGACCGAGTCTGAGAATGATCCGGTGGTGCGTGAGGTGCTGTCGGCGCTCGACCTTGCAGTCATTGGTGAAAAAGAGATTATACAGGCGGCAGGCGTTCCGACGATGCAGCGTATACAGGAGACTGAGGAGAATGATTTCACGTATGAATTCTTCAGGCGAATCGAGCGCAATAAGAAGAGCGTATTTCTGCTCGGGGAGACGGAGCACAGAATCGCAGGCATAAAGCGGGAACTAAAGGAGACGTTTCCGAAGCTGGTGTTTGCCGGAGAGTACGCTCTCGAGAATTGTGTCGGCGATTTGGAGGCGGTCATCAATGAGATGAACGCGATGACGCCCGATATTATTGTGTCGATTCTTCCGACGCCGCTGCAGGAACATTTTTTTGCGGAACATAAGGATAAAATGAGTGCGACGATCTGGTATGGAATGGGAGAGTTTGGAATCCATGGCAGAAGGAATGGCATAGGGAGCTTCTTCCGCAGCCGAATGCATCTTGGAAAGCTAAAGAACAGCATGAGTAAGTATCAGAATCAGAATTCCGGGACGGCAGAGCGGGGAGAGGATGAAGCGCAGTAATGCAGACATTTTGGTATCGACAGTCAAAAATATGGGATTGGTTCCTGCTTGTGATCGGAACGGGGCTGGTGGCGGTGAGCATCCAGTGTGTATATGATCCGATCCGGCTGGTAACGGGAGGGTTCACCGGACTTTCCATTATTGTAAAGGAGATAACGGGCAGCGTGATACCGGGCGGCATACCGCTCTGGCTCACGAATCTGGCGCTTAACATTCCCATTTTTTTGATCGCCTATAAGGTGAAGGGGAAACGCTTCATCGGAAGGACGCTGGTCGGTACTTTTTTATTGTCCGCGTGGCTTTATGTCATTCCGTCTGTTGATGTGATGGGAGGAGACTATATTCTTGCGGTGCTCTTTGGCGGTGTGACCGACGGAGTGGGAATGGGTCTTGTGCTGCTTGCGAAGGCGACGACCGGAGGAACGGATATGGTGGCGACGCTGATTCAACACCATGTCCGCCATTATTCGATCGTACAGATCATGCAGGTGTTAGACGGGCTGATCGTACTGGGCGGTCTGTATGTTTTTGGCGTGCACGCAGCGCTTTATGCAATCGTGGCGATTTTTGTTACAAGCAAAGTTTCGGATACGCTGCTGGAAGGTCTGAAATTCTCGAAGGCGGCATATATCATCACGGACGAATACGAGCTTGTGGCAAAAAAGATTATGGAGGAGTTTGAGCGGGGCGTGACAGGGCTACATGCGCGCGGCATGTATTCCGGGCACGAGAAATGCGTGCTCTACTGTGTGGTATCGCCCAAGGAAATCGTGCGCGTGAAGGAAATGGTCGCGCAGACGGACCCGGGGGCATTTGTGATCGTGTCGGATGCGAGAGAGGTTCTCGGGGAGGGCTTTGGAGAATATAACGGAAGTTAAAATGAGATATTTTTCTTAAAATAAAAAGAAAAAGGAGGAAGTGCATAAAAAATGTGCATTTCCTCTTTCCTTTTTTGCTGTTTTGCATTAAAATATAAATTAGATATTTTTGTTCCGCGGACGAAGGGACTTTTTTATTGTGAAAGTTGCCCATAGACGGTCGCGCGGATATGTTTCAAGAGAAGCAAGATAAAGGAGCGAAGCTTATGATTTCAAATCAAATACTTCAGAATACAATCGACGGATTAAAAGGAATCACCAGAATAGACCTCTGCATTATCGATGTGGAGGGAAAGGTACTTGCCGCGACGTTCCCGGAGGCTGAACAATATGTAGAACCCGCGCAGGCGTTCGTGGAATCACCGGCGGACAGCCAGGTGGTAAACGGCTATCAGTTCTTTAAAGTATTTGATGAGCATCAGTTAGAGTATATTCTGCTTGTGAGCGGCGACAGCGACGACGTCTACATGGTGGGTAAAATTGCCTGTTTTCAGATACAGAATCTTCTGGTAGCATATAAGGAGAGGTTCGATAAGGACAATTTCATCAAGAACCTTCTGCTCGACAATCTTCTTCTGGTGGATATTTACAACCGTGCGAAGAAGCTGCACATTGATACCGAAGTGCGCAGAGTCGTATTCATCGTTGAGACGAACCGCGATAAGGACGGCAATGAGCTTGAGAAGATCCGCGGTCTGTTCGGTGGCAAGACAAAGGACTTCGTGACCGCGGTAGATGAGAAGAATATTATCGTAGTCAAAGAGGTCGGTGAGAATGAGGGCTATGACGAACTCAATAAAACGGCTGAGGTCATGGTGAATCTGTTTCGTTCGGACGCTGAGGGCGACGTGCATGTGGCGTACGGTACGATTGTAGGCGAGATCAAGGAAGTATCGCGCTCCTACAAGGAAGCGCGCATGGCGCTTGACGTCGGTAAAATTTTCTTCGAGGAGAAGGATGTAATCGCTTATTCTACGCTTGGAATCGGGCGTCTGATTTATCAGCTTCCAATTCCTCTGTGCAAGATGTTCATCAAGGAGATTTTTGACAATAAATCCCCGGATGATTTTGATGAGGAGACGCTTACGACGATCAATAAGTTCTTCGAGAACAGCCTGAACGTGTCTGAGACATCGAGACAGCTTTATATTCACCGCAATACGTTAGTTTACCGTCTCGATAAGCTGCAGAAGAGCACCGGGCTTGATTTGCGTGTATTCGAAGATGCGATTACCTTTAAGATCGCGCTTATGGTCGTAAAGTACATGAAGTATATGGAGAGCCTCGATTATTAAAATTTTCTTAAGACGCAGAAAGGTATTGCAACAAAAGCGTGTGTTGGCTAGACTATATAGTTAGAGACGAGATATGGTAAGTCTGCCGTCCGGCGGATTTGGATACAGAAATGAGGTAAGTTCATGATAAAGTTAGAGCATGTCAGCAAGTCGTATTCTGCGGGGATTCCTGCACTTAATGACGTGAATCTTAACATCGAAGAAGGAGAGTTCGTATTCGTTGTCGGCGACAGCGGTTCCGGCAAGTCAACACTGATCAAGCTCCTGCTCAAGGAGCTTGAACCGACATCAGGAACTATTACGATTAACGGCAGGAAATTAAATAAGATAAAAAGAAGGCAAATCCCGAAATTCCGCCGCAATATAGGAGTGGTATTTCAGGATTTCCGATTGTTAAAGGATAGAAATATTTATGACAATGTTGCGTTTGCGCAGAAGGTCATCGGGGAGTCCAACCGTTCCATCAAGAAGAACGTACCGTCCATGCTGTCGCTGGTAGGACTGGCAGCGAAGTACCGTTCTTATCCGCGTCAGCTTTCCGGCGGTGAGCAGCAGCGTGTCGCGATCGCGCGTGCACTGATCAATAAGCCGAAGATTCTTCTGGCGGACGAGCCTACGGGTAATCTCGATGCGAACAATGCGTGGGAGATTATGAAGCTCATGGAGGAAATTAATGAGCAGGGAACGACGGTCGTTGTTGTAACGCACAATCTTGAGATTGTAAAAGCGATGAATAAGCGCGTTATCACGATGCAGAAGGGTGTCGTCGTGGATGACACCGGAGCAGGTGAGAGCACGGATACCTCTTACGACAGGGACGATGATCTGTTTGATGATGTTTTACTGGACGACGAGGGGGATGACGACTATGCGGATTAGCACTTTTTTCTATACAATCAAACAGGGAATCGTAAATATCTGGAAGAATAAGCTGTTCTCGCTGGCGTCGATTGCGACGATGACGGCTTGCATTTTCCTGTTTGGTCTGTTCTACATGATCGTGACGAATTTTCAATCCATGGTAAGGGATGCGGAAGCGGGAGTTGCCGTTACGGTTCTGTTTGATACCGGTATTTCGGAGCAGCGGATCGAGGAGATTGGCGAGTTGATTGACGCGCGCGTGGAGGTGTCGCACTATGATTATACCTCTGCGGATGAAGCGTGGGACTACTTTAAGGATATTTACTTTGAGGGCGATGAAGCGGCGGCGGAAGGCTTTGCGGAGGACAACCCGCTTGCGAATTCTGCCAGCTATTCCATCTATATGAATGACATTTCCATGCAGGATACACTTGTGACCTATCTTCAGTCGATCGACGGGGTGCGTGAGGTCAAGCAGTCTACCATGGTGGCGAATACGCTGACCGATTTTAACAGTCTGATCGGTTATATTTCGGCGGGAATCATCCTGATTCTGCTCGGCGTTGCGGTATTTCTCATCAGCAACACGATCACGGTCGGCATCTCGGTGCGACGGGAGGAGATTGGAATCATGAAGCTGATTGGAGCGACGGACTATTTCGTGCGCGCGCCGTTTATAGTAGAGGGTATTGTCATCGGGCTGATCGGAGCGGCGATTCCACTCGGCATTCTGTATGTGCTGTATGACAAGGTGATTGTATATATCACAGATAAATTCCAGTTTATCGGAAATATGATGAATTTTCTGACAGCGGAGGAAGTATTTCATACGCTGGTGCCGGTGGCGCTGATTCTGGGCGTCGGCATTGGATTCCTCGGAAGCCGGATTACGATTCGCAAGCATTTAAAGGTATAATATGAAGAGAAAGAGATTATTACGACGGGTGACGGCGATTGGTCTTGTAATTCTGCTCGGCGCAGGGATGTCGCTTACGGCGCAGGCAGCTTCGGCAAAGAGCGGGAGCGGAAGTTCACAGGCGTCACAGTCCTTAAAGGAAGCGCAGGACGAGAAGGAGCAGCTCGAGAAAGCGTTGAAGGAAGCGCAGGATACGATCGCTGATTTAAAAGAGTCCAAGGGAAATATCGAGTCCAAGGTGGCGGAACTGAATCAGCAGCTTATTAATATTTCGGCGCGGATTACGGATCTTGAAAACCAGCTTGTCGCAAAGAGCCAGGATATTCTGGATACGCAGGAGGAGCTTGAGACGGCAAAGGAGACGGAAGCACAGCAGTATGAGGATATGAAGATGCGCATACAGTTCATGTATGAGAACGGTCAGGATTCTTATCTTGAAGTGCTGCTTTCCTCCCGTGATATTTCGGAATTTTTGAACTCGGCGGAGTATATTGCGCAGATTCAGAATTATGACAGACAAAAGCTTACAGAGTATCAGAATACGGTTGAGATGATTACGAATCTGGAAGCGCAGCTTGAACAGGACTATGCCGATTTACAGGCGCTCAAGGAGACGGTGGAGAACGACAAGGCGACGGTGGCGGCTATGATGCGTCAGAAGGAGTCGGAGCTCGCGGGGCTTACGGATGATATCGCGGATGCGCAGAGCGAGGCGGATTATTACGCGGCGGAGATTCAGGCACAGGAAGAACTGATTGCGGCGATTAAGCGGGCGGAGGCGGAGAAGGCCGCGGCGGGGATCGTGGACAATCCGTACAGCGGCGGCGCGTTCGTGTGGCCGTGTCCGAGCAGTACCAGAGTGACGAGCGATTACGGAACGAGAATTTCCCCGACTTCCGGGGCGTCCTCGAATCACAAAGGTATCGATATCGGAGCGGCAGGCGGAGCGGATATTGTGGCGGCGGCTCCGGGAACCGTGAAAGCTGCGTCTTACAGCAGTGCGGCGGGAAATTATGTCATGATCGATCATGGAGGCGGACTGTATACGGTATATATGCATGCGTCTTCCCTGCTGGTATCGCCGGGACAGACGGTGACTGCCGGACAGGTGATCGCAAAGGTCGGAAGTACAGGTATTTCGACCGGAAATCATCTGCATTTTGGCGTGTCATTGAACGGAAGCTATGTCAGTCCGTGGGGATATCTGGGCGGCTGATAAAATTCCCTGTCTTTGGACAGGGAATTTTTACATATACATATGTTGTGCATTATGGAATTGCATCGTATCCGTGAAGACATGAAACGCAGACGCGGTACGTGGATATGCGCGCGGATGTGCGCAGAGTGAAAGGTGTGGTTGGTAATATGGATGAACAGAGAGGAACATGGGGAAATACCGGGATGTCGAGCGGCACAGAGATGTCAGCAGGGGCAGGAGCACAGCCCGGTACAGGTATGAATGGAGGTATGGGAACGCTGCATGGAGAGGGAAAGCAAAACGGAGGCGGATTCGGGCGCGGACTTTGTCTCGGAATTGCGGGAACACTTCTTGTCGGGGCGCTCGGCACATTTATCGTCTGCCGCATGACGGGCAGCCAGATCATCATTGCGGGCGGGGGAGCAGGGCGCGCGGGCAGTGTGGATTCCGTGCTGGATGCGGAAGCTGTCGCCAAGGTCAACGAGCTTGCCGCCTACATTGACTTATATTATTATGATGATACGGATGAGGAGGATTTGAAGAACGGGCTGTACGCAGGACTGCTCGAGGGGCTTTCGGATAAATATTCCGTGTATTATACGGCGGATGAGTATGCCGATACACAGGTCAGCATGACGGGACAGTATTACGGCATCGGCGCGGGGCTGGCGCAGGACAAGGAGACAATGGTAGTCACGGTTTCCAAGGTGTATGAGGGGACGCCGTCGGAGGCAGCAGGGCTTCGGGCGGAGGATGTCATCTTGTCCGTGGACGACACCGAGGCGACTTCGATGGAACTTACGGAGCTTGTGAAGCTCATTCGGGGAGATGCGGGGACAACGGTTCATCTGGAAATCTACCGTCCTTCGACGGGGGAGGATCTTTCCTTTGATGTGGAGCGTGCGGATGTGACGCTGCCGAGCGTGGCGTCTGAGATGCTGACGGATCAGATTGGTTATATTCGTATTGAATCCTTTGAGAAGGAGACGGCAACACAGTTCGAGACGGCGCTTGCCGATCTAAAAGGGCAGGGAATGACCGCGCTGGTCGTTGATCTGCGCTATAACGGCGGCGGGCTTGTGGATGCGGTCGTGCAGATTCTGGATGATATTTTACCGGAAGGGCTGATCGTCTACACGGAGGATAAGAACGGCAGCCGGCAGGAATACAAGTCGAGCGGGGACACACATTTTGATTATCCGATGGCGGTGCTCGTCAATCAGGACAGCGCCAGTGCGTCGGAGATTTTTGCGGGCGCGATCAAGGATTATCACTACGGCACATTAATCGGTACGACGACCTACGGAAAAGGAATTGTGCAGAGCGTATTTCCGCTTTCGGACGGGGACGCTGTGAAGCTGACGACGGCAAAATACTTTACGCCGAACGGCAATTACATTCACGGGGTGGGAATCGAACCGGACATTGAGCTGGAATACGAATATTTAGACCCCGACGGAGAAGAGTACGAGATGCAATATGATAACCAGATTCAAAAGGCGATTGAGGTACTTGGAGAATAAGAACACATGAAGAAATTGTTTTACCGCATTGTAACAGGACTGCTTCTTGCAGGCTGGATGTGTATCATTTTTCGCTTTTCGGCGCAGCCGGCGGTGGAGTCGGAGCAGGTGAGCGGCTCCGTCTCCTACCGGATGGTGGAAGTCTACTGTGAGATGTTTCATAAGGAATTGACGCAGAGCCGGATGGATGCGCTGGCGGGGGCGATCGATTATCCGATCCGCAAGGCGGCGCACATGACGGAGTATGCAGCAATGGGGATTTTAGCGTTTGCATTTTTGGCAGGATATATGCAGAAAAATGCAAAAACCTACCTCACAGCGCTTCTTATAGCGGCACTTTATGCAACATCGGATGAGATTCACCAGCTTTTTGTGCCGGGGCGCGCGGGAAAATTTACCGACGTCTGCATTGATACCATGGGCGCGCTGCTCGGTCTGCTCGCCCTTTTCCTTCTGCAAAAATTGTGGGAAAGGATTGCGAAAAGAAGAAGCTTACATTACAATAAAAGCATATTAAAATGAAAGAGGTGATACTGTGGTAGAGCTTGATCAATTTAAAGTGACCCTGAATTCTTACAGGGAACCGCTGCAGGAAGTGAGGGATTCACTTTGACCTGGTAAATAAAGAGCAGAAGATCCAGGAGTTAGAGCGGGAAATGGAAGCGCCGGATTTTTGGGATAATCCGGAGACTTCACAGAAGAAAATGAAAGAATTAAAGAGCATGAAGGATGATGTCGAGACGTATGCTTCTTTAAAGACACAGTTCGAGGATATAGAGACGTTGATCGAGATGGGATATGAGGAGAACGACGCTTCTCTGATCCCGGAGATTGAGGAGACACTGAACGAATTTGTACAGACGTATGACGGAATACGCGCGAAGACGCTTCTTTCGGGGGAGTACGACAGCGACAATGCTATCGTTTCCCTGCACGCGGGGGCGGGCGGTACGGAGTCGTGCGACTGGGCGGCAATGCTTTATCGTATGTTCACACGCTGGGCAGCGGATAAGGGCTACACGGTGGAGGTACTCGATTCGCTCGACGGGGAGGAAGCAGGTATCAAATCCGTGACGTTTCAGGTGAACGGCGAGAATGCCTACGGCTATATGAAGTCTGAGAAGGGCGTGCACCGTCTGGTGCGCATCTCGCCTTTTAATGCGGCAGGAAAGCGGCAGACATCCTTTGTTTCCTGCGACGTTATGCCGGATATCGAGGAGGACCTTGATATCGAGATCAACGATGACGATATCCGTATTGACACATACCGCTCGAGCGGCGCAGGAGGTCAGCATATCAACAAGACCTCGTCGGCGATCCGTATCACGCATTTGCCGACCGGAATCGTGGTGCAGTGTCAGAATGAGCGTTCCCAGTTCCAGAACAAGGATAAGGCGATGCAGATGCTAAAGGCAAAGCTGTATCTGTTAAAGCAGCAGGAGAATGCCGAGAAAGCGGCTGGCATCCGGGGCGAGGTGACGGAGATCGGATGGGGGAATCAGATCCGTTCCTATGTCATGCAGCCGTATACGATGGTGAAGGATCATCGCACGGGTGTGGAGACGGGAAATGTAGACAGTGTGTTGGACGGCAGGATTGATCTTTTTATGAACGGCTATTTGAAATGGCTCTCTTTAGGGTGTCCGAAGGGACTTGGAGGAGATGATGAGTAGCGGATGGATCATTTTTCTTGCAATCGTTGCCGGAATCGGACTTGGCAGCTTCGTCATATATCGTAAGGTCAGGGCGAAGGTGGAGCAGGTGTCGATGGCGGCGTTTGGAACAAAAGATTTTGTAGAAGGCTATAAGAGGCAGGCGGATGCGCTTGCAGAGAGACCGAAATCTGTCTCTGCAATGACGCGGGTCTTTGCACCGCAGATTGCAAAGGATTTTCCGGAATTCAATTTAGAGCAGTTCCGGAATAAGGCGGAGAATTTATTGGTATGTGCCCTGCAGGCGGTGTCTGCAGGGGATGCCGGACTTTTAAAAGGTGGGTCGGGGGAACTTTGGCAGCAGGTGGAAAACCAGATCGAAGGGAACCGTGCGGCGGGAGTCCGTGAGATCTACCGCGATATCAAGGTGCATCAGACGGAGATTTCCGATTACCGGAAGAAGGACGGCAAGTGCGTCATCACGTTTCAGAGCGCGGTGGAGCATTATCATTATAAGGAAAAGGACGGCAGCGTCACATGGGGCGACGCCGAGCGGAAGCAGCAGACGAAGTATAATTCTGAACTTGTGTATATACAGGATGCGGCGCGTATGGGAGCAGGAAATGCCGTGGGAACGACGTGCCCGAACTGCGGCGCACCGATTACGAACCTTGGAAATATGCGCTGTGAGTACTGCGGTTCGGGGATCACACCGGTGGATGAGAAGGTGTGGACGCTGCAGCAGTATTACGAGGTGGATTATCACCGCATCTAAGGCGACAGGATGGCAGGCGGCAGGCAGATCAGAAATGAGAACAACTACAGCAAACACATAAGAATTTATCAGGAGGAAATGTTATGGGAATTATCAAAGCAGTTGCAAATGCAATCGGGGGCGGTTTTGCGGATCAGTGGCTCGAGGTCTACGAGGCAAACGATATGGGGGAGCACACGGTCTTCACGGACGGTGTTTTGATTCGCAAAGGGCAGAACACGAAGGGCACGAATAACACGGTCAGCAACGGTTCGATCATCCACGTATACGATAACCAGTTCATGATGCTGGTGGACGGCGGTAAGGTAGTCGATTATACAGCGGAGCCGGGCTATTATAAGGTGGACAATTCATCGCTGCCGTCCTTATTCAACGGCGAGCTTGGCGAGACGGTAAAAGAGACGTTTAGCCGTATCAAATACGGCGGTCAGACGCCGACGGCGCAGAAGGTGTTCTTCGTGAACCTTCAGGAAATAAAGGGAATCAAGTTCGGCACGAGAAACCCTATCAACTATTTTGATAATTTCTATAATGCGGAGCTCTTCCTCCGCGCACACGGAACCTATTCCGTCAAGATTACGAATCCGCTTCAGTTCTACGCGGAGGTCATTCCGAGAAATAAGGACAGAGTGAATTTCGAGGAGATCGGAGATCAGTATATTTCCGAGTTCTTAGAGGCGCTTCAAGCTGCAATCAATCAGATGTCGGCGGACGGCACGAGAATTTCTTATGTGACCTCCAAGGCGATGGAACTCGGAAAATATATGCAGGACATTCTGGACGAGGACTGGACGCAGCTTCGCGGTATGGAGATCCAGAAGGTGGGTATCGCAAGCGTGTCTTACGACGAGGAGTCACAGAAGCTCATCAACATGCGAAATGAAGGCGCGATGCTCGGTTCTGATTTCAATGTAATGCGCGGTATGGCGGTGAAGAATCTGACCGAGGGCGTGCGCGACGCCGGGAGTAACGCAGCGGGCGCGATGAACGGCTTTATGGGCGTCGGCATGGGAATGAATGCGATGAACCAGACGTTATCCGGGCTTGGCGCGATGCAGACTCCCGCCGATATGCAGCGCATGGGAATGCAGCAGGGCGGTATGAATCAGGGAATGGGAGGCATGAACGCAGGGATGCAGCAGAATGGCGTAAATCCGGGGATGCAGGTTGAGACGGCAAATCCGGGTATGGCGCAGGGCGCAGGCTGGACATGCGAGTGCGGTCATGTGAATACCGGAAAATTCTGCAGCGAGTGCGGCAAGCCGATGCCTGCTCCGGCAGCGTCGGAATGGACGTGCGAGTGCGGTCATGTGAACACCGGAAAATTCTGTAGTGAGTGTGGTAAGCCTGCTCCGGCGGCGTCTACAGAGTGGACGTGCGAATGTGGAACCGTGAACGCGGGTAAGTTCTGCAGCAACTGCGGGAAAGCGAGGAAATAAGAATGGCGGTAATCAGTTTTAAGTGTCCGAACTGTGACGGAGAACTGATTTTTGACCCGTCTAGCCAGAAGTATAAATGCGAGTATTGTAATTCCCTTTTCTCGCAGGAGGAGCTGGATGCAATGCAGCCGGCGACGGAGGGTGAGAAGAACGCGCAGACGGATGGTTCGCAGGGAACGCAGCAGGATACAAAAGGAAATGCGGCGGAGAATGAGGGAGAGGCGGTCTGCTATACCTGTCCCTCCTGCGGAGCCGAGATCATGACGGATCAGACGACGGCGGCGACCTTCTGCTACTACTGTCATAATCCGGTCGTGCTAGGAAAGCGTCTTTCCGGGAATTATCTTCCGAACCGCGTGATTCCCTTCGAAATTACAAAGGAGGCGGCGCAGAAGGGATTTCTGGATTATGTAGGAAAGAAGAAGTTTGTTCCGAAAGCATTTTTTGATAAGAAGCAGATTGAAAGTATCACGGGCGTGTATTTCCCGTACTGGCTCTATGATGTGGAGCTGGAGGGAAATATGGACGGAAGCGCGCGCAATATCCGCGTGTGGAGAGCCGGGGATATCGAGTATACGGAGACAAAGCACTATTCCGTCAGGCGGGAAGGGGATGTTACCCTCCGCAATCTGACCGAAAATGCGCTTATGAAGGCGAATGTCAAGCTTGCGAGCGGTGTGATGCCGTACCGTTTCGAGGGGATGAAGGAATTCCATATGGGATATCTTTCAGGATTTTTGGCGGAACGGCGCGATATCGAGCAGAAGGCGGTACAGGCAAAGATGCAGCAGGAAATGCGCGAGAGTGCCCAAAAGCTTATGCGTGAGACGATTACGGGCTACAACAGCGTGTCGGTGAACAATACATTTTTCCGCCCGAAGCGCGAGAACTGGTCCTATGTGCTGTTTCCGGTGTGGACGATTACATATAAAGGAAGAAACGGCAAGATTTATTATTACTCTATGAACGGACAGACCGGAAAGGTCTGCGGAGAACTGCCGATCGACCGGGCAAAGCTTGCAATGACGAGTATAATTACTTCGCTTGTCGTACTTGCGGCAGGATTGTTAGGGGGGTACTTCATATGGTAAAAGAAATGAAAAGGCTGCTCCTGACAATGACGGTCGTTTTGCTGCTTGGCGGTGTTACTGTGTACGCGGCAGAGGATGATAATGTGTACGACGACGCCGGGCTTCTGACGGAGGCGGAAATCGAAGCCTTAAATGAGAAGATTAACGATCTGGAGGCGGAGTCGGGCTGGAACGTTTACGCTGTGACGACGGATGACGCCATGGGCAGGAGTGCGACGGCGTATGCGGATGACTTTTTTGACGAATACTCACCGGAGCAGGAGGACGGCGTAACGCTGCTGATTGACATGGATAACCGTGAGATCACGATTTCCACCTGTGGGGAAGCGATTCGCTATCTGACGGATACACGTATTGATTATATTTTGGATGATGCGTATACGGACGTTTCCAATGGGGATTACGGCGCCTGTCTGATGACGATGGCGGACGGTGTCGCCGGCTATTATCAGAAGGGAATTCCCGAGGGGCAGTACAACTATGACACGGAAACCGGCGAGGTATCGCGCTATCATAAGCTGACGCTTGCAGAGGCGGGCGTGACGCTTCTGATTGCATTGGTGTGCGGCATTTTAATCTATACTGCGGTCGCGGCAAAATATACGCTGCGGTTTGGCACGTATCAGTATGATTTCCGTGCAAACAGTAAAGTGGCGCTTCGAATAAAGCAGGATAATTTTGTGAATCAGACTGTGACGCAGCGCCGGATTCCGAGGGAGACGAGCAGCAGCGGCGGAAGTAGCAGCGGACGCAGCAGTACGCACCACAGCAGCAGCGGACGTTCCCACGGAGGCGGAAGCCGTAAGTTCTAGTGTTCGATGCTTGTGGAATAGAAGTTATAAGTAAATTTCATCAATAAGATTTTGAAAAGAGGTTGCCGTGGCAGCCTCTTTGTGTTATTATCTTCCTCATGAGGACATGTGTAAGCGTGCTGCATACACGGAATGCGGCAGGCAATATGGAATCAAAAGATGAAGCGTTTCGGGCGATTCGGCGGCCTATTGCATAACATAGGAAAGAGGATGAAGAAGAACATGAAAGAAATGGGACAGTATTTTGTTTTGAAGGAAAAGGCGGTTCCGGATGTACTCCTTCGGGTGGTAGAAGCGAAACGTCTGCTGGATTCAGGTAAGCTGACCTCTGTGCAGGATGCAACGGAGCAGGTGGGAATCAGCAGGAGTTCTTTCTACAAATATAAGGATGATATTTTCCCGTTTCATGAGACGGCGAAAGGAAAGACGATCACGATGGTGATTCAGCTTGACGACGAGCCGGGGCTTCTCTCGGTCGTGCTTAAGACAGTAGCTGAATTTCACGCGAATATCTTAACGATACATCAGAGTATTCCGATTAACGGAATCGCGTCCCTGACGCTCTCGGTGGATGTTCTGCCGCAGACGGGAGATATGACGGAGATGATCGCGCATATCGGGGAGCACCAGGGAGTCCACGATGTAAAGATTTTAGGCAGAGAATGACGTGAGAAGAGTTTCCAGAGCTCATGCCGGAAGGCATTTTGCAGAGAAGCTCTAAAAGAGTAGGAAAATGGAGGAAATAGTGGCATGAAAGTAGCGGTAATGGGATATGGAACAATCGGCTCCGGCGTTGTGGAGGTACTGGATATCAACAGAAACAGTATCACGAAGCGCGCCGGGGAAGAAATAGATGTGAAATATATTCTTGATCTGAGAGATTTTCCGGGCGATCCGATTCAGGAGAAAGTCGTACATGATTACAAGACAATCGTAGACGATCCCGAGGTAAAGATCGTCGTTGAGACGATGGGAGGCGTTGAGCCGGCTTATACCTTCGTGAAGGCGATGCTGGAAGCAGGGAAGCATGTTACAACGTCCAACAAAGCTTTGGTTGCAGCGAAGGGCGCAGAGCTGATTGCCCTGGCGAAGGAGAAGAACGTGAACTTCATGTTCGAGGCGAGCGTTGGCGGCGGTATTCCGATTATCCGTCCGTTGAACTCCTGCCTGACCGCAGATGAGATTGAGGAGATTACCGGAATCGTGAACGGCACCACGAACTATATGCTCACGAAGATGTCCGAGGAAGGGCTCGAGTTCGACGACGTGTTAAAGGATGCGCAGGCGAAGGGTTATGCGGAAAAAGACCCTACGGCGGATATTGAAGGATATGACGCATGTCGTAAGATTGCAATCTTGACTTCGCTTGTCTGTGGACAGCAGGTGGACTTCGAGGACATTCACACCGAGGGAATCACGAAGATTACCGCGACGGATATCCGTTACGCGAAGGCGATGGGAAGAGCGATTAAGCTTCTGGCGTCGAGCCGGAAGGTAGGAGACGGCTATGTGGCAATGGTAGCGCCGTTCCTTCTGCCATCCAGCCATCCGCTCTACAGCGTAAACGACGTGTTCAACGCGATTTTCGTACACGGAAATGTGCTCGGCGATGCCATGTTCTATGGAAGCGGCGCAGGAAAGCTCCCGACAGCGAGCGCGGTCGTTGCGGATATCGTGGATATCGCAAAGCATCAGGAGGTAAACATTGCCGTGGAGTGGAGTTCTAAGAAGCTGGAACTTGTGGACTGCGGGAATATGGAGAACCGTTATTTTGTGCGCACGACCGCAGACCAGAAGGACGTCCGGCGCGTATTCGGCGAGGCGGAGTATGTGTCCGCTGAGGGCGTAAGCGGCGAGTGCGGATTTATCACGGCGCGCATGAGCGAGGCGGAGTATCAGAAGAAAGCGGCAGAGCTTGGAAATGTGATTCAGATGATCCGCGTGGGATGATTCGCATGAAATAATATTGCGAAATATGGTAGTGAGAAGAAGCATAATCGCATATGCGTGGAGGAAGAGATGAAATATTTAGTCATATTAGGAGATGGAATGGCGGATCGCCCGATCGAGAGTCTGGGCGGTAAGACGCCGCTGGAATACGCAAAGACGCCGACGATGGATGAACTGGCGGCAAAGGGCGAAATCGGTATGGTACATACGATACCGGACGGTATGAAGCCGGGGAGCGATACGGCGAATCTGTCCGTGCTCGGCTACAACCCGAGAGAGTTCTACTCGGGGCGTTCTCCGCTTGAGGCGCTTTCTATCGGCGTCCCGATGAAGGATACGGACATTGCGCTTCGCTGCAACATCGTGACGTTATCCGAGGAAGAAGAAAATTATGAGGATCGCACCATCATCGATCACAGTTCCGGCGAGATCAGTACGGAGGAGTGTGCGGTTCTTCTGGAAGCGGTGAAGAAGGAATTAGAGAGCGATATTTTCCATTTCTATGTGGGAACGAGTTACCGCCACTGTTTAATCTGGGAAAACGGTGAGGTCGTGGATCTGGTGCAGCCGCATGACGTCCTCGGACAGAAGATCGGCGATAAGCTTCCGGCGAATGAGACGCTTCGTATGATGATGAAGAAGAGCTACGATATTCTTGTAAATCATCCGATTAATGTAGAACGTAAGAAGAAGGGTTTGAATCCTGCGAATTCCTGCTGGTTCTGGGGCGCGGGTACAAAGCCGGCACTCTATCCGTTTACCGAGCGGACGCACAAGAGCGGCGCGATGATCTCTGCGGTCGATCTGCTTAAGGGAATCGCGGTCGGCACGTCGATGAAGGTCATCACGGTGGACGGCGCGAACGGCGGACTTGATACAAATTATGAGGGAAAAGCGGCGGCGGCAGTCGATGTGCTCACAAAGGACGGCTGCGATTTCGTCTATGTGCATCTGGAAGGACCGGATGAGATGGGGCACCAGGGAAGCGTCGAGAAGAAGGTGAAGGCGATCGAACGCCTTGACGCGCGTATCGTGAAGCCGATTGTGGAGGGACTGAAGGCGGCGGGGGAGGATTTCCGCATGGTGATTCTGCCGGATCATCCGACGCCGATCTGCCTGCGCACCCACACGGCGGACAATGTGCCGTACTTGCTTTATGACAGCACGAAGGAGCGCGAGGAGAGCTGGCATTATAATGAGCGTGAAGCGGCGCAGACCGATAACTTTATTGCCGAAGGGCATAAGCTGATCGAGTATTTGTTTGAGATGTAGAGTGGAAAACAGGGAGGAAAACAGGGAGGAAAATCCTCTGCTCGCCAGAGGGGCTCGCATTTTCCTTCGGAAAACAGGGAGGATTACATATGAGATGTCCGAAATGCGGAAGTGAAACATGTCAGATTATCACAGAGACAACGACTACAGGTAAGGATTTTTCCGCGGGGAAGGGCTGCTGCGGAGCGATCCTGTTCGGTCCGATCGGGATCCTGTGCGGTGCGTGCGGGAAGGGCAGGCAGGTAAACAGCAGGGCGTACTGGGTGTGCAGCCAGTGCGGAAACAAGTTCAAGGCGTAGTCATGGATGAGAAACGATGGATCAAATGGATGGAGCGGGGCGCGAAGCTGGGCTGTCATCAGATGCCGGAGCGAAGCTTTTTCTATAATGGCTTCCAGTTTCCGGTCTGTGCGAGGTGCACGGGAGTCCTGCTTTCGACTGTCCCTGCCGTTATCGTTTTTTGCTTTAAGAAGCTTTCGGTGAAGGTCTGCATGATGCTGTCGTCCGTGATGTTTCTGGATTGGGTTGTGCAGTTTTTTGAGATACGGGAATCGACGAATATACGACGGCTTATTACGGGATTGATCGGCGGATTCGGGGTTACTACGCTGCATCTGCATGTTTATCGGAGCGTGGCGCGGGGGATATGGCGCGTGGCAGCGGGGAGATGGAATAGAAGGTAGTATGCTGTTAGCTGAATCATAAATTCTATTCCATGGAATCTGGCACACCAATAAAATTACAAATATAGATAAATGAGATGACAGGGGTTGAATAAATAAAAATAGATATAATAATATTAGATAGTATTAGATAGTTTGAGAGAATTATTTTATTCAGGAGGAGGTAAAGCGTATGGAAGTTACAGCTGGCAAAAATTATGCGGAAACTTTGCAGCAACAGCAAATAGAAGTAAGGCGGCTTGTGCTGGATGGTTTGAAGCAGGCAAAGGAAGGAAATGCAAAAGATTTTAACGCAGTTTGTGATAGGCTGGAGAAAAAATATGCAAATGCAAAAATATAAAATTGAGATATCTGAGTTGGCGGAGCAGGATTTGGAGTTTGCAGCTGACTATATTGCATTTGATTTGAAAAATTCTTCTGCGGCCGTCAGTGTAGTACAGGGTATCCGTAAACAGATAAACAAACTATAGGTTTTTCCAGAGCGTAACGAGTTGGATGACGATCCAGCGTTGGCAAGTTTGGGCATTCGGATGGATTTTTATAAGAATTATAAAATTTATTATGTGGTAGAGAATAATGTGGTAATTGTCATCAGAATTTTACATATGCTAGTAGACAGCAGAGCATGGTTATATCGGACATTTGGACTGGAAGGTTAAAGTTTATTATTTATGAGAGAAATGAATATAGTAACGATATAACTTGATTAAAGTTTAAACAGTTCTGACATGTTGTAGAAATATCCCATTCAAGGTGCTTGATACGGGGATATTTTTTTAACAGAATAAATCAAAAATCCTGTATCAGTCATTATTGAACAAGAGGAGGTCGAACCTGCCATACAAGCGTGTGCCGCTTGATTCTATGAAAGAAAAATTATTAAATGAATGCGACAGATATTTTAGGTCAGAAAAGGGTGAAATCTTTTTATCTGAAAATCAAGATTTTGTCATGTACCACAGAAAACAATATGGAGTGACATTCCAAGAATTTTGTGAGCATCGGATATTATGCGGAAGGAAACGGAAGTTTTACGACACCATATTTAATGTCCTTAGTCAAAAAGCGTCCGAATATCAAATGAAAGGATTTATTTCACAGTTGGAATGATGTTGGGGTCAAAAGGATTAGTAAAAGCTTTGACTTTCCTGACAATAGTACCTTGAAAATTTCACACAATCATATTTTAAGAAGTATGGATATCCGGGACTCATTCCGGAAAGTAGTTATTCACTTTACCCCACTAATACTGGATTCCGGGCATAGTGCCCCAGACCCTTCCGATAAGTGAAGAGTTTTCTGAAATTTAGTGCCCCTATTTTACAGCCAAAGAAAAACCGTCCCTGGATCAGCCCCCTGACAGACATCCGGTCAACGTGGTAAATGTTCCTGAGTATCGAAGGAACGGTTTCCACCCCGTTCCGAATCCGGAACAGGTTCCGGTATTCTTCTGTTCCCATAAACCGTTTTTGCTTTGCGCTTTCATGCGCTTTTACTGAGAGGGTGACGGAACTGACATGTTTATGGATTTTGGCTTTGCACCGCTCTTTATTCGGACAGCCCGCGCACTGCTCCCGCCGGAATGATACATGGAACTGCTGTGACTTCCCACCGGTATACCCACAGGACTTTGGTTCATACCCCGCGGGACATCTCAATACCTTTGTCCCTTCTTCGTTGATCACAAAGTCTGCAAGGATGTCATTCACCGGTTTGCCAGAAAGACCTGTGTTTACGAGACGGATGTTTTTCTCTCCGGAAAGGTCCCGGTTTTCTTTCCCTGAATAAGCCCCGTCCGCTATCAGGATGCCCTCTTCCTCTTGCACCGGCGTTTTCTCCAGACTATCTTTTAGAAACTGGCTGTCACTGTAAGTGTTCTGCTCATACTGGTAATCCGTGACCACGGAGCCGTTTTTCCCGACAGTCTCCTCCAGATTGGCGGCATAGCCCTGATGTTCTTTCCCTGCTTTTTCACGGTAAGTGGCATCCGGGTCCGAAGGGTTTTGGAGCATGCCGGAATGGAAACCGCCTTCTTCCTTTGTCCGCAGACGCCGCCCGTCTTCCTCCACTACGGTCTGTTCTGAAAGGCATCTGATAAGGAGCTGGTATTCTGTTACATCTTCAAGATCTGTACCACAGGCTTTCAGCAGACGGTCCGCATCCTCAAGTATCGACTTTAACCGTTCATCCGCTTCGGAACTGTCAGAATAATAAAATGTCCTGTTGAAATCATTGGGATCATGGTAATGTTCCATTCCCACGATCAGGGTATCCATCTGGTTCTTATGGCAATAGGTGGTCAACTTTGCAACACAGGTATAAAGCAGCTCCACTCGGCTGAGTTTACGGATATTTGCCGCTATCATCATGGAATCCATCCGTCTGACCCGTGGGCTGGTTTCCATGATCTTTGCAATCTCTCCGGCAAGGGCGGTGATGCAGTCATGCAGCAGGTCGATCCCATATGCGCTTTCATAATCATAGCAGCGTTTCCGAAAACGGGAAAGCGTTTTATCGCTGACCGGCTGTTCCTCAAAGCTGGTCGTATGGAGCGCATACTGATACCGCGGGTCAAGCATCAGGTTTTCAACCACTTCATCATCAGAGATACCGAAGATCTCCTTGATGATCAATGCCCCGATGCAGATGTTGACAGGTGTATTTGGGCGGGATGCTTCTGAAGAATAAAGAACCCGGAACGGCTCCTCATTGATAGCCGGGAAAAGTTCATCCGCAAAAACTTTCGCCCATGACTTTTCCAGGGCTTTCTGTTCACGGGAAGTCAGCCCGCTGAAGCTGTCCTGAAAAGATAGCTGTTGATAAGAGTTTGCTTTAAATGCCATATCTGCCACCACCTTTATTTACTGTATATAGTATACCACGATTAGATGATGGCAGAAATATTGTGTGAAGTTTTCAAGGTACTATTTGTGGGCTTTTGACCCCAACATCTTGGAATGGATTTATCATAATCTAAGCGATTCACTTTATGATGAAGAAAAATATGAATTGTCTCTTCAAAATGCATTATACTCATTGTATTTCTCGACGAATTTGGCTTCAAAGTCTTATTTGTTTAGCTTGGAAAATGTGAAGTTTGACGGAATAGAAGTTGCAAAAAACAGAATAGATTCCGAATCCACATTTAATCCGCACATAATAGCCAGAATATTTGAACTTCAACCCTATTTCAAAGAACAGATGTTAGATGTGGTGTACACCCCGGAAATACTTTCGTATTGCCTATTTGGAAAATATGTAAAACGTTTTATATAATCAATCCGCCATTTTATGTTGCAAGCAATAGAAGAAACGATGGCTTTAGGCGTGAAGCTATGGGACAGAGGTGGTTGAGATAAGATATAATTAAAATCACGAACATTGATAAGCTGCTGGTTCATTTTGTGATACAATGTTTCCTGTGATTAGGTTTCCCTAAAAAAAACATCGAATTACAATCACAATCTTTGGAGGTCTTGGTTCTATGGATAGAATTAAAATGGTTCAAGAGTATGTGGATGGAATACTACAGAGTTCTGGCAATGAAATTGAAACAAAATACGGATATAAACATTTATACGGCGTTTCACAGGCATGCGCTATCCTTGCGATGAAACGAAATGAAAATGTGGAATTGGCTGTGATTGCAGGACTTTTGCATGATATATACACATATGAAATGCATGATAGTACGGACCATGCTCATAAAGGCTCATTGCTTGCAAAGGACATATTATGTTCTTTTGGTTCCTTTTCAAGTGAGGAAATAGATAAGATATCTCAGGCAATTTATAACCATAGTGATAAGACTAATATTGACACCTCATTTGATGAAATTTTAAAGGATGCAGATGTGTTACAGCATTGTTTATATAATCCACTTGCAGATGTGGCGGAACATGAAAAAGATAGATTCAGGAGGCTTAAAGAAGAGCTGGGATTGATTTGACAAACTTCCAGTTGATTTAGGAGGATATTCCCCCAAAAAAAATTTTGCCATCATCGGTCAGAAGACAAGAGAGTCTATTTTGTGTACAAAACTCCGGAAAGGTAAGCGGTGTTTTATTGTTTTCAATTGTAAAATATGATATTTTATTAAAAATTATAAAAATAGTACATAACATAAAAAACGAGAATATCGAGAGTCGGCAAAGAGAATAAATTAGAGAACGCGTTCTTGGCGGACATAGAGGAAAAATTTAAGAATGAAAAGAGATTTAAAGATCAATATGGCGCGTGGCAGCGGGGAGATGGAACGGAAGATAGTTGGTGAAATAGCAGTCTGCCTTGCTATAGCAATATAAATTGACTCTGTTATTATGCACAGAACATGCTTATGAGAGAAAATTTTATATATAAATTTAACATAATGTGTATATCAAAAAGGTTGATAAATTGAAATTTACGGAGGAAATAAAGCATGCACTTTACATATTGTCCATATTGTGGCACGAAGCTTATTGATAAAGAAATCGGCGATGAAGGTATGATTCCATTTTGTACAAACTGTAGCATTCCGCTTTGGGATATGTTTACGACCTCCATTATTGCGGCTGTAGTTAATGAATGTGGAGAAATTGCCCTGTTGCGGCAAAATTATGTTTCGACAACAAATTATGTTTGTGTGGCAGGAATCATGAAAATTGGTGAAGCTGCAGAGGAAACTGTGATTCGAGAAGTAAAAGAAGAAATTGGTCAGGATGTTGAAAAATTAGAATTTATTAAAAGCTATTCTTATGAAAAAAAAGAAATGCTTATGTTGGGGTACAAAGCGTCCGTGAAAAAACAAGATTTTGAATTCTCTGCTGAAGTGGATTCGGTGGAATGGATAAAACTCGAAAAGGCATTATCATTATTGCGGGAGGGAAGTATAGGCTGGCAGCTTGTCAAAACAATAATCGAGCAATAAATTCCTGTTTGCCTGCCAATCAACGCAGGGTTTTCTCTTCACCCTCCGGGTTATGAAATAATACTGAAATAATAAAGGCAACTCAATTTTAAATTAGATTCTCATAAAAAAATTGACTATTCGTGCAAATATGATATTATACTATTAGTGGTGAGTCCTACCGCAAAGTGGACTGCTAAAAGCGTTAGCAACTCTAATGGAGTTACTACACAAATGGCTATGCGGAAACGCATAGCCATTTTTTACGGGGAGATATATGCAGACGGATTTTAAATTATACAAGGTGGATATGAAATATATTCGAAATCTACATAATGCAGATGATAAAGTGCTTTCTGTTTCGCCACAGATGCGAAAGGATAATAGGGTTTTCATAGGAATTGTTATTGTTTGTGGGAGTCACAAATACTGCATACCGCTTTCATCGCCGAAAGAAAAGCATAAGAATATGAAAAACTCTATGGATTTTTCAAAGATTGAAGTAAATGGAAAATTATTAGATGTTTTAAATTTCAATCTGATGATACCCATTGAAGAAGAACAATTACAGTATGTTGATACAACTATATTCAGGAGAGATAGGGAAAACATCAGGTATTACAAGAAACTATGCGCTCAAGAGTTAGAATGGTGCCAGACAAATAGTGAAGTGATTTGCAATAAAGCCAATGTATTGTATAAAAATTACATATCTAACAAACCATTTGCAGGGAGAAATCGTTGTCTGGATTTCCCTAAACTAGAATCGGAATGTGAAAAATATAATTCAAAAATAAAGAAAGGCAAAGATTGAACATCTCTTTACAGGTATTAATATAATTCTATAGAATCTACGGTTACTCAGAGCACCATAATTCTGCTTGGAATCATCATAAATATCCTGTATCTTAGCTTTTACAGTTTTACGACGTTTTTCTGTATCAGAAGGCACGTGGTGGAGCCATGCTTGATATCCTGACCGGGAGACACCCGAAAATTTTAACATTCCGGGGACGGAAACCCGGCGTCCAGTCTTCTTGGCAGCTTCCGTTTTCTCAGACACTTCGGGATAAATGGCTTCTGTCATCTTCCCAGAATGTTGATGGCTTTTTTTAATACATCAAGTGCGTCTTGGGCGTCACGCAACTCACGCTTGAGACGGGCGATTTCTTTCTGCTCATCAGAGGCATAATTACCAGAACCTCGAACAGGAATATCGCCAGATTCCCGGAAATCTTTCGGCCACTTTGTAAATCGTTTTTCACTGTTTCTCTAATCATATATGGCATCCTTTTTTAGTACTCATTTCTTTTAATATCTTTGAATAAAATCAATTTTTCACAGCAGAGAAAAAAGGTGTATTTAGAATGTCAGTGAAACTTACAACAGCTACTACTCCATCGGGAATTTCTTTATTATTCCGATTCATCCAGATAGTATTGATTCCCAAATTGGCCGCTCCTTTAATATCACTATTTAAGGAATCGCCAATATGCACTATCTCTTGTGGATTCAAATTGGTTTCTTTCAAAGCCATTTCAAATAATTCTGCCCGAGGTTTATACGACTTCGCATCTTCGCTCGTGAATACCTTAATAGGAGTTAAACCGTGATAATGGATTGCAGCTATAACATCATCGGTATCTATGTTGGACCTATATAATACGGAATATCACATGATTCCAAAAAACTTGCAGCATCTTCAAATATGGGAGGCTTTCTCCAATGCTCAAACATTTTTTTGCTCAATTCATTAGCACTGGCATTAGATTCAAATTTCTTTAATGTCATTTCAAGCGATTCTAGTTCTAATTCTTTTTGGAGTTTAAAATTATTACCAAAAGAGTTCATATACAATTCCTGAAATATCTTCCACCAATAGCTGTCAATGGCCGATTTATTTGCACCATTTCCGGTATTGCTGATAATAGTAGTAATTTCATCAATTACTACACCGTCTTCATGCACAATTGTACCATAAAAATCAAAAAATAAAGCTTTTATCATATATTCCTCCAAATAAAACTTTCTAAAATAATATGTTCTCGTCTATATTATCACATTCTTTGGTATTTATCATTAAGAGGTTGTTATGTATGGTAAAGACCGAAAACCTATCTTGCCCCTCGGTCTTTATTTTTAATGGTCCGTTCTTGGTCAAAAGAAACAAATTCCTATTGACATCCGCACAGAATCATGGTACATTTATTATAGATTAAACGGTTAAGCATACCGCAACCTACAGCGGTATGCCAAAAATTTACCCGTTTGCTTAACCGATTAACCATCAATTAATACAAAGCAAAGAAAGGTTGGAGGGAAAATGAGGAGAAGAGGTTTTACAACAGCGACGGCAACGGCGGCAGTACTGATGTGCGCTGCGATGGCGCTTAGCGCATGTGGGGAAAAAGAGACGGCAGAGAGCGCTCCGGCAGTAGAGAATGCAGCGGCAGCCGATACGGAGAGTGCAGCGCCGGAAGCGGCGGGTCACACGGTAACATTTTACGATTCCGACGGCACGACGGTTCTGGACACGACGGAGGTCGCAGACCAGGAATGCGTCGCAGAGTATACCCCAAAGAAGGAGGGCAGCATCTTTGTGGGATGGTTTGCGACGCCGCAGATGAGCCATAGATACGACTTTACACAGCCAGTGACAGAAGACACCTCGATATTTGCCGGATTTGTCACCTATGCCTGTGACACCAGGGAATACGCGATCGTGGGAAGCGGAACAAGCCCTGTGCTGTTAGAGTCGAATTGGGGCGCTGTAATCGGTGCTGCGCAGAAGATGCAAAAGGAAGAGAGCGACACAGAGAATTGTTATACGATTACACTGGATTTAAATGCGGGTGACGAGTTCCAGTTCGCGATTGATTCCTCATGGAATAATCAGCGCGGTTATGGTTATCTGGATACGATTGAACTCGATGGAATGGACTATTTTGAAAATTCGGGAAGCCTTGGGGATGCGGGCGTGAAACGCTCCAATATCAAATGCGCGGTGGCTGGAAATTATACCTTTACCCTGACGACCTATCCGGGCGAGGACGTCTACGAGACAGACAATGCCAATTATACCGAGGAGAACAGGGAGGCGTTCAATATCAATCCGTACGATACGATCACATGGACCTATAACGGTGCGGCAAGTGCAGACGCTGCAGATACACAGACCGATTATTACATCAAGGGAGCGGTTGTGACAGGATGGGAGGATGTGTATTCCGATGAGACGAAGTTTACAGAAGAAAACGGCGTCTATACATTGCGTGTTGAACTGACAGAGGGAGATGAATTTATGTTTACCTCTATGGTGACTGCGGGGGATACGAGCAGTGTCGGAACAGAGTATATCCGCTACACGAATATTGCGGGAGAGGACGCAGAGAGCTTTACGCATGTCACGGAGGGCGGCAATGCGAATCTGATTGCGGCGGAAGCCGGAACTTATGTATTTACCTATGACCCGGCGGAGAAGGTGCTTACCGTGGATGTAGAGTGAGACTGCGGAATGTGATTCTGGAAAATGGCGCTGTCTGTCAGTGCGGCAGCATATGGGAAGCGCACGGCAGCAGCATCATTATACACGGGTACCATTATACACGGGTACCATTATATACGAATAGTGTGCTGCTCATACACTTCGCGGAGCAGAGCACGGTTTATGCAGGAAAAGAGCGCGTCAAGCTTCTCGCGTGAGATGGCAGGAAGATAGCAGACCTTCCCAGTGGGGGCAAGCAATTCGTAGAGGGTATGATCCACAAGGAGCACATTCCGGTCTAAAAGACCGGAAAGCTCCGAAAGGTTTTCTACATAGCGCACGTCGGTAAAGATCTCAGACGTGTAAGCCCGCTTCTCGGCATTCGGCGAACTGAGCGTGACAAAAGTGAACGGCTCTCCGTGGAAGAATTCATCCGCCGCTTTCGCCATTCGCGCATAGTCGGAGCAGACCTCAAAGAACAGCGGGTCATTGATAAGACAGTCGAGTGCCAGCAGGGGACTGAAATTGCAGTCCCCGATCTGGTGAAAATATTCCGAGGAAATATCATAGCCGACGATGGCATCGGCATTGTCATATTTTTCTGTGTAAGTGTTGCTTAAGTATATCAGATCATAGTCCTTTTCATGGAGAAAAGAAGACAGAAAATCGATTAGATACATCTGTTCTGCGCGCTTTAGGGCAGAGACGTGGGGAGTCAGATAGAGAGCCACCATGTGGTTGCGGTTTGTCGCAAGTGCCTTGGCGGATTGATTCGGCGTATAGCCCAGCATGTTGATAATCTGCAGCACCTTTTTGCGGGTCGCATCACTGATGCGCATATCTGTGCGGTTGTTGATGACATAAGAGACGGTCGCAACCGATACGCCGGCTTCTCTGGCAACATCTTTGATCGTGATTTTATGACTCAAGGTATATTCCTCCCCCTACTGCACGAGGCAGTTCTATGTTCCATTTATATAGAATCCGCGCGAATTTGTCAATAAGGGAATTGGGAAAAGTACCCAGAAAGAAAATGCAAGGCAGAGAATGAAAAGAGCGGTACAGGAAAGAAAAGACGAAGAAATGAGGATCAAAAACAATGAATGAGGGTGCAATGTTACATATCCCGGACTCCCAATACTGCTTTGCGGTGGGGGATAAGGAATTAGTTATAAGACTTCGGATGGCGAAGGAGGATGCCGATGCAGCGGTGGCGCTGATTTATGGACAAAAATATGAGTTTCACGAGAAACGCACCATACAGCCGCTTACCATCTGTTATTCCGATCGGCTTTACAATTATTATGAAATCAGACTTTGCCTTGCGGACGTGCGTCTCGCATACATTTTCCAGATAGAAGCGGCAGGAAAAATCCATTATTACTGTGAGGAAGGGCTGCTGGATTCCTACAATTTTGACGAAGGGTTCTATAATTTTTTTCAGATGCCCTATATCAATCGCAACGACGTTATGCCGATGGTCGATTGGATGAAAGACGCCGTTTTTTATCAGATTTTTGTAGATCGCTTCCGCATCGGGGATACGAAGAAGGATATGTCGTACGTGAATATGAAATGGGGGGAGCTTCCGACGCCAAAGAGCTTTGCAGGCGGCGATCTTCGCGGTATTACGGAAAAAATCGACTATATTGCAGGGCTGGGCATTACCGCGATTTATCTTACTCCCATTTTTCGGTCAATTTCGAATCACAAATATGATACGATTGATTACATGGAAATCGACCCTCAGTTTGGGACGAACGAGGATTTCAGAAAGTTGGTAAATGCCGCTCACGCCAGGGGAATCCGGGTGGTTCTCGACGCGGTATTTAACCATTGCAGCAAATATCTGACACAGTTTGACGATGTGAAGAAGCATGGCAGGCAGTCGCCATATTACGACTGGTTCGTAATCGACGGGGATTTTCCCGAGGAGGAAACGGCAAATTACGAGTGCTTTGCAGCATGTGCATATATGCCAAAGCTCAACACCGCAAATACAAACGTGCAGGAATTCCTGCTTTCTGTGGCGCGCTACTGGATCAGGGAGTACGGGATTGACGGCTGGCGTTTAGATGTATCGGATGAGGTATCGCATGAGTTCTGGCGGATGTTTCGACGTGCGGTCAAGGAAGAGAAGCAGGATGCGGTCATTATCGGGGAGAACTGGCATGATGCGTATCCGTATCTGCGCGGCGACCAGTATGACAGTATCATGAATTATGCATTTACCAAAGCGTGTCTGGACTATTTCTCGCGGGAGACGTTAGACGCGAAGCAGATGGCGGAGCGCTTGAGCGCGAACTTGATGCGGAATACGCATACGGTAAATGATATGATGTTAAATCTGTTGGATTCCCATGATACTCACAGATTCTATAGCGAGGTGGGGGAGAACAAGAACCGGCTGCTTGCGGGCGTGGCATTGGAAACCGTCTTCCCGGGTGCACCGTGCATTTACTACGGCACGGAAATCTGTACGCCCGGCGGCTACGATCCGGATTCCAGAAGATGTTTTGACTGGGATGAGACGCAGTGGGATGAGACGGTGTTTTTAAAAATTCGGGAGCTGCTGCACTTAAGAGGGCAGGCTGGGCTGATCGAAGGAAGCGTCCGGATATGGGCAGAGGATGAACTGCTCGCTGTGGAGCGGACGAACGGCGGACAGAGCGTGCAGCTTTTTATCAACATGACAGATCGGTCAAAACACTTAGAGATTTCGGACGGAGCGCAGACAGGGCAGTTCCCTGTAGCGGATGCGGCAGAGTGTGAGATACTCACAAAGAACCGCGCGTCGCAGATGGAAGCTGCAATTCTGATCGAGCCGGAGGGCTATGTCATCTTAAGGCGGACGACGGAGCGTAAAATGGAAAAAGGAAAGCAGAAGGACGCGGATAATAAAACGGAACATGCCAAAAGAAATGCACAGACGGCGGATATGGGAGCCAGGGAGGTAGAAGCATGAGAAAAAAAGTGGCGATAGGACTTGCGATGATCCTTGCGGTAGGAACATTTTCCGGCTGCGGAGGTACGGACGTGGCAGGGGCAGGAGCATCCGGCGGCACAGAGAATGCCGGAGCACAAAATAGCGATGCGGGGACAAAGAATGCGGCGAGCAGCGTATTTGACGGAGAACTGGAACAGAATGTGACGATCCGCGTGCTCGAAAATGACACGGCGATTTCCGCAGGCTATTTCGACGAGCTGATCGTGGCGTTCAATGAGGCGTACGCAGATTACGGCATTACCGCCGTGGACGCGAACATGGATCAGTACCTCGACCTTGCAAACGACGGCCCTTATGGGTACGGACCGGATGTGCTGTATCAGGCGAACGATATTATCATGCAGTATGCGACGGGCAAGCATATCTATCCGCTTCCGGTAGAGCAGCTTGAATGCTACAGCCAGATACCCGAGGCGGCATGGAAGGCATATCAGACGGAGGTTTCCGGTACGACCTACTGCTGCGGCGTCCCGGTCAATGTGCAGGCGCCGATGCTCTACTACCGTGCTGATCTGCTCCCGGAGAACTGGCAGGACGAGTGGGACGATGATAAGAACGGTGTGCCGGACATGATCGAGAACTGGAATGATATGTACGCGTTTTCCGTCGCACGTCACGAGGCAAATCCCGCGCAGTACGGCTATATGAAGTCGCTCTATGACGTGTACTTTTCAAGCGGTTATCTGTTTTCCTATGGCGGGTATGTGTTTGGCGATAATAATACAGACACGGAGGACATCGGATTTGCAGCGGGAGAAGCGGAAAAGGGGGCGTGGGTGTTAGAGCAGCTTGCGGGCGCGATGAACGAAGAGTGTATCGACGATACGATCACGACGAACGCGTACAGCAAGATGGCGAACGGCACTTATTTTGCGACAATGACGACGCCGGATGTTTATTCGACTTTTGTAAAAGAACTTGTGATGGAGTATGAGTCACAGGGGATGGCGACGGCGGATGCGAAAGCGTTAGCGGAGGAGAATATTGTGATGACAGAACTCCCGAAGCTTCCGGCAAGCGGAGATCTGACGGAGGAGAGGCCCGAGTTGATCGACATGAAGGCGATGGGCGGTATCAACGGCTATGCGGTCAGTGCTTACACAAAAGCGCCGAATGCGTGTCTCGCATTCATCGACTTTGCGACGAGCTATGAGATGGCGGTAAAGCGCAGCGAGATGCTCGGGGTTGCCCCGGCAAGGGAGGACGCGGCGGAAGCCTGCGGCGGAATTTCGGAAATGCTGTATGCGAATCTTGAGAGCGGCAATATTGTACTGATGCCGTCCGTTCAGGAGGTGGCGCAGATCTGGACGCCGGCGCAGACCTTCTTTACCGATTTGGCAAAGGACGCATTCCGCGGTGAGAGTGAGAAGAAGTATCAGGATCTGGAAGCGTTAAAAGAGGGACTGACACAGGTGGACAGCCAGATTTATGATGCAATCTATACGCTGAAATAACGCGTTTGGTGAGCACTATCTGCGGACACGCGAAAATCTGATATTGGAAAAGCATGTCCGCATGGAGGTAAAAATGAAGAAAAATGGGGAAAATGCTGCCGCACGTTCCGGCAGCAGCAAAAATGTAATATTGTCCATGATTATCATGGGAGCGGGACAATTCCTCTACGGTGCAAGGGGAAAGGGAATCCTGTATTTCCTGATTGAAATCAGCGTGATCTGCTATTTCATCAGAAGGGGATTTTCGGATATTGTCGGCTTTTTTACCCTTGGAACGGTAAAGGGAGATGCGTGGCTCGGCATAGAGGGAGATAATTCCGTCATCATGCTGTTGATGGGAATTTTTGCATGGATCGTGCTGGCGGCGTTCGTGTGCATTTACCGGATGAATGTCAGGGATGTGCGCCGGATGCAGCGGCGCATCGGGCAGGGAAAGCCCATACTGACCTTCCGGGAGGAACTGGCGGAGCTTCTTGACCGGAAATTCTATATCACGGTATTGATTCTCCCGGTCATCGGCGTGTTCGTGTTCAATATCCTGCCGATTATCTTTATGATTCTGATTGCATATACCAACTACGGCGGGGATATCGTACCGCCGGAGCTGGTGGATTGGGTAGGATTTGACAATTTCCGCAGGATATTGACGCTCACACAGTTCGCGCCGACGTTTACGAAGATTCTTGGCTGGAATCTCCTGTGGGCGGTCATCGCCACGGCGCTCAATTATTTTGCGGGGCTTGGGCTGGCGCTTCTTTTAAACAAAGACTGCGTAAAAGGAAAAGCGATCTGGCGCGCGTTTCCGGTGCTCGCCTATGCGATACCGGGATTCATCACGCTGCTGGCATTTAAGTTCATGTTCTCCTATGGCGGGCCGGTCAATCAGATGATTACGGCGGGCGGAGGCGCAGCGATCGGATTTCTGGATCTGGATGCGAAATGGACGGCGCGTCTCATCGGACTTCTGGTAAATTGCTGGATCAGCACGCCGTCAATCATGCTCCTTGCGACCGGACATCTCTCGAACCGGGATATGTCTTTGTATGAGGCGGCGCGCATCGACGGGGCGGGAAGGATGAAGCAGTTTCAGACGCTTACAATGCCGTTCATCCTGTTTGCAACGATGCCGGTGTTAATTGGCCAGTTCGTCGGAAATTTCAATAATTTTGGAATCTTCTATTTTCTGCGGGGCGGACTTTACATCGACGGCTATTTCCTGGCGAGCGACACCGACCTTTTGATCAACTGGCTTTATAATCTGTCGATTGACAATAATTATTACTGCATCGGCGCGGCAATCAGTCTGATTATTTTCCTGATTACTTCTGCAATTTCACTGACGGTTTACATAAAGTCACCATCCTATCGGGAGGAGGACACGTTTCAATGAAAAGAAAAGCAAAGCATTTTACTGTGGGCCGGGCGCTTGATACCGGGGTAACTTACATACTGCTGCTTGCGGTGGCGTTTATTTTCTTTTTTCCGTGCCTGTGGCTGATTCTGGCGTCCTTCTCCAAATCGGGAACCATCTACTCCTTTGAAGGATTTTTCCCGACGGAGTACAGCCTTGCAAGTTTCAAACGGCTGTTTACGGACACGGCGATGTACAACTATCCGAAGTGGTTTTTAAATACGCTGTTTGTGGCGGCGGGAAGCTGCGTGCTCGGCACGTTTCTTACGATTCTGACGGCTTACACGATGTCGCGCTTTGAGTTTGGGGCGCGCAAGCCGATCATGAAGACGACAATGGTACTTGGCATGTTTCCGTCCTTCATGGGGATGATCGCAGTGTATCTTCTGATGACGCAGTTTAACCTGATCAATCATCTGTGGGGACTGATTCTCATCTACAGCGCAGGAGCGCCGATGGGATATCTTACGCAGAAGGGATTTTTTGACACGATTCCGAAAGCAATCGACGAGGCGGCGCGCATTGACGGCGCGACAAGTTTTCAGGTGTTCACGAAAATCAATCTGCCGCTTTCGAAGCCGATTATTGTATATACGGCGCTCTCATCCTTTACCTGGCCGTGGAGCGATTTTATTCTGCCGAAGCTCCTCTTAAAGGAAAAGGATTTATATACTGTGGCAGTCGGGCTGATGAGCCTCGATGAAACGGAGTTCGCGCGGTTCGCGGCGGGCAGCGTGTTCATTGCGGTGCCGATCGTCATTTTATATTTCTTTCTTGTGAAGGATATGGTAAACGGAATGGCGGCGGGCGCGGTCAAAGGCTAGAATGACGGACAGCGGACCGGCAGCAGTATGTACCTGTGGCAAAGCGGTCACGGGAGAATATGATAAAAAGAGAAAGCCGTTTTGAGGGAAAAATGTGCAGACCTTTTTATTGATCGTAGCGCTCTCGATCGACGTTTTTCTGGCGTCGATGGCATGTGGGGCAGAGCAAATTAAAATAGAAAAGAAAACGGCACTCTGCATCAGCGCGGTATGCAGCGGGGTGCTGTTTTTGTCACTTACTCTGGGAAATCTGCTTGGCGGAGTCATCCAGGAGAAATACACCGCGTATCTGTGTTTTGCGGGGCTGCTTTTGATCGGCGTCTATAAGCTTTTGGAATACGCAATCCGCGCGTATATCAGAAAGCATAAATTCGTGTGCAAGCGGGTCAAAATCACCTTTTCACAGCTTAATTTTATCTTAAGTATCTACAACAATCCAGTCATGGCGGATAAGGACCGCTCGTCGGTCATGTCCGTGACGGAGGGCGTTTTCTTTGCGCTCGCGATGTCGTTCGACGGATTTTTCGGCGGTCTTGGCGCGGCGTTTCTTCATATTAGTGTGGCGGAAGCGGTCGTGATGAATTTACTTTTAAGCTACGCGGCGGTGCGGGTAGGAAGTCTCGCCGGGATGCGCACCGCGGTGCGAAGAGAAGGCGATTACTCGTGGATCGGCGGAGCGCTGTTTGTACTGCTGGCGTTCAGTAAGCTGGTGTGAGAGAGGGATTAACGCCTGATGACATTGGGATTGTGATCCTTCCGATATTGTGACGGAGTGGTGTTTTGCATCTTCTTGAACTGGCGGATAAAGTACTCAGGAGTTTCGTATCCGATGGACTCTGCGATGGCAGCGATTGTCATATTGGTGTTAAGAAGAAGCTCCTGGGCTCTTTCAATGCGGACCGTACGCAGAATGCAGGAATAGGTCAGACCGGTAAGCTCTTTGATGAGTCGGGAGGCATATTCGTCGGTATAATGAAATTTTTTCGCCAGTTCATGAAGAGAGATTTTCTGGTAATTATTTTGAATATATTCAATGATCGCATATCTTTGTACATCAATTCTGCTGTCGAAAAGCGGCATCTGAACTGTCGAACCGTAATCCCGGATAATCAGATAGAAGTCCAAAAGCAGGGTATTACAGATCAGTTGGTGAAAGAACTCTGATTTGTTGACACTTTCCCAGAGCATCCAGAGAAAGGACTGCTTGATCTGGCGGTCTGTTCCGGTATGGAACAAAATGTAGTCGTTCGCCTTTTGGGCATAAATATTGTTCAGGAAGAAGGATGACAGTATATTGGGAGTATTTAAAAAATTGTAGAACATAGTGTGAAGGGTATCTTTCCGCAGCATGATATTAATAACGATGCTTTCGTCGAACACGGAGATTGAGTGCTCGATATCGGGAGGAATAATGCAGATATCTCCGGAGCGCATAGAAATATCACGCCCGGAAATGTTATTTGTGCATTTCCCGTCGTAAATGTAGACCAGCTCAAAAAAGGAATGACTGTGAATGATTGCAGGACTGTAGCGGTTGTGACGCTGCACGACGATGCTGGTATGATCCTCCATATTAAAAAAATAAGAATCTAAAAATTTGACCGGAATTGTCTCGGGAAGTTCCGGAATCAGCAAATGCCGTTTGCGAACGTCATCCATGTCTAAAGTAAACAGAAATTTATCCAGAGAATATTTTTGCTGTTTGGCGTAGTAATAGCGTCGGTAAAACAGCTCATCTTCATTTAACTCATAAATGATGTTCTTCAAATGTTCAAAATCCATCTTCATCGCCATCCTTTTCGCGTTCTCCATATATTATAACATGAAAAATCAAGATAATACAGATTGATAGAATAAATATAATATTTATAACAAGAAAATACATGATAACTGAACAAAGATATGAATTGGAGAAAGCGGAGAAAATTCTATAATGAGTATATCAAATGATGAAGGAAGGGTGAATGTCATGAAGGAACCTATTTTGCAGATGGAAAATATCTCCAAGCATTTTGGTCTGACCGTAGCTCTTGATCATGTGGATCTTACGGTGTATCCCGGGGAGATTCGCGGGCTGATCGGAGAAAATGGTTCGGGAAAAAGTACGATTTCATCCATTGCGGCGGGGATGCAGCAGGCGACTGAGGGGACGATGAAGTTCAGGGGAAAGAACTGGGTGCCAAAGAGCATGACGGATGCACTGGAACACGGGGTGGGCATGGTCGTTCAGGAACGCGGAACGATCGGCGGAATATCTGTTGCGGAGAATATCTTTCTTGGAAATATAGATCAGTTTGGCAGGGGCTGCTTGATAGACCGCAGAAAAATGAACAGAGCTGCAAAAGAGATCCTTGCTCTTGTAGGAATGGATGAGGTGAATCCGTCCATGCCAATGGTGTCGTTGGATATGCAGGATCGGAAGCTGATTGAGATTGCAAAAGTTGTAGCAAAAAAGCCGGATATTTTCGTGGTAGATGAGACGACGACAGCCCTCTCACAGAGAGGAAGAAAGAAGATATATGAGTTGATGAAGGAACAGAAAGCAAATGACAGGAGCGTGCTTTTTATTTCCCATGACCTCGAAGAATTGATGGAAGTGTGCGATACGCTGACCGTCCTTCGGGATGGAAAGCTGATTAAGAACCTTGCGAAGGAAGAATTTGATGAGGAAGAAATTAAGCAGCTTATGGTGGGACGTGAATTGAAGGGGGATTATTACAGAAGTGATCACGATGGAAGCTGTGACGAGGAAGTCGTTTTGAAAATCGAGCATGCGAATTATAAAGACAAGCTTCGGGATTTAAGCCTTGAACTTCACCGGGGGGAAATTCTCGGAGTCGGCGGCCTATCTAGCTGTGGGATGCATACGCTCGGGAAAGCGCTGTTTGGAGCGGTGCAGTTGGAGAGCGGAAGAGTTTCGGTTTTCGGAGGCACGCAGATTACGAGTGAGAAAAAGGCGATGGAGCATCGAATCGGATACGTTTCCAAGGATCGTGATACCGAGGCGTTGAATATGGATGCGTCTATTATGGATAACATTTCGATCGCCGCGCTTGCGAAGCTTGCACGTCATGGTATTGTTACCCGCGGGAATGAACGCAAGCTCGTGGAAGAACAGGTGAAATCGCTCTCTATAAAATGCAGGGAGACAAAACAGAGTGTAGCGGAGCTTTCCGGCGGAAATAAGCAGAAGGTCGTGTTCGGAAAGTGGATTGGCTGTGACAGCGAGATTCTGATTCTGGACTGTCCGACGAGAGGCGTCGATATCGGTGTAAAACAGGCGATGTACCAACTGATTTACCGAATGAAAAAGGAAGGAAAAGCAATTTTGATTATTTCTGAGGAACTGGCAGAGCTGATTGGCATGAGCGACCGTCTTATCATTATGAAGGATGGCAGGATAAGCGGCGAGGTTATGCGAAGCGGGGAGCTAAACGAGTCTGATGTCATCGGCTATATGATTTAAGGGAGAACGGAGAATGAACAAACAGAAATGGAAATCAAAAGTAATTGAGATCGTTTCAATCGTTGCGCTGCTGATTCTCGCAGCCATATATATCCTGTTGATGGGGGACAGAATCAGCATTCGAATGTTAGAGACGATATTGAATCAGACAATTATCACGGCGGTCGTTGCTACCGGCGCAGTGTTCATCTACACCACCGGAGCATTTGATATCGCATTAGGTTCTGCGGTCGCAGTCAGCGCCATCACCGGAGCGTTTGCCTATAACAAATGGGAATCCGTATGGATCATGCTTCTCGTCATGGTCGCAACCGGCGTAGCAATTGAATTATTTGATTCCGTACTTGCAGCCTTTTTGAATCTTCCGGTATTCGTGACGACCATTGCCATGTTAAGTGTCTTAGGGGCGCTGGTTAAGATTTTGATTGCTTCCGGCGGCGGAGCGAAGATCGAGGTTCCGAGAGAGGCAGTCAGGGCATATGACAATCTCTGGGTGAAATTAGTAATCTTAGTTTTGTTTATCGGATTTTGTATCATCATGTATAACTACACGCCGTTGGGGCGAAGAGAGAAGTTTGTCGGAGGTAATCCGGTCTGCGCAAGGCTGACGGGTATTTCTGTAAAGAAATTGTCCATTATCGCCTTTGCGATTGCCGGGATTGGTGTGGGACTTTCCGCTTTTCTTACGGTGGTAAAGGCGCCGACAATCACAACATCGACTGCATCAAGTGTAGGAATGGATGTTATCATTGCAATCGTATTCGGCGGAATGCCGGCTTCCGGCGGCTCAAGAAGTAAGATCAGCGCGGCACTCATTGGCTCCGTCAGCATGGTTCTTCTCAGTCAGATCATGACAATTTTGAATCTGTCAGCAGGGGCAAGTCAATGCGTGAAAGCCATATTGTTCCTTGGCGTTGTCACACTGTCCGGGCTGAAGGGACGGAAGGCAATGCTGACAAGATAATCAGAAATTTAACATCCAATGTTAAAGGTATAAAGGAGGAAAATTCTATGAAGTTCAAAAAATTAGTTTCTGTGGTACTTAGCACTGCGATGGCGGCGCTTGCGATGGCGGGCTGCGGCGAAACAGGGGATGGTTCTGCCGTTTCGTCCGGCACGGAAACCGTGGGAAACGCGTCGAAGGAACAAAATGCAGATCAGGGGACACCTGCGGCGGATGTTGACACTTACGGATTCGATAAGACGGCAAAGATCGGAGTATTGGTGTCGGATGCATCCACTGCGGAGGCGTTGAGCTTCCGCGCCTATTATGAGGAGTATCTGGAATCGCAGTACGACGTGGATTTTATATATTCCGAAGAGCTTACCGATGCTGCAGGCGAGATTGATGCCATTGATCAGTTCACGATGCAGGGCTGTCAGGGAATTATTTCCCTTTCTTCCTTCGATCGTCCCGGACAGATTGAAATGTGTGAGGATGCAGGCATCTATTATGGGGTGGCGGCAGGAACCCTGACGGATGAGCAGTATGAGACTTATCGGGAATACACATATTTTGTTGGTTCGGTCGGACCGAGTCTTGAGACTGAGTATCAGACAGGCTATGACATGGCGCAGTTCTTTATCGACGAAGGAAAGACGAACTTTCTGATTTTTACCGGAGCTGCTGCATACGGAACGGAGATGCATATTTACCGCGTTGCCGGAATGATTGCGGCGATGAATGAGGCAGATCCTTCTACTACTTATGGCGGCGCATCGACAAAGGATGACATTATTGCAGCTATTTACGGAACGCTCGGAATCGATGCGGACAGCTTCGAATCAGACACTTTTACGATATCGGCGGTAAACGGCTACAACATGGATGATGCTTGGTGGGGAGAAATCTCTGAGAAATTGTTTGCAACAGGCTTAGAAGCGGTGCTTGCAGTCGGAAATGGGTCGGATTTCTTTGGCTCTATGGCGCAGGGAGCCGTCGAGGTCGGCTCGGTAGACACGTATGCGCAGGATTATGCGGACGCGATGGCAAATAATCAGCTTACCTGGATGGCAGGTAAATTTGCTCCCGGAATTGCTCCGATCTTCGTGGCAGTGCTGGATGCCATAAATGGGGCGCCGCTCCGCACGGCAGACGGAAACGCGTTTCAGATCGATCAGGGCTACTGGTATGCAACGAGCGCGGAGGAATTTGATAAATATCTTGCATCGAGCTCTGTGGAGTCTCCGGTTTATGACAAAAGTATTCTGGACAATTATATTTCCACACCGGAGAATGTAGTTTCCTATGATGATTTTGAAACGTTCGTCGGTGCATATACGTTCGATGAAATTCAGGCATTAAATCAATAATCTATTTTCCGGGTCAGCCGTCAGGCTGGCTCGGGTTCCCTTTAGTTTGAAAGGATAAGCTTATGAATACAGGTAAGAGCAATATTGTAAAACGGATATTTGGGATCGGTGCGATTCCGGTCGGAACCATACTTATTTTTTATCTATTATGCGCAGTACAGGGAATCACTTTTTTTGAAACCTCGAATCATGTACTGATTTTCTTAAGATCGGTCGCTACAGTCAGCTTGACGACATTTGCACTTTCGATCAATCTGGATTCGGGGAGATTTGATTTTTCTTTGGGCTCTGTTTCACTGCTGGCGTCTGTGATCGGAGCTACGCTCACGATCCGGTACAGCTTGTCCTCAACTGCAATGCTGGTTATCACACTGCTTGCCGGAATTGTGCTGGGAATGATTTCCGGAACCCTGTATGTACTGTTAAAGCTTCCTGCACTTATCACATCCTTAGGCGTGACGCTGTTATATGAGGCATTAGTCTCCATGATTTCCGGTTCCGGCGTTTCTTTTGGAACAAAAGTCGAACTGACGCAGTTCGCTGCAAGTATTCCCAATATGGTGATCGTGACGCTTGTGGCATTTCTGTTTATGTATATCGTTATGAATGGCACAAAATTCGGTTTCCATTATGCTGCGTTAAAGGACGGACAGAAGGTTGCGGTAGATACAGGAATCAAAGAGGTGGGAAATGCAGTCGGCTGTTATGCGATTGCAGGCGGAATGATGGCGATGGTCGGATACATCAACGCAACGCTGACGGGAACGATTCAGGCATCTCTCAATTTTGGCTCGATGGGGGCAATGTTCGTCGCTTTCCTTCCGATGTTCATCGGGGCTTTTATCGGAAGATTTTCGGAGAATCATTTTGGAATTATCCTCGGAGCCATAACCTATGCCGCGATTCAGCTTGGGTTTGTCCGGCTGGGGCTTTCCAGTGAAATTCAGTCTCTCGTAAGTGCGTTGGTACTTGTCGGGTTCCTGATTTATTTGAACAATGAACATACGTTTGCTGCTCTTATCACAGGTAAGAAAAAGAGCGGCGAACAAAAATAGGCAAAGGGGGTTACAATGGTTGATTTAAAGGCGGCGCCATTTGGTCTGTCGGAGAAAGATATTCAATGGGTCAGCGACGTAAAAGTAAGTATGACTCTTGATGAAAAAATAGGACAGTTGTTCTGTCCGATTGGATATTCCGCGGATTCTGATTATCTGGATCATGTAATGCTACGGCATCACATCGGGGGAATCCTGTACCGCACAGGCGATGCGGCAGAAATGCAGAAGACGCACAGATATCTTCAGAAGAAGAGCAGGATTCCTCTCCTGATTGCGGCAAATTTGGAAGCAGGTGGGAACGGGATTGCAGAGAACGGTACATACTTTGGAAAACAGATGCAGATCGCTGCGACGGGAAAGAAAGAGTATGCTTATCATTTAGGAAGAATTTCATGTAAAGAAGGTGCGGCAGTCGGATGTAACTGGGCATTTGCGCCTGTCGTGGATATTGACTATAACTGGAGAAATCCTATCACAAATGTAAGAACCTATGGGTCCAATCCTGAACAGGTACTTGAGATGGCAAAGGAATTTCTGCGGGGTGCGGCGGAGGAACATGTAGCTCCTGCGATCAAGCATTTTCCGGGAGACGGAATGGATGAGGTGGATCAGCACCTTCTGACGAGCGTAAACACCATGAGCTGCGAGGAGTGGGATGCGACTTACGGAAAAATCTATGCGGAACTGATCGCAGGAGGGGCGTTAAGCGTTATGGTCGGGCATATTGCACTGCCGTCCTATCAGAAGTATTTTAATCCAAAGACGCCGGATAAGCTGGTTCCGGCATCCCTGTCAAAGGAACTTCTGACGGATCTTTTGCGTGGAAAGCTGGGCTTTAACGGAGTGATTACGACAGATGCTACGCCCATGGTCGGCTTTTGCTGCGCGATGAAGAGAGAGGACGCTGTTCCGTGGAGCATCGCCGCAGGCTGTGATATGTTCCTTTTTAACAAGGATCTCTCCGAAGATTTTGAATTTATGAAAAAGGGATATGAGCGTGGCGTGCTTACAGAGGAACGCTTGGATGATGCGCTCACCCGGATTCTGGGGATGAAGGCTGCCCTTAAGCTTCACGAAAAGCAGGCGGCGGGAACGCTCGTCCCAAAAGAGAACGCGCTGTCGGTCCTAAAATGTAGGGAGCACGTGGCACTGGCGAAAAGTTGTGCGGATGAGGCAGTAACGCTTGTAAAGGACACACAGCAGCTTCTTCCGGTTTCTGCGGAGAAATACAAAAAGGTATTGCTTGAGATTCTCGGAGATTTTCCGTCGAATGAACATGTGGCAGAAACTTTTAAATCGGAGCTTGAGAAAAATGGATTTCAGGTGAGCTTGTACGAGAAAGAGAACTTTGAAAGTTTTCATCCTGACACGAGGACATTCCGTGATTCCTATGATCTGGTGATCTATATTGGGAATGTCGAGAACGCATCAAATAAGACGACGAACCGCATCAACTGGTATACTTTTTGGGGGAATGGAAATAACCTTCCGTGGTTTGTGGAGGAGCGGCCGGTCGTGTTCGTAAGCCTTGCAAATCCGTATCATTTAATCGACGTGCCAATGATAAAAACATACATCAACGGATATTCCAATAATGATTATGTTATCGAAAGTGTAGTGGAAAAGCTGGTCGGGAAGTCAGAGTTTAAGGGAAAAAGCCCGATCGATCCGTTTTTGGGAAAGGGATATCTGAAATATTAAGTGTGGTGAAAGCTATGAATCAATATTTTTTGGAAAAAGCGCAGGCAATAAAGCCTGTTTTAAATGAGGACGTTGTAAGACCGGTTCGGATACCGGACGGGATATATTGCACCGGCGACCGGATCGTGCTTGATTTCGGAAATCATTTTGTCGGCAGATTTTTCTTTCGTGTGCACGGTGAGGGCAGCCATCAGGACGCGCCCGCATTGTTGAAGGTCAAATTTTGCGAAGTGAAAAAGGAAATAGAAGAGGATTCCTCACGGTATCAGGGATGGATCTGTGCATCATGGATCCAGGAGGAACGGATTCATGTAGATGTGCTTCCGGCAGAGGTGGCAATGCCACGGAGATACGCGTTTCGCTATGTGATAATAGATATTGCCGCTGTTTCTGACAAATACGGGCTGGTACTGGATGATGCGTATGCAAAAGTAACTACAAGCGCAGAAGATGCGGTGCTGACTGCTTATCAGGGAAATGCGAAAGAGATGCGCATGGATGAGGTCGCGCTCCGTACCCTGCGAAATTGTATGCAGGATGTGTTTGAGGACGGACCTAAGAGGGATCGAAGGCTCTGGCTCGGGGATCTGCGGCTTGAGGCGCTTACCAATTATGTTTCCTATGGCAATTATTCGCTGGTAAAACGATGCCTGTATCTGTTTGCGGCAGTTGCAGATGAGGAAGGACGTATTCCGGCATGTCTTTTTACAGAGCCGGAGGTCTGCGGTGATGATACTTATATGTTTGACTATTCCTTGTTCTTTATCGCGGCGCTTTATGATTATGCGGCGGCATCGAAGGATCTGGAAATGGCGCGGGAATTATACAAAACGGCTCGCCGTCAGTGGGAATTGGCGCAGGAGAACTTTGACGAAAATCATGTGGTGCACGACAGCGACGTGCTTGGCTGGTGTTTTCTCGATTGGAATCTTGAATTGAATAAACAGGCGGGGGCGCAGTTCGTATATCTGTATTGTGCGAAGAGGCTGTGCCTGCTGGCAGAACTTTTGGAAATCCCTGAGGATATCACAGAAATCAAAAGGGATATGGCGTTAAAGAAGCAGGCGGCGTTGGATTATTTTTACGATCGGGAAAAAGAACTGTTTGTCAGCGGCAGCAAGAAGCAGATTTCCTATGCAAGCCAGGTGTGGGGAGTACTCTCAGAGTGTCTGGAGAAGGAGGAAAATATACGGGTTCTTGAACACATGCGCCGTTGTAAAGATGCGGTGGAGATGGTGACTCCTTATATGAATCATTGTTATGTTGAGGCACTTATTCAGGTGGGGATGGAAAAGGAGGCCTATGCGTACATGATGCATTACTGGGGAGGAATGATGGAAGACGGCGCAGATACTTTTTATGAATTGTTCAACCCGGGCAATCCATCGGAATCTCCCTATGGTTCCTGTATCGTAAATAGCTATTGTCATGCATGGAGCTGTACGCCGGCGTATTTCCTGCGCAAATATAATCTGCACGGGTAAAAATGCTCCGGAAGAAACAAAGGAGGCAGGAAATGAAGAAGATTGGCAATAAGGTCATGAGTATGGTGATGCTGTTGTTTTTCATTTTTCTTGTAAATGTGGGAACATCTGTTATTACGCAGCAGCAGGTAAAGACTGCCGGAGAAAAAATTACGGAATATTATCTGCCCGTAAGGAGCGAAATCTCCGAATTAGAAAAAAGTATGGAGAGAAGCCAGAAGTATTTGAATATTATTGCCCTCTATGATAATGAAGAATTGCGTGAGGGATTGGAAGCTGCACTGGCGAAAGAGGCGATTTCCATAGCGGAGAATGAGAGCAATATTGAGTATTATCTGCAAAAAGCGGGAGCCTTGGAGCTTGCGGAAGCATTTTTGACATATGAAAGTTACATGGACAAGGTGCAGGCGCAGTTCGTGAAAATTCAGGGATATGTGGATGCCGGAGATTTTGCGATGGCGAACCAGACGTTAAGTCAGGAGTTTCAGGGGCTGGTCGAAGGGGAAGGCGAGGCAGTGGAGACAGCTTTGATGGAAACGCTGCAAAATGCAATTTCCGATGCGTCTTTTGCTTATAACCGTTCCGTGGAAATCGGCGGGCGTGTTACCGGAATGATGTTTCTGGCATTTTTTCTGACGGTAATTTTTATTATGATCGTCATGAAGAAATCGGTCAGCAGACCGGCTCGTGAAGCAAGCCGTCAACTGACCAGAATCATCTCCGATATTAATGAGAATCAGGGCGATCTTACGGAGCGGATTAAAATCAGATCGAAAGATGAGATTGGTCAGTTGAGCCAGGGAATCAATGATTTTATGGAAAACCTTCAGAATGTCATGAAGAAGATCAAAGAGCAGTCTGACCTGCTTGGCATGTCCGTAAGCACAATGAACCAGAAAATTATTTCTTCGGATGATGATATGGGAAACATGTCGGCGGTCATGGAGGAATTGAATGCGGGAATTGAAGAGATTGCAGCGACCATTGACCATTTAAATAAAAATACGTCCGGGGTTGTTGAAGCGGTCGCTACCGTGCAGAGGAAGGCAGAAGAGGGAAATGAGCTTGCCGGAAACGTTATGGCATTTGCTGCCGGAGTAAAAGAACAGACCGACGTGAGGCTGGAAGCGGTAAAAGAAACAATAAATGATAAGCAGACGGCGCTGTTTACTTCAATAGAAGAAAGTAAGCAGGTGGAGGAGATCAATCATCTGACAAATGATATTTTGGAGATTGCGAGTCAGACGAATCTTCTGGCATTAAATGCATCAATTGAGGCGGCAAGAGCCGGGGAAGCGGGAAAAGGCTTTGCGGTCGTGGCAGATGAGATCCGCAGTCTTGCGGAAAACAGCCGTGAGACTGCGAATGATATTCAGAAGATCAGCAGCAACGTAGTAGGAGCCGTGGAAAATCTGATGCGTAATGCGAACGACGTGATTGAATATATGCAGCGAGAAGTCATGGGGGATTATAAGGGTTTTGAGGGGGCGGCGGATATCTATTACCAGAGGACAGAGTCTATGAATGAAATCATGAATGTTTTTTCGGAAAATGTGCTTACACTTCAGAGCAGCATGAATGAAATTGCAAATGGAATAAGTAATATCTCCCGTGCAATGAATGAGAGTGCGGAGGGCGTGGCGACCGCCACCGAGAGTGTGTCGAATTTTGCAGGCGCTATTTCGGACATCAGGGAACAAGCAAAAAGCAATAAAGCCGTTTCGGATCAACTTTTGAATGAGGTATACAAGTTTAGAAAAATGTAGGAAGAGCGAGGTAGTATTATGGCGATAAAGGCATTTATTTTCGATTTGGACGGAGTAATTGTTTTTACGGATCGGTATCATTATCTGGCATGGAAAGCGATAGCGGACGAGCTGGGGATTTATTTTGACGAGACAATCAACCACAGATTGCGCGGCGTAAGCAGGATGGAAAGCCTTGAGATCATTCTGGAAAAATATGGCGGTCCAAAACTGCGGGAGGAGCAGAAGGAAGCGCTCGCGGAGAAGAAGAATAGGATATATAGGGAGCTTCTTGGCGGGATGTCGCCGGAGGATGTAAGTGAAGAGACGCGGTATACACTGCGGGCGTTAAGGGAGAGAAAATTTGGAGTCGCACTTGGCTCCTCAAGTAAGAATGCAAAATATATATTGAAAAAAGTGGGACTGTCAGACGCTTTTGACAAAATATCGGACGGCACCAATATTACAAAATCAAAGCCTGATCCCGAAGTATTTTTAAAGGCGGCGGAGTTCCTGGGTGTAAAACCGGAGGAGTGCGCGGTGGTTGAGGATGCCTGTTCCGGGATTGAGGCAGCAAAGAGGGCAGGCATGGCGGCTGTTGCGATTGGGGATGCCTGCCGTTGTGAATTGGCGGATTACAGGATAGAATGTTTGAAGGAGATATTGGAGATTCCGATGGCAGCCGGCGGTTGAAAAAATTCAAAATAACAGTCGCCATGTTTCATCAAGCCCCTTGCGAAGAGCAGGGGGCTTGGTTATAATGAAAGGAAGTTCGATACAGAGAAATAGGATAACAGGAAGAGGACGAAGATGGAAATTCGGTTATTATACGGAAATGAACTGCAGTGCGCAATATATACGGCAAATCAGGTCTATGAAGTCTGTGTGCGCCCTTATGCAAGGCAGGAGGATGCCGCGCAGTATTATGGGTATGTGAGGCTTGAAAATCTGTGGCAGGAGATGAGCGCAGGCAGGCTGTATCTGTGGGGTGCATTTGAGAACGGTCAGATGTGCGGCGTCGGTGCAATGCAGAATGTGGGACATATCACGATGCTGTATGTGAAGCCGCAGTTTGCAAGACGCCATGTGGGTACAGAGCTTGTCAACCGAATGTGTATTTATGCCGCGTCTATGCTGCACAGGGAACATGTGACGATCTGTGTGTCGCCTGTCGTGGCGTCGTATTTCTACCACATCGGCTTTACTTTGATTCAGGGAAGTGCGGCAGGGCAGAACTATGTACCGCTGGAGCGGCGCATTTGGTCGGTGTCGCAGACGGACCCGGTGAACATAGGCCGCGGAATGCCGCAGGTTTATCCGGGAAATGCGGGCTACGGAATGCTGCAGACTTATCCGGGAAATGCGGGTTATGGAATGCCGCAGGCTTATCCGGGAAATGCGGGTTATGGAATGTCCACACCGAAACGCGAGGTGACGTATCCGACGAAGAAAGTCAGCGCGAAGAAAATCATTGCGCTTGCATCGGCGGTACTTCTGTTTGCATTTGTAGTGATAACCGGGGTAACAGTACATCATATGGTAAACGACGAATCAGCGCAGCGAATCGTATGGGACGGAACGGGTGAAGAATTGCCGGAGGAATTTGGCGAAATAGAAGAATTGTAGGAAGGCAGTAGACAGGATGGAGATTCGGCGTTTAAATACGGAGGAACTGCAGCAGGCATCACAGGTGGCGCTTGAGGGATTTCGTGAAGGCGGGGAGGCATACCAAAGATATGTCGATCCCGACCATTTATGGGTGGAGATGTGTAAAGATAAGCTGTTCTTATGGGGAGCATTTGAGAACGGTGCACTATGCGCATTCAGTGCAATGGAGTCCGACGGACAGATTACGGTATTTGCGGTAAGGCAGGCTTACTGGGGCATGGGATTGGAAGATATGCTCAGGCGGGAAATGGAGCAGTTTGCGGTACGGGTGTGCGGACTGCGCCCGGATGAGGTAAGGATGACGGAACGCTGGAAGAATGCGGGCGCACAGCCGATGGCGGGGCGGTATTCGAACAACCGGAATCCGTGGCAGCCATACCAGAATGAGCAGCAGGCCGCACAGCAGCCGTATGCAGATGCGTGGAATGAGCAGCCTTATCCACAGGAACGGATGGATGGTGAGAGGCGGCGCAAGGCGCCGATGGGAGCCGTCATTTTCGGAATTGTCGCGGCGGTGGTCGCAGTCGTTGTAATAGTATGGCTGCTTGTTGAGAGTGTTGTGGGTTACTGGAATGAGCAGAACGCCCCGCAGCATAAAGTTTTTTCGACCCGGGTGGCAAGAATTGGCGGAGCAGAAAACGGAAACGCGCTGTGGAACATCGGTGATCTGGGGGCAGACGCAGAAAGTGCCGCAGAGGAGGACGAGGACAGAGAGCCACAGGAATTGCGGGATGCTCTCGGAGTGGATTTCCTAATTCCGGAGGAGAGAATCTATGTGGCAGAAGACCTCGCCTATACGGTAGAAACGCAGCGTATCGAGGATTCGGATGAGAGCAGCAGGCGGCATCTTATGATTGCGGTAAGCTATCCGCAGATCGCGTTTAACGACGGAAGAGATGCTTCTGCAATCAATGGGATATTAAGGGACGCTGCATGTGTGCAGATGGATTGTATGTACCCCGAACCGCAGTTGGATCAGTTAATCTATGACGACGATTATCTCTACCTTGAGAGCAACGTATATTATGAGATTACCTACATGAGCAATGACATACTCTGCGTGGCGTATAGAGACGCATATTTTCTTGGGAATATTTACTCGGAATATTATGACCTTCGTACCCGTGTCATCAATCTGTCCGATGGAACCTGCTATGAGCTGGAGGAGGTTTTCCGCCATGATGATGCACTGGATGAAGCATATTATGAGAAGATCTGCCTGGAGAGCGATACGCTTGCCGACGCACCGGCATTTGACGCAGATGTTGCCGGAAGAATGCTCTCAGGCGAGATCGTGGACGGGAGAATGTTCAGTAATTTTCTTCTCTGTAAGGACGGGGTGCTGTTGAATATGACCTATCATTACAATGACGGAAATCTTATCGCGCGCGGCTGGGCAGAGACGGAATGGACGATGGAGGAATTGGAAGATTACCGGACGGACAGTTCGTTGTGGCAAGAGGTAGAATGAGTACAAAGGAGATACTATGAAGAGGGCAGGGGGGTTGCGTGGTACTGCGGAACAGCCCTGTGAAAAAGAAATTCTGACGATCAGGCATTATGGAGAGCCGACGGAGTTTCAGATGCCGTAGAAAAAGCAGCGGATGTTATGTCAGCGGAAAAGATTGACATAACATCCGTTTTGGCATAAATGTATAAAATGTATATATTTATGCATAAATTCTCGGTATTATTTGTTTCCCGAAAAAGGTTGAAAAATATCCTCTGATATGATAAACTTTTTACAATTTAGCAAGTAACAAAACAAATTGCGAATTGCCGAAGTGAATGAAAAGGCAACAGGACTGCCCATATGGAAGAGTGCCGCTCGCCGTGCAGGCTGCGCGGATCAGGCGCTGTAAGAAGAAGGAAAACGGAAACGTTTTTTTTTTTGGGAAAAAAGGTGAAAGGACAGGAAGACGTATGAAAGCTTTTTTGATACTCGAAGATGGGAATGTGTTTACCGGAACCAGTATTGGCTCTACGAGGGAAGTTGTCAGTGAAATTGTGTTCAACACATCAATGACTGGATATCTGGAGGTGCTGACGGATCCGTCCTATGCAGGACAGGCGGTCGTTATGACATATCCTTTGATCGGAAACTATGGTATTACGCCGGATATGGAGTCCGCACGTCCATGGCCGGACGGCTATATCGTGCGGGAACTTTCCAGAATGCCGAGCAATTTCCGCTGTGAGGGAACGATTCAGGATTTCCTTGTGAAGTATGATATTCCGGGAATTGCCGGAATCGACACGCGTGCCTTGACAAAGATTCTCCGTGAAAAGGGAACGATGAACGGCATGATTACCACGAATGAGAACTATAATATAGAAGAAATTATTCCCAGATTAAAGGCTTATACGACAGGCAACGTTGTGGACAAGGTGACCTGTACCGAGAAACGAGTATTGAAAAAGCAGGCGAATACGGCTTCTCCGAAGAAGGTAGCATTGCTTGACTTAGGCGCGAAGAACAATATTGCGGACTCCTTAAGCAAGCGCGGCTGTGACGTAACGATTTATCCGGCGCATACGACCGCGGAGGAGATTCTTGCGGCAAATCCAGACGGCATTATGCTTAGTAACGGACCGGGCGATCCAAAGGAATGTAAGGAGATCATTGCGGAAATCAGAAAGCTGTACGAATCGGATACACCGATTTTTGCAATCTGTCTCGGACATCAGCTTATGGCGCTCGCGACCGGAGCCGACACTCACAAGATGAAATACGGGCACCGCGGCGGCAATCATCCGGTAAAGGATCTTGAGACGAACCGCGTCTATATCTCTTCGCAGAATCATGGTTATGTTGTGGATACAGACAAGCTTGATCCTGAGGTTGCCAAGCCGGCATTTGTGAATGTCAACGACGGAACGAATGAGGGATTATCCTATGTCGGTAAGAAGATCTTCACCGTGCAGTTTCATCCGGAGGCATGCCCGGGACCGCAGGATTCCGCGTACCTGTTTGATCGGTTTATAGAAATGATGTCGTAACTAGTGAGAATGGCAGAAAAATTGAAAATCATCCCAGGCAAATTTATTTGCCGAAGGGGGATTGCAATTTTTTTGTTGGGCGATTAGCCCGAGCGAGAAGAAGCAGAACCAAGCTGTGCTTGGTTTGCGGATTCGAGCGGCAAGTTCGAACGTACCACAAAATATGGAGGATATAACATGCCAAGAAATAAAGAGATACACAAGGTACTTGTAATTGGTTCCGGTCCGATCGTCATCGGTCAGGCGGCGGAGTTTGACTACGCGGGAACACAGGCGTGCCGTTCCTTAAAGGAAGAGGGCGTCGAGGTCGTGCTCGTGAACTCGAACCCGGCGACCATCATGACGGATAAGGACATAGCGGATCAGGTCTACATTGAGCCGTTGACCGTTCCTGTTTTAGAGCAGATTATCGCAAAGGAAAAACCGGACTCCATTCTGCCGACCCTCGGCGGACAGGCAGGATTAAATCTCGGTATGGAGCTTTCTGAGAAAGGCATTCTGGATAAATATAACGTGAAGCTGATTGGTACGACTGCCGAGACAATTTTCAAGGCGGAGGATCGTCAGGCGTTCAAGGACACCATGGAGAAGATCGGTGAGCCGTGCGCTGCGTCTGAGGTCGTACACAATGTGCAGGATGGTATTAAGTTCACCAACACCATCGGCTATCCGGTCGTGCTCCGTCCGGCATACACGCTCGGCGGAAGCGGCGGCGGTATCGCGCACAATGAGACGGAGCTTGTAGAAATTTTAACGAATGGACTGCGTTTAAGCCGTGTCGGGGAAGTGCTTGTAGAGCGCTGCATTGCAGGCTGGAAGGAAATCGAGTACGAGGTGATGCGCGATGCAAACGGTAACTGCATCACGGTATGTAATATGGAGAACATCGATCCGGTCGGCGTTCATACGGGAGACTCCATTGTTGTAGCGCCGTCCCAGACACTTGGCGATAAGGAGTATCAGATGCTGCGTACTTCTGCGCTCAATATTATATCCGAATTAAATATTACGGGCGGATGTAACGTGCAGTATGCACTGCATCCGGACACGTTCGAATATTGCGTAATCGAGGTAAACCCGCGTGTATCCCGCTCTTCCGCGCTTGCATCCAAAGCGACAGGCTACCCGATCGCGAAGGTTGCGGCGAAGATCGCGCTCGGCTATACGCTCGATGAGATCAAGAACGCCATCACGGGAAAGACCTATGCAAGCTTTGAGCCGATGCTCGATTACTGCGTAGTCAAGATTCCGAGACTTCCGTTCGATAAGTTTATCACGGCAAAGCGTACTTTGACGACACAGATGAAAGCGACCGGAGAGGTCATGAGTATCTGCAACAATTTCGAGGGCGCGCTCATGAAAGCGATCCGTTCCTTAGAGCAGCATGTAGACAGTCTGATGTCGTATGATTTTACAGAACTTTCGGACACAGAGCTTCGTGAGCAGCTTGAGATAGTGGACGACCGCCGCATCTGGGTGATCGCAGAGGCGCTGCGCCGTGGCGTCAGCTACGATGAGATTCATGCGATTACCAAGATTGACAAATGGTTTATCGACAAGCTGGCAATTCTCGTCGAGATGGAGCAGAAGCTTAAGAGCGAGCCGCTCACGGTAGAGCTGCTTGCGGAGGCAAAGCGCATTGAGTTCCCGGACAATGTGATTGCGGAGCTTACCGGAAAGAGCGAGAAGGAAATTCACGACATGCGCTACGACAACGGAATCGTAGCGGCTTATAAGATGGTAGATACCTGTGCGGCAGAGTTTGAAGCTTCCACGCCCTACTACTATTCCGTGTTCGGAAGCGAGAACGAGGCGGCGGAGACGAACCCGAAGAAGAAGGTGCTCGTGCTTGGTTCCGGGCCGATCCGTATCGGACAGGGCATCGAGTTCGACTACTGTTCCGTACACTGTACCTGGGCGTTTGCGAAGGAAGGCTGGGAGACGGTCATCGTCAACAATAACCCGGAGACGGTTTCGACGGACTTTGATATCGCGGACAAGCTCTATTTCGAGCCGCTGACGCCGGAGGACGTCGAGGCAATCGTAAAGCTTGAGAAGCCGGACGGCGCAGTCGTACAGTTCGGCGGACAGACCGCGATCAAGCTGACCGAAAGTCTTATGAAAATGGGCGTTAAGATTCTCGGCACGAAGGCGGAGGACGTCGATGCGGCGGAGGATCGTGAGCTTTTCGATAAGATTCTTGAGGAGACGCAGATCCCCCGGGCGGCAGGCGGCACCGTCTTTACTGCGGGGGAGGCGAAGGAGGTTGCGAACCGTCTTGGCTATCCGGTGCTCGTGCGTCCGTCCTACGTGCTTGGCGGGCAGGGCATGAAGATTGCGTTCAGCGACGAAGAAATCGAGGAATTTATCGGTATCATCAACCGTATTGCGCAGGATCACCCGATTCTGGTAGATAAATATCTTCAGGGCAAGGAGATCGAGGTCGATGCGGTGTGCGACGGCACGGATATTTTGATTCCGGGTATCATGGAGCATATTGAGCGTACCGGCGTGCATTCGGGAGACAGTATTTCCGTATATCCGGCGCCGACCATCAGCGATCATGTTAAGGAGACGATCGTCGAGTACACGAAGCGTCTCGCAAAGGCGCTGCATGTTGTCGGGCTTATCAATATCCAGTTTATCGCGATGAACGAGGAGGTTTACGTGATCGAGGTCAACCCGCGTTCGTCCAGGACCGTTCCGTATATCAGTAAGGTGACGGGCATTCCGATTGTTGATCTGGCGACGAAGGTCATCATTGGCGATACGATCCGCGGACTTGGCTATGAGCCGGGACTTGCGCCGACGGCTGACTATATCGCGATCAAGATGCCGGTATTCTCGTTCGAGAAGCTGCGCGGCGCGGAGATTTCCCTCGGACCGGAGATGAAGTCCACCGGAGAGTGCCTTGGTATTGCAAAGACCTTCAACGAGGCGTTGTACAAGGCGTTTTTGGGCGCGGGCGTGAAGCTGCCCCAGTATAAGCAGATGATTATGACGGTCAAGGATGCGGATAAGCCGGAGGCAGTCGGTGTTGCAAAGCGTTTTGAGGCGCTCGGCTACAAGATTTACGCGACCAGAAGCACCGCGAAATATTTGCAGGAGCACGGCGTGAATGCGCTCCGTGTCAATAAGATTTCGCAGGAGTCCCCGAATGTCATGGACTTGATTTTGGGACACAAGATCGATCTTGTCATTGATACTCCGACACAGGGAAATGGGGATAAGACCCGCGACGGCTTTTTGATCCGCAGAAATGCGATTGAGACAGGCGTTTACTGTATCACGGCGATGGATACGGCAAATGCGCTCGCGCGCAGCCTTGAGACTGCGATGGACACGCTGACGCCGGTAGATATTGCCAAGGTTAAGAACATGTAAGAAAAAGGAGCATATCTGTAAAATCGGTTTGGATTTTCAGATATGCTCCTTTTTGGTGTGTAAAACGATATGAAATTTTCCTCTGTACATATCCATCCTCCGGATTACTGGAGAAATGGATAGATGTCTGTACCGTTCATCATTGCAACGCTTGCTGCGATGAAATCAATATTTTTTGTGAAATAGTTCTTGAATTTCTTTAACATAATAATCCTCCTTGTTTTCCGAAGGAAAATGCGAGCCCGCTGGCGAGCAGAGGATTTTCCTCCTTGTTTTAATAACACAGTGTATTTTTACTTTCCTGTCAGTTCATTTCCTGCTGACAGATATTATAATACACGGAAGAATCACAATAATATAGATAGTATATTAGCAAAAAATAAGGCGATATTGACTTTTTTGCTTTTCAGTATAAAATAGAGCCTGGGAAAGACAGAAGCGAAACCGAAGAAAGCAGAAGCGAAGGAAAAAATGAAATCATAAGGAAAGCGGAGGGAAAAAGCGAAGGAAAAAATGAAATCATAAGGAAAGCGGAGGAGAAAACAAGTGAAGATAGAAAAAAGTAATATGGCGGAGAACACCTATGAAGATATTAATCTGGAGCCGGACGTCGGGTTTGACATCCGGTTTGTTACCATGAAGCATAATTCGCCCTTTCACTGGCACAGGGAATTGGAGATTCTCTATATTTTAAACGGACACGCGACGGTGCGCATGGATGGAGAGCGCTACGAATTAAACCCGCTGGATGCAATCGTAATCGACTATGCGCACATTCACGAGGTGATCTATGCGCTGCCGCAGACTATGGGCATCTGCATTCACGTATCAAGGCAGCTTTTAAGGCGTTATCTGCCGGACGCCGGGCCGATGGCAATCCATTGCACGGGGCAGCGGATCCTGCCCGGCGAACAGGAATATTACAGTGAATTGTGCGGCTGCCTGAAAGAATTGACGGTGCTTTATGTCAATCAGACGCAGACCTATCAGTTGAAAAGCACCGCGTTGATTCTTAAGATACTGGCGTGCCTGATCGAGCATTTTACCCAGCCGGTAACAAAGGCGGCGTCAGATGCGAAGACCGGAAATATGGAGCGGCTCGAACAGATCTGCGCCTATGTGGATCACAATTATGGGAGGGAGATTACCCTGCAGGAGGCGGCGGACACGCTTGGTCTGAACAGGGAGTACTTCTGCAGGTTCTTCAAGCAGAGCACCGGTACGTCTTTTATCCGTTATGTGAACCAGGTGCGGCTCAATTATATTTATCAGGATCTTCTGCATACGGACGATGCGGTGCAGGAAATCATGGAACGGCACGGATTTTACAATCAAAAGCTGTTCTACCGGATGTTTAAGGAACGCTTTGGTTGTACGCCCAGAGAGGCGCGGAGCATGGCAAAGGATAACCCGTATGTGTAGGAGCGCCCGTATGTGTAGGAGTGCCCGCATGCGTAGGAATGCTTGACGGACAATGAAAATAAGTCCCGGTATTTGCGCGTATGAAAAAAAGCATTGACAAAACTGTGGATAGAGTGTATATATTTATATATACAGTAAATGTACACATGTTGCAAAAGGGAAATGCAGGTACAAAGAGGGAGACAGTCTGATGCTATTAGAATTGAACGATGTATCAAAGCATCTCGGAACTTTTCATATGAAGAACATCAATGTTTCGCTGCCCGAGGGGTATATCATGGGGCTGATCGGGCCGAACGGGGCGGGCAAGACGACGTTGCTGCATCTGATTCTGGGGCTGTATGGCGCGGATGCCGGAAGCGTCCGCGTGGCGGGAGGTTCCTATGAGGAGAGCGAGCGTGAAATCCGCGAACAGACCGGGACGGTGCTGCTTGAGAGGCTGTTCGATCCTGGATATACTCTGCGGCAGAATGCAGACCGCTACGGAGCGTATTATTCTGCGTATCAGCCGGAGGTATTTCTTGACTATCTGGAACGGTTTTCCCTTGCGCCGGAGCGTAAATACCGGAAATTATCTACGGGAGAAGAATTGAAGTTCCAGTTGGCGTTCGCGCTGGCGCACGATCCGAAATTGCTGGTACTTGACGAACCAGCAGGAAATTTTGATCCAAAATTCCGCGCAGAATTCTTTAAAGTGTTAAAGGAATTCATTTCAGACGGAACGAGGAGCGTCATATTATCCACGCACCTGACGGAAGATCTCGACCGCATGGCGGACTACATTACCTATCTGGAAAAAGGAAGATGCCTGATGTCGGGCGATATCGAAACGCTGCGCGATTCGTATCGCCTGGTGACAGGAGAGGCATACAAGATTCGGCTGCTGCCGAAGGAAGACGTCATTCATATCGAAGAAGGGGCGTTTGGGGTGCGCGCGCTCGTGCGTCACCACAAGAGGAATGTGTACGACAACGCGCTTGCCGTCACGGCGCCGACGTTGGAGGAACTCATGTATTTTGTGACAAAGCGCAGGAGGGAAATAAGGTGAAACAGATCATTTGCGATTATTTTATGGCATATCGGGCGGGGCGGTGGAAGACGGCGGGAATAAATAGCGCTACCCTGATAATATATTGTCTGGCGGTATTTCCTTGCTTTTCGCGTCTGTATGAAAAGGGAGCGCTGGTAATCGGTACGTTTTATGTGACGGCGGTCATCATTCTGTATACACCGTATGCGGCGCAGCTGCATCCGGTGACGCTGCCGAAGCTGATGCACCTGTGTCCTATGGCTGCGTCAAAGAGGCATGCGTATCTTGCAGGGGCATACGCATTCAAGGTATTGTTCCCGGTCGGGATTGCGGCGCTGGCGATGGGGCTGCTCACTGCGCTTTGGGATGTGAGCGTGTGGTATGGTGCGTGCGTTGTGCTTGCGGTGGCAGGCGAGGCGGTCTGCACGAGTCTCCTTCGGGCGGAGCGGATCGCGGCGTGTACCATAAAAAAGCAGTCGGCTGCATTTTATGGCGGTGCGGACGGATGGGAGACATACGCAATGATCGTGGCAGACTTCATGGGGCTGTTTTTGATTATTATTTCCATGTGGGCGGACGAATTCGACGGATATTTGAAATGGGTGGTGCTTGTGCCGATGGCGGTACTGGAACTGCCGGTCACTGCCAAGATGCTGCGCAGGGTGCCGGAGGCGCTTAACGCCGCGGTGTACTTCGAAGGATAGATTTGAGGGCATTGTAGAGAAACGGAGCGGGAAAATGAAAATTGTGATACAGCCGCAGGGCACATTGGCGATCTATGAGCAGATCGTCAATCAACTGAAAAATGAAATTGTCACAGGGTCGCTTGTGGCGGGCGAAGCGCTTCCGTCCATCCGGGGACTTGCGGCGGAGCTTGGCGTCAGCGTCATCACGACAAAGCGCGCCTATGAGGAATTGGAAAAGGAAGGGCTGATTCGCTCCGCACAGGGCAAGGGATTCTACGTTTGTGAATACAACACGGATTACCTGAAGGAGAAACAGCTCGTAATGCTCGAAAAGCGCCTGGGGGAGATTATCGCGGAAGCGAAAGGCGCGGGGCTGTCGCTTGCGGAGCTTGTGGAAATGATAAATGCACTGTATGAGAGCGGGGAGTGAGGCGGACAATGGGCACACAGATAACGGACACACAGACAATGGCTATACAGACAACGGAAACACCGATTCTGGAATTTTGCCATGTCACAGGGAAAATGCGAAAATTTCATTTGGATGATATCAGTTTCGTGCTTCCGGCAGGCTATCTGATGGGGCTTGCCGGGGCGAACGGAGCAGGAAAGTCGACACTCGTCGATACAATCATGAATCCAAGGCACAATTACACGGGAACGATCCGCTTTATGGGTGAGGATATCCGGGAAAATCATACGGCGGCGTTAGAACACCTGGGGCTTGTGTCGGAGCGAAATTCATTTCTGGAACGATATTCTGCGGAACAGAATGCCATGCTGCTGGGAAAGCTGTATGAAAGTTTTGACTTCGAGCGGTTTAAGGAGGCTATGAAGAAAATGGAACTCTCCGCCGCAAAGACCGTCGGAGCTATGTCGCGCGGGGAACGTATGCGTTTTCAGATGGCGTTTGCGATGGCGCACGATACCAGTTTGTATTTGCTCGACGAGGCGACGGCAGGTCTTGATCCCGTTTTCCGCCACGACTTTCTTCATATGGTACAGACCGTCATGGCTGAGGAGGGCGCGTCGGTTCTGATGGTGACGCATCTGACGGAGGAGCTGGAACAGAAGTCGGATTATGTAGGAATCATGGAGGCGGGCAGACTGATTTCCTTTGGGGAAAACACGGGAAGCGTGGAAAGCACGGGAAGCATGGAAAGCATGAAAAGCATGGAAAGCACGGGAAGCATGGGAAGCGTGGAAAGCATGAAAAGCATGGAAAGCGCGGAAAACATGGAAAACACGGGAAACGCGAAAAGCGCGAAAAACATGGAAAACACAGGAAACGCGAAAAGCGCGGGAATCGCAGGAAGCACGGGAATCGCAGGAATACAGGAAACTGCGGAAACAAAAGCATCTGCCCGTGAGGACGGCGGACATCAGCGCAAGAGAATCCGGGAGTTTGAGGGGGCGTACTCTAAAGCGGCGTCTAATGGCATGGAGCCGGTGACGAATTTGTGCATCATTCTCTTTGAAGTTTTTATTACGCTTTGCCTGTGTATTCCGTTCTCGTTGGAGGAAAGCAAGCTGTTTCTTAGCGTTGGAGTGATGCTCGCGCCCTGGCCTGTCTGGATTTATCTCAACCGCTTTCTTTTCATCACGGAAGAAGGGAAAACTTACCAGATGGCGGATAAGCTGAAATATTTTCCGGTGGACAGAAAAGAATTGCAGCGCGTTCATCAGGGATACCTTGTGCATTTCCTTAAGATACCGTTTTTCTGCGGGATGGCGGCGCAGCTTCTGACCGCGCTGATTGCAAATCACGGGCTTACCGTAGGAAATGTGATCTGCCCGCTCCTTATCGCGGGCGCATATCCGTTTTTGATCGGTCAGGCGCTGATTCATGAGAAAAAGCAGCGAGAATAAATCCGCCTTGACAAATAGAAACGAATGAATTATTGTATTAATTAAATGATACAAACAAAGAGGAGGAACATAAGTTATGAAGACAGTATTGAAAACGCCAGAACTGGTGGCGGAGGCGAGGGGAGAGAAGAACGGTTGGAACTGGGCCGTTGAACTTCTGGCATTTGTAGGAGTATTTTTCGTCAGCACGTTTGCGATGGTATTGATTATGGCGCCGGGAGAACTCGTTATGCTGGCGCAGAATGCGGCGTATCAGGAAGCGTTGGCAGCAGGCGATGTGAATGCGGCGTTGGAGACGGCAGCGCAGATTGGGACATCGGATGCGTATATGGTCTTATCGCTTTTTGCGGATATTATGATGATAGGAGTTGCATTGCTGTTCTGTAAACTGATTCAGAAGAGACGTATGCGCACTTTGGGATTTACGAAGGACGGCGTCCTTAAGGAATATCTGATCGGCGCAGGAGTCGGTTTCCTGATTTTCTCAGTGGCGGTGCTGCTTTGCGTGGTGACTGGGGCGCTGCGTCTGGAAGGCATTTCAGATACATTCTCGGTTGGCATGTTTGTGTTATTTCTGCTCGGCTTTATGGTGCAGGGAATGGCGGAGGAGGTGCTTTGCCGCGGCTATTTCATGGTATCCTTTGGCAGAAGATATCCGATGGTGGCTGCTGTGATAGCGAATGCGGTGATTTTCGCTGCGCTGCACCTTTTGAATCCGGGAGTTGCACCTCTTGCTATCGTGAATCTGATACTGTTCGGCATCTTTGCGTCGTGCTATTTCATCCGAAAAGGAAATATCTGGGGAATCGGGGCGCTTCACAGTGTGTGGAACCTTGTGCAGGGAAACTTTTATGGAATTAAAGTGAGTGGAATGGCGACGAGCTGCACGGTGTTCTCATCCACTGCCGTTGAGGGCAGGGAAATCATAAACGGCGGCGCGTTCGGTCTGGAGGGCGGACTTGCGGTGACGATCGTGCTTACCGCGGGAATCCTTATGCTCTGCTTTGTTAAGGGGAAGAAGACGGAAGATATGCAGGCTTAATGTAGATGACACAGCCAAAGGTTAGATGAGAGGCTGATAATTCATTTCATACAAAAGTTCGTTTGCATCCAACAGTGAGAGATGATGGCTGAGAGCGAAAAGGATAATGCTGTCTCGTTCAATGCGTGGGTAGAGCTGTGCATATCCGGTAGAATTTAAGAGACGTTGAACTTGAACATCGGAGAGCCGTAGAGCAAAACAGAGCGCGAGCAGCTTGTCCCGGGAGGGAGTTTTTTTCCCGGCGAAAATGTCATAGACATATCCGCGGTCTAAACCGGAGGCGTGTGCTACGTCGCTGCGTTTTAGCTGTTTCTCTTCGAGAATTTTTAAAAGATATGTGTGCAGTGGAAGCTGTTCTATTAGATTCCCTGATACCCGGTCTGTGTAGGTCGGGATATCGGGGGATTTTTTTAATATTTCTAAAAGTTCGGAGGTAGATTTCTTCATTGCACACCAACCCTTTCTTGGATATAATCGTAGTATGATTGTTAATTAGGATTATAAGGATATTTGGGGAAATGTCAAATGATACAGGAAATTAGTCAGAAGCTGCAATACTTGGATGAAACATATCAGAATCTTGCTCCGTTAGGAAATGGAGAGAGAAAGACAATTTTTCTTGCAAGAAACAGGTACACGGGAGAAATTGTTGTCAAAAAATATGTGGATGCTGCTGTTCTTCCGGTTTATGAGCGGCTAAAGCAGATAGAGTATTGCCATCTGGAACGAATTTATGATTATGCGGGTGATACCCGCAGGGGAATCGTGCTCACGGAGTATATCAGCGGCATGACGCTTCATGCTTACATAGAGAGGAACGGACTGGTAGGAGAAAAGTTTGCGCTCGACATGATTCGGGAACTGCTAGAAACGTTGGAGAAGGTGCATCGGCTTGGAATTATACATAGGGACATTAACCCGGATAATATAATGATTTCTAATGATGGGGTTTTAAAGCTGATCGATTTTGGAATTGCACGGCAGAAGAAGCGGGAGAAAAGCCACGATACGACAATTTTGGGTACTGTAGGATATGCAGCGCCCGAGCAATTCGGATTCTTTCAGACGGATGAGAAAACGGATATCTATGCGACGGGAGTATTGCTGAATAAACTATTGACAGGCAGATTTCCCGGAGAGATGCTTTATCGAAAAGAACCGGTGAAAAGTATTATTATGCAAAGTACAGCCATGAATGCAAATGAGCGTTTCCTCAACGCAGCATCGATGCTTGCGGCATTGCCGCAGGAGCATGCGGGTCCTATGGACAAGACATTTATTGTTTCGTGGCTTCCCGGTTTTCGCACAGGCAAGTTGTGGAAAAATGTGGTTGCGACAATCGGTTATCTGCTAATGATTTTTTATTCTGTTTTGTCAGTTATGGAGTGTTCTGGTACATGGCAGACATGTCTTTTGGAGATGATTGCAGTATTTCTATATATTTGGGCTGCGGCACTGCTTGCCGCCAACGTCGCAAACTGGGACAGGCATATGATTGGAGTAAGAAAGCTGCCCAAGGCAGTAATGGTTGTAATCCGGGTGTTTTTATGGATATTTCTGTTCTATTATGGATATTCCCTTGAAATATATGTGCGTTGCGATCTTTTGGGATTTCCCAGACCGAAATGAAAAGAATAGTCTGCCAATAGCAGACCAATTTGGAATGACTTCGTTTACAATGTGAAATGAAGTCATTTTTGATTGGAATGATCCAGAATGGATTGCATGATGGAAAGAATCAGATCCTTTTCGGAGGGAGAGGCGGAATTCCAAAGCAAATGCATGCGGTTGTCCTGGGGAGACTCGGAAGCAGAAAGAGAATCGGAGAGAAGATAGTCTACTGTTGTGTGAAAACACTGCGCGAGAAGGACGAGTTTTTCGAGCGTGATGGAACGTTCGCCACGTTCTACAAGACCAATATATGTAGTTGAAACATTGATATTTTCCGCTGTCTGTTCCTGCGTCAGTCCGGAGCGGATTCTTGCCTCGCGGAGACGTTTCCCAAGGAGATGTCTATCCATAAGTACTCCAATCAAGATATATTTGTATCTGTTCAGTAACCTTCACAGATAAAGCCGCAAGCCAATAAAAATCAGCTTCGCTGATGCGGCTTGCTCTTGCGCTCTATACGTTTTCATACGATTTATGCGGTTTCGCATAAATCTGTCCTGAATGCTACATATATTTTTATATTTATTTTAACCACATAGCAGTAAAGATATAACAAACTAATAGTACTAAATAGAAGTAACTATTAGTTGCAAAGCGAGCGAAATACAGATATAATGTGGAGAGAAAACAAAGGAGGGAAGTGTGAATGTAAGGAAACGAAAACAAGCGGTCTGGCTATTGAATATGATATTGCCGCTCTTGCTGGGGGCATGTATTTATTTACTGTTTCGACATGATAGCTGGGTATGTCAGGTAATGTGGAATCACTTTCATATCAGACTTATGGTGCCACAGCTTATTTTGACAGAATTTCCTGCAATATGTGTATTTCTGCGGAATTACGCAGGAGATATGTTGTGGGCATATGCGCTTTTTGTAACGGTGGCATGGGTAGCAGGGGATGCGTCAGAGAGGAAACTGTTAGAATGTGTGATATTTGAAGTAATACTTGAGTGCTTGCAGAAGTGTAATATGATCGCAGGAACATTTGATGTCTATGATATTTTAGCAGAAGCATTGGCAGCTTTTATGGCATATTGCTTGTTTGGAAAAGGGAGAATTTGTGTGAATACAAAAAAGAACAAGGAGAGAGATGAAAATGAAGAACAAATGGGTACGTAAGATTGGCGTGATTGCAACATTTACAGCATTTGCAATGATGGCGATCGGAAGTGGAAGCACGGATGCCGCAAAAGAGAATAAGCAGATCGTGGGGGCTGATACAGAGCAGAGCGTTCAGGATGAGCAGGAAGGGATAGCGGAGGAAACGGGAAAAGGAGCGTCTATCGAGGAGCAGATATTGCTTGAGCAGGACGGAATCAAAATTACTGCTAAAAATAACACTGAGAAGAATATCGGTGTGGGATGCAATGCTCTGATTGTCAATGACTATATGATTACAGATTTGTTTTCTACGTCTGTTGCTGCCGGAAAGAAAGCAAATGAAGTGATGTATATGTCATCTACGGAGCTTGAGGCAGCAGGTATTTCCAATATTGGGCAGATTGAGGTTTATTTCCACATTTATGACGGGGACAATTTTGAAACTATTTTAGATGCGGACAGAGTGGTAATTCAGACATCCCAATATGAAAATATGGATACGGAAAATTCACAGGATGGGAAAGAACTGTATAATCAGGATGGTATCCGTATTGTTGGAAAATATGTGGATGAGGGCAGTTTTTGGGGAACGGCGGTATTGCTCTATATTGAGAATACTTCCGGGAGAAATATCGGGGTCGGCTGCGACGACATGTCGATAAACGGATTTATGGTTACGCCATATTTTAGCTGCACTGTTTATGACGGTAAAAAGGCACTGGACGATATTACCATTATGTCATCCGATTTGGAGCAGAACGGGATTGAGAGTGTAGATGAACTTGAAGTGAATTTTCATATCTATGACGTTGACAGCTATGAAACAATCACAGATACGGGGGCAATTACGTTTTCCGCAAAATAATTTAATATGAATATCATGGGAAAAGCCCTGCTTTATCGCTCTGCAATTTACAGAAAGCGATGAGGCAGGGCTTTTTGATAATAGAAAGAAAATGTTATAAAACTACAGATGATTTACACGAGCTTCATCCGTTTGCGCGGAGCTTTCTTTACGGCGGACAATTCGTCCGTTTGCGCGGCATCCGGTGCCGTCTTGGTCTCACTCAGAACAGAAGCGCCCTCGAGCAGATTATCCATTGCCTTTTTCTGTGCAGTCTTTTGCTTGCGCTGCGCGATGGCAAGCTTCTTAGCGCGGAAGCGGTCAGCCGTCTCCTGTACATATTTGTCCGCGACGAAATGCTTTAACGTCTCCTCGTCGATGGCGATACGATTGTCCATGGTCTTCATGATATCTACGACTTTAAGGGAGTCGCCGATGACCGGATCGCTCAGATCATAGATCATGTTGTTGTTGAACTTGAGGATCATCGGGCGTGTGAAATCGGCGGCATTCTCCACGAGCACGAGCGCCTTCTCACCGTCAGAGAGATCGACACAGGCTCCGGTAGGGAGAATGTGGATACACTCTGCGAGCGCGGCGACAACCCTTAAGTTGTAGGCGCGTTTGTGCTTCCGCAGGAACGTCATAGCAGCAATCTCTGAAATCGGCGGATTGTTGATGTTCATGGCGGTCAGCCGGTCGAACTGGTCTGCGACTTTTAAAATATCATACAGAAGCAGGATGCTTTCTGTCGGGTCTTTGATCTTTAAGGTCTGGCTCTTCTGGAAGATGATCTGTTGGATGATCTCAAGGGAAGCCTTCGGCAGATCGCATTCGTCGTAGCGCGGGCGGATTGCCTCATAGCCGCGCTCTAAGTTCATCTGGATGAAGTTCTTGTCGCTGTCGCTCAGATCGTCGCCTTTGTCAAGGACTGCCTGCGGTACATAGAGATAGCCGAAGTCGTAAAGCAGGGCTGCGGTGACAAGCGCCCGGGAGTCATCCGCCGGAAGACGCATCTCATTGGCGATCATGGCGGCAAGAATGGCAACGCTGATGGAATGCTTGTATACAAAATCCGCGGAACTTCGCAGCGTCTGGGTGAAATTCAGCTTGTGGTCAAGACCGCCGTAGTGCTGCTCGATGTCGTCGACGAGCGAGAGCAGTGTCTCCGGAATCCTGTTGTCGGCGAGATTGTCCATGTTGTCCTTTAACTTGAACATATAGATCGTCTGGAACTGTTCAAACTCCAGATCTTCGCGCGATAAAGGCGGAAGCGGCTCTGCCGGTTCCAAAATGAAAATACCGATCAGACCGAAATTCTCGATACTGTTGATGCCCTGAATGGTAAGCTTCGTGTCTCGTTCATAGAGAAGAACTCCCATCTTATTATAAATGGGCTTTGCAAGCCGCATACCGGGTTTTAAATCCGCTGTTTTGACAAATTGCATGACCAATTTCCCCCTGTTCCAGTAAATATTACCATAAATCCTCTTTTATTTCTTTCTATCATAGCATATTGAAAGGGGAAAAACAATCTGATATGATACGTGTAGAGTGATTAAAATCTGAATGACAGAAAAAGAGGTACTTATGATACATATTCCGTGGAAACGAATGACGGGGGCGCTGCTGATCTTTTGTATGCTCTCTGTCACTACTGCATATGCCAAGACCACTCAGGACGACATCGACGACGCGAATGAGCAGATTCAGGACCTGAAGGAGCAAAAGGAGAATGCCGAGGATACGGTGGATGACATCTCCGATAAGAAAGAGGGGCTGGAAGCAGATCTCGGCAGCCTGAACGGACAGCTTTCAGATATTGCTGCCTCCATGAATGATCTCGAACAGCAGATCTCTGATAAAGAAGCGGAGATAGAGACGGCGCAGGAGGAGCTTGCCGCGGCGGAGGAGCAGGCGGTGCAGCAGTATGAGGATATGAAGCTGCGCATCCAGTTCATGTATGAGAACGGCGACAGGAATATTTGGGAAATGCTTCTTGAATCCGAGTCCATCAGTGATTTTCTGAACCGGACGGAGTACATATCAAGCATCAACGAATATGACAGGGACAAGCTGACCGAGTTCGAGGAACTTCAAGCGCAGATTGCAGAGCATAAGGAAAGTCTGGAGGAAGACAGAGTGGAGCTTCTCGCCATGCAGGAGGATATGCAGCAGAAGCAGGCGACCGTCAACAGCCTCATTAGCAGCACGAAGTCGAACATTGCAAAAGCGGAGGAAGATCTTGCGAATGCACAGGCGAACGTTGCGGACATCGAGGAACAGATCAATCAGATGATCGAGTATGAGCAGCAGCTGGAGATTAAGAAGGCGAAGGAGGACGCGGCGCGTCTTGCGGCAATTCAGGCGCAGGAACAGGAGGACACGTCAACTGTAGTCTATACGTCCGCGGACAGCGACGCATATCTGTTGGGCGCCATCATTGAATGCGAGGCGGGCGGTGAGTCCTACGAAGGAAAGCTTGCGGTCGGCAGTGTTATCCTAAACCGCGTAAAAAGTTCGTATTTCCCGAACACGATTTCGGGTGTAATCTATGAAGGCGGACAGTTCTCGCCTGTCGCGAGCGGCAGACTGGCGTACCGTCTGGAAACTGGCGTGAGCCAGAGCTGCCTGCAGGCGGCACAGGAGGTCCTAAACGGCAACATCACGTTAAGCAGCCTTTATTTCCGGCGCAACAACGGCATCATCCAGGGAACCGTCATCGGAAACCACGTATTTTATTAAGAAGGCACGGAGAGCGTTTTTGTTTAAATTACACAAAAAATGCTCTCTTTTTTTTGCGTGAAATAAATTTGCATGATAAATTTTTAACAAAAAAATGGAGAAAAGAAGCGCTTTAAAAGAAAAAGCCGGCAAGTGTGAAAAGTTTATTCGTGTGAAAAGGGAAGAAAGTTATTGCATTTAAGACAGAAATATGGTAGCATAAATGAGTACCAGAAAGCTAGTAAAAACGCTGGTTTGTAAAAAAATACCTCTCGAGAAATGAAAAGAGAAAACGTAAATTTCAACTTCAAAGTTGAATTTATTTTTTTTACAAAAAGATTGTTAAAAAATTAACAGCGATTTTCAGCGAATTTATTTTAAGGAAGAAGCAAATTCTCTGTCTTAAAGCAGGGGTTTGTGCGAAAACTGAAAGGAGATTTCAAAATGGCAAAGAAAGTAGTTTTAGCAGGCGCATGCCGTACCGCAATCGGTAAGATGGGCGGAGCATTAAGCAACACACCGGTAGCAGACTTAGGAGCGATCGTTATCAAGGAAGCGTTAAACCGGGCTGGCGTAAAGCCGGAGCAGGTTGATGAAGTATTGATGGGATGCGTTATTCAGGCAGCGCAGGGACAGAACGTTGCACGTCAGTCTTCCATTAAGGCAGGTCTTCCGATCGAGGTTCCGGCAGTGACACTTAACGTAGTGTGCGGTTCCGGTCTTAAGTGTGTAAACGAAGCGGCTACTATGATTTTGGCAGGTCAGGCAGACATCGTCGTTGCAGGCGGTATGGAGAACATGTCTATGGCTCCGTATGCTATGACAAAGGCTCGTTTTGGATATCGTATGAACAATGCGACCATCATTGATACCATGGTAAATGATGCGCTTACTGATGCGTTCAACCATTACCACATGATGATCACGGCAGAGAATGTATGCGATAAATACGGCATTACACGTCAGGAATTAGACGAGTTCTCCGCAAACAGCCAGCAGAAATGCGAGAAGGCAATGAATGAGGGAAGATTTAACGATGAGATCGTTCCGGTTCCGGTTAAGGTCAAGAAAGAAATCGTAGATTTCGTGAAGGATGAAGGTCCGCGTCCGGGTACTACCGCAGAGACTCTTGCAAACTTAAAGTGCTGCTCCGGCAAAGAGGGCGGACTTGTTACCGCAGGCAACGCTTCCGGTATCAACGACGGTGCTGCTGCAATCGTTGTTATGAGCGAGGAGAAGGCGAAAGAACTCGGCGTTACACCGATGGCTACATGGGTAGCAGGTGCGCTCGGCGGCGTTGAGCCGGAGATCATGGGCGTCGGTCCGGTTGCTTCTACCAGAAAGGTATTAGAGAGAACCGGACTTACCATCGACGATATGGATCTGATTGAGGCAAACGAGGCGTTCGCTGCACAGTCGATCGCAGTAGCGAGAGATCTGAAGTTCGATATGTCCAAGGTAAATGTCAACGGCGGCGCGATTGCATTAGGACACCCGGTAGGAGCTTCCGGCTGCCGTATCCTTGTAACATTATTGTATGAGATGCAGAAGAGAAACGCGAAGAGAGGTCTTGCGACCCTGTGTATCGGCGGTGGTATGGGCTGCTCTGCAATCGTTGAGCGTGAATAAATTGCGAAAAGAACTTCTAAAGACACTGTGACATTGGACGCAGTGTCAGGAAGTTCTAAGTTCGTGCAGAGAAGTGCCAAGACGTCGCGCCAGAGGGCGCGGCGCCTAAGTGCTTCTGGCTTTGCGTTAGAAGAACGCAAAAGCAGCGTTCTTCGTGGAAGGAAGTTTTAATTTCTTTTTTTAGAAAACAAGTTTTTAAAATATACATATAAATGAACAGGAGGATGTAACATGAAGGTAGGAGTTATCGGTGCAGGAACCATGGGACAGGGCATTGCAAAGGCATTTGCTCAGACAGACGGCTATGAGGTAGCACTCTGCGATATCAAGCAGGAGTGGGCCGACGGCGGTAAAGACAAGATCGCAAAAGGCTATGCACGCCTTGTAGAAAAAGGAAAGATGACACAGGAAGCGGTAGATGCGATTCTTTCTAAGATTACAGCAGGCTTAAAGGAAGACCTTTGCGCTGACTGTGACCTGATCGTAGAGGCTGCATTTGAGGATATGCAGGTTAAGAAGACCACATTCCAGGAACTTGACAAGATCGCAAAGCCGGAGTGCATCTTTGCTTCCAATACATCCAGCCTTTCCATCACAGAGATTGGCAACGGACTGACCCGTCCGATGATCGGCATGCATTTCTTCAATCCGGCAGACCGTATGAAGCTGGTTGAGGTCATTGCAGGTGTGAATACTCCGGAGGCAACGGTAGAGGCGATCAAGAAGATTTCTGAGGAGATCGGCAAGACTCCGGTACAGGTAAACGAGGCGGCGGGATTCGTTGTAAACCGTATTTTGATTCCGATGATTAACGAGGCTGCGTTCATCAAGATGGAAGGCGTTTCTGATATCGCAGGTATCGACGCTGCAATGAAGCTTGGCGCAAATCATCCGATGGGACCGCTTGAGTTAGGCGATTTCATTGGTCTTGACATCTGCCTTGCAATCATGGATGTGCTTTACAAAGAGACAGGCGACAGCAAGTACCGCGCATGCCCGTTGATCCGCAAGATGGTTCGCGGCGGCAACCTCGGCGTAAAGAGCGGCAAGGGCTTCTATGTATACAACGCTGACCGTACCAAGACTCCGGTTGACGCACAGTAGAAGGCAGCCCGCGGCGGCAGGATTTTTAAAAATTAATTTTATGGAGGAATTAAAATCATGGATTTCGTTTTAGATAAGAAACATGAAATGGCGCGTTCTCTGTTCAGAGATTTCGCCGAGAATGAAGTAAAGCCTCTGGCTCAGGAAGTGGACGAGACAGAGCAGTTCCCGATGGAGACTGTTAAGAAGATGCAGAAGTTAGGCTTCATGGGAATTCCTGTACCGAAGGAGTACGGCGGACAGGGCTGTGATCCGCTTACTTATGTTATGTGCGTAGAGGAGCTTTCCAAGGTTTGCGCTACGACGGGTGTTGTAGTATCTGCACATACCTCTCTGTGCATCGACCCGATTCTGACATACGGAACAGATGAGCAGAAGCAGAAATATGTGACGGCGCTTGCAAGCGGAGAGAAGATCGGTGCATTCGCACTGACCGAGCCGGGCGCAGGTACAGACGCGCAGGGCGCTCAGACGAAGGCTGTATTGGACGGCGACGAGTGGGTATTGAACGGTTCCAAGTGCTTTATCACGAACGGTAAGGTTGCCGATGTTTATATCGTAATCGCGATTACAAGCGTGACAGAGGACAAGAGAGGCAGAAAGAAGAAGAATTTCTCCGCATTTATCGTAGACAAGGGAGCACCGGGCTTCTCCTTCGGAACAAAGGAGAAGAAGATGGGTATCCGCGGATCATCTACATACGAGCTTATTTTCGAGGACTGCAGAATTCCGAAGGAGAATCTGCTTGGAACAGAGGGCAAGGGATTCCCGATCGCTATGCATACTTTGGACGGCGGACGTATCGGTATCGCTGCACAGGCGCTCGGTATTGCAGAGGGCGCATTGGAGAGAGCAATCGCTTACACCAAGGAGAGAAAGCAGTTCGGTCGTTCCATCGCACAGCAGCAGAATACACAGTTCAAGCTGGCTGACATGGCAACCAGAGTAGAGGCTGCACAGCTTCTTGTATACAAAGCGGCTATGGCGAAAGCAAATCAGAAGGTATATTCAGTAGAGGCTGCCAAGGCAAAATTATTCGCAGCAGAGACTGCTATGGCAGTAACCACCGAGGTGGTACAGCTCTTCGGCGGATACGGTTACATCAGAGAGTACGATGTAGAGCGTATGATGCGTGATGCGAAGATCACCGAGATCTACGAGGGAACCAGCGAGGTTCAGAGAATGGTTATCTCTGGCGCACTGTTGAAATAGTCGTGATTCAGCGGAGCATCTTGCGTTCGCTCCGCGTCAAATATAAAATAAGGAGTGACAATACCGTGAAAATAGTAGTATGTGTAAAACAGGTACCGGATACCAAGGGCGGCGTTAAGTTCAACCCGGACGGTACATTAGACAGAGCTGCAATGCTTACCATTATGAACCCGGATGATAAGGCAGGCCTTGAGGCAGCACTTAGATTAAAAGAGCAGTACGGCGCAGAAGTAACCGTTCTTACCATGGGTCTTCCAAAGGCGGACGAGGTACTTCGCGAGGCTATGGCGATGGGCGCAGACAAGGGAATCCTTGTAACAGACAGAGTGCTCGGCGGAGCAGATACATGGGCTACCTCCACCACGATCGCAGGCGCGATCCGTAATCTGGAGTACGATCTCATCATCACAGGACGTCAGGCAATCGACGGTGATACCGCACAGGTTGGACCGCAGATCGCAGAGCATCTTGGACTTCCGGTCATCTCCTACGCACAGGATATCAAGATCGAAGGGGACAGCGTTGTTGTACAGCGTCAGTACGAGGACAGATACCATGAGTTAAAGGCGAAGATGCCGTGCCTTATCACAGCGCTTTCCGAACTGAACGAGCCGCGTTACATGACGCCGGGCGGAATCTTTGACGCATACGATAAAGAAGTGACCGTATGGGGAAGAGCAGACCTTAAGGATGTAGATGATTCTGATCTTGGATTAAAGGGATCTCCGACCAAGATTGCAAAGGCGTCTGACAAGGTGCGCAAGGGTGCAGGCGAGAAGGTAGTGCTTGACACAGAGGAGTCTGTTGCATACCTGATCGGCAAGTTTAAAGAGAAACACGTTATCTAATAAAAATAAGGAAAAGTGGTGAATAAAATGGCTTTAGAAGAATATAAGGGAGTATTTGTCTTTGCACAGCAGGTTGACAACGTATTAGACGGCGTTGCATTTGAGTTGCTTGGAAAAGGAAAAGAGCTGGCAAAGGACTTAGACACAGAAGTAACAGCAGTATTAATCGGTTCCGGTGTGAAGGGACTTGCAGATCAGCTCGCTGAGTACGGCGCTGACAAAGTCATTGTTGTGGACGATCCTGAGTTAAAGGATTATCGTACCGAGCCGTACGCACATGCGCTGGCATCCGTGATCAACGAGTATAAGCCGGAGATCATGCTGGTAGGCGCAACCGCAATCGGTCGTGACCTTGGACCTACGGTTTCTGCCCGCGTGAAGACAGGTCTTACCGCTGACTGTACAATGCTTGAGATCGGCGACTTCCCGCTCAACGCAACACCGGGACAGGAGCAGTCTCACAATCAGTTGTTAATGACTCGTCCGGCATTCGGCGGAAATACGATTGCTACGATCGCTTGTCCGTACAACCGTCCGCAGATGGCTACGGTACGTCCGGGTGTTATGCAGAAGATCGCTAAGATCGAGGGCGCAAAGGCAAATGTTGTTGAGTACAATCCGGGCTTTACGCCGGACAACAGATATGTCGAGATCTTAAATGTTGTGAAGGCAGTGAAGAACACCGCGAACATTATGGATGCTAAGATTCTGGTATCCGGCGGACGTGGCGTTGGCTCTAAGGAGAACTTCAAGCTTCTTGACGATCTCGCAGAGGTACTTGGCGGTACGGTAAGCTGCTCCCGTGCAGTTGTAGAGAACGGCTGGCAGCCGGTAGATTTACAGGTAGGACAGACAGGTAAGACGGTTCGCCCGCAGATTTACTTCGCAATCGGTATTTCCGGTGCAATCCAGCACGTAGCAGGCATGGAGGATTCCGATCTCATCGTTGCAATCAACAAGGATGAGGACGCTCCGATCTTCGATGTAGCTGATTACGGTCTGGTAGGCGATCTCAATAAGATCGTTCCGGCTCTGACGGCAGCATTAAAGGCAGAGATGGGGAAATAAATCTGTGAAACACCTTGCGTGACATAGACGTTTGACAACGATTACAAAAACTTCCGGGAAGCTACGGATTCCCGGAAGTTTTTTAGCGGGCAGATAGAAAGACTGCCACGCTCGAAACAGAATCAGAAGATACCATAAAAGAAAGAGAGGAAGAGACTATGAAGAAGTCTGTATTTTCCACGAAATATCTTGTGGAACTGGCACTTTTGGTTGCCATCATCTTACTCATGGCTTTTACCCCGATTGGTTATATTAAGACAGCAGGACTTGAAATTACCCTGATTGTCGTGCCAGTGGCGGTGGGAGCTGTAACATTAGGACCGGTTGCCGGTGCGATTTTAGGAGGCGTGTTTGGGATTACGAGCTTTATCCAGTGTTTTGGCATGAGCGCGTTTGGAACGCTTCTTCTGGGCGTCAACCCGTTTTTTACGTTCCTCGTATGTGTGCCGACGCGTATTCTGGAGGGCTGGCTTACCGGGCTTATTTTTGACGGATTGAAAAAGACGAAGCTTCCGTCAGGCGCATCCGTGACGATTGCGAACCTGTGCTGCCCGCTTCTTAATACGGCATTTTTTATGGGAACATTGGTTACACTGTTTGCAGGGACCATGCGTGAGCAGTTCGGCATGACGAAAGTGATTCCGTTTATTGCTGCATTTGTGGGAATCAACGGTCTGATTGAGGCGGCAGTCTGTTTTGTGCTGGGTGCGGCAATCTCGGCTGCGCTTCGGAAAGCCCTACGGTAGAAATGCGTGGAGAGTGCCTTTCGAGGACAATGAAAATAATGCCGCTTACTGCAGAAGATCGCGGCAAAAATAGTTAGGAGGAAAGCAATATGCCAGAAAACAGTAGTTGTAGCGGGGCATCCAGCTGCACAAAGGAGAGCTGTGAGGGATGTCCGAGCAACGCAAAGAATAAAGCAGGAAACGGAATTGCAAAGGAGCCGATGAATGCGGCTTCCAATATCAAGAAGGTGATCGGTGTTGTCAGCGGAAAGGGAGGCGTCGGAAAGTCGTTTGTTACGGCATCGCTTGCAACTGCAATGAGCAGAGCAGGATACAAGGTCGGTATCATGGATGCCGACATCACAGGGCCGTCCATACCGAAGATGTTCGGGGTGCACGGGCAGGTATACGGGACCGAGGAAGGCATGATTCCGATGGAGACGGCAAACGGAATGAAGATCATGTCCGTCAATCTGCTGCTCGACGACGAGGAAGCGCCGGTCATCTGGAGAGGACCGGTGATTGCAGGCGTGGTCAAACAATTCTGGAATGAGACGGTATGGGGCGATATCGACTATCTGTTCGTTGATATGCCCCCGGGAACGGGTGATGTTCCGCTGACGGTATTCCAATCGCTTCCGGTGGATGGAATCGTGGTCGTCACCTCTCCGCAGGAACTGGTACAGATGATTGTTAAGAAGGCCTACAACATGGCAGAGATGATGCATATTCCGGTGCTCGGTCTGGTGGAAAATTTCAGCTATCTGAAATGTCCGGACTGCGGTAAGGAAATCAAGCTCTTTGGAGAAAGCAATATTGATGCGATCGCATCAGAGCTTGGCATTCCGGTATTCGGAAAGCTGCCGCTCGATCCGGCGTATGCGAAAGAGGCAGATGACGGGGCATTTGAGCGGATGGAGAATCCATATCTGGGTGCGGGCGTGGAGTGCTTGAAGTCACTGTAGACGCATGACTGATGCGGCGGACTGCCTTGAAAGATGAAATTAAGATCAGAATGAGTGGGGAATTGTTACCACTTACCTTAGAAAACAAACCTCTTGCTGTAAAGCTATTTACATCGGGAGGTTTGTTTTTTATACTAAGGGCATCAAAGGAGTTTGCACATATGAAAATAAGAATTGAGATTGACGAAAACAGTACAGAGGATGAGGTCATCATTCGCTGCCGGGAGTTTACGAAGCAGGTGGCAGCCGTGCAGAAAGCGGTGAGCGGGGTGAACAATGTTTTCGGAAAGCTCCTGCTCTACAAAGGGAATACAGAATATTACCTGATGCTGGATGAAATTTTGTTTTTCGAGACAGACGAAAACGGAATCAGTGCACACACCCGCAATGAGGTTTACCAGACGAGGTATAAGCTGTACGAATTGGAAGATTTTCTTCCCGGAGTTTTTATGCGGGTGTCGAAGTCAACGATTCTGAACACCGATCATATTTACTCCATTGACCGCAATCTGACGGCGTCGAGTGTGGTGGCGTTTCAGGGCACACACAAGCAGGTCTATGTATCGCGGTACTACTACAAACCGTTAATCAGTAAATTAGAAGAAAAGAGGTTGCATCATGAAAAGTAGCAAAATATTCTGGGGAATCTTTTTTATCCTTGCAGCAGTCTATGTCATTGTAAGTCAGTTTGGAATCCTGCCGGACGTCGGCGTGTTTTCGGTTTTGCTCACCGTATTTTTACTGTGGGTGTTCGTCGAAGGAATCCGTCATGTGAATTTTTTTGAAATCTTGGTGTCTGCGGCATGTATCTGTATCATTTATGACGAGCCGTTAGGCATTACGAAACTGACGCCTTGGCCGGTGCTTGGAGCGGCGGTGCTCGCAAGCATCGGGCTTTCGATGATCTTTCAGGGGAAAAAGAAATACAAAAAGAGCGTATATATTGGAGGGACTTCGGGCGCAGGCGTTTCCAGCAGCGAGCAGTGCAGCGGTCAGAACATCCGATGCGAGAACAACTTTGGTTCGGCGATTCGCTATATCAGCTCCGATGATTTCCGAAATGCACAGGTGGAAAATAATTTCGGCTCGCTCTCCGTATACTTTGACAACGCGATTGTGCAGGAGGGTTCTGCAGTCATCAATATAGAGAATAACTTTGGTGAGACGAACCTTTACATTCCAAAGGAGTGGAAGGTACAGAATAATCTGGAACGTTCCTTTGGATCGATCAATGAACATGGAACCAACATAGGGACAAGCAATACAGTTTTGTTTATCAACGGTTCGGCGAACTTTGGCGTGATAAATCTTCATTATATTTAGGAGGAGCAGGATATGGAAGAAAGAAAAGAGCGGTATGCGGCGGAGGAAATCCGGGGGATCGATCTGGAAATTGATTGTGCAGAACTTGCAGTTGCAACAGCGGCAGTCGATGAGGTGCAGATTATGGCGAGGCTTGATGACAAAGTGCAGTATGAGAGCAGTGTTTTAGACGGAAAACTTTCAATTTCGTGCAAGTATCATGGAATGAAAGCGCATATCAGAACGGAGCATCTGGTCCGCATTGAAATCGTTTTGCCGGAGGAGAAGCATTTTACGGAAATTTCCATGGAAACCGGAGCGGGGAATATCGACATGAGAAACGCGAAGCTCTGGTGCGACAGACTTGACATGGAAGTGGGGGCTGGAAACGTGAGGATCGGTGAGCTCCGCGTAGAAGACGCGTTTTCCGTGACGGTCGGCGCAGGGAGTGCGGAGATTGGAAATGCGGATTTAAAAAAACTGAACGTCGACTGCGGTGCGGGAAAGTTTGCTTTAAAGGGAACGGTGGAAAAGGAATTGAATGTCGATTGTGGTGTTGGAGAATGCACAATAGAGCTTTCGGGCAGAGAGAGAGACTACGATTATTCCGTGGACTGCGGAATCGGTTCCGTCACGGTGAACGATCAGAAGATCGGCGGTTTCGGCGGAATGAACAGTTGCAAAAATACAGGCGCGCAGGGGCGCATCAATGTAAGCTGCGGTATCGGAAGGGTCAAGATCAAAGTTGTATAGAAAATGTGCGTCGCCAGGCGCACGGATAAAAAGAGGAGTATCGCGCAAATAGCATTTTGCGTGATACTCCTTTGCGTATCAGAAGAATAAATTGGTGTGCGGCTCGCTGCTATAGCCTCGAACCGGAATGCGGTCAAGCTCTCCGGTGCAGTCCAGATAAAAGGTGACGAGTGTCTGTGTCATGTAGGGAACAACCCAAAGCGCGGCGATTCCGAAAGAGCAGACGATCAGTCCACACCATCCGAGAAAACTGAAGAAGATATAAAGGAGACGCAGCTTATTTTTCTTCATCATGCGGCGGCATTCCTTAAATGCGGCGCGAACCTTCATCTGCGGATAGTCAAGCAGGAAAAGAAAGGCGAGCCGGTAATTAAGCATTACGATTACGGTAAGCACTAAGGCTAAAGTGCAACAGACGGCAAGTAATGATGCAGAACTCGCGGAAAAGCCTGTGTAGGAAAACCACGCGGTCGCGAGAATGCCGGGGCTGCACGCAAGTGCAATCAACAAGACATAAAGGAGAGAAGCGCCGAAGTAGCGTTCCGCACCAAAGCGGAAGGGTGAAAATATCGTGACAAGACGGCACTCCTTTGCACGTGTCATATCAAGATGGATGAGCAGACGCCCGATCGTTAAGACCTGGGCAATCAGCATAATCAGAAACTCTGCAAGACATGAGATAATTAGCTGGGAGTTGGTCGGATAATCGCCGAGCGACATGGAGAAGGGGATTTCAATCAAGGTAGGAATCAGCCATGCAGTAAGAAAAGCCCCCATCGGTAAGGAATAACGGTTATTTAATATATCGCGCGAAATACGCTTTAATTCTCTGGAAGATCTGGACATAATATGTTACACTCCTATAGTTCTGCTCTGCGGCAGGTCGATTAAAACATTATAGCACAGGCGGGAAAAATATGCTACAATGAACGCAAAGTAGGAGGAAATATGTTTCGAGTTGACAGAAGAATAGATCGTGATTTTTATATATTTGGATGGTGTGGGATCGGAGCAGGCGTTTTAGCGCTGCTTTTTTCATGGGTTACAGGTATTCAAATTTTTAAATATTTGTGGCCGTGCGTGTTTCATCTGCTGACGGGCTATTATTGTCCGGGCTGCGGCGGCACGCGCGCGGTGAAGGCACTGCTTTCTGGAAAGCTGTTTGCGTCCTTCTGGTATCATCCGTTCGTGCCCTATGTGGCGGTGCTTGCCGGTTGGTTCATGATCAGCCAGACCATTGAGCGCATTTCCGGAGGCAGACTGAAGATCGGGATGCATTTCCGGGAAATTTATATGTGGATTGCCATCGCAATCATCGTCATAAATTGCCTTGTCAAAAATCTGGCGCTGATTGTGTGGAATATCGATCTGCTCGCGTAGCGCGCTTTTATTCGTACATGGAATTCATCAGGGCGTCGAAGTCGATTCCCATGCTTCCATAGACTTCTCTTGCCATATTTAGGAGTCCGCCGTAATATACCTCGGCAATAATCAGCGTATATACTATCATCAGAAGAATAATGCCAAGACTGATACTGCCGAGTACAAGACCTGTTTTGGCATGCGTAGTAAGCGTGCGCTCGCCGCCGCGTGAGAGGAGGGCGAAAACGATGGCGAGAGAGCCGCAGATCAGCGCCGGGTAGACCAGACAGATCGTCGCAACGGCGATGACACCTAAAAGCAGCGCAGCGTTTTCCATGCGCTTTGAGCGCCGTATACTTTCCTGTGGGTTCTGATTGTAAGAATGGTAATCCATAGTGCAATGCCCTTTCCCGGTGTAGAAAAACACCGCACTGCCCGAGGCAGAGTAATCATTGTAAATCATAATAGAAACTCTGCACATTGTAACACTTTCGGACGAAAATTACAACGCGCATAAAATCTTGCGCTTGAGATTGCGGGCTAATTTCGGTATACTATAAGCACATGTGTCAAAACTTGGAGGTTCGTAATTATGGATATTATTGCAAAGCTTACAGAGGAGCTTGGAATCAAACGCTATCAGACAGAGGCGGCGGTGAAACTGATTGACGAGGGGAATACCATTCCGTTTATTGCCCGCTACCGCAAGGAGGCGACGGGAGCGTTGAATGACGAGGTGCTCCGGAGCCTGTTTGAACGTCTGAATTATCTGCGCAATCTGGAAGAACGCAAGGAGACGGTGCTCGCAAGCATCGAGGAACAGGGCAAGCTGACAGAAGAACTGAAAGCACAGATTCTTGCGGCGGAGACGATGGTACTCGTTGAGGACTTGTACCGCCCGTACAAGCCGAAGCGCCGCACACGTGCGACGATTGCAAAGGAGCGCGGATTGGAGCCGCTTGCGAATCTGATTACATTACAGATGTTAAAGACGCCGCTGATGGAGGAAGCCGCGAAGTTCATTGATCCGGAGAAGGGTGTGGAGACGGCGGAGGATGCGGTTGCCGGGGCGAAGGACATCATTGCGGAAGCGGTTTCGGATGAGGCGGACTACCGGACATATATCCGCGATCTGACCGTGAAGAAGGGGCGTATGATTTCTACGGCGAAGGATGCCGAGGCAGAATCTGTTTATGAGATGTATTATGATTTCGATGAGCCGATTGCGAAGCTTGCGGGACACCGTATCCTTGCGATCAACCGCGGGGAGAAGGAGAAGTTTTTGACAGTGAAGGTCGAGGCTCCGGCGGAGGATATTCTGCGCTATCTGGAGAAGAAGATCATCACGAGGGACAACCCCCAGACGGCTCCTGTGATTAAGGAAGTGGTTGAGGATGCTTATGACAGGCTGATCGCGCCTGCGATTGAGCGTGAGATTCGAAGCGATCTCACGGAGCGTGCCGAGGACGGCGCAATCAAGGTGTTCGGAAAGAACCTGGAACAGCTTCTGATGCAGCCGCCGATCGCAGGACAGGTCGTGCTTGGGTGGGATCCGGCGTTCCGTACCGGATGTAAGCTTGCGGTGGTCGATCCGACCGGAAAAGTGCTCGATACGACAGTTATCTATCCGACGGCGCCGCAGAATAAGGTCGAGGAGGCAAAGGCAGTCGTAAAGAAGCTGATATCCAAGTACGGCATCACCTTGATATCACTTGGAAACGGAACGGCGTCCAGAGAGTCCGAACAGGTCATTGTGGAATTGCTGAAGGAGATTCCGGTCAAGGTACAGTATATCATCGTCAATGAGGCGGGCGCGTCCGTGTACTCCGCGAGCAAGCTTGCGACGGAGGAATTCCCGAATTTCGATGTGGGACAGAGGAGCGCGACGTCAATGGCGCGCCGCCTGCAGGACCCGCTGGCGGAGCTGGTTAAGATCGATCCGAAGTCCATCGGCGTCGGGCAGTATCAGCACGATATGAACCAGAAGAAGCTTGGCGAGGCGCTCGGCGGCGTCGTTGAGGACTGCGTGAACAAGGTCGGCGTCGATCTGAACACGGCGTCTGCATCGCTGCTGGAATACATATCCGGTATCAGCAAGGTGATCGCGAAGAATATTGTTGCCTACCGCGAGGAAAACGGACGCTTCACGTCGCGTGCCGAACTGCTTAAGGTGCCGAAGCTCGGACCGAAGGCGTATGAGCAGTGCGCGGGCTTTATGCGTATTAATGACGGGAAGAACCCGCTCGATGCTACGGGCGTTCACCCGGAGAGCTATGACGCGACGAAGAAGCTTTTGGAGAAGCTTGGCTACACGTTGGAGGATGTTAAGAGCCGGAAGGTGGAGGGCGTTTCCAAGAGGATTTCTGAATACAAGAAGCTTGCGGACGAGCTTGGCATCGGGGATATCACGCTGCACGACATTGTAAAGGAACTTGAGAAACCGGCAAGAGATCCACGTGAGGACATGCCGAAGCCTATTTTGCGGAGTGACGTCCTTGATATGAAGGATCTGACGCCGGGGATGATTTTGAAAGGTACGGTGCGCAATGTCATCGACTTCGGTGCGTTTGTGGATATCGGCGTCCATCAGGACGGTCTGGTGCACATTTCGCAGATGTGTGATAAGTTTATCAAGCACCCGCTCGAGGTGGTCAGCGTCGGCGATATTGTGGAGGTCAAGGTCATAAGCGTTGATTTGAAGAAGCAGCGGATCGCGCTTACGATGAAGCTGGGCGGATAGAAATTAGACAGAAATCCGTTCCTGTCTATTGACAGATTACATCATTGTGCATAAAATAAGTAATGTAAACAGCAGGCGGCTTTTGATGGATGCCTGTACAATAAAATAGGAATTCTTCGGGGCAGGGTGATGCGCACAGAGGTTGCGACAGATTCCCGACCGACGGTGATTCCGGCACGCGTATGGCGGGCGGTGCAAGCCGCAGCCACAGTGGGTCGGAAAGTCCGTGAGCTGCGGGAGCAGTTGATCCGGTGTGAATCCGGAACCGACAGTATAGTCTGGATGAGAGAAGAGAAGCATGTTAGGAAAGCGGTCTTTACCGCATTTTCCGATATGAGATGATTTGCCCCGGGTATTTATGATATCCGGGGCTTTTTGCATGTGCGCCTGGCGGCGCACGTTTCCCTCGAATTCCGTGTAAGAGAAAAGGAGACGAGTGACAATGGACACAAACAGAACAATGACAGGAAAGACGACAATGGGTACAAAAGGAATTTCAAGCATCCGCTATATGACGGTGACGGCGATGCTCTCGGCGGTTGCATTTATTTTAATGTTCTTTGATTTTTCCGTTCCTTTTATGCCGCCGTTTATCAAGATGGATCTCTCGGAGCTGCCGGCGCTCATTGGATCTTTTGCAATGGGACCGCTGTGCGGGGTGCTGATCTGTCTGATCAAGAATGTACTGCACTTATTCATCACGACAACAGGCGGTGTGGGAGAGCTTTCTAATTTTCTTTTAGGCGCGGTTTTTGTACTTCCGGCAGGACTCATTTATCGCCGTAAGAAGAGCAGAAAGAGCGCCTTGCTCGGTTCACTGGCGGGCGCGGTGATCATGGGGGCGTTCTCGGTGATTTCCAACTACTTTCTTGTGTATCCGTTTTATTACAACTTTATGTCTGAGGATATGGTGCTTTCGGCTTATCAGGTGATTCTTCCGTCCATGGAGAACATACTGCAGTGCCTGGTCTGCTTTAATATGCCGTTTACGATCGTAAAGGGACTCTTCTCGGTTGTCATCACATTCTTTGTCTATAAGTCGATTTCCCCGATTTTAAAGGGACAGAGTTACTAGAAAGGACTGAAGACTGCGAATAAGGCGCTGTGTAAACAGCGTCTTTTCTTTTTGTGTGAAAAATGCTATACTCATAAAATATGGAGGAAGAGCAATGGAATTTGAAATCAAGCTGACGGATAAGGATATGTATCGTTTCAATATGTACCAGATGTATTCCGGGTTTCACGGATGGCTTTCCGTGATTCTTGCGGTGTTCGTGTTTGTGGTTGGAGGCGTGACATACGGAGAGGTGGAGACGAGCAGGACGGTTCTGTATGTGGTGTTTGGAATTCTCTTTCTGATTTACCCGCCGCTTAGTCTCTGGCTGGCTGCGAAACGTGCGCTGGCTGCATCTGCGGTGCTGCAGGGGACACTTCATTATCTGGTGGACGAGAAAGGCTTTACGGTATCGCAGAACGGCGAGAGTGCCAAGCTTCCGTGGGAATCTATTTACAAGATGGTGGCGACAAAGAGCAACGTGCTGGTGTACAGCAATCGGAGAAATGCATACGTCATCCCGAGAGCGCAGCTTGGAGAGCAGTATGGAGATCTGGCGAAGCTCGCGAATGACAAGCTTGCGAAATACCGCGTGAAGATGAAGTGACGAGGGGACGGCAATATGAAAGAGACGATTTATGAGACATTTTCACCGGAGGAGACGCGTGCACTCGGGAAAAAGCTTGGCGAGACGGCGCAGCCCGGAGAGATATATACGTTGAACGGCGATCTCGGCGTGGGAAAAACCGTTTTTACGCAGGGCATTGCGGAGGGGCTTGGCATCACGGAAGCGGTTTCCAGCCCGACTTTTACGATCGTGCAGGTGTATGAGGACGGCAGAATGCCGTTCTATCATTTTGATGTCTACCGCATCGGTGATATTGAGGAGATGGACGAGATCGGATACGAGGATTATTTTTACGGAGACGGGCTCTGCATGATCGAGTGGGCGGGGCTTATTGAAGAAATCCTGCCCGAAAAGAGGCATGACGTGACGATTGAGAAGGAGCTTGAACGCGGCTTTGACTATCGCAGAATTACGATAAGGGAGCGCTAGGAGGGACGGAAAATGAAAATATTGGGCTTGGACAGCTCCGGGTTGGTGGCGAGTGTCGCTATCGCAGAGGATGAAGATCTGTGCGGAGAATATACCGTGAATTATAAGAAGACGCATTCGCAGACGCTTCTGCCGATGTTGGATGAGGTCGCGCGGATGATCGATCTTGAGTTGTCGACGATAGACGCGATTGCGGTCGCAGGAGGACCGGGATCGTTTACCGGTCTTCGCATCGGTTCGGCGACGGCGAAGGGGCTCGGGCTTGCACTGGAGAAACCGATTATAAATGTGCCTACGGTTGACGCACTTGCGTATAATCTTGTAGGACATCGGGATGTGGTGTGCCCGCTTATGGACGCCCGGAGAAACCAGACTTATACCGGGCTGTACCGTTTTTGCGCGAACGAAATGGAAGTCCTAAGAAAGCAGTGTGCGGTTGGAATTGATGAGATTACTGCCGATATAAATAATAGGGGAGAGGCGGTCGTGTTCTTGGGAGACGGCGTACCTGTCTTCCGGGAGTACATCGGGGAACATCTGACAGTCCCGTATTCCTTTGCACCGGCGCATCTGAATAAGCAGCGTGCGGGTGCGGTCGCTGTGCTTGGCATGAAGTATTTTGCCTGGGGGCGCGTTGAGACGGCGGAGGAACATGCGCCGGAGTATTTGAGACTCTCTCAGGCGGAGCGTGAGCGAAGAGAGAAGGAAGAGGTGCATAGCGGCATATGACGGAGAAAGAGATGCATAGCGGCGCAAAGCGGAGAAATGGCTCGACGTGTGTAATAAGACCCATGACGGAGGCGGATGTTCCTGCCGTGGCGGAACTGGAGGCGCAGATTTTCTCTCAGCCGTGGAGCGCACAGGGATTTTTGGATGCGCTCGCACTTTCCGATACCGTATTTTTGACGGCGGAAGAGGAAGGGCAGATCGCAGGCTATATCGGGATGTACCTTTCGGTCGATGAAGGGGAGATTACCAATGTTGCAGTCGCGCCTTTGATGCGGCGGCGCGGCGTGGGATGGGAACTTCTGCTTGAGGCGAAGAGGGAGGCAGAGCGCCGCGGGATTGCGCGGATTGTTTTGGAAGTGCGCACATCGAATGAGGGAGCGATCGCTCTGTACGAAAAAAGCGGATTTTCCACGGTAGGAATCAGGAAGGATTTTTACGAGTGCCCGAAGGAAGATGCCTATATTATGATATACGGCCAGTAATTTCCGGTAGGAGTGCTAAAGCAGATGCGGTATAATTTGCACTGCGAAGTAAATCACATTTTGTTATAAGCACACAAGGGAGGACATTCGAATGAGTAAAAAGGCCGGAATCATATTTTGCAATTATTGCGGAAAGGCAATCTGTACCGAGGACCAGAAAGAAACGGCGTCGTATCTTGCGATAAAGAAAGAGTGGGGATATTTCTCCGACGGCAAAGACGGAACGGTTCACAGTATGGATATCTGTGAGGAATGTTATGACAGAATGGTGCAGGAATTTTCCATTGCACCGCAGATCGACCAGGTGACGGAACTGGTATAAATAAAAGGAGTTATTCATGTTAGATGTATGTCTTTTGGGAACGGGCGGAATGATGCCCCTTCCACATCGGTTTCTGACGGCGGCGCTGATGCGCTACAACGGCAGCAACCTTTTGATTGACTGCGGTGAGGGAACGCAGGTAGCGATAAAGGAAAAAGGTTGGACATTTAAGCCGATCGACGTCATTTGTTTTACACATTATCATGCGGATCATATCAGCGGTCTGCCGGGACTTTTGCTTACAATGGGGAATGCCGAGCGGACCAGTCCGCTCGTGATGATCGGTCCCAAAGGCTTAGAACGGGTGGTCGGAGCGCTTCGTGTCATTGCGCCGGAGCTGCCGTTTGAGATTCAGTATATGGAGATTACGGAACCGGAAGCCGATATAGAAATAAACGGTTATCACATTCATGCATTCCGCGTGAATCACAATGTCGTCTGCTATGGTTACAGCATCGAGATCAAACGCGCAGGCAGATTTGATGTGGAGCGTGCGAAGGCTGCGGGAATACCGCAGCGCATGTGGAGCCGTCTGCAGCATGGGGAGACAATCATGGCTGAGGAGGGATGCGTCTATACGCCGGATATGGTGTTGGGGCCCGAGCGCAAAGGTATCAAGGTGACGTACTGTACCGACACCAGACCGACCGAAACGATCGCGAAATGTGCCGAAGCGTCTGATTTATTTATCTGCGAGGGAATGTACGCGGAGCCGGACAAGTTGGTGAAGGCGAAGCAGTATAAGCATATGACGTTTTATGAGGCGGCGGAGCTGGCGAAGCGCGCCAAAGTCAGCGAAATGTGGCTGACTCACTACTCGCCGTCGCTTGTGCGGGCGGAGGACTATATGCCGAAGGTCAGGGAGACATTTCCGAATGCGTTTCTTGGGAAAGATGGGAAAAGCGTGGAGTTGTTGTTTGAGGACGACTGAGAAGACCAAGGAGGGAGGATGGCATTATGAAAAAGCGAAATGTGGTCAGAGTTATACTGGCACTGGTAGTAATCGGGCTGGTTGTGGGCGTGTATTACTATTTTACAGTGCAGAAGCGCGCGTCCGTTGAGGACGCCGTAGAATTGACGGAGGTTCAGAAAGTCATTACAAAGGATCTCGACGCCAATTATCCTGCGACGCCGCGGGAAGTCGTAAAGTATTACAACCGGATTGTGAAATGCTTTTATAATGAGACATACACCGAGGACGAATTATATGAACTGGGGGATCAGGCAAGAAAGCTTTTCGACGAGGAGCTGCTTGAGAACAATCCGAGAGAAAGCTATTTTGATGCGCTGAAAGCAGACATCGAGGATTATCACGAGAGATCTAAGACGATCCGCAGCAGCAGCGTGTGCGACAGTAATGATGTGGAATTCCAAACGGTGGACGGACGTGAGTGCGCGTACGTGGAAGCGTCCTACTTCACAAACGAGAATAAGGACTATTCCCGCACGTACCAGATGTATGTGCTGCGCAAGGATGATGAAGGAAAATGGAAGATCCTGGTATTCTACAAAGTGGAAGGAGACCCTTCCGATGAGTGAGAAAGAGGTAAAAATACTTGCAATCGAAAGTTCCTGTGATGAGACAGCGGCGGCGGTCGTCGTGAACGGCAGGGATGTCAGATCGAACGTGATCTCGTCCCAGATTGCGCTGCACACGCTCTATGGGGGTGTTGTGCCCGAAATTGCGTCGAGAAAGCATATTGAAAAGATCAATCAGGTCATCACACAGGCGCTTGCCGATGCGGATACGGCGCTGGATGATATAGATGCGATTGGCGTTACATATGGTCCGGGGTTGGTGGGGGCGCTTCTTGTCGGCGTTGCGGAGGCGAAAGCCATCAGTTACGCAAGAAACATTCCGCTGGTGGGCGTGCATCACATTGAGGGGCATATCAGTGCCAATTATATCGAGAATAAAGAGTTGGAGCCGCCATTCTTATGCCTCGTTGTTTCCGGCGGACATACGCATCTTGTAAAGGTTGCGGACTACGGGAAATACGAGATCCTCGGGAAAGCGAGGGACGATGCCGCGGGCGAGGCATTTGATAAAGTGGCACGCGCGATCGGGCTCGGCTATCCGGGCGGACCTAAGATCGAGAAGGTATCGCATGAGGGAGATCCGCATGCAGTGGAGTTCCCGCGTGCAAAGATTGCGGACGGGCCGTACGATTTCAGCTTCAGCGGTTTGAAGTCGGCAGTGCTTAATTATCTGAACAGTTGCCGGATGAAGGGGATTCCTATTGTACAGGCGGATATTGCGGCGTCCTTTCAGAAAGCAGTGACCGATGTACTGATCGGCAATGCCATGAAAGCGATTGATGAATTTGGCATGGACAAGTTTGCCATTGCGGGAGGCGTTGCTTCCAACGGAACGCTCCGGGAAGGAATGCGGGAGGCGTGCCGGAAAAAGGGCGTGGCGTTTTACCATCCGTCGCCGATTTTATGTACGGATAATGCGGCAATGATCGGCGCGGCGGCGTATTATGATTTTATGCGCGGTCAGAGAGATGGGCTGGATCTGAATGCGGTTCCGAATCTGAAGCTGGGGGAAAGGTAAATGGAGAAAATTGCGGCAATCGTGCTCGCGGCAGGCGCCGGAAAAAGGATGAACAGCGCTGTGCACAAGCAGTATATGCTGTTGGAGGGAAAGCCGGTGCTTTATTATGCGCTCAAAGCATTTGAAGAGAGCGAGGTCACGGAAATTATTCTTGTGGTCGGCGCAGGCGAAGAGGAATACTGCAGGACAGAGATTATTGAGAAATACGGAATCGGAAAGGTTGGGGCGGTCGTGCAGGGCGGCAGAGAACGCTATCATTCCGTATATGCGGGACTTAACGCGGCGCAAGGGGCGGACTATGTGTTGATTCACGATGGCGCCCGCCCGCTTGTTACGGCGGATATCATAAAGCGTTCCATCGAATGCGTGAGAACCGGGCAGTCGTGCGTGGTCGGGATGCCGGTGAAAGATACGATCAAGATACTCGATGACGACGGTTTTGCAAAGGAGACACCTGACCGGAGGACTCTGTGGCAGATGCAGACGCCGCAGACATTTCCGTATCAACTGATAAAGGCGGCGTATGCAAAGATCATTGCGGAGGATGACAGCACGGTGACGGACGATGCGATGGTTTTGGAAAAGGCAGCCGGACAGCGTGTAAAAGTGATTGAGGGAGGCTATCAGAATCTGAAAATAACGACTCCGGAGGATTTGCTGGTAGCGTCCGCATATTTAAAATCAAAAAGTTTATAAGTTTTAGAATGAAAATCGACAAGAGGTTATAAAGCCTCTGCCGATTTTCTTTTTTTATAGGAAACAGCAGAAAAGAAGAGCGTGCAGAGCGTAAAAACTCTGG
>JAETOE010000054.1 GCA_021771815.1 Roseburia hominis
ATATGAGCCGGTTTCATAACAGAAATTTTGAGTTGCTTGAGCCGTATGATGCGAAAGTATCATGTACGGTTCTTAGGGGGGAAAGGGGTAGCAATACCCCCGACCTACCCGACAAGGCCTACTACGACGCTTTGAAATCCGTACACGACCTCGTAAAAGGGGCACGCAAGGTACAACAGACTATCCTGCTCGTAGGTGACATCAGCGATATTTACGTGACCAATTTCAATACGATGATGGGCGACCCGAATTTTACCGTGGAAGAACTCTCGGCCATTGCTTTCGGGTATAACCGGCTGCTTGAAGAAAGCAGTAACCTGCTGCTGGACTTGAAGGAAGTGACCACGGCAACCGGACTCTCGATGACCGACAAGGAACGGCTGGACATCATTAACCGGATATACGGCGAAGTGCTGGAATACAAGAACCTGACATGGTACTACACCCGCAAGAATATCGGCATATCGTACCTGCGCAGCAAGAAGAAGGGGGATTCCCAGCGGGTGCTTGCCCTGTACGGGACACACGACCAGCGTTACTGGTAATCATTCATCCTTAAAAAAACAGATAGACTATGGTATTACTATCAATAGACTGGACGAACCTGCATGAGTTGTTGCGTTCGCTTTACGATGAAATGATGCCGCTGTGCGAGGATATGGCCAGTGTGGCGAAGGGAGTGGCCGGTATCGGTGCCCTGTTCTACGTGGCCTACCGGGTATGGCAGTCCCTTTCAAGGGCGGAAGAGATAGACGTGTTCCCACTTTTCAGACCATTTGTGCTGGGCCTTTGCATCATGTTCTTCCCCACTATGGTATTGGGGACAATCAACGGGATTCTTTCCCCCGTATGCAGTGCCACTTCCTCGTTGGTTGAACAGCAGACTTTCGACATGAAGAAGTATCAGGAAGAGAAAGACGAACTGGAACGGGAAGCGATGCTGCGTGACCCGGCAAAGGCTTTCCTTGTGAGTGATGAGGAATTTGACAAGAAAATAGACGAGCTTGGCTGGTCGCTGGGAGACATGGATACGATGATAAACATGTACGGGCAGAAGGCGGTGTATGACATGGGGGAAAAGGTGCGGCAATGGTTCCGCGAACTGTTGGAACTGTTCTTTCAGGCGGCATCGCTACTGATAGACACGCTGAGGACTTTCTTTCTGATCGTGCTGTCGATACTGGGGCCTATCTCCTTTGCGCTGGCCGTCTATGACGGATTCCAGAGTACGCTCACCACATGGCTGTCACGCTATATCTGTATTTATCTATGGCTGCCCGTCGGTGACTTGTTCGGGGCTATCCTCTCGCGCATACAGGTTCTGATGTTGCAGCAGGACATCAAACAGATGCAGGACCCGACATTCATACCGGACGCATCGAACAGCGTTTATTGTATATTCATGATTATAGGTATCATCGGTTATTTCTGCGTGCCCACGGTGGCCTCGTGGATTATCCAGGCAGGCGGTGCCGGAGCTTACGGCCAGAAAGCGAACAGTGCCGGAAAGATGGCTGGTAACGGTGCGGCGGCAGTCGGTGGGGCAGTCGGCGGATCGGTAGCTGGGCGTATCAAGAAAATGTTCTAAACGTATCACTAAAAAAAATAGAATAAAGACATGGAGTTCAAATCATTAAAAAACATCGAGACATCGTTCCGGCAGCTACGGCTGTTCGGAATGGTATTCCTAGGAGTATGCGCACTGGTAACGGTCTTCGCCACCTGAAAGGCATACGAGTTTGCAGAAGCGCAGCGGCAGAAAATCTATGTACTGGACAGCGGAAAATCGCTGATGCTGGCACTCTCGCAGGACGTGCAGCAGAACCGCCCCGTGGAAGCGAGGGAACATATCAGACGTTTCCACGAACTGTTTTTCACCCTATCACCGGACAAGAGCGCCATTGAAAGCAATGTACAGCGTGCCCTTTACCTTTCGGATGAAAGCGCCATCGGTTACTACCGGAACTTGCAGGAGAAAGGCTACTTCAACCGGATGATCGCGGGAAACATCTCGCAGACCTTGACAGTGGACAGCATACAGGGAAACTTCAACAGTTATCCCTACGAGATGAAGACCTATAGCCGGCAGCACATCATCCGTTCGAGCAGCGTTACCGAAAGGTCGCTTGTCACCACCTGCCGTCTGAGGAATGTAACCCGGAGCGACAACAATCCGCAGGGCTTTCTGATAGAGAGTTTTACCATCATCGAAAACAGGGACATCGGACAGTATGAAAGATAACGGTATAAAAAAGGTCTTCCACTCGTTCAGAACGGAGAAAGACCGACATATAGCAAAACTCCGCAGACGGTGGCAGCGGTTGAGCTACCGGCAGCAAAGGATGATCATCCTTTACCTGCTCGGACTCTTCGCCGCCATCGACCTTGCCTACATCGTGGGCGGTTTCTGCGGGACAGACAAATTTCCGATTGAGGTGCAGCATCTCCAAAGGATTGCGCTTCCCCAAACGGACAGTATCCAACCATTAAAAAACAATGTATCCAATGACACAATCCGATAAGAAAGAAGAGAAAGAGAAGGATAAGGGAGCGCAGAAGACGGAACCTTCATCCGAAAAGGAGAAGAAGTTAAGCGGCAAGGCCGCCGAAAAACTGAAATTCTATGGCGTGGTGGCAGTCCTCTCCCTGCTTTGTGCCGGGTTCATCTGGTTTATCTTCAAACCGGACGCATCCGAAACAGTGGAAGGGACGGCAGGCATCAATACGACGATACCCGACGCTATCGCACCCGAAACGATGGCCGACAAACAGAAGGCTTACGAACTGGAAGAAATGAAGAAGCGCAGGCAGGAGAAAGTCAGAACCTTGCAGGATGTGGCCGGGGGCTACCTGATGCCGGACACAACGGACGGGCTGAAACCCGAAGAAGATGCACCGAAAGCGGATGCTATCCGGGAGTCCAGAGAGAAACAACGGCAGATTTCAAGGCAGATCACCTCGTTCTATCAGGAACCGAAGGAGAGTCCGAGGGTGAGCGAACTGGAACGGCAGGTGAAGGAGCTTAACGAAAAGCTGGAACGTGAACAGAAAGGACAAGACCCGCTGGAACTGATGGAAAAGTCGTATGAGATGGCGGCACGCTATTTCCCCGGACAGACGGGCGGACAGGTGAAAAACATACAGCCTGCGGGCGTTACGGGCGGTTCATCCGGCAATCCTGCCGCCATAGCCGCCGGACGTGCCACGGAGAATGTGGTTTCGTCACTGGCCGTACCTCCGGTCCCCGACACGATACCCCGCAATTACGGTTTTGCCACTGCCGTGGGCGGCGGACAGCTTGCCGGAGCCAATACGATACGTGCCTGCGTGGCCGAAGACCAGACGGTGACCACCGGAGCATGACTGAAGTTCCGACTGCTGGAACCGTTGCAAGTGGGCGGCGTGCTTGTACCTGCGAATACTCCTCTATACGGTATGGTGCGTATCGAGGGGCAGCGGATGGCAGTCACCGTGAACTCCATAGAGAGCGGTGGGAATATCCTGCCGGTGGAACTAACGGCTTACGATATGGACGGGCAGGCCGGACTTTTCGTTCCGAATACAGCGGAACGTACCGCCATGAAAGAAGCCGCCGCCAATATCGGGGGCAGTTTCGGAACAAGCATCTCGTTCGCACGCAGTGCCTCGCAACAACTCGTCATGGACGTGACAAGGGGCGTGCTTAGCGGCGGATCACAATATCTGGCCACAAAGATGCGTGAAGTGAAGGTGTCCGTGAAAGCGAATTATCAACTTTTATTAATATCCAAAAAGCAGTAATCAGATGAAGACAAGAATTATTTTATCAATAGCCATGCTTTTAACCGTATTGTCGGTAAAGGCGCAGGAACCGGTGGAAACAAAGATTTTCCCCACCAACCAGATTATCTCACCGCATAAGATTGAGGTGACTTTTCAGAAAACCGTACATATCCTTTTCCCTTCCGAAGTGAAATATGTGGATTTGGGCTCGTTCGACATCATAGCGGACAAGGCCACGGGAGCGGAAAATGTAGTACGCATCAAGGCGGCGGTGAAAGGTTTTGAAGGGGAAACGAACTTCTCCGTCATCACTGCCGACGGTTGTTTCTATTCTTTTAATGTGGTTTATAAGGACGAACCGGCGCAACTTTCCATTGAGATGGAAGACTGGCTCCGGGACAATCCCGAAGGCGGGATTGCGGGTGACCGCATGTTCGTGAAGCTGAAAGAACTGGGCGGGGAGACACCGCTGGTGGTGAACCGGATCATGTACACGCTGTATAAGAAAAACAAAAGGGACATCAGGCATATCGGTTGCAAGAAGTACGGCATACGGACACTGCTCAAAGGGCTTTATATCAACAATGACCTGCTGTACCTGCATACCTCTTTGCGCAATACCTCGGATATATCGTTCGACATTGACTATATCCGTTTCAAAGTGGTGGATAAGAAAGTAGCCAAGCGCACGGCCATGCAGGAGAACTTCATAGAACCTGTAAGGACATACAACCGCCTGATAACGGTGGACGGGAAAGCCACGGTACGCAATATATTCGTGCTGCCCAAGCTCACCCTGCCGGATGACAAACTGCTCGTGGTGGAGGTTTACGAAAAGGGCGGTGCCCGTCACCAGTCGTTCCGCATAGAGAACACAGACCTTGTGACGGCAAAACCAATCAGTGAACTGCATCTGAAATAATAACCTATCTATAATATAATGTATATGCAAAGAATACTATTCATACTGACAGTTGCCGTGTTGTCGCTCTTTGCGGGCGAAGCATACGCGCAGCGTGACCTGCCGGGACAGACGGGTGTACAGTTTACAACAGGGGGAGTCAATCATTTCCTTTCATGGAAGAGTGGCGGCGAACGCCACTACTTTACCTCGCTGGCCTTTACACGTACCAACCGTAACCGTACCTACTGGCTGTATGGTCTGGATTATCAGATAAAGGAGTACACCTACGAAAATAAGGTAATACCCAAAGCGCAGTTCACGGGGGAACTCGGCTATTTTATTCCCGTATTGTCGGACAAGGGCCGGAATACCTGTTTCCGTATCGGACTTTCCGTTTTGGGCGGCTTCGAGACGGTCAACTGGGGAACCTCCCTGCTTCCTGACGGGGCGGCAGTGACAAACGGGGACAGTTTTATTTATGGCGGAGGACTCACTGCGGCTTTCGATGTCTGGCTGACAGACCGGATCATCCTGCTGATGCAGGTGAAGGAAAGGGCACTGTTCGGAACGGATGCGGGGAATTTCCATACACAAATAGGTTTAGGCGTTCGCCTTATTATTAACTAACGAAAAGAGAAAGGAGAAACAGAAAAATGAAAAACGTATTATATATATGTATAGGCGCACTGTTTGCGGTGCTGGCCTTCAGTTCTTGTAACGACGGGATAGACATCCGGCAGGGTTATGATTTCAGCCTCTCGTCATGGTATCTGCAAAAACAGATTGCAACGGGTGAAACGGTGGAGATACGCTTTTATCTTGACCGTGAAGGGGACTATGAAAAGGCGGAGTATGAAATAGGTTACATTCAGATGGAAGGCAAGGGAGAGGTGTCCGACAGTGAAGGCATAAAACTGGTGAACCGGGAAGTGAGGTCGCTGGCAGAGGTGCCGGGACTGGATACGGAAAATCCGGTAAAGCAGGTATTCACTCTCTTTTACCGCTCGACAAGTGCCAAACGCTCGGAGCTGAAATTCTTTGTCCGGGACAATTTCGGGCAGGAAAGGGAAATGACTGTAACATTTGACACGGAAAGCGGTACGACGGAAGAATAGCCGTTACCAATACCTATAAGTGAGAACGGCGGGGCATCCCGCCGTTTTTCATTCCATAAATTTGACTGTATGGCAGTAATTTGATTGATTTACCCACCCGGTGATTCAAATTAACTTTTTATATTTACCAACCGTTTTAAATTTATAAGCACATGAAAACAACACTCCGTATATTCCGCATTTTATTCAAGCTGCTTCTGCTCTGTTACGTGACAGTGGTAAACATTATCCTTATATCGGCTTTTTATGTCCTGCTTCTTCTTATTGTGGAATGGGTAGCCCCTTCCTTCCTGCCGGGACTGTTTGCCGAATACTCCTTTGCGCATCATTTGGTCTATTCGATGCCTTTCTATCTTGTACTGCTTTATATCCTGTACAGCCTTTCACCGCTGAACGTATGGATCATGCGGATAAAGGAAGGTTATAAGCCGTTGGGCGGTGACGAACGGGCACGGCTGGAACGCCTGCTCGTAGAAATGGGGATGGAAAGAAAGCTGAATATCTACCGTAACAGGGATGCACGCATGAACGCCGTGACTTTCGGTTTCAATACTATCGGTCTGACGGACGGCATACTCCGGGCGGCTACGGATGAGGAACTCAAAGGGATAATCAGCCACGAAGTGGGGCATATCTCGCATTATGATTTCGTTTATCAGGTACTTCTGTTCTCGATGCAGTCGCTGGGCTACCGTTGTCTGTACGGACTGTTCCTTATTCCTGCACTGTTTTTCGGAATCATCGGCAACCTTGTGATTGCAGTGGTTCCGGCTGTCCGGTTCGCTGTGGTGGGGATGGCAAAGCTGTGGTGGAGTCTTTATAAACTGCTGCATCACACAATTTACGGCATCAGCCGGATGGCCGACGTGAATATCAACAAATATGCCGAATACCGTTGCGACACGTATGCCGTGCGTTATGGCTGCGGGGAAGGTCTGCTCTCGTTCCTGCGCCGGCTGGCGGTGGCGGAGACGGGCGGGCAGCGGCCTTCGTTTACCGAATATATCATGAGTACGCATCCGTCCACCGAAAAACGGATTGCACGGCTGGAAAAGTTGCTGTAATATGCGGCAAAGGATATATGCCTATATCATTTTACGGATATTGGTATAGGGAATGCCGGATGCACGTACCTGCCCGATTCCTTCGGAAAAGTCGTCATAATAACAGACGATATGACTGCCGGTAAGTACATTGCTGAAAATCTCTTTTTCCGGAAGCATTTCTTTATTGTCCGCCTGCTTCATCAGGTCGTCATACAAGGCACGATACACTTTGTCGGTATCTGCCGGAAAAGCCGTTTCCGGTATGATTGCCGAAAGGGTTATATCCGGACATTTGTCCGCTTCACGCAGCATGATTATCGTGTCCGCACCTAATAATCCGATATAGGAATGTAGATTGCAGGTAAATGTGCGGTAACCTTCATTGTAAAATGAAAGAATGATCCGGTAGAGTTCCATACGGATTTTATCTTCCCTGAATTGGTCGTATTTCGTTGTCTTTTCAATGGTACTGCCGGTAATGGCAACGCTCTTGTTGTACATCTTGCTATGATTTTTTGGTGGATACCTTGTCCGTAACTTCCTGCTATGTACCGAAAAAAGCACGGTACTTAACAAGTTTTACTCTCAGGTACGACCAAGCACCCATGCAGGAAACGAGTTAAGACCGTGCCATAAGCGTATGACAAGGACTTCGCCCGTTTATTCTCCTGCATTAAAATTGGTCGTTTCGAGAGTAGAATAAACAGCTAAAAGCTATAATATTATGTAATCATTCAACTTTTTTAGTCTTATAACTATCTTTTTTAAATTCAACTGCGCAAAAATAGAAAAAAGCCGGGCAACCGCATAGGGATTGCCCGACTTTTTTCGGATGGGATTTGCAGGTGTGGGGTGTGGCAGGTCAGTCCACGGGTTCGCCGCCATAACAAAGACGGCAGATGTCCTTATGGATTTCACGCATGATGTTCAGTTGCATCCGTTCACTGATATGGCGGTTGTCGGAACGCATGAACAAACGGTTCTCTATCAGGCTGCAAAATTTCGTGCCTTCTTTGCTTACCATACAGAAGATTTGATGTTCAAGGAAAAAATCCATATCGGTGGAATACTCCACATTCGGGGAAATTCTGATATATTTCATTGATTGATGTTTTTGAATGATAATTACGGTGGCGGTGTGGGTGGGGTCGCCCGGCCCTGCCCTCTGCTCTTTCGGGGGCGGGGAAAATATGTGCCGGATGATTGTTTCCGGCACATGACATAGTTATTCGCATACGAACAATTCATCTGCATTCTTTCCCGATAAACGGATAAGCCTATATTCAGACCTATCGTATAGCTTATCAAATTCATCCTGATATTTTGAACGGTATTCCCCTCTCTTAGTCATCAGTTGTTCGGGCAATTTCCCGTATTTATCTACAAGTTCCTTTTCTGCCAAAGAACACGCAAATTGTTTGATGGTATCAATGATTTCTTCTTTCTTCATCATGTTATAATCTTATAGTATTCATTCTAAATCGGGTTGAATATTGAAAGGTGAAAAACTTCACCTTTCAATACTGTAAATTCAAGCTGCCTCGTCATTATTGGGTAATGTGGGGGAAACATTCTGCTTTCCGTCCTTTTTGGCTGCCGCCTTTTCCGCTTTCTTCATCTCCTTTATCCTTTCGTCCAAACGTTCATGCCGTTTCTGATATTCTTCCTCGTGGGTGGCTTTGGCGAGTCCGTACTGGTCGGGGAAGTGCATGTTTGCGAAGTCCCGTAATAGTTTGGATGCGCTGTTGTCTCCGTAAGCGTCCTCGCAAAGAAAATGGTTGATGAAGTCCCGTCTGATAACTGTTTTCTGTGCATCTGTCAGCTTGGCTACAATTTTCATCCGCTGTTTTTCGTCCAATCGGATAGGCTGGTCTTTGATACCGCAAAGCGGATAATGCTTTCTTTGCAGCTTGGTCAGCATGATGAAATACATCATCCCATCCTCGTACTGTGTAAAAGGGCTTTCGGGGTAGTCGTTTTCACGGACTACTTTCTTTGTATCGGCTACAATCTTTTCAACGGAAAGTTGTTTGAAACGTTTGTCCCTTTCCTGCAATGTCTCAATGGTGACGGGGGCGGTTTCCTTCTTGTTTATTTCTACATAGCAAAGTTCGGGTTCTGTCTGTCCCACCTTTACATAGGTCTTTATCCTGCCTTCCTCCTTCTTTCGGTTCAATTCTTCCACTTTTCGGGCGTATTCCTCGTTTTTCTGTTCAAAGGTCTGTACGGCTTGTTCGTACTCCTTCGGTTTGGAAAACTGTTCTTGTCTCGGTGCTTCGGGGGCTTTCGGAAAACTTTGTGCCGAAACGGTATAATTCAATTCTTTTATCTCATGCCCTTTCTTGTCGAGTTTCTGAAGTGCCGTTTCGTTCATGCCACCGTAATAGGGTCGGGCTATCACTAACTTCGGGTCGGATTTCAACAGCTTCTCTGTTTCCTTTGCTACAAATGCGGCATTTTTGGTTTCCAAACATTTGCGGTTGGTACAATGTCCGCACCCGTTATGCTCGGCAAAAAGGTTGTAGTTGGCTGCGTTGTGTACACACGCCTTACATTCTGTCTTGTCGAACTTGTATTGTTCAAGGTCGGTGGTATAGTATTCTTCAAAATACTTCTTGAACAGTTTCAGCGTATAGCCTGCCCAATTGTCCCTACTGTTCTCTTTGAGGTGTTTCTCGTAAACGTCCTTTTGGATATTAGGTTCATAGGTGCTTATCTCTTCGGCTACGCTGATAGTGATTGTTTCATTGTCCAACAGTTCACCGATAGGCTGATACAGTTCGTTCAGTTTCAGACGGGTATAGATATATTTCTCGCTTCGTCCGAAACGGCTGACAAGTGAATACATATCATACCTACCCTTTTCAAGCAAGCGTTTGAAGGCTTTCGCTTCTTCGGTGGGGCGTACCTGCTCACGCTGCAAATTTTCACTCAGTGACATATCTTCCGCTTCATCATCTGTTATATTATTATAGATAGTTGCCTTTATCGTCTTTGCTCCTGCAAGCAGTGAGGCACGATAACGGCGTTCTCCGTAAATGATTTCGTAACCTCCTGCCGTGCGTGGGCGTACTGCGATAGCCTGCAAAACGCCAACCTCCCGAATACTTTCCGCAAGTTCCTGCAAAGATGCGTCTTTGAACGTCTTGCGGTGGTTGTCTGCGCTCGGATGCACGGTGGTAATATCAAGGTCGGTTTCGGCTGTGGCCGTTGCAAGCGGTGTTTTGAACGTGGCTTGCTGCGGTGCTTCTTCCGTTATGGTCGGAACGGTTGCCGTTTCGGGTGTTTCCGTCACTTCGGTAGCCGTGGGCACGTTCAGCGGTGAAAGTAATATCATCGGCTTTGGAATGATAGCCAAAGCGGTTACTTTTACTGCTGTCTCTTTCTCTGATTTCTGTACGTTGTTCTTCTGTACTTTTTTGTTCGTCTTCATAATGATAAGTTTTAAAACATTGATAATTAATTGAATAAATTTCCGTCTGAAAGGTATTCCCAATTATTGGCGTTGCTTTCTTCCGTGAAGTATTCCAAAGTTTGGGTACTCTCCATATCATCCCGACAAGCACGGAAAAAGCTGTCGAGACAATCGTTCATAAGGTCATCAAACGTGACATTCTCTGTGGGGGATTTCAAGAACTTATAAATCGGATCGAGAATACAGTCATCTATGTAATAGCCCGTAAGGGGACAACAAGTATCTACAAATATCCTGCTTTTTCGTCCTTTCATCCCTTTCCAAAAATATTTTGGGGTGCATAGGTCGTTCCAATGGTGGTTCATCAGATAGGTTGCCAACCGCCAACCGCTTAACCCGTCTATGCAATCTTCCTGCCTGCTCCGGTAATCATAGCTATAATTACATGCGTCATATCTCCAATTACGGCACACAATGCCGAAGCGTTCACAAAAAGTGTCAAGGGTTTGGCGGTTCTCGTTCGTCCAACCGTAAAAGTATCGGCTGTATAACCATTCGTTATGCGCCTTTTCTTTGGCTTCTTCGGATAACTCGGTTATCTGATAGAGGGTATATGTTCTTGTTTCCGTTCTCATGTGTCATTACTTCTTTATGGGTTCTTTGATAGGTGGGCGGATTGCTCCGCCCTGCTGTTAATGTTGTCATACACGAATACACGTTGCAAGTGTTTCCCTTACTTTTGTTTCCTGCTTCTTGCTATATATCCATCCTGCACGCCTTTCACCGTTGTAGGTAAGGTTCGCACGGAACAGACCGTTCAGACCTTTCAAAACGTCCTTTATCGGCTTGGTGTCACCGAATACGGCTATCGCCTTTTCGCTGTATTCCACAATTTCAAGATTGAGGGCTGAAAGGTCTGCGGATACTGTCGGCTGTTCTGCCGTGTCTGTTTGGTTTTGCGGTGTTTTCAAACAAATATTTGCTTCATCCCCTGCGGTGTATGCAAACCGTTCAAGGAACTTTTCATGGCTGTAAATCGGCTCTTTATTAATCGTCCAACCACTGTACTTGTTCCTGCCCAAATACATGCCGTCCCCCATGCTGTAATTCTCACGGTGTTCGAAGTCTGCGTTATATTCCGCTAAATGGGACGTTCCCTCAAAATTGGCGGCACATTTGCGCATCTCTGCGAAAAGGTTGCGTGTATGTTTGGAGAAACCTAAAATGACGGTTCGTTCTGTCCGATAATCATAGTAATCAGTATAACTGTCGCATTCACTTACCCGTAATTCTCCGATAATAACGGCTTTTGCATCCGATGGAATAAGGGGGCGCAACCGTGCCGCACCGATTTTCGAGATACGTTCGTGTTCCTCCCGTTCTTCCTTCGCTTTCCGTTCGTCTTCGGCCTTCTTCTCTTTCGCCTTAGTGAGTAAAGCAGCCGTTTCCAACGGATCTAAGAACGTCGGGTTCTCACTGTCGTAATAGATACCTATTCCGAACTTTTCGGATAACGGGCGTATAAGGTCGGATGTGTTGAAGTCATAGGTTCTTGTATGTACAAGATGATAGGTAAATCCACGTTGGTTACGGGTGACGTCATAGACTACATAACTGCCACCTGCGTAGCCTTCCAACACAACAATCTGATTGACTGAAACAGTCTGAATGTCTCTGTCATAGCTTCTGTTAGCTCCTAATAAATGTACTTTAGTCATAATGATTGAATTTTAAAGGGATTAATAATCAGTCAGAGTATCACGCAAAAAAGAATGATGAAAAGCGCAAACACGCAAAGGGAGAGGAAAGCGGAAAGGATGCGCCACACGGCACGGATGAGGAAGACCACCACCGCCAAAACTCCCAACATGGGCAACCAACCGCCCAAACCAGCCACCACACCACCGACAAAGGCACACACAAACCGCACCGCCACGTACACCACGAAGCCGACCGCCAACCACTTCACCCATTTTTTTATGCCGGTTGGAGCGAAGCCGAAGCCTCGTTTCAAATCTTGCTGTATTTCAGTTCTCTTTTTCATAACATTGACTTTTTTTTTATGCCTTGTCGGTGGCTTCACCTTGCTCGTTTCAGGGGGCAGATACGGACGGGGAGAAAATATGCAAGGCTTTTGGTGAAAAATGGCAAGATTCGGGGCTGGCTGTGCCGACTGGTTAAAAAAATCTTTTAAACTATTCAAATTAAGTCATACGTTTATTGTCTTAACATGTAAACACAGACTGTTCTTCTCATTAAATATCGAACTGCATATGATTACTTTTCACAGTATATTCAAATTTCTTGTAGAAATCATCTGCGAATCCATAAATTTCAGTATTTTTGGAATCGATGAATTTCAAATCCACGTCAATGCACAACAAATATGAAATATAAAACCAGTCTGATAACTATTTTATGGGGAAGCCTTTTAAATCTTGCCTTACCTGTTTTAGCACAAAATAACCTGCAACATCAAAAAGACTCCTTGCGGCAAGTGATCGAACACTCTGAAGGAATTGACAAACTGAGGTCGTACAACAGATTGTACTATCTATATATGTCGGAAATTGCCGATGACCAAAAGATGGACACCTTGTTGATGCTGCTCAACCGGGTTGAGGCCGAAGCCATAAAGCAAGGAAATGCAGAAATGCAGGGTATGGTGTATGGAAATGCCATCATAGCTCACATAAACAGAAGCGAGCACGACAAGGTGATAGAGAAAGCGCCCGCCTATCTGGACTTCTACATAGAGAACGGACTGTGGAAGTTCTATTATCAGATACATATGCAACTCATAACTGCCTACAACCTAAAGGGAGAATACGAATCGGCGGTTGAAGAAGGGGAGAAGATGTACGCTCGTGCCAAAGAGCGCAAAGACAAGGCAGGCATGGCAACCGCTCTGTATGCCACGGGCATTATATACAATTCGCAAGACAGATGGAAAGAAGAAGAAAAGTGCTTCAGAGAGTGCATCGGCTTGTTGTGGGAAGTTTCGGGCTACGACAATATCCTGACGCAATCCTATGCGTTTCTATGTATGGTTTTGCGTGCTCAGAACCGGTATGACGACCTGCTGCAACTGGTGCCCGAATACGAGAAGGCCATTGCCCGTTTTGAGAAAGCTTCGGGCAGAGCCCAACCCGAAGCCAGAGGCAACCTCTACATAGCGTTGATGAATACCTATATAGATATACGCGAATATGACAAGGCGGAACCCTACCTTGCTAAGATAGAAGGCCTCATCAATAACGATATATCCCGCTTTGAACTGCTGCGGGCAAGGGCGCTGATATTGCAATCGCACGGAGACTACGGCAAGGCGCTTGCTGCTATTGACAGTGCCATGACCCGGACGCCGGAGTCTGATTTCAACCGGAACTCGCTCCGGAGGATAAAGATGCAGATACTTGCCCGGATGGGGCGTTACCGGGAAGCAGACGGTCTGTTGAACGAAATCATCGCTACGAATGATACGCTGAAAAACGTGGAGGTCAATGCCCGGTTCGACGAATTACGTACCCAATATGAAGTGGAAAAACATATTGCCGAGAAAGAGCGTAATTTCCATTATCTCCTTTTTGCTCTTGCCATTTGTCTGGTTCTCGCTTTGCTCTTGGCAGGTGCTTTCTATTACAACCGGACTATTGCCCTCAAGAATCGTAAGTTGTATGAACGAATTAAAGAACAAGACCGATTAGCGGACGAATTATCCCGATTGGAGAATGCCCGCCAATCGGAATCCTCGCCTAAGGATTCCGGCAAAAAAGCCGGAGCTACGGAACTATTTGCATCTTCCGGTGAACAGCAGAATCTGGTTATTCGATTGCAGGAGTATCTGCTCTCCGATGATAACCTGTCGAACACTGACATTAACCGCGATGATATAATCTCCGCACTTGGCACCAATAAGAACGCATTGACAGATGCCGTCAAATCCGTTACGGGAAAATCTCCCATGGAGTATATGCGCACTCTGAAAGTGGAAGAGGCACGCCGGAAGCTCGACAGCCATCCCGAATTAACGATTGAGGCGATAGCTTTCAGTTGCGGTTTTAATATACCGAGCACTTTTTATCGTCTGTTCCGCAAACAATATGGCATTAGTCCGACAGAATACCGGAAAATGGCAACGTCCAAAGAAAAATAAAAAATACTGCTCCAAAACTCAAAAGCACGGTGAATCCGTGCTTTTTTTATGTCCGAAAGCCTAAAAAAGCGGCAGAAAAGGACAAAACGCCACAAACTTGGGACAAAATGCAATAGTTTTTAGCCCGTATTTCACATCCTTTGCACCAAGAAAAAGAAATATCTATGGACAATTACATTTTCCTTATCGCACTGGGACTCGTTTTCTGCTCGCTTGCAATTGTGGCTTTGGTCTTTTTGCATTGCCGGAAGATAATTGAGAAGTGCAATTATTATATGGCGAAAGGCATCCGTGAGCAGGACTGTTTAGCTAAACAATTGGAACGAACACGCATAGAAAAAGAAATGATGGAAAAAGTGATTAAAGCAGAACTGTCGGAAGCTGTTAAGTCTTCCCTTGCAGGGGAAAAAAACGATGGCTGTACGACTGACTGTAAGAGACAGATATCGCGGATAGAGATAACCTATTTCATTTAATATACATATAACAAATGAACTTTATGAAACAATTACAAGAAAAACTACTGGCTTTGCTTCTGATGGCTTCATTGTCCGGAACAGGAGCTTACGCGCAAAAGGTACCGGATAAACAAGAGACACCGGATAAAGTGGCCATTTTCCGCTTTCTTCCGGGCGAGGAAATGTTTTCCCTCAAAGGTAACGAGGCGGAGCTGGAACGGCTCTACATGCTGGTTGACAAACACAGGGCGGAGATTACGGCAGGTAGAATGCCCGTTTATATAGGTGGCTACTGCGCCTCACTGCCCACCGCAAAAGAGAACCTGAACACGGCATTCGCCCGTGCCAACCGGGTAAAGTCGGAACTTATCACGCAGAAGGGGCTGAAAGAAGCGGATTTCATCACCGCCAATCACGCACGTGCGTACCATAATAATAAAGACTTGGTGGTAGTGACGCTCCGCATCCCTTCGGCTAAGGCTACGACGGAGACGACGCCCGCCCAAGAAAAAGTAAAACGGGAAGAACCCCAACAAAAACAAGTAGCCGTAGAACAAAAAACGGAAACTGCCGTGGAGAAACCCTCCGAACCCTCCACAGTGGAACAACAGCCTACCCTCATATCGGAGCAACGCATCCGGGAAACGGAACAGCCTTATAGGTTTGCCGTGCGCACGAATGTGCTGTATGATGCGATGCTGCTGCCCACGCTCGGCGTGGAGTGGCGGGTGAACCGCGATCTTGGTATCAAACTCGACGGCAGCCTCTTGCGGTGGGGCGGTGAGCATGGCAAAGTGCAGAAGATGTGGCTCGTCAACCCCGAAGTGCGGTGGTATCTGCTGCGCGAGAAACGCTTCTATGTAGGAGCATCGGGAACCTACGGCGAGTACAATATATATAAGTGCCCGCTTGGCAGTATCTTGTCGAAAGATACCGGCTATCAGGGCAAGATGTGGAATGCGGGATTGACCGTGGGCTACCAGCTTTACCTGTCCCGCGACTTCTCCATTGACTTTAACCTCGGTCTGGGCTATACCCGTTCCGAGTACGACAGCTTCACGATGACGGACGGGGTGCGTGTGTACAAGGAGCGCGACCGGAGCAAGAACTTCTGGGGCCCCACGCAGGCGGGTATCAGCCTGATTTGGACTATCGGAAGCAATAAATAGAAAACAATAAAAAACGAGAAATATGAAAAAAGACAGGATATATCAACTTATCGGGGCGGCGGCGATAGCCACACTGCTGGCGGGGTGCGACGTGAAAGACCCCATCTACGACACCCCGCATCCGGAGCACGGCACGGTTGCGCTGACTACCGACTGGAGCGGCATCGGCGAGGGGCTGACCGCTCCCGCAAGCTATACCGTGGCGGTAACTCCTGCTGCGGCTGCGGCAACGGGCGGGTACACCGCTACCCTCACAGGTACGACCGCCACGCTCGACCATCTCTTCGAGCCGGGCAAATATAGTATTTACGCCTACAACACGCCGGAGCATATCGCCGTCACCGGCACCGTGGCAAGCGTAGAGGCGGCTTCGGCTCCTGCCGGACAGACGGGCACATTCGTGGGCAACGCTCCGGGCTGGCTGTTCGCTTCGGCTATGGATGCCACGATAGAGGCGGACACGGAGCACGCCTATACCGCCGTGATGCAGCAGCAGGTACGGCAACTGACGCTGATAATCGAACCCACAGGCGGAACGACGGACAGGGTAGAAAGCATCACGGGTACGCTTTCGGGCGTTGCCGGGACGCTGGACATCGACAACGGCACGCACGGCTCGCCCTCGAATGTGGCGATGACTTTCTCGAAGATCATAGAGGGAACGGATGCCGGGAAATACGCGGCAACCGTCCGGCTGCTGGGCACAGCAGGTACGCAGCAACAACTTACGGCAACAATCGCCTTTACGGACGGTAGCCCGGCGGCGGTGACCCTCACGAGCGACCTCACCACGGAGCTCGCCGCGTTCAACGCCGACAAGCGCACGCCCCTCACGCTGGGCGGCTCGGTGGTGGAGACGCCCACGGGCGCAGAGTTCTCCGCGACAATTACCGGCTGGACTCCCGTCCACGGTGGTCCGGTGACGGCAGACTGACAACATTGGAAACTGATAAATAATAATTAAAAAAGCAATGATATGACAATAGTAACTTACAAGAAACTCCTGCTACTCGCGACGCTTCCGGCATTGATGCTGGCATCGTGTAGCCGGGAAGAACTGGGGGACAACGACGCCGACAGTCGCACCCCCGTAGCATTTACCGCCGTGGTGCAATCCACCGCTTTGCCGCCGCATACGAATACCGGTGGCTCGTCACCTGCCACCCGCACAGCCCTCGACTCCGATGGCAATACCGCATGGACACAAGGCGACGCAGTGAGCATCTTCATGCTCACCCCCGGCGGCACGCTGCCCGACGACCTCGTCCCCGGCCGTGCCAACGTGCTTCACAACGTAAACCCGGAGAACGGAGCACTGACCCCTGCCGATGGCACGCCGATGTATTACCCGCGAAACACAGCGGTGGACATCATCGCCTGGCATACCAGTAGTACCCCCGACGATAATTATATCCTCAACCTGAACACGGGCGACCAGACCGCCGTCGAAAAACAGCTTGCGCTCGACATCCTCTATAGCGATAATGCCAAAAGTATTTCCAGCGGCGATAATCCCGTTGTCCTCGTATTTCACCACCTGATGAGCAAAGTTAAGTTCGACATCACACTCGGATTGGGGCTGGCGAACGGCATTCTGACGGATGTACGGTTGGAAGGGGTGATTGTAGAAGGAAGTTTCGATATGCGTGATGGTTCTATAAATAAATTGGTTAGCCCCGCCGGGTCTGTTCGTGCGCTGAAATCGGGGGTGGCGGCAGATGGAACGGACGCCAGCTACACCGCCCTGCTTATCCCGCAGGATGCAAATTCCACCCCTCGCACGATAGTGGTCACCGTGAATGGCAAGGAATACACCGGCACCCTCCCCGCAACCGATGCCTACGCTGCCAACACGATGTACACTTATCCCGTCACCGTGTGCGAAACCGGCGTTGAAGTGGGGATTCCTACTACCGACGTGCCCTGGACGGAAGGCGAACTGCCCACCGTGACCTTCAACGGTAAAATATACCGAATTATCCGCAATGCCGACGACCTCAAGCGTTTTGCTGACGATGTGAACAGCGGACAGCGAGACCTCAATGCCATACAGACAGCGGATATTGACCTGAATGGCATTGACAATTGGAAGCCTATCGGTATAAAGTACCTGTCTGATCTTCGGCCATTTACCGGCATTTATAACGGTAACGGATACACTATCTCCAATCTGAAAATCAGTAATACGAAAAGAGATGATGCTGTCGGCCTTTTCGGGATGACAGACGGCGATGCTCTGCTGACCGGCATTCACCTGCGCGATGTGGAGATAATACTACCAGACCAGACATTTAGTGTCGGAACCCTCGTTGGATTGAATAGTGGTGGTTCCACTGTTTCCCTATGCTCTGCTCAGGGGATAATCAATACGAGCGAATATAGACCAAATGTCGGCGGATTAGTGGGAACTAACGCGGGTACTATTACCCGTTGCCGGACGAACGTCGAGATAACAGTAGATCGCATAAGACTATTAGGACAACTTTCAGCAGACGCCGGAGGAATAACAGGAGTAAATTCCGGTGGCCTACTATTTGCCTGCCACGCCATCGGCAGCGTCACTATGAAGGTAAATACATCTGAAGGTAACTCTATATATGCAGGAGGAATTGCCGGGGAAAATTTTAATGATTCTGGCTCCACTATCTACTGTTGTATAGCTGAAGGTGATGTCTCCGTTACATCTGAAACAGCAAACGTCAATATCTATGCCGGAGGATTGGTAGGCTATAACTATAGAGGACTACTCAATAGTTGCTACGCCCGCGGCACCGCTACAGCCAGCACTATAGAGGCAAAGGTAGGCGCTATCGTCGGATACATGGAGGGCGGTAATGTAGATTGCTGCTACGGCGCCGGCGCCGTTGGTAAAGGCACATCCAATTGCGGAGATGCATCACGTCTTATCTGCAATATCAACCCCGGAACGGGCGATATACTCCAACTCATGAATAGATCCTATTCGGCGCGCGGTGTCATCACTCGTTACGACCCCGACGCCACGCCCGCCTATGGTATCAACATCTACAGCGATTGGGATGTAAGTTCAAGCGACTTCTGGTTATACGGCGACGGAACATGGCCCGTCTTGTACTTTACCCGGAATGATCTTAAGTAACCCATCCATTCACATTAAAACGTAATAACGATATGAAACATAAACTCCTTTCCACCGCCGCCGTACTCCTCCTCGTCCTGCTGACCTGGAGCTGCACCACCGACAACGACCCAGTGCCGGCGCCCGTCACGTCCGCCCCCCGGGAACTGAGCATCTCCATCGGTCCCCGCCCGGCATACACTGCCGGAGCCACCCTCCCCGCCACCCGTGCCGTCCAGACCCCCGACGCCGCGCAGTGGGAAACGGGCGATGTCATCTGGCTCCACGTCGGTTTCGATTGGACACCTGCCGGAGGCACCCAAGCGAATAAAACCTATATCTCCGCCCTCCGCTACAACGGTGCCGGGTGGTCTCCCCTCAGTGTGCAGGACTCTATAGACCTCAATACCTCCGGCATCAAGCCTGCCATTGGCGGACCCATTAATTTCTCCGGCTTCAAACGCCACCCCCGTTGGCCCGCCGAAGCCCTTGCCGACGGCACCACCGATGCAAAAGTCCGGTTCGAAGCATACTATCTGGGCACAAGCATCCCCGTTGATGGCATCCTCTCTCTGGGCTATACCACAGACGTGATGACAGGTAGCGATAGCTTCTCTCCCGGCGTCCCTGCCGTCATCAGCCTTGAACACAGGTATGCCCGTATGCACGTTGCAAACGAGGTTGACGGGACTGAGCTCATGCTTAGTAATGCAAAATACTATTACGAGTGGAATCTTAGTAACATGACCGCTAAAGAACGGGAAAACGGATATTTCTTAAGCGTCCCCGCTAAAAGTGGATATCACTTCGCGGCGATCGACAACAACTCCAAAGTCTATCTTAACCGCCGCCTCTACAACCTCCTCCCCGGTCGCATCGACGAGTCCGGCAACGAGGTATACAACGGCTTCACCTACACCCTCATCCCGCTGAAAAACGGCACGGTGACGCCCGGTGACTGGTAAAGGAATAAAAAAAGAGAATGTATGTATGAACTAAATAAAATGATAGAAATTATGAAAGCGATTAAGAATTTAGTGATGTTAAGCACCTTTGCAGGTGCCATGTGTTTCTCCTCGTGCAGCAACGACGAAGACGTGAACGAAGTAAACAACGGTGAAGTACGCTTCACGGCCGGCATCGGCCATCAGGCGGTAGCTACCCCGGCGGCAAGCCGTGCCGCCGACACGGCTTGGGACGCCGGAGATAAAATCGGTATCTTTATGGTGAAACACGGCGAAACCACCATTGCCGAAAGTGCCTCGAACAAGAAGTTCACCACCGCCACCGGCGACGGCAATTTCACCCCTGTCACCGGCTACGAAATCTACTACCCGATGGATGCCTCGCCCGTGGATTTCATCGCCTACTATCCCCATGCCAACGCCGTCACCCTCGACGCCGACATCCCCGTGGAGATAGCCACCACGCAGACCACCGCCTCGCAAGCCACCTGCGACCTGCTCTGGGCCCGCGCCAACGGCACCAGCGGCAACGGCTACAACAAGGAATCCACCTCCGCCGTCGCCCTCACCTTCGGCCACTGCCTCACCAAGATCACCATGAACTGCAAGCTCGATGCCAGCGTCGGTGTCTCCAACCTCGACGCCGCCACGGTAACCATCAAGGGCATGAACGCCCGAAACACCTTCGACCTGAAAACCGGCACCCTTGGCACGCCTGCCAAGCCTACAGCCATCACCCCGCGCAAGCTCGCCGCACCTGTCGCCACCTACGCTGCCACTTACGACGCCATCATCCTGCCCGCCACGTATGCGGCCGATGTCGTGTCGGTGGACTTCGGGATTGGTAACGAAACATTCACCTGGGACGTGAAAGCAACCACCTTCAAACCCGGCACCGAGTACATCTACGAGGTTACCATCCGGCGCACAGGCGTTACGGCAGAAGGAACCATCACGCCGTGGGAACCGATTAATAAAGGTGGAGTGATAGCGGAGTAAAGGAGTACGGAATCAAAGGAAATAACATACAAAATAAATACATCTCCTATGCCGGGCGGGAGCAAGTGCCCGGCAAAACTACCATTCACTTAAATAACACAAATTATGGAAACAACAAGAGAAGTGAAGCCCGACCCACGTTACGTAGAGGAAACATCGAACTATTTAAACAGTATCAGAAAAAATCAAGCAGCATTGCGCCATTTTTTCAACATCATGCCAAAAGGTGGCGATGTCCATAACCATCTGACAGGCTCGGCTTATGCCGAAACCTACTTTGAGTTGGCTGCAAAAAAAGGGATGTACGTCAATCTGGAAACGGGCAGACTTTATACGCAAAAACCAATAGAGGTTGAGACGATTCGGCTTTCCAAAGATATGGATGATCTGCACAACCATCGCATGGCGCTTATCGACAAATGGAGTATCCGCAATTTTCAGCCTTACAAGTATCCTTTGGGTCCGGATGAATATTTCTTCGGTACATTCGGCTTGCTTGCAGCCCTGACCTCGGACGTTAATAACCTTGCACACCTGATGAACGAATTAAAAGTACGCGCATATAAAGAGCGTGTGCAATACTTAGAGGTGATGGCAAGCTCTCCAAGCGTTGGTCAATATTGTTTATTGAGTGAGGATGACTATAAAAAGTATGACAAAGATCTGAAAGAGTATGTGAAGGAAAATAATATTTCAGAACTTATCTCAACGTTGCAGACAATTCTTGACAAATTCAGCGACGAAAAGAATGAGGAAGCGACAAAATGCGTTAATGACTATCTCGACTCAATCTATACGTTGGATGAATTAAGTCGAAATGGTCAGTTTTCTGATGTACTATGTCGTTATCAGGGGTATGCTTCGCGTGGCGGGGAACCCATTAAAGTATTTGCTCAACTGTATGTAGTGCATAAGGCATGTATAAAAGACGAGCGCAAATTGCTGGTAGGATGCAATATTGTAGCCGCAGAGAATGGAGAAAAATCAATGCTTTACTATCGGTCACACATGGAAATGTTTGCCCTGCTTGCTGAAAAATTTAAGTCTGTTCCGACCTCGCTTCATGCCGGAGAACTGACAATGGGGCTGGTACGTCCCGAACATCTTAAATACCACATAACCCAGGCTGTTGATATTGGCAAAGCGCATCGTATCGGTCACGGGGTGGACATTTCTTTCGAGAGTTGGGATGTGCTTCTTGATGGGTGCAGCATTGATATATTAGGAGTGATGAGGGACAAGGCAATTCCGGTGGAGATCAACCTGACCAGTAATGAGTTTATCCTCGGGGTAAAGGACTCAGCACATCCTATTACTTTCTTTCATAAGAATGGTATCCCGATAATCATTTCCACTGACGACCCAGGAATTTTGCGTACATCGCTCACCGAACAATTTACCTTGGCGGTATTACGCTATGGATTCTCGTACGAAGAGATCAAACAATTTGTCTATAATAGTATTAAATATAGCTTCCTACCCGAAAGAAAAACAAGTGCGGAAGACTATTTTGACAGAGAAGATCTGATTGAAAAACTGGATCGTGATTTTGTTTTTTTTGAAAACCGATTTCACAAATCAGATTTCACACCCATAGATGCCGAATGTACCGGAAGCAATAATTAACTCTAGTCAACCCCAGCTACTAAACATACTGATACCTGTTTCCCCCAGATTTTTCATGGCTCTACTGTGATAGTCTGGGGGATATATCCAAAACTTATAAGAAAAAGTAATTCTAAATCTGGAAAGACAATGAACAAAAAGCAATTAATAGACGCTCTCTCCGCCAAACTGGAGCAGCAAAACATACACCATCTCAAGTGGGAACTGGTATCCATTATAGAACCGTCGTTAGAGGTAATCATGGAAACATAAAAACATGACGAAGCTCTTCCTTTCCAGAATAGGAGATGAAAACGATTATTCTATTAAAAAATATTACGACGGAGTATTGAAGAATAATCAAGCATGTGGTTCATAAAACGAGTTGCTTGGCGATCCGGGAAATGCATTTTCCTGTCTTTGTCTTACAGGAGGGCATTTTAAAATTTATTGGCCGTCTTATTTTAACAATCCTGATCATATCATGATGAAAGCAACAAAACAAATTCAAACAAAGTATTCTTCCTTTACCCTTCAGTTGAAAATCATCTCCGGGTATGTGTTACTGCTCGCTTTACTCAGTATCATCGTCTCACTGGTGTGGCAGGAGCACCGGAAGATGGAAACATTGAACAGCGGTGAGCAACTTATCAGCCAAAAAAGAGAAGCCGTGAACCGGACTTTTGAGAAACTGCTTGACTTTTCTTTCTCCGATGATTTCCTGCTGCTCCGGGATAGCAATAAATTCGAAGAATATAGGATGAAGCGTGAAGTGGCAACCGGCGCTTTGAACAATTTGAAACAGCACTATCCGTCCGGTATTCAACGTTCACAAATAGACAAAGTCTCTTCGCTGTTGCAGGAAAAGGAAACACTGCTGCTTGGAGTGATGAACGCCATTTCCGATTTCTCACGCACGGATAGCCTGCTCCAACGCAGAATACCCGTTATCGCCTCACAAGCGCAAACGCTACAACAACCGTCCGCAACCGAAACAACGGAGAAAAAGGGGGGCGGTTTCCTCGGACTGTTCAAAAAGAAAGAAGAAAAATCCGCCTATGCCCGTCAAAGGGAGAAACAGGCACAACCGTCCGCCTCCCGCCGGACAACCGGAAAACTCTATTCCCTGCAAGAAGAAATGCACGCACAATATACGGACTACTGGAACAAGCTGGCCGCTTATTCCGACAGTCTGCAACAGCGTAACACGGAACTGAACTCGCAGATAAGTTCGCTTATCTGTGAATTTGAACAGGCCGCCGTTACGCAGGCAGAAAAAGAAACAGGGGAGATAGCCGCATTAAGGCAGCAGTCTTTCTGCATTATCCTTTTGATAGCCGCTGCCGCCATCCTGCTGATTGTGGTGTTCTATCTGTTTATTTACCATGACATCCGAAAAAGACTGGAATACCGGATGAAACTGGAAGCTTCCGACCACCGGAACCGTGAACTGCTGGCCGCACGCCGTAACCTTATACTGACGGTAAGCCACGACCTGCGTGCACCGCTCGGCACTATCAGCGAATACGCCGAACTGATGCAAAGCGAGAAGGACATGGAACAAAACAAGGGATATGCAGTAAATATTTTGCGTGCCTCCCGCCACATTATCGGACTGGCAAACAACCTGCTGTATTATTATAGGCTGGAAGCGGAAAAGGAGCAACCGGAAAAAGAAATTTTTCATCCGGGACGGACGGTTGAAGATACCGCTCGCTCGTTCTTGCCGATGGCTGAGAAAAAGGGACTGGGACTGACAACGGAAGTGACGGGTTCGGACGTGCTTGTAGAGGGAGATTGCGGACGGTTGGTACAGATACTCAATAACCTGCTATCAAACGCCATAAAGTTCACCCGTACCGGATATATTCATGTGGGTGCACGATATCAGGACGGAAAGCTGTACCTCTTCGTAAGAGATACGGGAATAGGTATTGACAAGGAAAGGCAGGAACGGATATTCACCGCTTTTGAACGGGGCGAAACATCAGATGCGCAGCAAGGCTTCGGGTTGGGATTGGCGATAACCTATAAACTGGTAATGCTGCTGAATGGAACCATCCGTGTGCAAAGTACGCCGGATCACGGCAGTACCTTTGAGGTATGCCTGCCCATGCGTGAGGCAGAGGGAAGAACCGGAACGGTAGAGACACGCCCGGAACATGACGACCTTTCGGGAATGAGGGTACTGGCAATAGACGATGACCGTATGCAACTGGATGTAATCAAAAAGATGTATGCACGTTACGGGGTGGAATGTGATTGTTGTCTGAACGTGGGAGAATTGGTAACAGCATTACGCCGCCACCGTTACGACCTCGTGCTGACGGATATGCGGATGCCGGAAATGGACGGAAACGGAGTGCTCGCCCTGCTCCGGGGCAGTAACATCGGACAAACAAAGACACTCCCCGTACTGGCCGTAACCGCACAAGCGGACGAAAGGCAGGAGCGTTTCAGGAACGCTGGTTTTGCCGGTTGCCTGCACAAACCTTTTTCGATGGACGAATTACTATCGGCTACCTCGCATATAGACAGACCAGATTTTGCGGCTATCATGGAAGGTGAGGAAGATACGAGGGAACTGCTGGATATGTTTATAGAGGACACGGAAGAGGAACTCTCGGGGATGCGGAACGCTTTCAGTACGGGAGATTACGAGCGGCTGGGGCATATCATACACAAGGCTGCACCGCTTTGGGGAATGATACGCATAGACATTCCTTTGCGTGAACTGGAAGAGATAGCTTCACTGCCTCCCGGAAAATGGGGTAAGACACTGGATAAACGGATTGAAAGGCTGATTAAAGCTTTGGAGAAAGCCGCAGAGAAAGCAAAAAGATTAAAGCAAAAACCGGATGAAAACTATATTGATAATAGAAGATGACCGTATATACGCACGTACCACCGCTAACTGGCTGGTGAAAAACGGCATGGATGCCCGTTACGTGTTGTCGGTGGATGCCGCAAAGGAGTTTCTAAGTACGCACGAGGTGGGGCTGGTCTTGTCGGACTTTCGCCTGGGTGAGAATAATGGCGTAGAACTACTGGAATGGATGAGGGTGCAAAGCTATCGTATGCCTTTTCTTATCATGACGGGGTACGGGGACATACCCGGTGCGGTGGAAGCCGTAAAGAAAGGGGCCGATAATTATCTGCCCAAACCCGTGCAGACGGAAAAGGTACTCGGTATCATCCGTGAACTGCTGGGTCGCAAGGAGAAAAAGAAAAGGCCGGAAGAGGCTTTTTACGTCTGCAAGAGTCCGTTGGCGGTAAAACTTCAGGAGCTTGTGCGTGTGGTAGCCCCCGCCGATAGCATATCCGTACTGATACGTGGCGCGTCGGGCACGGGTAAGGAATGGGTGGCACGGCAGATACACGCACTTAGTGGGCGCTCCGATGCTCCTTTCGTGGCGGTGGATTGTGGAGCATTGTTACGAGACTTGGCAACATCGGAACTGTTCGGACACAAGAAAGGTTCTTTTACGGGGGCGGCAGAGGACAAGACGGGCATGTTTGCTGCCGCCAATCACGGAACACTGTTTCTGGACGAGGTAGGCAATTTAAGTATGGAAACGCAGGTATTGCTATTGCGTGCGTTGCAGGAAAAGCGTTACAGACCTCTTGGCGGAAAAGAAGAGATACGGGCAGACATACGGCTACTGGCAGCGACCAACGAGAATTTGGAAAAGGCGATAAGCGAAGGGCGGTTCAGGGAAGATTTATTCCATCGGCTGAACGAGTTTCCGGTTCATGTTCCGCTGTTGACGGATTGCGAAGAGGATATTTTGCCGCTGGCCGGATTCTTCCTTTCCTTTGCGAATGAGGAATTGGAAAAAGAAATAAAGGGATTTGACCGGGACGTGAGAAAGGCTTTCAATACTTATTCATGGCCGGGCAATATCCGTGAGTTAAAAAGCGTGGTGAGACGTGCGTGTGTATTGGCACAGGATGACTGGATTACCCTTAAAGACCTCAGCCTTCCGGTGGACGTAAAACCCTCGGACGATTATAGATTGGATATGGAACGCACAGAATTGGAAGCGATAATAAAAGCGTTGGAAACTACGGGTAATGACCGGAAAGCAGCTGCCCGGCTGCTGGGTATATCCCGTAGTACGCTTTATTTGAGACTGAAAAAATACGGCTTGATCTGAATGTGTCTGGAAATATGGACACATCGTGTTTAATGGGGATAATAAACACGGACACGCATTTGGAACGGTGTATTGTAATTTTCTTGTTTTCAATAGATTACCATTTTTGTTTTTCATGGCACATCACTTGCCCTTCATGGTTATGATAAGTGACGGTAGAAACCGGAAACAGTTTCAAACTTTAAATTTCAATACCATGAAGACATTAACAAATACGCCGCTATTCGATATGTTCACCTTTTACGTGTCAGGCTCGGAACTTGTGCCGGAAGGACTGCCTGCCGCTTATGACGATTTCGCAAACTTGCTTGCCGGATTGCCGCAGGACGGGAACAGAATGAAGCAATTAAGGCGGTTGAACTACACAAGGATAGAACTTTCTTTTATGCAACAGACCTGCAACGCCATGAAGGAAGGGCGACATATACTCTATGATGTGTTTATCAACAAGACTCTTTCCTTATTGGAAGCGGAAATAGAAATGACGAAAGATTATTTTCGTCACCATGCAGGTGATGCCGGTATGAAAATGGAAATTCACCGACAGGACAATAAACGGAAATCTACGCTTCGCTGGAACGGTACGGATAATGACCTGATAGAATTAGTGGCTGCATTGATGGCTGCCGGGGTTGTGGACTGTGCAGAAGGGAAGAAACTTACCATTGTAGATGTCATCAGAGTGTTCGAGGACGCTTTTAATCTGAAAATAAATGCCTTATACACCAAACGGGGAAAGGTGTTTGACCGCTGTACAGCTTCTACTCCTTTCATTGACTCTATTCGTAAAAGCTATATCAGGATGCTGGACGAACGGCTGGCGTAAAGTTTGCCCGCCAACAGCCGCCAACGGGCGACTTGCATGACTCCGGTGTTGTGGTTTGGCAGTCAAAGTGTTTTCTTTGCAACTATAAAACTTCTGTAAACAAATCAAAGTTATGGGACTACTGAAAGATTGGACGGCCCGCTGGATGGCCCGTTTATCCGGGCAGGCAGCAGAAGGGCCGGGCAGCGTGTTCATTACGCTGGACGAGAAGAACACTCCGGTGGATGTGCGCACGGGGGATGCCACGCCGAAAGCGTATGAAGACTATATCAAAAAGACGGTGAAGGATTTCGACAAACGGGGCTACCTACCCGGCTGAACGGTTCTGAAAGCGGATTTCGCGGACAAAGGGAAGATACCTTCCCGACGGGGAGAACTGGCGGACTGGTATTTCCACAAGCTGGTTCCGGCTATCCATAAACACAAGGCGGTGACAGAAAGGCAGATTCCTTTGCCGGATGCGGCCTATACGCTGAAAGCGGGATTGAAACTGTTCAGCCGCCGGACATCGCCTGCGGCGCTGCAAAAAGACAAGCAGTATAAAGAGTTTATCCGGCATAACGAAGCGGAAGGCTGGAATAATGAAAAACTGTCGGGTGAGAAACAGCGGATGTATGCCGTGGCGACGGATGAGGGCGTACTGTTCTTCTCGGACAGTGAAAAGGGAATGAAAGCACGTAACAGCTACCTGCAACATCTGGCAGACGGATTCTTCAACTTCTCCAAAGGAGCGGAAACATTGAAACTGTATGAGATAGAGGCTCCCATGCGCCAAGTGGCGAAACTGGCGGATAACTGCATCGACAAGCTGGCGAAAAGCGATTTGCGCAGTGCCGGTATGCAACTGCGTAAATCGGAGTTCAGCTTTACTGAAGAGAAAATGGCAGGAAAAGAGATGCTGGAAGGTGCTGTCTGCACGGACAAATACGACCTTCGCCCGGATTACAACAACTTTGACCGATTAACCAAAGATTTCAATTTGGGCATTTCTCCACGCAATTATGATGTGGCCTCTCTGCTTTATATTTCAGAAAACGGATATGCCGGTCATGTGGCGGCAGATTATTTTCATCCGTTCAGTTATGAGTATGAGTTCCGAGATTTGGCAGAAAAGCTGGGTGACAGCATCAAGGCGCGGCAATCGGCGCCGATGTCGGCACATGATTTCGGCTATGCGGCCTTGCAGACGGAAGCGAAGGTTATGGCAAGGGATATTCTACAATCGGAGTTCCATATAACGGACGGGGAGTTTAAGTTGAGCAGAAGTATAAATCAGGTGGAAAAAACAGAAAGAATGCAAACTGCTTCCTATCAACATTCTAAAGAACAAAAGACAGGTAAATCATTCGATACAGACCCCATAGGGGAAACTCCTGTACAGAAACGGAATAACGATCAACGGCAAGCGAAGCATGTCGTCTCCATTACTCCCGACAAAAAGGAAAAGAAACAACTAATCATATAGAATTTATGGAAAAGAAGAAAATGCAAGCGGTGGAAAGCGGCAGTCTGTATATGACGCTGGATGCTTTTTACCGCCCCGTTTATTTAAGTATGCGGGGACAGGGAGAAGAAGGATTCTCCCGATATATCAG
>JAETOE010000055.1 GCA_021771815.1 Roseburia hominis
GTACGCCCACACAGTTTTAATGGTTATCGCACACCATATGAGGCACGGATGTCAGCGTAACTGCTAAGCGATATTTTTTAGCCACAAGTGTTACAAAAATGCTTGACCACAACACCGATACTACGGTCATCAACAGTTATAGTCCGTACAATACGGCAAATGTGGGCAGCGACTTTGTCAATCAAGCGGAAAGCCTAAGTGGTCTTGAAGACATAGGGAGTGTTTATATGTGGACGTCGAAGCAGCCGCTTTCCGAAAGTGACCTTGCCCGTTTACAGGAACTTGCCGCTTCTTCGAGTGACGTGGCAAATGAACTGGGCAATTATATGGTTCGACAGGAACACGGTGTAAATGTCTATGGCTTAGACGATTTTCCGGCGGAGTATATACAGGTTTTGGAGGGCGAACTGGACACGGAACTATGGAAAGCCGGAAATGGTGTGTATGTTACACCTATGCGGATGATGGGTGACGGTTCTCTTTGTCTGCACCGACCGGGCGATCGAATCAGCGTGCAGCAGCTTGACGGCACAAGCAAAGTGTATGAGGTGCTTGCCGTGGTAGACATTCCAAAAGCCCTGGAAACTCCTTTGCAGGTGGACATGGGCGTGGATTACATTTTTCCGGCATGTGAATTTATGGGTAATATGGTGCCTGCCGACTGGTCTGCTATGAAAACCATATTTAATGTGGAGGATGAACACCTGCCAGCCGCTGAAAATTGGCTGAAAAACTATACTACAAATACGGACACGGCTCTGGATTATTTTTCTAAAGTTACCCTGCGCCGGTCTTTTGACGGTATGATCAATATGTACCGCCTTGTGGGCGGCGTACTCTGTGCAATACTTGCACTGATTGGCATTTTGAATTTTGTTAATTCCATGACGACCTCTATCCTGTCGCGGCACAAAGAACTTGCCATGCTGCAATCAGTGGGCATGACGGGCAGGCAGGTCAAACGAATGCTAATGTATGAGGGTATTGGTTATTCTGCCTTAGGATTTTTTTGTTCTCTCATCCTCTCCGCTCTGGGAAGCCTGACGGTGGTTCGGATGATGGGTGCAAAATTAAGCTATTTTACATGGTATTTTACTTTGACACCTGTATTCCTCTGCATCATTCCGTTGATTCTTATCACTGCTTTCGTACCGCTTGTCTGTTATAACAAAATGGCGCAGAAAACGGTGGTGGAACGGCTGCGTGTCGCTGAGTAAAAAAGGAGGATCAAAGGAGGCAAACTTTTTTAGATTTTATTGTGGTTTTACTTATCAAATGATATAGTAAAAATAGTAGATACTATATATTGTATACATTATCAGGAAGGTTTGATGAAATGCTTCGGAATTGTGTAGAAAATCGTATCGTGGGAATCAATGAAATTGTAACACTCTATCACGGCTCAAAGGCAGGAATTTGCGGTACGATTGCGCCCATCAGCCGTGATTGTTGTGATTTTGGAAAGGGGTTTTATATGGGAACAGACCGTATGCAGCCCCTTACACTTATCTGCAATTATCCGAAAGCGAAACTATACACCTTAGGCGTTGACTTATCGGGTCTTAAAATCCTTGATTTAGAAGTTGGTTTAGATTGGGCGTTGCTTGTTGCCTTCAACCGGGGAAAAATGGAATCCGTAAAGGGAACTTCTATTTACAAAAGATTTCAAAAAATGACGGATGGATGTGATATGGTAATCGGATATATCGCAAATGACAGGATGTTTGTTGTGCTCGACCGATTTTTTTACGGGGAAATTACAGACACAGCTCTTATTAATAGTCTTTCGGCACTTAAGCTTGGAAAACAGTATGTAGCATTGACAGAAGACGCATGTAAAAGTATTACAATATTGGAAGAGCAGGAGATCTCCGCGAAAGATCGGGGCATGCTGAAGGAAGAAAGTGAGTCTAACCGTTCGAGGGGAATTGTTATGGCAGATCAAATTTGCCGGAACTATCGTCGCGAAGGGCGGTTTTTCGACGAGATTTTAAAGGCGGGTGAGTGATATGGCAAATTTGAATCTACAGAAGCGTCAGCTTTGTGATATACAGGGACGTCTGTTTGAGTTGGCAGTGAAAAACGGATATGATTGTCCTTTGTTTGTAGATGCTTTCATGAACAGCAAAGCCGCCGCAGCGCTTGATGATGTATATGATCGTTTGCAATGGGCGGGGGAAGAATATATTTTAGAAGAGCTTAATGAGGAAGTCGGCGGACTCAAAAAAGCGGGGGAAACGTATGGGACAGAAGTCATGTATTGGACTGGCTACACATATCGTTATTGGCATTATTATACGGGCGAAAGCAGTAAGGAAATATATAAGACTGCCGGAGCAGAGACAATGAATGAGTGCTGGCTCGGTTTCCATACGCTGGATGTGGGGATGGCGATTGATAATCTGAAGGAAGTTTTTCAGCAAAAGCTATCGTGAGAGCTATAGGGTAAAAGGGTATTAGGCTCACAAAAATTCAAAATGCGCCTTTAGAAAATACTTATACTCCGGGTGATTATGGCAGGAAGCGTATTCCTGTCGGATTGTCCGCCTGATCCATTCCAGTTTTTCCGTATGATGTTGTTCATATATTTTTAGAACGAGTTGTCCCTTAGCGGCAGCGTCCAGCAGTGCATCGTAAGCGTCAGGAACATAAATACAATCCCGTACCGTTACACATTCAGAAGTAGTCACGGCGTTAGGAATATCCGCCAGTATTTTTAAACAGGGAACATCATCAGCGATATAGATATAGCCGTCTACACCTTTATAGGTGTCATAAATAGCATTTGGATAATATTCTTCCAATATGAGAGTCCCGTGATTGTCAAACCCATAGGTTGCCCATTTTTCCCATGTGCCGTCATAACAAAAGCCGGTTTCTTTGCAGAATTTTTCCACAGCATTTGATAGATAGACCAGGGTATTTTCCGGTTTGGTCGAAAAGTAGACCAAAGGAACGCCATGGTTTGAAATTCTTGGTTCTAATTTCTTAATATCTCCGGTTCTTGACGCATGATAATACATAGTATTTCCTCCACAGTACAGATTGTATGTCATGCGTCTCTGTTTGTCCACTTCAAAGAATGGCTGAGACCGCTTTTACGGAAAGGTGGGGCGGTTTGTTTTACCAAATCTTTTACATCTATTTTACATAGCCTGCCCCAATTTTACAAAATATGTCGGAGAGATTTTACAATTATTTCATATGATAAAAAAGAGAATCCAGGTGAAAGATAAAGAGAGGGAAACAATGGACAGGACATTGGTATGGGCACACCGCGGAGCGAGCGGATATGCACCGGAAAATACACTTTTGGCGTTTGAAAAAGCAATCGAGCAGGGGGCGGACGGCATCGAACTGGACGTACAGTTCACAAGGGACGGGGAACTGGTCGTCATCCACGATGAGACGATCGACCGCACGAGCGACGGAACAGGCCGGGTAAAGGATTTCACTTACGCGAAGCTGGCGAGGTACAACTTTAACAAGACGCATTTGGAGAGCGGGCGCGCCGTCATACCGACGTTGGAGGAGGTATACGAGCTGATGAAGCCGACGGGTCTGACCGTGAATGTGGAACTTAAGACGGGCGTAGTATTTTATTCGGAGATCGAGGAGCGCGTTCTTGATTTGACAGCGCGCATGGGGATGGAAGACCGTGTGTGGTATTCTTCCTTCAATCACTACACAATACAGCGCATCAAAGAGCAGAACAAAGCGGCAAAGACAGGAATGTTATACAGTGACGGGATTATAAATCCGGTCAGCTACGGCGCTTATGTCGTGGGGGCGGACGCGATGCACCCGGCGATCTATAATCTGCAGTACCCGGGTTATATGGGGGATTGCAGAAAGCACGGCAAGAGGGTGCATGTCTGGACGGTAAATAAGGAAGAGCATATGCGCATGGTCTGCGAGCAGCAGGTGGACGCCATGATTACGAATTATCCGGATCGCGGGAAGGAGATAGCCGCGGAATACATCGACGGAAAGCTGACGCATGAGCTGGTGCGGGTGATTCACAATCAGGAGAGGGGCAGATGAAAGGGGAGTACGTATCTTGCCAAAGAAAGATTCTAAAAAGACGAAAAAGCGAATAGAAATAGAAGGAAACCAAAACGGAGTGAAAAATTTGTCGATGGAGGACCTGTTAAGGGAAAAAATCCAGAATCCAATGGTGCAGCTTTTCTATGAATATGCGATGGAACTGGTAGAGGCGAGACTCAGACTGATCAATGCTGACCTGACGGAGAAGTATCACCGTCAGGTCATTCGCAATATGTCCTCGCGCATCAAGACGGCGGACAGTATTATAAAAAAGCTGAAGAAGAAGGAACGCAGCGTGACATTTGAGGAAGCGGCGGAAACGCTTAACGATATTGCGGGTATCCGGGTGGTCTGTTACTTCTGCGACGATATTTATCAGGTCGCGGAGGCGGTCAGAAATCAGAAGGATTTCACCATTTTAAAGGAAAAGGATTATGTAAAAACACCGAAGAAGAGCGGCTACCAGAGTATACACCTGATTGTGGGCGTCCCGGTTACGTACAATGAGACGACAAATGAAACGCGCGTGGAAATCCAGATACGTTCATTCGCCATGGACTACTGGGCGGAACTTGATACGCAGATGTGTTACAAGAAGGACGCCGGGCAGATTTTGAATGTCGAGCGGGAGACGAAGAATTATTCCGATGTGATTGCGAAGGTGGACAATAAGATGCTGGAGCTGCGCAAACGGATCGAGAAGATGTAGGGCATGAAACATTAGCGGGAACTTTATTTTTATTTTACAAAGGTTTTACAGAACCTCTCCTTTGCATTTTACATTGCCGCTGTAAAGTAAGCCATGTAAGAAAGATCAGAAGAAAAGCGGGGCAAAACAGGAAGGTCCCGGAATATGCTTACGCCAGAAATTGACGGCGAAGCAAATCGTAATTACATGGAGGAATGTAAAATGAAAAAGAAAGTAATGTGTATGTTATTGACAGGCGTACTTGCAACAGGCATGCTTACGGGCTGCGGAAATAGCGCGGCAGCAGAGGGCACAGCGAATAATACGGCAGATGCTCCGGCAGAAAACGGAAATTTTGATACGGCTTCTTCTATCGCGGTATATTCCCGCGAGGATGGCTCGGGTACCAGAGGCGCGTTCATTGAGCTGTTCGGTATCGAGGAGAAGGACGCAAGCGGCGAGAAGGTCGACAACACCACGGTAGAGGCGATTATCACGAACAGCACGGACGTCATGCTGACCTCTGTAGCAGGCGATGCCTACGCAATCGGTTATGTATCGCTCGGCTCTTTAAATGACACCGTAAAGGCGGCGAAGATCGACGGAGCAGAGGCTACGGTGGAAAACATTAAGAGCGGTACATATACAATCGCAAGACCGTTCAACATTGCAACGAACGGCGAGGTAAGCGACGCCGCACAGGATTTCATCAACTACATCATGAGCGCGGAGGGGCAGGCAGTCATCACAGAGAACGGTTACATCGGTGATGATGCGGCGGCAGCTTTCGCATCCAACGGTGCGGAGGGCAAGGTCGTAGTCGGCGGTTCCTCTTCCGTATCTCCGGTTATGGAGAAGCTGATCGAGGCATATAAGGCAGTCAATGCAAACGTAGAGATCGAGCTTTTGACAAGCGATTCTACCACAGGTATGACAGGCGCGGCGGACGGTACGCTTGATATCGGTATGGCGTCCCGCGAGCTGAAGGATTCTGAGACAGAAGCAGGGCTGACTGCAACAAAGATTGCAATGGACGGTATCGCGGTTATCGTAAATCAGGATAACCCGGCGGAGGATTTTTCTTCCGAGGCAGTAAAGAGCATATTTACAGGTGAGACGACCACCTGGGACGCAGTACAGTAACAGGTTTGGGGGCTCTTATGAAAACGAGAGAAAAGGTAATGGAATATGTATTTCTGCTGGCTGCGGTCGTCTCCATCGCAGCCGCCATGCTGATCTGCGTATTCCTTTTTGCGAACGGCATTCCGGCAATGCATAAGATCGGCGTTGCAGAGTTTCTGACCGGAACGGACTGGAAGCCGGGAAACAATAAATACGGAATTTTCCCGATGATTCTGGGAAGTATCTATGTCACAGGCGGGGCGCTTGTCATCGGTGTGCCGATAGGCGTTCTGATGTCGGTCTTTATGGCGAGGTTCTGCCCGGCAAAGCTGTATAAAATATTAAAGCCGGTGGTAAACCTGCTTGCGGGAATACCGTCCATCGTCTATGGGTTCTTTGGACTGATCGTGCTCGTGCCGTTTATCAGAGAGCATTTTGACAGCAACGGGCAGAGCATTCTCTGCGGGGCGATTTTGCTCGGAATCATGATTTTACCTACGATTATCGGCGCGTCGGAACCGACGATCCACGCGGTGGAGCAGAGTTACTACGAGGGAGCGCTCGCACTCGGGGCAACGCATGAGCGGAGTGTGTTCACGGTCATTGTTCCGGCAGCGAAATCGGGGATTCTTGCCGCGATCATCCTTGGCGTCGGACGTGCGCTCGGTGAGACGATGGCGGTCATGATGGTCGTGGGAAACCAGCCGCGTGTTCCGGACAGTATTCTGGACGGAGTCCGCACATTGACGACAAATATAGTCATGGAGATGGGCTATGCGACGGATCTTCACAGGGAAGCCTTGATCGCGACGGGCGTAGTATTATTCGTGTTCATTCTGATTATAAATCTGTGTTTCTCGGCAATTAAGAGAAGCAGAAAGGAGTAGGGCGTGGTGGATAAGAATATGGCTCCAATCAATAAAATGTCTTTACAGGATAAGCTGCGCTCCTACGCGAAGCATCCCGGCTCGCTGCTTCTGTTACTGCTTGTGATACTCGCAGCGGTCATTACGGTTATCACACTGCTTTTTCTGGTGGGCTACATATTAATAAGCGGTGTTCCCTATTTAAAGCCGGGTCTTTTTTCTATAGAATACAATTCAGAAAATGTCTCCATGCTTCCGGCAATCATCAATACGATCGAGATGGTGGTGATTGCACTCTTGTTCTCCGTGCCGTTTGGCATTGGTGCGGCGATTTATCTGGTGGAATACGCAAAGAAAGGTAATAAGCTTGTGGAGCTTGTGCGGCTGACCGCAGAGACACTCACCGGAATACCGTCGATTATCTATGGATTGTTCGGTATGCTGTTTTTCAATATCGCACTGCATTGGCGCTACTCGATGCTGTCCGGCGCGGCAACGCTCGCAATCATGGTGCTGCCGACGATCATGCGCACGACCGAGGAGGCGCTTTTATGCGTGCCCGATTCGTTCCGCGAGGGAAGCTTCGGACTCGGTGCGGGGAAGCTTCGCACGATATTTAAGATTGTGCTTCCGGCAGCGGTTCCGGGAATTTTGTCCGGTATCATTCTTTCCGTCGGACGAATTGTCGGCGAGACGGCGGCTCTGATTTACACGGCGGGTACGGTGACGGGCGTCGCGGGACTGATGGATTCAGGAAGGACGCTCGCGATTCACATGTACGTGCTCTCGAACGAAGGTCTGCACAAAAACGAGGCGAATGCGACGGCGGTCGTGCTGCTGTTTGTCGTGCTACTGATGAATGGACTGTCATCGCTTGCCGCAAAGCGCCTTGAGGCAACGAAATGAGAAAAAGAAGCGGTTTTTCCAGGATTGAGACGGAAGGAAAAGAATATGGGAGAGAAGTTTAAGATATCGAATCTGGATCTCTATTACGGAGATTTTCAGGCGTTGAAAAATATTAATATGAGTATTCAGGAGAGGGAAATCACGGCGTTCATCGGACCGTCCGGCTGCGGGAAATCCACCTTTATCAAGTGTTTGAACCGCATGAACGATCTGGTGGAGGGCTGCAAGATCACCGGGGAAATATTGCTGGACGGGGAGGATATCTACAGGGGAATGGACGTGAATCTCCTCCGTAAGCGCGTCGGGATGGTATTCCAGAAGCCGAATCCGTTTCCGATGAGCATTTATGATAATATCGCCTACGGACCACGCACACACGGCATTCGTTCCAAGGCAAAGCTCGATGAGATCGTAGAAAAGTCCCTGCGGGACGCTGCAATCTGGGACGAGGTGAAGGACCGCTTGAAAAGAAGCGCGATCGGGATGTCCGGCGGGCAGCAGCAGAGGCTCTGCATCGCGCGTGCGCTTGCGGTAGATCCGGAGGTTATCCTTATGGACGAGCCGACTTCCGCGCTTGACCCGATTTCCACCTCCAAGATTGAAGACCTGGTGATCGAGTTGAAGAAAAAATACACGATCATCATGGTAACGCACAATATGCAGCAGGCAGTCCGTGTCTCGGATAAGACGGTATTTTTCCTGTTGGGCGAGGTCATCGAGAGCGGCGAAACAGAAAAGCTTTTCTCCGTGCCGCAGGATAAGCGGACAGAGGATTATATCACGGGACGATTTGGATGATAGGGGGAAATTATGAGAAACAGGTTTGACAGACAGCTGCTTGAGCTGAACAATGAACTGATACAGATGGGAAGTCTCATTGAGCGTGCAATTGAGATGGGAATTTCCGCACTGGTGCGCCAGGACACCGAGAAGGCCAAAAAGGCGATCGCCTTTGATGAAGAGATCGACGGGCAGGAAAAGGCCGTCGAATCCCTGTGCATGAAGCTGCTCTTACAGCAGCAGCCGGTCGCAAAGGATCTAAGGCTGATTTCCGCGGCGCTTAAGATGATTACCGACATGGAGCGCATCGGCGACCATGCGGCGGATATCTCCGAGATGACGATTTTGATGGCGGGTTCGGAATACGAGCGCAGCGAGATCAACATTAATCTGGTGGAGAATATGGCAAAAGAGACGACAGACATGGTAATAAAGAGCGTCGACGCCTTTGTCAATAAGGATCTCGAGCTTGCGAGGAACGTGATCGCACAGGATGATGTGGTGGATTCGCTTTTTGCGGATTTCAAGCAGGAGCTTATCGGAAAAATCAATGAAAATGTACAAAACGGTGAGCAGGCGACGGATATGCTGATGGTGGCAAAGTATTTTGAACGGATCGGCGATCACGCAACGAATATCGCCGAGTGGGTGATTTATTCGATTACCGGAGAACACGTCAATTAGAGCATTGCTTTCATGGGGCGGGATTTTACACGGATTTTACAAAAAACTGACCCAAACTTTACGCATCTGGGAAAAATTTCATAGACTCCTTGGATTATAATTGCAAAACGACAAAAAATACGTTATAAATGATAATGTATGTGTTGAATAGATTATGAAAAAGCAGTTGTTTGTAAAGGAGAATGAGATGGATATTTTTGGAATACTGACTCTCATCGGCGGGCTGGCGCTGTTTTTGTATGGAATGAACGTCATGGGTGCGGGACTCGAGAAGATGTCCGGCGGAAAGCTGGAGCGCGTTCTGGAGAACCTGACCTCGAATCCGTTTAAGGCAGTATTGCTTGGCGCTGGAGTCACGGCGGTGATTCAGTCGTCGTCTGCGACGACCGTTATGGTAGTCGGCTTTGTAAATTCCGGTATTATGAAGCTGTCGCAGGCAATCGGCATCATTATGGGTGCGAATGTGGGTACAACGATTACGGCGTGGCTTCTCAGCCTGACCGGAATCGAGGGAGGCAGCTTTTTTGTACAGATGTTAAAGCCGACCTCTTTTTCGCCGATTCTTGCCATGATCGGTATTATCTTTATCATGTCCGGCAAGAGCGACAGGAAAAAGGATGTCGGAGAGATTCTGCTCGGATTTTCCGTGCTGATGTACGGCATGGAGACGATGAGCGGCGCTGTGAAGCCGCTTGCCAACGTGCCGGAGTTTACGAATATTTTGACGATGTTCAAAAACCCGATCTTAGGAGTGCTTGCGGGCGCGCTGCTCACAGCCGTGATTCAGAGTTCTTCGGCTTCGGTCGGTATCCTGCAGGCGTTGTCGGTGACGGGCGGCTTTACGTTTGGGTCCGCCGTTCCCATTATCATGGGCCAGAATATCGGAACCTGCGTGACGGCGATGATTTCCGCGATCGGAGCGAGCAAGGGTGCGAAGCGTACCGCGTTCGTACATTTGTATTTTAATTTGATAGGAACGGTTATTTTCCTAGTACTGTTCTATGCGGGGGATGCGATTTTTGCGTTTCCGTTTACGGACGATGTGGTCGGCGCTGCGGATATAGCGTTGATTCACAGTATTTTTAATATATTTACAACGGTTGCTCTGCTTCCGTTTACGAAGGGGCTTGAAAAGCTGGCTTACCTTACCATTCCGCAGACTGAGGATGAGAAGAAGACGGCGGAAGATGTTTTTGTGATTTTGGACGAGCGTTTCTTAAGTTCCCCTGCATTTGCAATTGAGCAGTGCCGTTCCCTGGTGAGCCAGATGGCGGAGATGACGAGGGACAGCTTTCTGGAGGCGATGTCTGTGCTTACGGATTATTCCGAGGAAAAGATAGAGGACGTCATCGCAAAAGAGAACCGGGTCGATACTTATGATGATAAGATAACCGCGTACCTGACGAGACTGAGCAGTGAGAATCTTTCTTACAGCGACAGCCTGCGCGTGACCTCGCTGCTCCACTGTATCACCGACTTTGAGCGGATTTCCGACCATTCGATAAACGTAGTTGAAAATGCGCAGCAGATGAAAAAGGGCGATCTTGAGTTCTCTAAGAAGGGGAAAGAGGAGATGATGCTGTACGGAAAGGCGATCGAGGATATCCTAAGCCGTACGACAACGGCTTTCGTGCAGAACAATCAGACGCTCGCACGTACCGTAGAGCCGCTCGAGGAAGTCATTGACGAATTGAACAAGGATGTGAAGAAGCATCACATGAAGCGGCTGCGCAAGGGTAAGTGCACGATGGAGCTTGGTCTTGTACTCTCGGATCTTGCCATGAACTACGAGCGTGTGGCGGATCACTGTTCCAACATTGCGGTGTATATGATGCAGCTTAAGGATACGCAGATTGAAGAGCACAGCTTTACCGATCAGCTTGACGAGGCGGAGAGCGCAGAGTTCACAAGGCTTCTGGCGGAATTCGGCGAGAAGTATTCTCTTTAGGGAATGTCCTGCGGCTGCAGAAAAGAGGAAATGATGGCAACGATTTATATTGTTGAGGACGATGTCAATATCCGGGAGATTGAGCGCTATGCGTTAAAGAACAGCGGATATGAGGTGGAAGAATTTGGAAGCGGCGCGCAGCTTTTTGCGCGCATGAAGAAGGCGCTGCCGTCCCTGCTCCTTTTGGATATCATGCTGCCGGATGAGAACGGATTGGAAATCCTGTCCGCTATCCGCGCGGATAAAGAGACAGCAGGGATTCCGATTATCATGGTGACAGCGAAAACAAGCGAGTTGGACAAGGTCAAGGGGTTGGATCTTGGCGCGGACGATTATATTACAAAGCCGTTTGGCGTGATGGAACTGATTTCCCGCGTCAAAGCGCTGCTTCGCCGGACGCAGAGTGCGGATATAGAGGCGCAGATCCATCATGGGGACATCACGGTCGATAACGACAAGCACGCCGTATTTCTGGGAGATAAGCCGTGCGAGCTGACGTTCAAGGAATTTGAGCTGCTCAAGTATCTGATGGTCAACAAGGGCATCGTGCTTTCGCGCGATAAGATTATGGATCAGGTCTGGGGCTTTGAGTACGAGGGCGAGAGCCGCACGGTCGATATGCACATTAAGACCCTGCGCCAGAAGCTGGGCGCGTCGGGGAGCTGCATCAAGACAGTGCGCAATGTAGGGTATATGATAGAATGAAGAAAAAATTAAATGAAAAGTTTATGTTAATTGCGGCAATCGCCATCGTGGTGACTGCCGTATGTTCTATCCTCCTTTTTTATAGCATTCTGTTGGAGCAGATTTTTGATGATTTAAAGGCGAATGTGCATGTGATTTCCAGGCTGGACTTTACAGGGGAGGAAGCAGAAATATCCTCGCAGCTTGCCGGGGACGGACTTCGCATTACACTGATAGACAGAGACGGGAACGTGATTTACGACAGCATGCAGGACGAGGAGAAAATGGAGAATCACAGAGGACGCCCGGAGATCGGGCGGGCCCTTGCGGTCGGCGAGGGGCGCGGTATGCGCAGATCTGCTACCTCTGCGCAGCATACCTTTTATTATGCAATGGGTCTTCCCGACGGAAATATCCTGCGTCTTGGCAAAGAGAGCGCAAGCATTTATCATCTTGTCTTAAACATGGCGGGACTGATCGTCGGCGTGGGAGTCGGCATTTTTCTGATATGCGCCGGATTTGCAAAGCGCATGACACGGAGGTTCGTCGAACCGATCGAGAAGATGGCGAAGAATATTGTGCTCGTCGATGAGGCGGAGGTCTACGAGGAGATGCGTCCGTTCATTTCGACGATCAAGCAGCAGCATGTTGATATTTTAAACCACGCACGTATGCGTCAGGAATTTACCGCGAATGTCTCGCACGAACTAAAAACGCCGCTGACGGCGATTTCCGGCTACGCGGAACTGATTGCGAGCGGTATGACGGATGAGCATGATACGGAGCATTTCGCGGATGAAATCCACCGGAGCGCCGAGCGCTTACAAACGCTTATCAACGATATCATCAAGCTCTCGGAGCTTGATAACAGCGACTTGAAACTTGAATTTGAGCCGGTCGATCTGTATGAGCTTGCGGGGAACTGTATCGGTCAGATGAAGCTTTCCGCAGAGAAAAATGAGGTCACGCTTCTGTTGGAAGGGGAGTCTGTCACGGTGAATGCAAACAAGACACTTGTAGAAGAACTGCTCTACAATCTTTGCAGCAACGCCGTGCGCTACAATAAACGTGGCGGAACGGTCACAATCGTCACCGGAATGGAGAACGCAAGACCGATGGTGCTCGTGCGCGACACCGGAATCGGGATCCCGGCAGAGCAGCAGGAGAGGGTCTTTGAGCGTTTTTACCGCGTGGATAAGAGTCGTTCGAAATCCACTGGCGGCACGGGACTTGGGCTTGCCATTGTAAAGCACATTGTCGCGCAGCATGAGGCGCAGATTACGCTTACAAGTGAGGAAAATGTGGGAACAGAGATAAAAGTAGTCTTCTAGGAGACTGCTTTTTTCGATGCAAAAAAGTTGCGCAGAAAACATGCATTTGTGGTAGAATAATAAGATAACAAAAAATAAGCAGACTGCCATCTGGAGGAGAAAAGTATGTTTTCCGTATCTGACATCAAAGAAGAAGCGTATCCGGCGACGTACCGGAGGGGAAAGGAATTGTACGAGACGGGCGGAGTCCTGGATTTTTCCTATGACATATATCTGGAAAACGGATTTCCAAAGGCGGAAATTCGCGCGAAGGTGCGCGGACAGATTGAGAGGAGTTATCAGGTAACGGCGGTCGTGGACGAGGAGTTTGCGGAAGTGTCAAACTGCAGCTGCACCTGTGAGGCATTCTACAATTATGAGGGAATGTGCAAGCACTGCGCGGCGGTGCTGCTTGCATATGTGAACCGCAGACCGGCAGCGGATATCCTGCGGGCGAAACAGGGCAGGCCTGACGGGAAGAAAGAGGAGACGAAGGAGAGCGGTCATGTTGCCGCCATGCAGACGCCGCAGGCGTTAAAGGCGCTTCTGAACCAGTATTCCCTGCGCGCGGGCGTGAGTTATCTCATACCGGAGGGCATTTATGGCAAGGTAGAGATTGAACCGTATTTTAAGCTGGATTACAGTTATGCAACCGTAGAATTTAAGATCGGAACGGAACAGAAATATGTCCTTAAGAATATTTCTGCGTTTTTGCAGGCAATCGCCCAGAATGAAAAGGTACGCTATGGAAAGAAACTGGACTTTTATCACAATCGACAGGCATTTACGGAACATGCGTGGCATATGGCGGAATTTATGCAGCAGCAGGAGCGGGATAGGAAGCGGCAGAGCCAGTTTCATGCTTACTATGCATACACCGGCGGCTATGAGCGCACGATGGAGCTGGACGAAGTAGGCATTGATCGCTTTTTTGCAGCGGTGGGCGGGGACTCGTTCCCGGGAGAAATCGGCTACGGGGAGGAAGCTTCATGGCGGGTGGCAGAGGAAGAGCGCCGTCCGAAGCTAGAAATCCGTACCGGAGCGTCGGGAGTTTTTCTGCTGCTCGAGGAGCTGCATATCATAAAGGGAAGCCGTTATTATTATTTTTACGACGACGGGGTGATTTATCGGAGCAGCGCGGCGCTTAAGGAGAAGACGGGGAAGTTCTTTGATTATCTGGAGCGTCAGGCAGGCGGACAGTGCTATATTGCTGCGGAGGAGCTTCCGGCGTTCTGCCGCGATTTGCTGCCGCTTCTTAAAGAGACATTTATAATTTCGTCTGAGGGCTTTGACGAGACGCTTTATGTGCCGAGGAAGCCGGAATTTGAGCTGTATCTGGACAAACAGGATAATCAGACCGTGGGAGCGAAGCTCGTGGCGGCGTACGGGGACGACAAGTATAATGTGTTAAATCCGGTCGCGCCCGGGGAGGTGCGGGATATCGCGGAGGAAATGCGCATCCGGAGCCTGGTCGAGCCGTATTTTAACGAGCATGGGCTTGCCGGAACGATTTTCCTTTTGACTCACAATGAGGAAATGCTCTATCAGCTTATAAACGGCGGGCTGCAGAGGTTGAGCGAGTATATGTCGATCTACACGACGGAGGATTTCCGCGGTATAAAGGTGGTGTCCTCCCCGGCGGTATCGGTCGGCGTGGCGCTAAAGAGCGATCTGCTGGAACTGACGCTTCATTCGGAGGAAATGTCGCGGGATGAACTGGCATATCTTCTGGCGCGCTATGACCGCAGGAAGAAGTATGTCCGGTTGAAAAACGGTGATTTCCTGGATATCCGGGACGACGGGCTTGGTCTTCTGGCGGAAATCAGTGAAGACCTGCGTCTTACGGAAGCGAATCTGAAAAAAGGGCATATTAACGTACCAAAATACCGCGCGATGTATTTAGACGCGGCACTAAAAGACAATCAGGGACTTTCTGTGGAGAAAAACAGGGAGTTTAAAGGGATGATCCGCAATATGAAGACCATCGAAGATAGCGATTACGAGGTGCCGGAGAGCCTTAAGGGTGTGATGCGCGGCTATCAGAAGAGCGGCTTTTTGTGGCTTAAGACACTGCGGGAAAATGGGTTCGGCGGGATTCTGGCGGACGATATGGGGCTTGGAAAGACGCTTCAAGTCATCAGCCTTCTTGTCGCGGAGCAGGAAGAAGCGGATGCCAGAGCGCGGGAGAGCAGGCGTTCCCTGATTGTATGCCCGGCTTCCCTGGTCTATAACTGGCAGAAGGAAATCGAGCGGTTCGCGCCGCAGCTTCATACGGTCGTGGTGACAGGACTTGCCGCGGAGCGTGAGCGCATCGTGCGGCACACGAAGGACGGCGAGATTCTGATTACGTCGTATGATCTTTTAAAAAGGGACGCCGAGTTGTATCAGACGATGGTCTTTGCGATACAGGTCATCGATGAGGCGCAGTATATCAAGAATCCGGGCACGCAGGCGGCGAAGGGCGTCAAGAAGATCACCGCGGGATTTAAGCTCGCGCTTACCGGAACGCCGATCGAGAACCGATTGAGCGAGCTGTGGAGTATATTTGACTATCTGATGCCGGGCTTTCTCTATACCTATCAGCGTTTCCGTGAGGAAATCGAACTGCCGATCGTCACAAACGGCGACGATAATAAGATGGAGCGTCTGCAGCGTATGATACGACCGTTTATCCTGCGCCGCTTAAAGGGGGAGGTTCTTAGCGATCTTCCGGCAAAGCTGGAGGAAAATGTTTTCGCGAAGCTGACCGGAGAGCAGCTTGCGCTCTACGATGCACACGTACAGCGCATGAGGCAGAGTCTTACGGAGAAGTCCGATCAGGAATTCCGATCGGAAAAGATTCAGATACTTGCAGAACTTACAAAGCTGCGGCAGATCTGCTGTGATCCGGCACTTTTGTTCGAGGGCTACCGCGGGGAGTCTGCCAAGACGGAAATGTGTATGGAGCTGCTTGCGAACGCGGTGGGAAGCGGGCATAAGGTTCTGGTGTTCTCGCAGTTCACGTCGATGTTAGACCGCCTTGCGGAGCGTCTTAAGAAAGCGGGGATTGCGTACTATATGCTGACGGGCGCAGTCGGAAAGGAAAAGCGGATGCAGATGGTCGAGAGCTTTAACGAGGATGACGTCCCGGTATTCTGCATTTCCTTAAAAGCCGGAGGCACGGGACTGAACCTCACGGCGGCGGATATCGTGATTCACTACGACCCGTGGTGGAATGTGGCAGTGCAGAATCAGGCGACCGACCGCGCGCACCGTATCGGGCAGACACATGTGGTGACGGTCTATAAGCTGGTGTCCGAGGGTACGATCGAGGAGAAGATCATCGCCATTCAGGAGAAAAAGAAGCAGCTTGCAAAGCAGGTTCTCGAGGGAGAGGGAATGGATTCCGTATCGTTTACGAGGGAAGAGCTTTTAGAGCTGCTTGGGTAACACGAGAAATTTTCTGATGAATACTTGCTTTTGATTACTGCATATGTTATATTGGCAATAGATAGAAAAGCAGTTATGTACATGACGTACAAATCGAAAGCCCCGGAGTGCCAGCTCTGGGGCTTTCTTAGGCTGGTGCTGTCTAGTTATTTCCGTCCAGCCATTTGCAAAGGTAGTAGCCAGCTGCGCTTGCCAATACGGAAATGAGAAAAGCAGTTATGTATTCCAACATGACGTATCACCTCCTCCCTACTGGAAAGAGTCGACAGCGAAAAAATGATAGCATACAAATATAATAACCGCTATAATGACGCGAAAATTCGGATAAAATGCACAAAGGGCGGAAAATGGGGAATACAGCAATTAAAAAATGTATATTAGTCAATGATGTGACACCAACATTTCAAAAGAAAAAGGGTTGATGTGCTATTATGAATTTTAATCGATAAACAAGGGTTGTTATAGAGTTTCTAATTCATGCCGTTTTTCCAAAGCTGATTTCCATCCGAGTACCTGCATAGGGATGTTGTTTGAACGGTTCAGATATCTTTTCATTTGATTTTTCAAGTCATCATATGAGAAAAAGGACATATG